>CAIPAI010000029.1 GCA_903863015.1 uncultured Actinomycetes bacterium
CACGA
Organism: uncultured Actinomycetes bacterium; assembly: GCA_903863015.1. Lineage (GTDB taxonomy): Bacteria > Actinomycetota > Actinomycetes > Nanopelagicales > Nanopelagicaceae. Next base: position 6 of record CAIPAI010000029.1, read on the forward strand.
ATATGGTGCGCTGGCTCGAAGAGGCTAAAGAAGCTGGATGCTTCGTCGTTGGACTTGATGCAGATGGGGATGTCTCACTTCCCAAATTCGATAACGGAAGTGATCCGCTTGTGGTTGTGGTGGGAAGCGAAGGAAAGGGATTGGGTCGTTTAGTCAGCGAAACCTGTGATTACATCCTCTCTATCCCGATGTCAGGCGCGACCGAATCTCTCAACGCCGGAATTGCGTCTAGCGTCGTGCTCTATGCCATCAGCCAACAACGCGTGGCTCCTTAAAAATACTTTTTGAGGAAGCTCGGCACCATCTGTTTTATCCGGCGACGGATTTTCTTTCCCTGAGCAATTGGTGAGACCGCCAAAATTCCATCGGAAGATGCCGGCGATGCAACATGACGAATGGCTGGCGAAGAGAGATCGAGAGAATCAGCAATGATGTCGATGTTTGCCTTGAGCGAGATCGTGCGCGCCAATTGGTCGGGGTCTGTTTCATCAACTTGATCGATGACCTCGTCGACAAATGCCGAGCCAGCTGCGCGCAATTCATCAGCAATGTCTTCTTTATCTCTGGCGGAATCATCACCGGAGAGTGATTTCATGCGATCTTTGATCGCAGCACTTGCACTTGCGAGTGCGCGAGCAATTTGTTGTGATGTCGCATCTGTCATTCCAGCATCATCTACCGATGTGTCAAAGAGCGTGCGCGCTATTGAACGAATCTGCACCACAGTATGTTCGGCTGCCACACCACGTGAGTAGAGATCTTCAGCCTCGTCGACTTCTGCAGTAGGGAACCATTTTGCGTATGAGCGAGCCTCCTGGGCTTGCGAACGCACCCCAGGAATTTCCTCAACAAGTAAGCGAGCCTTGGCTAACCAATCGCCGGCCTCTTGTTGGGTGTAACCGTGCGCCACACCCGCAGCCATTTGATCAAGTAGTTCCGATGCTCGTCTACCAACTCGGCCAATTTGATCAATAGTTCTTCCAGCCGGCGTTTTGGGATGCGCAAAGTACGAGAAAACAATGGCAATACCGACTCCGATTAGGGTGCAGCTCATTCTTCTTATTGCGTTACTCTCACTGAGCCCTGGCCCGATAACTATGAGAGCGGTAATCGGCACATTAAAACTAGCGATCTCTCCAAGGTGAATTGCGCGCGAGATGATGGCGCATAACACCACGGTCCCCAGAACTGTGAAGAAACCGAAACCCAGGAGTGTGGTGGAAAGGAGTGCGGTGCCCGCACCAATAGCGGTACCAAAAATTTGACCAAAGCCTTCACGGACAGATTTGTGGAGCGAGATCCGCACGGAGAGGGCCGCCGCGATGGCCGCCACCAATCCGCCATTGGCTACGACGAGGTCGCCTACTTCCCAAGCGACACCGGAAGCCAGGGCGGTGACGAGAGTCTTCTGAACCCAGGGGCGCCGGGAGACCACCAGGGTGACCAGGGATTTCCGGGTTCGCCGCCACCAATTACGCATGATTTGATTGTAGGGCGGGGATTACGCGCGTGGGATGGATAGCCTCTGCGCCTGGCGGATAAGAACTCTTAAGTAATTTTCCTACCCTCACTCTAAGCAGATTCCCGAACCGCGTAAGCGGAGTACTTGGAGGTCCTTGATGGGTAAGAAGATCGCAATTGTGGGTGCCGGCTTTGCTGGCCTTGCATCAGCCAAAGTTTTGACCGAGTTCGGTCATGATGTTCACGTTTTTGAGAAAGACTCCGAAGTAGGTGGCGTGTGGACGACTTCGCGTCGTTACCCCGGTTTGGGAACGCAGAATGTGCGCAGTACATATGCGCTGAGTGATTATCCCTATCCAAAGGGCACCCCCGAGTGGCCAACCGGTGAGCAAGTACAGAAGTACATGGCTGGCTATGTCAATAACTTCAAGTTCGGCAACAAGATTTCGCTTAACACCGAAGTGAAGAGCGCAAAGCAGAATGCCGATGGTTCTTGGACACTCAACACTTCATCAAATGGTGTAGAAAATACGCAGAACTTCGACTACCTCATTGTCGCTAATGGCATCTTCTGCGATCCCTTCGTCCCAACATGGGAAGGCGCGGACGCCTTCAAGGCAGCTGGCGGAAAGATCATGCACACCGTGGACTTCCATAATCTTGAAGATGTGCGTGGCAAGAACGTTGTCGTGGTTGGTTACGGCAAGTCGTCTTGTGATGTGGCAAATGAAACGGTGGGTGTAGCCAAGAACACCACGATTGTTGCGCGTCACATCATTTGGAAGGTGCCTAAGAAGTTTAAGAACGTGCTTAATTATAAGATGCTCTTACTTACACGCATGGGTGAAGCGCTCTTCCCCTATATCGAGTTAAAAGGCTTTGAAAAGTTCTTGCATGGCAAGGGCAAGAAGGTCAGTGGTGGAATGCTCGGTAGTGTCCAAGGTGTTATCGAGGGGCAATTTAAGTTAGAGAAGCTCGATCTCCATCCACATAATGGCCTCGACACCATTGTGCGAAGCACCGTCTCGCTTGCGTCAGATGGATTCTTCGACAAGGTCGAAGCAGGAACCCTCAAGGTTGAACGCGACACTGAGATCGTGCGCATGGAAGCTGGCAAAGTCCACCTTGCTAACGGTAAGACCGTCGATGCCGATTACATCATTTGCGGTACCGGTTTCCATCAACGCGTCCAATTCCTAGAAGATTCTGTGATGGCACGGATTAACGATGAGCGCGGGAACTTCCGTCTCTATCGCCAACTACTTCCACTTGATGTTCCAAACCTTGCGTTTAATGGCTATAACTCATCTTTCTTTAGCCAATTGAATGCCGAGATGGGCGCTGTCTGGATTGGTGGCTACCTTGCCGGTGCCATCAAACTTCCTCCACATGATGTGATGCTCAAGCACATTGATAAGCGCCTTGCGTGGATGGAGAAGCGTACGGAGAACAAGCATGCTCGTGGAACAAACATCATTCCATTCTCGGTTCACAACATTGACGAACTGCTCGACGATATGAATTTGAGCATTGGCGCGATGAAGCGTTTCAACGAATGGTCATTCCCAATCAATCCCAAGAACTACGCGAAGATTGGTCCACAGCTTCGCAAGCGTCTAGGAATCAAGTAAGAAATTTTCAAGGAGGAAAAGAAGAGGGGCTCTCATATGAGAGCCCCTCTTCTTACTTTTACTAATTACTCCATCAGGAGTGGTATCGCTGGTACCGCTTGCTCGGGACCCATTGCTGAGTAGCCACCATCGGCAGCCCAATCAGCGCCAGTGACCACAGAAGCCTTATCGCTGCAAAGGAAGGAGATCACATTGGCTACTTCCTCGGGATCTCCCACGCGTCCGGTGAGATGGAAAGGGGCAGCGACTCGATCTGTTTTTGCGCGATCGCCCTTGGAGAGCATGTCCATGATCGCTGACCAAGTCCAACCTGGCGAGACAGAATTAACGCGAATTTTGTCAGGTGCATAATCCATAGCCATGTTTTTGGTGAGTTGCACAATCGCAGCTTTACTCACTGGGTAAGTCCAGCGACCAATCTGAGCAACGCTTGATGAAATGCTGGTGAGGTTCACGATAGCGCCGCCACCTTGTTTAGCCATGTGAGGTCGTACTGCAGCCCCCAACATTGCGGTACTGGCTACGTTTACGTTCAAAGTATTGAGCCACTGGGCACGGGTGCTATCTGCACCGCCGTCATCGTAAGTGCATGCGAGATTGACGAGGATGTCGATGTGGCCCCAAGACTTCGCGGCATCGCTGACAACTCTTTCGATGGCGGCATCGTCGGTGATGTCGGCATGTATAAAAGTGGCGCCACTCTTCTTGGCAGCGGCCGCGCCGGTCTCTTCATTGATCTCAATGATGAGCACTTTGGCGCCGTCAGCCACGAGCGTGCGAGCCACGGCCTCTCCAAAGAGGGTGCCGCCTCCGGTGACAATTGCGGTCTTTCCAGAGAGTGGATGGGCGGTTGAACTCATAAGGCTCCTTCGGTCTGGGATTGGCTCTGGGAACAGTCAGACGTTAGATAGCCCCGTGCGATTCAGGTGTCCTCGGCACGCACGGGCTATCCATCTAGCGCACTCTTTGCCAGCCTAACCCCTTGACACCCATTCTGAGCAGGGCAAACTGGAGCACCTGTCTAGGAAGGAGTGGGGACATGGCTGCCGTCGCTGAGCTACTGCGCGAACATAATCTCTTCCGTACCCAAAACCTTGATGAAGCGCGCGAGCAAGTAGCGCGAGTCTTCTGCCCGCATGGATTGACCACTACTTCTGCTGATCAAAAACTAGACACCGTACATAACCGAGTAACTCTCGGCGACGTGACTCTCAATTACTTGGATTACGGCGCAGATGTTCATATCACCCCAGGAGAGTTGCACTCCTTCTACCTTATTCAAATGCCACTCGCTGGTAGCGCCGAAATTCATTCCGGAAAAGAGAGCATCCATTCAGATACCTCGTTGGCATCGATTCCTAATCCACTCGAGAAACTCGACATGGTGTGGCATACAGGAAATCCGCAACTACTTGTGTACATCAGCCGTATTACATTGGAAGAACGACTTGAAGATTTGATTGGTCGTGAACTCCAGGCGCCCGTCAGATTTGATTTGGGAATGGATCTCACCACTCCGCAAGCGCGCAGTTGGCGCACATTGGTCGACACACTTGTCACAGATGTTGATCGCGGCGGGCTCACAATGCACGCGGGAGTGCGCGATCAATTCCAAGATTTGATCATTAGCGGTTTGTTACTCTCGCAACGCCATAATTACAGCGATTCCATCGGAAGCCGTGTAGAACCAGCAGCACCTCGAAGTGTGCGCATGGCGATTCAAGCTTGCGAAGCATCACCACAAGAGCCGCTCACCGTCACTGACATGGCGCGCGTTGCTGGCGTGAGTATTCGCAGTTTGCAAGATGGCTTCAAGAGATATGTGGGTATGAGTCCTACCGAGTACTTGCGAGATGTGCGACTGAATCGAGTACGTGAGGACTTGCTTTCGGAGCGAGCCCAGAGCACCTCGATCGCCGATATTGCCTTCTCGTGGGGCTTCACGCACTTGGGGCGCTTTGCTAAGACCTATCACGATCGTTTCGGAGAATTACCTTCGGAGACACTCCGCCGGTAGCCAGATTTCACCTCGTTGGCATCCGATGACATACTTACCCCGTTGTACACCGTGTCCAGTTTCTGGACCAAGCCGACCTGGCGCAATTGGTAGCGCACCGCACTTGTAATGCGGGGGTTAGGGGTTCGAGTCCCCTGGTCGGCCCCACTTTTCCTTCCTACTCCATATGGCGAAACCTCAGATACGCTTGCGCCCATGTCTGCCCTGGAACGTAGTTACGCGGAGCATTTAGATCGCGAAGATTCGTTGGCGCATTTTCGTGAGCGCTTTTACATTGCCGATCCTGAAGTCTGCTATCTCGACGGCAACTCACTCGGACGCCTTCCACTTCATACCATCGACGTCATCAACGAATTAATGCTGAAAGAGTGGGGAGGCGAAGTTGTTGATGGCTGGCATCACTGGTTAGACGAATCCCAAAGTACTGGCGACTTGATCGGCCGCGCAGCTTTAGGTGCCGCTGCCGGCCAGGTACTTGCCACCGATACAACCTCAGTGAATTTCTACCAACTGGCTACCGCGGCAATTAAGGCGCGGCCAGGTAGAACTACGGTGATCACTGACGAGTCAAACTTTCCGACCGACCGCTATATCTTGCAAGGATTAGCGAAAGAGCACGGTTTGAATCTCGTCATCATCCCAAACTCGGATGATGAGCTCATCACTTCAGAAAAGTTAAAGCCATTACTCAATGACGACGTGGCACTCGTAACTTTCCAGGTCGTGCAATATCGCGCAGGCGCTCGCAACAATGTCAGAGAACTTACGGAGTTAATTCATTCGTGTGGTGCTATTGCACTCTGGGATGCTTCGCACTCTGTGGGATCGGTTGCGATGAATTATGATGCAGATGGCGTTGATATTTCAGTGGGTTGTACTTACAAATATGGAAATGCTGGGCCTGGAGCACCTGGCTGGCTCTATGTCAGTAAGAAAATGCAATCGGAGTTGCAAGTACCTATCCAGGGATGGTTTGCGCAAGCGAATCAATTCGGAATGGGACCTAAGTTTGATCGCGCTGATGGCATCAAGGGATTTCAAATTGCCACACCTCCTATCTTTGGATTACGCAGCATCCAATCTTCATTCGGCATGATGGAAGAGGCTGGTATCGCGGCGATTGAAGCCAAGTGCGCCAAGGGAACCGAAATGATGATTGCCCTTTTTGACGGCTGGCTGCGCGAACTAGGTTTTGAATTAGGGACTCCACGGGACCCCTCGCGACGCGGTGGCCACGTCTCACTGCTTCATCCAGATGCATTCCAAATATCGGTTGCTATGCGCACTTTGGCGAAAGTGATCCCCGATTTCAGAAATCCAAACGCCATCCGCTTAGCGATCTCTCCGCTTCCCACTTCCTATGTCGAAGTGTGGGATGGATTTGCCCGTCTGCGTGATTTGGTGGCGAGTGGGGAGTTCACAAAGGTGAGTACTTCTGGAGCGAAGGTTCTCTAGAGAGATGATTCGCTCTGCTCATATCGATACCTTCACGCGCGACAATTTGCCTCCGCTGGATCTTTGGCCTGAGCTGATCAATATTCCTGCCTATCCGCAACGACTCAACGCCAGCGTGGAATTGCTTGATCGCACCATTGATTTAGTGGGTCGGGAGAAGATCGCACTCATCGCTCCGGAGGGTGAAGTCACATACGGAGCATTACTCGATCAAGTTAAAGCATTAGCCCGGTACTTTGAAAGCGCGGGAGTACAAGCGGGCAATCGCGTCCTTTTACGCGGTCCCAACAACGCATCGGTAGTGGCGATCTGGTTTGCCTTGCTTCGCATCGGCGCTGTGGTGGTTACGACGATCCATTTACAACGCACTGGTGAATTAGAAAAGATCGTTGATATTGCCTCAGTGCAATTTGCTTGTGTGGATCATCGCTTTACCGAGGATTGGAATGCGGTCACGCACTTCAAGGGCAAAACTTTTGTTTACGGCGCGGGGGATGCTGATGATCTCCTGCAGATCGCGGCAACTCATGCAGGTGAGCACACACCATGTGATACCTCCTCTGACGATGTAAGCCTGCTGGCTTTCACGTCAGGGTCAACCGGTCTGCCTAAAGCGACGATGCACTTCCATCGAGACATTTTGGCAATTGCAGATACGTTTTCGGCCCATGTGTTGCGGCCTTCCAGTGCAGATATCTTCGCCGGTTCGCCTCCGCTCGCATTTACCTTTGGCCTCGGCGCCCTGGTGATCTTTCCTTTCCGGGTTGGGGCAACCAGTGTGCTTCTCGAGGGAGCACCACCGCCGGTCTTGCTGGAGCAAATCGCGAAACATCGAGTCACCACGCTCTTTACGGCTCCCACCGCATACCGAGCGATGCTCTCTCACTTAGAAGAGAAGTCGTTTCCGTCGCTGCACACCTGCGTCTCTGCGGGAGAACATCTACCGAAGAGCACGTGGGAAGCGTGGAATCGCGCAACAGGCATCCGCATTATTGATGGCATCGGCGCTACCGAGATGCTGCATATCTTTATCTCGGCAGCAGGCGATGAAATCATTCCGGGAATGACCGGAAAAGTGGTGCCAGGCTACGAGGCGATAGTTGTCGATGAGGAGTTGCGCGTAGTGGCGGACGGCGAGATAGGACGCCTGGCAGTCAAAGGGCCAACTGGATGTCGCTACCTACATGATGACCGCCAGCGCAATTATGTTGAAGGGGGCTGGAATCTCACCGGCGATCTCTACATCAAACATTCGAACGGTTACTTTCAATACCAATCTCGGTCGGATGACATGATTATTTCGAGTGGCTACAACGTGGCCGCGCCTGAAGTTGAAAATGCGCTACTGCTCCATCCATCTGTAGCTGAGTGCGCTGTGGTGGGTGTGCCCGACGAAGAGCGCGGAATGGTGGTCGCTGCGTACGTCGTCTTGAAGAGTGAGTTTGCGGGGAGTGATCAACTGCGCAAAGAACTGCAAGATCACGTTAAAGAGACCATCGTGCCTTTTAAATATCCTAGGGTTTTAGAATTTGTGGAAACGCTACCTAAAACTACAACGGGAAAACTTCAACGCTTCAGACTCAAATCATGAGTGAGGATCGATCAGTATTTGAACTCCCCACGCGCCAACCTGATTCCACATTGGTGTACGGCGAAGACCCCTCGCAGATCGCAGATATCTTTGGTTCGCCAAAATCACCTGCACTGGTGCTCATCCATGGCGGTTACTGGCGACCGCAATATGATCGCGTGCACGCTCGCCCATTAGCAGGCGCCCTCGCTGACGCGGGCTACTTTGTCATTTCATTGGAGTATCGCCGCATACCCGGTAATCCCGATGCCATGGTGGCCGATGTGGCGGCGGCTATCGCCGCGATTCCGGCAGAATCAGTAACACTTATTGGTCATTCGGCTGGTGGACATTTAGCGCTCTGGGCGGCTGCCAACGTTTCGAAGGTAAGAAAGGTAGTAGCCCTGGCTCCGGTCTCTGATCTGCAAATGACGGAGGATCTTCACCTCGATGAAGGCGCAGCAACTGATTTCCTCGGATGCCCAGCTAGCACGAGAACAGATTTAGATCCGATGTATCTCGAGTATGGAGATGTAGAAGTACTCGTTGTACAAGGAGATTGCGATATCCGAGTTCCGGTAGAGATGAATCGTAAATTCGCAATGCATCAACCACAGGTTAAATACCAGGAGCATCCCCGCATTGGACACTTCGAATTGATTGATCCGAACAAATCAATAGTGCTTGGACTGCTGAACTCCTAAGTAGTCGGAATTCGCTTTGATGGAACTTCGTGTCCAAGGATGCGCTTCGTGAGAAAGTACGTCTGTAAGCATGCTGGGGAGCGAGTGTGATGGATCGTAAGAATTAGTAGTAATGACACCCCAATTATTCTTCAGAGCAATTCTTTTGAGCTCCTTATTGGCATTGACAACTGATGCCTTTCCTACCATCGCGAGCATAGGGAGATCGTTGATTGAATCCGAATATGCATAGCTGGCATCAAGGTCAAAATTCTCCCTCTCAGCGAGTCTCCTGATTGCCTCAGCTTTCATCGGCCCACGCATAAGCCCACCTTGCAAGAAACCGGTGTACACACCATCTCGAACTTCCGGCAACGTGGCGAGTGCGCCCGACATGCCTAATTTATTGGCAATCGGTAGTGCCATCTCTATGGGACTGGCAGTCACCAGCCAGGTGCTCTGCCCTTCCTTTTGATGTCGCTTGATTCGCTCAACTGATTCAGGAATAAGTACTTGATCGAGAAAATCTAAGACGACGCGGTCGCAAAGGAACTCCATCTCGGTGGCGCTATAACCAGCGACGATATTCAACGCCCTGTCTGAGACAAATCGAGTGGTTGACTTTGATTCGGTCTTGCTCCATACATACTTGAACTCACGTAGTGCGAAGCGAGCCAAGTCTCGACGGTTGAGAAATCCTTGCCCTACAAGCCGTCGGGCGAAATGAAATAATGAAGAACCACGTATCACGGTATTGTCTAAATCGAAGAACGCGGCTGATCTCATACTCTTAGGGTAGAGGCGAGGTACGCATTGATCCGCCAAAAGCATGACTAATCACATTTGTTAACCTTAAGTTCAAATTTGATCCATCTATTGGACAGCAATTGCGAACACAGTCTTGCTCTTCTATATACATGCGAATCCTTATTGTCGCCGAGTCATTTTTGCCTCGCACGAATGGCGTAGTGAATACCGTCATGAGAGTTTCACGATTTCTCAAATCTTTGGGTCACGATGTGCTCATCCTGGCCCCTGGCCCAGGGGCAGTGAAGACGTTTGAGGGGATTCCTATTATGCGGACTGCCTCAGTGGTCGTTCCAGGGATACAAGATACCGATGTCGCTTTCGTGAGCACCAGTCAGATTGCTCGAGTTATCCGGAGTTTCAAACCAGATGTGGTACACCTTGCCTCGCCATTTATTCTTGGTGAGAGAGCAATTAAGGCTGCTCGCCAAGAAGGCGTGCCAACTGTTGCGGTATTTCAAACTGACGTCGCCGGATTTGCTGTCCACTATGGATTGGCATTTGCAATTCGTGCGGCAGATGCATGGGTAGGCCGAATTCATCGCATGGTGGACCTAAATCTAGTTCCGTGCGGTGATATGGATAACTATCTCCGAGGCCTCGGTGTCGCCAACATTTCTCGTTGGACTCGAGGGGTCGACCATTCAATCTTTTCACCGGAACACCGCTCGGAAGAGCTACGTACTGCTTGGGGCGCAGGAGTAGGGACTCGGGTGATTGGTTTTGTGGGCAGGCTCGCCCCGGAAAAGAATGTTCACAAACTTGCATTGCTCGACAAACTTCCACATACACAGGTGGTTGTTGTAGGCGAGGGATCGGAGCGGTCCACCTTACAACGGCTGATGCCGAGAGCCATCTTCACGGGTGCGCTTCACGGAGCCAAACTGGGAGAGGCGATGGCTTCGCTAGACATCTTGGTGGCACCAGGCGAGAAGGAGACCTTCTGCCAGGTAATTCAAGAAGGCATGGCCTCTGGCGTTACGGTTATCGCACCCGCGGTAGGTGGGCCTAAGGATTTAATTAAACATGGCGTCACTGGATTTTTATACCAGGCTGGCAAAGACGATCAATTGGTACAGAATGTTGAGTTGGCACTCAGCAATGAATCCTTGAGTCGAAATCTGAGTCTTGCAGGGTTACGTTCGGTGGAATCTAGAACTTGGCACTCGGTTAACAGCGAACTTCTCGATCACTATGAGAATGTGATTTCAATGGCCGCTGCTAAACGCATGGCGGTCGCCTAATGGCCACCGTCGTGCACATTGCAAATTTCTATGGTCCCAAAAGCGGAGGATTACGTACCGCGATGAATGCCGTAGCGGCGGAGTACTCCAAGCAGGGTCATCACACGACGCTTATCGTCCCAGGAGCAAAAGATTCGTGTACGAAAACCGACTTTGGCCATCTTTATGAAATCGCATCGCCGGTCGTACCCTTCAGTGGTGGTTATCGTTTCATTCTGCGAAGACGGAGAGTGGCTAAACTCATCGAGGCCTTTGCCCCAGACGTGTTAGAAATTTCTGACAGAACTTCGCTTCTTAGACTTGCCAAAGCTCAACGTGAGCGAGGTGGTGTCGTATCAATGTGGGCGCATGAAAGAGTCGATGGTGTGCTCGCCTCCTTCCTCCCTGGTAGCGCAAAGCGGTGGGAAAAGATCGCTGACATGTGGAATGCACGCAGCGCTCGCCTTGTGGATCATGTTATTTCTACAACGGAATATGCCGGTGGGGAGTTCAGGAGAATAGGAGTTGAGCCGTATTTGGTTCCGCTTGGCGTTGATCTCGGGCTCTTTGCTCCGTGGAAACGCGACGACCTCTGGAAAGAAAACTTCGAAGCAATACCCTTACTGCTCTTATGCAGCCGACTCTCTCGCGAGAAGCATCCTCGTCGAGCCGTTGAAGTATTGCGAGACCTAAGGCGTCGAGGTCTCAGGGCTCACTTAGTCATCGTCGGCGACGGTCCGCTCCGGAGCGAACTCGAGAAGGCGGCCATCGGTTTGCCTGTGACATTTCTGGGCTTTATCTCCGATCGGGCAGTGGTGGCTCGCATCATGGCATCGGTGGATGTTCTTCTTGCCCCAGGTCCGATTGAAACCTTCGGATTGGCCGCGCTTGAATCGCTGGCGTGTGGAACCCCGGTGGTGGCTGCAAAGAGTAGTGCGATTGGAGAGATTTTGGGAGGAGCGGGTATCTGCGCCGGAGATTCAGTGGTGCAGTGGAGTGGGGCAATCATCGACATGCTGGCACGTAAAGAAGGACCCCGCAGGGCGGCGGCGCGCAGCCGAGCAGAGCAGTTCGACTGGAGCAAAACAGTTAGTCGCCTGACCCATATTTACCACATTCAACAGGAGGTTGAAGATGTCGCATGATCGGGTGATTGCGCTTGGAGATTCGGTGGCATTTGGAGTTGGAGATATTGGTAAGAACTTCATAGGTCCGGGATGGGGAGCGCGAGTTGCGCACCAAATCGATGCAGCGAAGTTTCTTAATCTTTCAAATCTAGGTGCACGAGTCCGACAATTATCACAAGATCAACTTCCAGCGGCGATTGCCTACAGGCCTACCATCTCTATCATCAGTATCGGCGGAAATGACATTCTTCGGTCGCGGTTTAATCCGGCCGAAGTTGAACATCACCTTGAGAAGGTTGTGATCTCGCTCAAAATAATCGGTAGTGAAGTGGTGTTACTTAAAATTCCCGATCCAAAAAAGACTGCCCCAGGTCCGCGAATGTTGCGGGAGGCCCTTGGCGAGCGGCGATTTGAGCTTTCAGAACTTATCAATCGAGTCGGCGCATCTACGAACACGCCGATAATTCAGGTGCCAGATGAAGAGGCAAAAGCTAGGCGAGAAATCTGGCATATTGACCGGATGCATCCGAGTGCCCAAGGGCATCAACTACTCGCTGATAAGACGCTGTTGGCTCTAGGGCGTCGCGCGGTACGAGACAGTATTTCTAGTGTTCAGAATATTGGGCACAAGGAAGCTGCTAAATGGTTCGCAGCGGCTGCGACCATGTGGTTCGTAAAACGCAGCGTTGATCTAATTCCAACCCTCCTCTGGTTAGGACTCAAACTCCGTTTCCAACAAATCTTCATTCACCGAATAGTTAAGAGAAATTCTCTTGTCTACCTGAGATCTCCTGAAAGCTCAGGAGAAATTTCGATAGAGAAACGACATGCTGCCTAATCTCGCTCTTGCGTTTTAATTCGTCGACGCCCTAGAAGTACGTGGCCTAAGAAGCCAATGAGGAGTGCAGCAATGATTCCAATGTTGGCATAGGCCCATGGGCCATTCTTTCCGCCGATAATCCAAAGGAAGTAACCCTGCCAGCCGAGCCAGCTAGCGAAAGTATTAGTTACTAGTCCCCAACCTACTAACGTTCCGAGCGCCATCAATCCGATACTGGTGAAATTCCACGCGCCGTATCTCCCCTTTTCATCAAAGAGCGAAACCTCGTCATAGTCATTTCGACGCATGAGGACATCGGCGACAAAGATCGCAGACCAGACGGCAATAGGTACGCCGAGTGTGATGAGGAAACCTTGGAATGGTCCGAAGAAATCGGGCGCAAACCAGACGATGTAAATGGTGCCGAGCAGCATCACTATGCCATCGACGCTGGCAGCCTGATGACGTTTGATCGGAACCCCAAGTGAGACGAGGGTGATCCCGGATGAGTAGAGATCAAGAATTGCCCCGCCAATCAGGCCCAGGATGGCCACAATTGCAAAGGGGAGCAGGTACCAGGTGGGCAGCAAGGTGGTGAGCGCACCGATTGGATCAGCGGCTATCTTGCCGGCAAGGTCGCTGCTACTTCCGGCTAAGAGTGCGCCATAGATAACAAGAATGACGGGAACGAGTGAAGCACCAAAGATTGTCCAAGCGATCACGCCCCGGCCGCTCACAGAACGCGGAAGATATCTTGAGTAATCTGCTGCGCTATTGACCCACCCAAGACCAATGCCGGTGATGGCGAAAATCATCGCGCCGATAAACCCTTGGACGCTTCCATTCTTCATGGTGGCAATAGCGTGCCAATCAACATGATCAATAGTGAAAGCGATGTATCCGATGGTGAGTAACGCGGTAGCCGACGTAATCCAGATTTGCATCTTCATGATCACTCTGAAGCCAAGGACGCCGCCGAAGATGGTGAGCGAGGCTGCAATGATAAAACCGAGCACGTAAGCGAAGTTCTCGTTAATGCTCGTGAAGTGAGTGAGCACAGTTTTAGTAGCAAGTGTGGCAAGTGCTACGAGCACCGTCTCCCATCCGACGAAAATCAAATAGGAGAGAATGCCGGGAACGATATTTCCGCGTACGCCGAATGAGGCACGGGAGAGCGTCATCGTTGGAGCCGAAGATCGCTTTCCGGCCAAAGAACTCACTCCCACGAGCGCGAATGAGAGAACGGTTCCGACTAGCCCGGCAAATGTGGCCTGCCAGAAAGAGATACCAAATCCCAGAAGAAAGGAGCCATAAGAAAGCGCAAGGAGCGAGACATTGGCCGCACACCATGGCCAGAAGAGCGAGCGTGCACTGCCGCGACGTTCGGTTTCATTAATGATGTTGATGCCATTTTGTTCAATACGTTCAGATCTAGCCATGCGCTCCCCTCCTCTTTGTAATCTCGATGCTCCGGATGCTACAGAAATATCGATTCTGAAGAATCACAAGGGATCACTATACTTTCGCACCATGCGCCGCATCGGTTTATTCATCGTGATGGCGCTTTTTGCTCAGAATCTATTCTTCTCATCTGAAGCGTCAGCATCGGCAGAGCTTTGGAAGATAAATAGTAAGAACTTCTCCTCCGATACAGCTGGATTTGCCACTCCTAATTCAGTTCTACCTGGGGAATTAGTTGACCTCTACGTGACCTGCCCCAAGGGAGACTTCACCGTCATCGCCTATCGCATGGGCTATTACGAAGGAAGTGAGGCGCAAGAGTATTGGCGTTCGGATTCTTTGAAGTGCATTCAGCAAAGCGCCCAGAGCATCGATCCCAAAACTTCTATGAGTGAGAGTCATTGGAAAGTAAGTGCTTCCCTTGACACTTCGATTCTCGATCCAGGTTTCTATTTGATCAAGATTGTGGCCTCAGGTGGACATGAATCCTTTATGCCACTAGTTATTAGGGACGCTGATCTCACGTCGCGCGTCGTGCTTTCGATTCCGACGCTGACTAGCTTGGCGTATAACAAGTGGAAAGGCGCATCTGCGTACCGCGGGGAAAAGGGATTTGTTGATCGCGCTCGCGTACTTTCATTTGATCGCCCGCTCAGTTTGGGATTTGGCAGCGGGAAGTATTTGAATTACGTTCATCCGCTCTTGGTAGCAGCAGATAAAAGCGGTATTAATCCGTCATATGTGACTGATGTAGATGTGGCTTCGAATCCCGGAATGCTTACGGGTGCAGCTGCATATGTATCGGGCGGACATGATGAGTATTGGACCAGTGAAGAGCGGACGTCGGTGATAAAGGCTCGCAATACTGGAACAAATTTGCTCTTCTTCGGTGCCAACGTTTCATATTGGCGAGTGCGGCTCTCAGCATCTCCACTCGGTGCGAATCGTCGCATGGAGATCTATAAATCAGCCGCCACTGATCCGCAGAAGCAGGATCCCACCGTCCGATTTAGGGACTCGAATGCTCCCGAGGGCGATCTCACTGGGCAGAGTTACAACTGTTTCCCCGCGACCGGGCTCTTTACTGTGAGCAAACCACAAGCATTTGTTTTTGCTGGAAGTGGCGCATCTTTGGGGAGTCAGTATTCGGGAATAATCGGCCCCGAAGTAGATCGCGTAGCTTCGGTGAGTGCCAAGACTGGTCCGAGGGAAGCTTTAGCAACATCAACTGTGACGTGTGGAATCGATAAGAAATCCACGAGCACGATGATTTACGCGGTTGCCGGTAGCGGTGCTGGGACTATTTCGGTGGGCACCATGAAATGGGTGGAGCGAGGCCTCACAAAGGCAGTTCCTGAGCGCACGTATCAATTCGTGGCCAAAGTGACCGCAAATATTCTGCTTGAGGCTGCGCAAGGACCACTCGGCGCGCGCTACCCCCTTAACCAGGGGTAGCCTGCAGGCATGGTCCATTCACTCCCGCAGATTGATGGACGAAACTTGTTGGGCGAGAAGCGAAGGATTCCGGCAGATTTACCAGCCGAGCACACATTTGTGATCGCAGCGTTCATGCAACACCAGCAAGCGGCGGTCGATCGATGGATCAGTGCACTTGCTGAGCGAGGTGTTGCAGACTCTCCGCTTGATCCCACCTTTACTGGCAAGAATATTGTTTTGGAATTTCCGGTCTTGGGGAGTAAATGGTCTTTTGTGCAACGTCGTATTGATGGAGGTATGGCAGCGCACATCAAGATTCCTCGTGTGTTAGCGCGCACCTGGACTTTTTACACCAACGTCGATAACTTCTGCCGCACTGCAGGGATCACAACAAAGAGTCAGGTTTCTGCCATGGCGCTCGATAAATCGGGGAAGATCCTTTCGATCGTTACAGGGGAAGTAAATGAGGAAAGAATTATCCAACTAATGGATATACCGCATGAATAATCGGCTAGTCCTGGTAACCGGAGCAACCGGGTATGTCGGAGGTCGGTTAGTACGCGAACTAGTCGCTTCCGATTACCGAGTACGAGTGCTGGTCAGAGATGCCGCGAAAATAGCTGACGTCACTTGGCGCGATCACGTTGAAGTGATTGAAGGCGATGCCTTTGATATTTCAGATCTGCGCAGAGCACTCGCTGGAGTTCATACTGCTTACTACCTACTTCACTCGTTGAATTCAGGAAAGAATTTTGCAAATACTGAAGAAGTGATGGCGAAAGTCTTTGCAAATGCTGCGCACGAATGCGAAATCAAGCAGATCGTATACCTGGGAGGCATTGCAAATGATCGAGCTACGAGTGCGCACCTCACGTCGCGTGTGCAGGTTGGAAATACATTAGCTTCTCTCGGAACCCCTACGCTCGAAATACGAGCGGGCATTATCATCGGATCAGGTTCGGCATCATTTGAGATGCTTCGCCACCTCACCGAACGTTTACCGATCATGACGACACCGAAGTGGGTGAAGAACCGCACGCATCCCATCGCTATTCGAGACGTTATCTCCTATTTAACACAATCCGCAGATCTTGCAGAGCCAGTAAGTGGCATCTTCGACATCGGTGGCCTCGATGTACTCACGTATGCAGACATGATGCACACCTTCGCAAGGATTGCTGGATTACGTAAGCGCATTATTATTCCGGTCCCGGTATTGTCCCCGGCACTTTCAAGTCTCTGGGTAGGACTTGTCACGCCGGTCCCGGCCTCCATCGCGCGACCGTTAGTGGGATCGCTCATTAATGAGGTGGTTGCAGATCCCAGTAAGAGCATTCATCAGATCATGAATCCGCCGACCGGTGGTTTGCACTCCGTTGACTCTGCGATCGAGCTCGCACTTTCGCGGAGCAGCGAAGCGCTCACTTACACACGATGGTCAGATGCCACGAGCAATGCTTCTCCATGGGAAGCGATGCGCACTGATCCGAGTTGGGCGGGCGCCACTGTTTATAGCGATGTGCGCACCCTGACTACAACTGCGTCTCCAGAAGCTGTATGGCAAGCGGTTGAGCGCATTGGTGGCGCTCATGGTTGGTACGGGTCGGATTGGGCATGGCACCTGCGAGGATTTCTAGACCGCCTAGTCGGCGGTGTGGGATTACGTCGTGGTCGCCGCAACCCTGATCATTTGCGAGTCGGTGAGAGTCTGGATTTTTGGCGGGTAGAGGATCGGGAAGAGTGCGTAAAACTACGCCTTCTTGCGGAGATGAAACTACCGGGGCTTGCGCACCTAGAATTCACCATCACAAAAGATGGCGAGCGGTGCACGCTGCGTCAAGAAGCTTCCTTTCTTCCACGCGGGCTTGGTGGCCATCTTTACTGGTGGAGCATCGCGCCCTTTCATGGTTTCGTCTTTCCGGGAATGGCGAAGAATCTCATCCGCTTTGCAGAGTCCATTCCCAAGGGGTAATTCCTTTATCTGCTCCCTTTGAGGGAAGTCTGAATCCTTCTGACAGAATGAACTCATGCATATCTTTGATGACGAGACGCAACGTATCTCCGATGAAATTGGTGCGTATGTCGATTTGAGATTGCGCATGGATCCGGTAGCCCTAGATCACCCTAAGACCTTTAAAGAGATAAGCGAGCTGGCGGGCCAAACAATTACGGCTCACGGTTTGGGCGGTAGTGCAGCGCTCAAACTTTTCACTGATGTACTTGCGCCGGCTTGTATCTCCACTGATCATCCTCGCTATTTAGCGTTCATCCCTACCGCTCCGACCGAGCTCTCGTCACTCTTTGATTTAGTGGTGGGCGCCAGTGGTATCTACGGCGGCTCCTGGCTTGAAGGGGCCGGTGCGGTTTACGCAGAGAACCAAGCGCTTGCATGGATTGCGGGCCTTGCTGGTTTTCCTGAATCGAGTGGTGGCGTATTTATGCAAGGCGGCACAATTGGCAATCTCTCCGCGTTAGTGACCGCACGCGAATCAGCTCGCAAAAAATTTGGAAATAATCATCGGTGGGTGCTACTCGTAAGCGAGAGTGCACACTCATCTATTGCAAGTGCGGCAAGAGTCATGGATGTAGACATTGTGCAGTGCGCAATCGACGACTCTGGGCGCCTCACCGGAGATTCCGTACGAGAAGCGGTGAAATCACTCTCTGGAAATCAGCGCGCCTTTGCGGTGGTAGCAACATCAGGGAGCACGAACTTAGGCACGATAGATGACCTCACTTCTATCGCTGATGCAGCAGAAGCGGCCGGACTTTGGTTTCATGTGGATGGTGCATATGGCGCGGCTGCGCTCGCAGCTCCAAGCACGCGTGCACTTTTCAACGGAATTGAACGTGCTGACTCATTTATTGTTGATCCGCATAAATGGTTCTTCGCACCATTCGATGCTTGTGCACTCATCTATAAGAATCCTGATCTTGGGAAACAGGCACACACTCAGGAAGCGGGTTATCTCAAATCGTTGCAAGAACCTGACGTGTGGAATCCATCTGACTTTGGTATTCAACTTTCTCGCAGGCCGCGCGGCCTTCCATTTTGGTACTCACTTGCTTCTCACGGCACCGACAAATATGTGGAGTCGGTAGAGCGCACGTTGGAGGTAGCTCGAGATGCGGCGCGGCTAGTAGAAGAGTGTGCGGTAACTGAGGTGGTCTATCCGCCTTCGCTTTCGATTGTGGCTTTTCGCCGTATCGGCTGGAGCCCTGAGCAATACAAAAAGTGGAGCGACCAATTACTAGCTGACCAGATCGGCTTTGTGACCCCCTCAACCCACCAAGGCGAGACCATTCTGCGTTTTGCCATCGTCAACCCCCGGACCACGAAAGAAGATATCGCCACCATCCTGGCCACTTTGGCTTGACCCCCCCACCTGCAGATATAGGCGAAACCGGGCGATAGTGGGGGATAAATGACAACCGTGTTATTTACTCCTATTATTGAGGGGTTCAGCGCTATCCGAGGCAGTACATGTACGTAAGCAAAGGGGTCATCGTGGGCGAAGTAGCTTCGGCAATCACCACCGGGGAACTCTCCGAACGCGAACGCGCGATCCTGGATTTTGAACGTCACTGGTGGAAGCACGCAGGGGCTAAAGAGATCACCATTAAGGAACTCTTTGACCTCAACCCTGCTCGCTACTACGAATTGCTCAACGCGGTGATCGATCGCCCAGAGGCTTTAGAAGCTGATCCCATGTTGGTCAAGCGTCTTCGTCGGATGCGCGATGCCCGCACCCGCGATCGCTCCGCTCGCCGTCTTTCCTAGATTTTTGTAATTTCCTTTTGCGCCAAATATCCTGATTTTGGGCGCTCTTTTTTCACTTTTTCACGATAATTTCTGGCAGCCATCTTCCCCATGCCCACTTCGGAGAAGTAACTTCCCTGCCTGGGGTTTTCTCTTATGGGTTCGTTCTCATGCTGAGTTCGCCCCAGTAGCACCCGGTCGCAGAAGAGCTGCGGCCCTATGAAGTAAAGGCAGATTGTTATGGCAGTTGGCACCGTCAAATGGTTCAACGGCGAAAAAGGCTATGGCTTTATCGCCGTTGATGGTGGCGCAGATGTATTCGTGCACTACAGCGCAATTGAAATGGATGGCTACAAGTCCCTCCAAGAAGGTCAGCGCGTGGAGTTCGATGTGACCCAAGGGGCTAAAGGTCCCCAGGCTGAGTCTGTAAAGGCCGCCAACTAAGGGTTCTGCCGTTCACAATTTGCACTCCTCGTACGAGAGTGCCAATCTATGGGTAGCACTCTCGGGGTGAGAGTGATAACCCACCCAGACTGTGGAGCGAGACCTCCCACGAGGTCGTCCGTCGCGGGCGCCACCCAGTCATGGTCGTGAAAACGACCCCGTACGAAGGAAGATGAATGGCCAAGATCATCGCCTTTGATGAAGAGGCGCGTCGTGGTCTCGAGCGTGGAATGAACCAGCTCGCAGACGCAGTGAAGGTCACTCTCGGACCTCGCGGACGCAACGTTGTGTTGGAGAAGAAGTGGGGAGCCCCCACCATCACCAACGACGGTGTTTCGATCGCTAAGGAAATCGAACTCGAAGATCCCTACGAGAAGATCGGTGCCGAACTCGTTAAGGAAGTTGCCAAGAAGACAGATGATGTCGCTGGCGATGGAACTACGACCGCAACCGTTCTCGCTCAAGCACTTGTGCGCGAAGGTCTTCGTAACGTTGCTGCAGGTGCTAATCCAATGGCACTCAAGCGCGGAATTGAGAAGGCAGTAGAGGCAGTAGCAGCTGAACTTCACTCAATGGCTAAGGCTGTTGAAACAAAAGAGCAGATTGCATCAACCGCTTCTATTTCTGCCGCAGACTCTGCCATCGGCGAAATGATCGCCGAAGCAATGGACAAGGTTGGCAAAGAAGGCGTCATCACTGTCGAAGAGAGCAACACTTTCGGTCTCGAACTCGAGCTCACTGAAGGCATGCGTTTCGACAAGGGATATATCAGCCCATACTTCGTCACCGATCCAGAGCGCATGGAAGCAGTTCTCGAAGATGCTTACGTGCTTATCGCAAACTCAAAGATCACATCTGTGAAGGATCTCCTTCCACTTCTTGAGAAGATCATGCAATCAGGAAAGCCACTCGCGATCATCGCTGAAGATGTTGAAGGCGAAGCCCTTGCAACACTCGTAGTGAATAAGATTCGCGGAACTTTCCGTTCAGTTGCAGTGAAGGCACCAGGCTTTGGTGATCGTCGCAAGGCGATGCTCCAAGACATTGCCATTCTCACCGGTGGACAGGTCATCTCTGAAGAGGTCGGTCTTAAACTCGAGTCAACCACGGTTGATCTCCTTGGTCGCGCCCGCAAGGTCGTTATTACTAAGGATGAAACCACCATCGTTGAAGGCGCTGGAGATGCAGATCAAATCAATGGTCGCGTTAACCAAATCCGCGCTGAAATCGAGAAGAGCGATTCAGATTACGACCGTGAGAAGCTCCAAGAGCGTCTCGCAAAGCTTGCTGGTGGCGTCGCAGTTATCAAGGCAGGTGCAGCAACTGAGGTAGAACTCAAGGAGCGTAAGCACCGCATTGAAGATGCAGTGCGCAACGCTAAGGCTGCAGTTGAAGAAGGAATCGTCGCCGGTGGTGGCGTTGCTCTTCTCCAAGCATCCAAGGCAGCATTCGCCAAGCTCAAGCTTGAAGGCGACGAAGCAACCGGTGCCAAGATCGTTGAGCTCGCTGTTGAAGCACCGCTCAAGCAGATCGCGGTTAACGCTGGTCTTGAAGGCGGAGTTATCGTCGAGAAGGTTCGCCATCTCGAAGCTGGCTTCGGTCTCAAC
Organism: uncultured Actinomycetes bacterium; assembly: GCA_903863015.1. GTDB lineage: Bacteria > Actinomycetota > Actinomycetes > Nanopelagicales > Nanopelagicaceae. The sequence goes on from CAIPAI010000029.1 coordinate 21,509, forward strand.
GCAGCAACCGGAGAGTATGTAGACATGATCAAGAGTGGCATCATCGATCCAGTCAAGGTCACACGCTCTGCTCTTCAGAATGCCGCATCAATCGCAGCACTCTTCCTCACCACTGAGGTTGTTATTGCTGATAAGCCAGAGCCAAAGGGTGCCGCTCCTGCGATGCCCGGTGGCGGAGATATGGATTTCTAATCCACGATCTTCTCAAAGGAGCCCAGAGATTTCTCTGGGCTCCTTTGCTATGAAAGGATGATGCAGTGAGTATTTCTGGGACTTCTTCAAACGCATCTAAGAGTTTCATGGTCGGTTTCGATCTCGATATGACACTCGTTGATTCTTCCGATGGCATTACCTCCACTATGGACGTTGTGCTAAAGAGGCACGGCTTCAACATTGCTCTTGAAGAAATGGCCAAGACTGTCGGCATTCCACTCTGGGATTCGTTTGGACAATGGGTACCTGCTGAGTTGGTGGATCCATTAGTCCAGGAGTACAGAGCGATTTACGGTGAGATCGGAATTCCACAAACCACCATCCTTCCGGGTGCACAAGAAGCGCTCGCGGCCATTCGGGCGCTCGGCGGTCGCACCATGGTGGTGAGTGCAAAACTTGAAGCTGCGGTTGTGAAGATCGTGAATTACTTAGACCTTGAATTAGATGTTGTTGTCGGTGACCTTTACGCAGAGAAAAAGGCGAGCGCACTAAAAGCCGAGAGTGCAGATATTTATGTCGGTGATCACCCTGGAGATGTACGCGGCGCCAAAAGTGCGGGTGCAGTCAGCGTTGCTGTCACCACAGGCCCCATCTCGCGTGAGGTTTTGGCGCTCGAGGGGCCAGACGTCATCCTTTCCTCGTTACTTGAGTTTCCCGCCTGGCTCAAGTCCTGGCATGACGAGTGGCTACAGACGCCCGCTAAGTCACGATAAACTCCCCTTATGAGCAACTCACCTGCAGTTATCGAGTTAGCTCGCGCTGCCGCAAACCTTGAAGCCGATGGCGCCGAATTTGTCGGCACGCACCTCTCGGTAGAAGATGACGACGATCGACTCCACACGCATCTCTTTGAATCCTCATTGCCTGGATACACGCAATGGCGTTGGGCAGTCACGGTTGCCCAACTCGAAGATGGCGAAGCCACTATTTGCGATGTCGTACTTATCCCTGGCCCTGATGCTTTGTTGGCACCGGAGTGGATTCCGTGGGAGAAGCGCGTACTTCCGGGAGATCTTGGTATCGGCGATGTTCTGCCTACTCGCGCCGATGATCCACGATTGGTTCCCGGGTATGCGGGCTTGCCTGCTGACGAAGAATTAGATCTAGTCGCACTCTGGGAGTTTGGTTTAGGTCGGGCTCGGGTGCTCTCTGCGGAAGGTCGCGATGCCGTCGCCCGTCGTTGGTATGAGAGCGATCGTGGCCCTCGTGCTCCCATCTCAGAAGCTGCCCCGGCTCGCTGCGCATCCTGTGCCTTCTTCCTGCCCATCGCCGGTTCACTCAGGTCGGCTTTTGGGGTCTGTGGCAACGAGTACGCCCCCGATGATGCCCGCGTGGTGAGCGTAGATCACGGCTGTGGCGCGCATAGCCAAGCCCTAGTTCTCGATTAACGGGTATCCTTTTCCACTCTGGTAGGAAACCAGTCTTAGTGAGCAAGGAGTCTTCTCATGCCATCAGGCAAAGTGAAGTGGTTTAGCCTCGAAAAGGGCTTCGGCTTCATCGCATCAGAAGAGGGCGAAGATGTTTATCTCGCAGCTTCTGCGTTGCCGGCCGGTGTGAGCACGGTGAAGCCAGGAACCAAATTGGAATTCAGTGTGGCTGACGGTCGACGAGGCCCGCAAGCGCTCTCGGTCACCATCCTTGAGGCACCACCATCACTTGCCGAAAATTCACGCATCGATGGCGATGACTTGGCTGCCATCATTGAAGATGTCATCAAAATTCTTGATCGTCTTGGCAATGGTTTGCGCCATGGAAGATTCCCCACGTCAGTGGAGTCCGGTCGCACTGCAAAAGTTCTTCGTGGCATTGCTGATCAGATTGAAAAACTCTAACTCTTACTAGCTTCTCGTCGACGGTCATTTTTCCGGGTTCGATAAGTTCCATAACAGCCTAAGAGCGCGCCGACAACGCATGCCTTAAATGCTGTTCCCTCACCCATAAAAGCGGTGACGATGGCGCCGGCCACCCAAAGCAACGTGCCGGTGAGAATAATCCGGCCCTCCTTGATGATCAACGGCGGCATCTCTCGCATCATGCGCTGATCTTAGCGCTCAGACCTATCCGACGGTCTAGAGTGGTTCGAATGAGCGGGGCGATGCGATCCTTCCAACATCGCAATTACCGACTCTTCTTCGCCTCGAGCGTGGTCTCCAACATTGGTACCTGGGTACAGCGAGTCGCGCAAGATTGGTTGGTGCTTCAGCTCACCCATAGTGGAACGGCGCTAGGAATAGTCACCGGATTGCAATTTCTTCCCACACTCTTATTCAGTCTTCTCGGTGGATCGATTGCCGACAGATTTGATAAGAGAAAGATTCTCGGGCTGACAAATGCCGGTGGCGGGGTGGCGGCACTCACCTTGGGCACTTTGGTGCTTATGGGGAACGTACAGATCTGGCAGGTCTATCTGCTGGCATTCGGGTTGGGCTTTGCCTCCGCCATAGATGCGCCCGTGCGACAAGCGTTTTCAATTGAATTAGTGGGACCAGATGATTTACAAAATGCGGTGAGCCTTAACTCGGCGAATTTCAACGGCGGAAGATTAATTGGTCCGGCCCTTTCTGGCCTCATGATTAATGCGTTCGGCACGGGACCATCTTTCATTTTGAACGGTATTTCATTTATTGCAGTGATCACGTCGCTCTTCATGATGGATCCCACGCAACTACACAGAAAGAAACGCGACCAAGACTTGAGCGTGCGAATTCGCGATGGTTTCAGCTATCTGAGAAAACGCCGGGATCTACTTGAAGTCATCGTTGTTGTCGGCGCGATGGCAACTTTTGGGTTGAATTTTCAGATTACAACGGCCCTGATGGCGAAAGATGTATTTCATCGTGGAGCTGGATCTTTTGGTCTGCTTGGTACATGTATCGCAGTGGGTTCACTGAGCGGTTCCATTCTTGCCACCAGGCGTGAAAGAAAACCAGGCGGGCAGCGAGTAATGCATGGCGCAGCGCTCTTCGGATTAGCAAGCATTGGTGCTGCTTTTATGCCGACTTACGAAACCTTTGCACTCGCATTACCCATTTGTGGAGGGCTTGCGATCACCACGATGATTGCGGCAAACACCACGGTGCAAATGGGAGCTGATCCAGAAATTCGTGGCCGAGTGATGGGCATCTACATGATGACGCTCATTGGCGGAGCACCATTTGGCTCACCGATGGTGGGTTGGCTAGCCGAAGCAGTGGGCACACGCTTCACCATTGCATTCGGCGGTGCGGTTACTTGTCTGGCAGCTTTAATTGTTCTCATTATTGGCAAGCGAAGTGAAGCCTCAGACTTGAAGTAGTCGGCGTAATAGCGATTAGTTGCAAGACTTAATTGCGATCAGAATTACTAAACCAATGAGCACAGCGAGTGTGGCCAGGCGCCGAGTGCGCGAACTCATACCAATTTCCTAGTGGGCGAGAGCAGCACGAGAACGAAGGCTACAGCGATAATCACCGGCAGCATGAGGAATCCACGAGAGACTCCGAAGTGATCGCCGAGAAAGCCGAGCAAGAGTGGGCCGGTGGCTACAGCCACACCAGTACCGATCGAGATTCGACCAACGGCAACATCTCCGAGATTCGGGGCAAAGAGTACGGCGCGGGCCACTCCAACTGGATATTGCACCGAAAGGCCAAGCCCGATCACTCCCAGTCCTAAATAGGCGAGCGGGGTGGTGTGCGCGCTCCAGAGAATGAGATAGCCGGCCACCGAAATGCCTAGTGTAAGAAAGGCGGTGTTGTCGAGCGAAAGTTTTTGGAGGGAGACGCTTCCGATCGATCGACCGATAAACATTCCTGCAAAGAAAATGGTGACAATAAAAGTGGAATTTGCCGCGCTTGCTCCTGTATTCGCTTGGATAAGTGAGGAGGACCAGAAACTAGTTCCCATCTCGCATCCGATACTCGATACGGTGGCAAAGAGTGCAAGCCAAAACTTAAGTGGCAACTTTCCCTTCGCGGGCCCGGAGGGATCCGGCACGTGAACTTCGCCTTCATTAGTGCGATCAATAAAGCGAAGAATGATGGACATGAGAATGATGACTACAAAACCAAGGCGCCAATCGATACTTGTTCCGGCTAACGTGCCAATGATGATCGTGCCAATAGCCGAAGTAAGTGCGGCAATAGCAGCCGATTCTATGAAGACTCGATTGCCGTTCTTTCCGTGATGTTCAAGCAAGAGACGGGTTGAAGTCATGGCGAGAAAACCGCCACCAAATCCGGAGAGAAATGCCGCTGAGAGCGTAGCGAAAATACTCGTGATGAACATTAGTTCCGCAGCAGCAATGCAGAGTGCGAGTATTCCTGCCCAGAGAGTTTTTTCACGGCCAAAGCGATGCAGCACGCGAGCGATAACAAATCCAGCGATGATGGTGCCTGCAGCCATTGCGGTTCCATGTAGCCCGGCGACAGTCCGCGAAGTCTGCTGGATATCCCGCAGTAGCGATTGTGATGGGCCGAAAGCTCCGAGGAAGAATCCATAGACAGAGAGTTGTCCGTAGACAACCCAAGTTAATCGATCTCGGTGCAACTTCACTTAAGCGAAGTTACTACAAAATCTATGCATTGCGTGAGCGCCGCAACATCTGACGGCGTAATACTTGGGAACATCGCAATCCGAAGTTGGTTGCGTCCTAGTTTTCGGTATGGCTCTGTATCAACGATCCCGTTGGCGCGCAGCGCTTTAGCCACTGCTGTGGCGTCTATGGCTTCATCGAAGTCGATGGTCCCGACCACTTGCGAGCGATGATTTGGGTCAATGACGTAAGGGGTGGTGTACGAAGTTGCTTCGGCCCACTTGTAGAGAATCGAAGAAGATTCGGCAGTGCGGGCATTGGCCCACTTGAGCCCGCCTTGTGAATTCATCCATTCGATCTGCTCTCCAAGGAGGAAGAGGGTGGCAATTGCTGGGGTGTTATAGGTCTGGTCGAGACGAGAGTTATCGATAGCGATTTGCAAATCATATGAAGCAGGAATCCAGCGCCCGCTCGCCTTGATCCGGGCAACTCTTTCAATAGCGGCGGGGCTCATCAACGCGATCCAAAGACCGCCGTCGGATGCGAAAGATTTTTGCGGTGCAAAGTAATAGGTATCGAATTCTGTAGCGTCGACCGAAAGTCCACCTGCTCCACTGGTGGCATCTACAAGTACGAGCGCATCCTTATCGGCACCTGCAGGGCGCTTGATGGGCATCGCGACGCCGGTGCTGGTCTCGTTGTGTGTGAGAGCGTATGCATCAATTCCGTCTTCATTTTTTGCGTATGCAAGCGCACCAGGCTCAGCCTTGATCACCGAAGGATCTTCAAGAAACGGAGCTTCTTTCGCAGCAGTGGCAAACTTGGATGAGAATTCGCCGAAAGTCACGTGTTGTGATTTCTTCTCGATCAAGCCAAGCGTGGCGATATCCCAGAAAGCAGTAGAGCCGCCGTTTCCGAGAACAACTTCGTATCCATCAGGAAGAGCGAAGAGTGACGTAAGACCGGAGCGCACGCGACCGACCAATTCTTTTACCGGCTTTTGGCGATGTGATGTGCCCAGAATTGAAACACCGCTCGCAGCAAGTGCAGCGAGTGCTTCTGGACGAATCTTTGATGGTCCGCATCCGAAGCGACCATCGACTGGTTTCAACTCATTGGGAATCACTATTTCGCTCATACCGCCAGGTTAATGGGCGAGTGTTACAGATAGGTAAGCGGCGAGTGTCAGTTAGGGATATAAGCGAGTGATTTCCCACTCATTCGACGAATTGTTGACGCGCGCATAACGTGCGCGGTCATGCAAACGCGAATGTCGACCTTGCCAAAACTCAATGGTGGAAGCGGTGAGGGCAAAGCCACCCCAGTGATCCGGTAGCGGAACTTCCGTGGGATAGCGCTCACTCATCTCACGCCATTTCTCTTGGAGAGTGTCGGGTGAATCGAGGACCGTCGACTGCGCACTGGCCCAAGCCCCGATTTGGCTCGTCCAGGGGCGGGAGTGGAAGTAGGCGGCGCTCTCTTCCCGGCTGACTTGGGTGACGGTGCCGGTGATGATCACTTGGCGTTCGAGCGGGTACCAAGGAAAGAGGAGTGAGGCTCTCGGCTCGTGTGCCAACTGTTCGGCCTTGGCCGAGCCGTAGTTCGAATAGAACTGGAAAGCGGGGGATTGACCTTCGCTGAGGCCCTTGAGCAGAACCGAGCGCGACCAGGGTTGTCCCGAGGAATCGACCGTGGAGAGCACCATCGCGTTGGCTTCTACCACCAAGGGGTTCTCATGGGCGGCCGTCAGCCAGCTCCGGAAAAAGGCAAAAGGATCAGCGTGGAGCTCTCCCAGACCCGCTTCACCATAGGAGCGACGCATCTTGGAAATGTCGGCAGATATCTCGCTGGAGGGGCGAGAAGAATCCTCTTTTTTGCTCATGTGATCTATCTAACGAGATGGAGGCCCCTTGCGGCTAGCGCTACGGCGTGGTGAGAGTGAAAACTAAGGGTGGGTAAACCTGCCCAGCGGGTCACGAGCCTGTAGTGAACGACAAGGAACATCATGTCTGATTTTGTGCCGGGTCTTGAAGGCGTGGTCGCCTTCGAATCAATCATTGCCGAACCCGATAAAGAAGGCAGCGCACTTCGCTATCGCGGCGTGGACATCGATGATCTTGTGGGACGTGTGAGCTTTGGAAATGTGTGGGGCCTGCTCGTCGAAGATAAATTAAATCCAGGTCTTGCCCCCGCTGAACCATTGGTTCTTCCTGTTCATACCGGTGACGTCCGCGTAGATGCGCAAGCATCCATCGCAATGCTCGCCCCAGCTTTGGGCTTCAAGCCCCTGCTAGATATTTCTGACGAGGAAGCACGCGACAACGCGGCACGCACCAGCTCGATGTTGCTCTCCTACGTTGCACAGGCTGCACGTGGCAAAGATCTTGCGCCCGTGTCAGAGACAGAAGTTGCCAAGGGTAAGAACGTTGTTGAACAGATGATGATTCGTTGGCGCGGAGAGCCAGATCCAGCTCACGTCAAAGCAATCGATGCTTACTTCGTTTCTGCTGCAGAGCACGGCATGAATGCATCTACTTTCACCGCTCGCGTCATCGCATCTACTGGTGCCGATGTAGCCGCATCAATCTCGGGTGCCATTGGTGCCATGTCGGGCCCGCTTCATGGTGGTGCACCCTCACGTGTGCTGCACATGATTGAAGATGTGGAGCGTCTTGGCGATGCCCGTCAGTACGTTAAAGATTTGCTCGATAAGCATGAGCGTTTGATGGGCTTTGGTCACCGCGTCTATCGCGCCGAAGATCCACGTGCACGCACACTTCGCCGCACTGCTAAAGAATTGAACGCACCACGCTACGAAGTGGCCTGTCGTCTCGAAGAAGCCGCTCTTGCTGAACTTCGTGAGCGTTACTCAGACCGCGTTTTGGAAACGAACGTTGAATTCTGGGCCGCTATCGTGCTCGATTTCGCACAAGTTCCAGGTCATCTTTTCACTTCAATGTTTACCTGTGCGCGTACGGCTGGCTGGTCTGCTCACATCATGGAGCAAAAGGCGACCGGACGTTTGGTGCGTCCATCTGCACGTTACGTGGGTAAGGGTCCTCGTAAGGCAGAGACCATCGAAGGTTGGGCTAATTAGCTAATCGCTACTCCGAAGAGGTGTGTTGCCTCTTCGTGTGTGAGAAGCGCTTCGCCTTCGGTTGAAGTAATCGTGATGATTTTTCCTTCTTCACGAATACGCACGATGCTTTCCGGAATGATTCCGTTCTTGATCAAATCATTCATAGTTTCTTGAGCGCTCTGTAATGGTTCACCAAACCGCTCTAACTTCACTCGGCGGATGCCGCGTTTTGCCAAGCTCGAGATGCTCTCCGGAATGGAACGCTCTAGATGTTCTGAGTGAACGCCTAGATCATCGAGCCCGGGGATGGGATTCCCAAAAGGAGAGAGCTGCGGTTCGTTAAGCATTTGGTAGATGCGACGTTCTACTTCGTTCGAAATAACGTGCTCCCACCGACAAGCCTCTTCGTGTACGAGTTCTAGTGGCAATTTGATGACATCGATGAGCAAACATTCCGCGAGGCGATGCTTGCGCATCACTCGTTCGGCCTCGAGTCGTCCAAGAGTGGTAAGAACAAGGAGGCGCTCATCGCCCACCTGGATGAGCCCATCACGCTCCATGCGGGCCACGGTCTGTGAAACGGTGGGGCCGGAGTGATCAAGTCGCTCGGCAATACGCGCCCGCAGCGCGGGAATGCCTTCTTCCTCGAGCTCGAAGACGGTGCGCAGATACATCTCCGTCGTATCGATGAGGTCGGTCATAAGGTGAAGGTTAGAACAAAAGTCGCTGCTCGGCGCTCGCAGGCCTACCCTTACGCCGTGGCAATCTTCTGGTTCCGGCGAGATCTGCGCCTCGGAGACCATCCAGCGCTGGCGCAGGCCGTGCGCGGCGGCGAGGTGGCACCTGTGTACATCAGGGATCACTCGCTAGCTACCAGCGAACGTCGATCCTCGTATCTGGCTGCTTCTTTGCAAGCGCTAGATGAATCTCTCGGAGGAAATCTCCACGTATACGAGGGAGATCCAGCCGAGATACTGAAGAAACTTTCGGCGCAATATGGTGAGATTTTTGCAACGGAAGAATTTACTCCGAGGGCATTTCTTCGGCATGAGAAATTAGCGCAAGCGAAAGTAACTCTCAATCAAGTGGGCTCTCCTTATGCGGTCTCTCCTGGCCGCGTTCGCAAATCTGATGGAACTCCGTATCGGGTTTACACACCTTTCTATAAAGCGTGGTGTGCAGTCGGTTGGCGTGCACCTGCAGAGTTGCCCACGTTACAAAAATGGATTGCACCGCCATCTGCCGCGCGCAAATTTCCAAAAATTACTTGTGAAATACCGGCCGCGGGAGAGTTGGTTGCACTTGATCGATGGCGAGATTTCTATGAAAATGATTTAGCACGCTACGACGAAGAAAGAAATCGGGCAGATCTCAACACCACCAGCGGTCTGGCTAGGCATTTACGTTGGGGCGAAATTCATCCCCGCACTATTTTGGCAGAGTTGAATCAAACCGCTGCACACGATGTCTTCCGCAAGGAAATTGCTTGGCGAGAGTTTTACGCTGATGTGCTACTTCATGAGCCTCATACAAACGTGAATTACTACAAACCTATATTTTCTCAAATGCGATACAACGAACCAGAGAGAGCCTTCGAGGCATGGTGTCAAGGGAAGACTGGATATCCCTTTGTTGATGCCGGAATGCGGCAACTTAACCAAGAGGGCTGGATGCATAATCGGCTTCGTATGGTGGTGGCCTCATTCCTCATCAAAGATCTGCACTTGGAGTGGCAGCACGGCGCTCGATATTTTATGGAGAAACTTTTTGATGGAGATGTCGCATCTAATTCACATGGCTGGCAGTGGACTGCCGGAACTGGCACTGATGCCTCGCCTTACTATCGAGTCTTCAATCCGATAGAACAGGGAAAGCGATTTGATCCAGAAGGGCTTTACATCAAGAAGTATGTGCCTGAATTAGCGCATCTTTCGGCCGAGGAAGTTCACGAACCGTGGCTCTACCTTGACGGGCTGAGCCATGGCTACCCGGAGCGGATCGTTGATCACGCGACCGAGCGCCATGAAGCTCTTGCCCGTTTGGCCGAACTTAAGCCAAGAAGTTAGTGAATTGCCACGGATCTGTGGTGTCGTATTCGCGTTCGATCCACGGTAAGAAGAGATCATTGCGCGTCTTGAGTGGATCCCAGTCAACTGGTCCCGACCAAATAGGCGCCCAGTACTTCTCGGCAACGTTGTAGATCTCTTCCCACGGCAATTCATCGGGAACGAGTAACCCAGCTTCTGGATTCTTGATCATCCAATCGATGGCGGCGTAGACCGCTGCACCTACTTGAAGCGTGGTGGCAGATTGTCCAGGAGCGAGTTCGCGCGCACGATGAATATCGAGCAGTGAGCCAGTCCACCATGCTTTGTATGGATGTCCCATGAGAAGAACTCCCAGGCGATCTTCGCCGGAAATAATCTCTTCGTTCATAATGCGTTGATTTGATTGAAGATCCCATTGGCGCATCTCTAATTCGCGCATTGAGATGATGGCAGCATCAGAAGGACAGTAGGCGTAGTGCACCGTTGGACGATAAATGGCGGTGTCGCCATCCCATACCGTCAAGTAATCAGACATGGTGAACGCTTCGCCATGTCTGATAACTAACCCGGTGATTTCGCAGTTAGGAACCCAGGAGCGAACCCATGTCGTGGCACCAGGTTGTGCCATCGCGATTTGATTTCGTGGGCCGCTACCCTCATGAACGTAGGCATCTCGAGGTAAAGATTTTTCGTGTGTTCCCCAACCCATTTCGGCGGGCGCGATGCCCTCTTCGTAGAAACCTTCAACGCTCCATGTATTGACGAACTCGTCAACCTCTTTAGGGCGATCTGAAATTTGTGTATCGCGTTCGGCGATATGGATCACGCGAACATCGAGGCTCTGTGCCAACTTGGGATAGTCGCGGTTAGCCAATGCCTGTGCAACTCCCGGACCAGCGAGGCCATCTTTGATGGCGCGCTCGCCAATCTCTACGAGAGCCTTCTTGGTGAGGTGCGAAACCATTCCTGGATTTGCACCGTGCTCCACAATTGCGGTGGCACCTTTCTCGCTCCAGGAATCTTTCATTTCTCGAAGGCGCATATGACGGTGGTAGAGCGTGCGCTCGAGTGGGTGGCGGCTTGCGCCTTGGGTGTACGGCTCCCACTCTTCAACGGATGTATTGAGATACATAACGCCATGCGCGTGCGCCCAACCAATGATGACATTGGCGTCGATGTTCCAAGCAAGATCAAGGAGAATATCTCCGGCGGAAACATGTTCTGAAAGAAAAGAATCTAAATTCTCTTTGGTGACTGTCGCTTGCAAATAAGTAGCGCCGCGATCAATAGCGCTCTGGACTCTGGCTCGGTTGTCGAGTTGATCCACGATCGTGATCTGTTTACCTTCGACCAAATTGTCGAGGAGGAGTGGGAGTGTGCATTGCGAGACTGAACCCGCTCCTAGAACAAGGACACGGCCTTGGAAAATACCGGACAACTAGCGCCTCCTTAGTCGGGCCGCGTGAGCGGTCCGTGGTTGTTCGCGCGGATCGGCGAACCCGTTAAGCGTAAGGGAGAGAAACGGTGCGCCCAAATTGCTCCGCGTCTACTGGTCGACCAAGGTGGAAGCCTTGAGCGTGCGTAACGCCCACCGCGCTCAATGCGTTCACCACTCGTTCACTCTCCACGCCTTCGGCGACCACCTCAATTTCTAAGCGCGCAGCGAGTTCAACTGTGGCCCGCACGACTGCTAACGCCCGCGCATCGACCACGACGGTGTCCAGAGGCGCGATGAGGCTTTGATCAAGCTTGATGACGTCTACGCGAAACTTCTGCAAGTAAGCCAGCGCTGAATAGCCCGAGCCGAAGTCATCGATCGCCACCCGCACTCCGAGGGCGCGCAGCCCATTGATGCAAGCCGCGCTCGCGTCCTCGAGTAACTCTTTCTCGGTTATCTCAAGCGTGATGTGTTGAAGTGAGATTCCTGCGCTGCGAACTATCTCGCTTAGATCCTCGATGAACTGAGGGTTCGCCAAAATCTGACTCTCGATGTTGATATGGATATTCAGTGAATCGTCTGCCCATAGGCGCAGATTTCGACAACCTTCCTTCAAAACATAAAGGGCTAACTCATATTCATGACCCACAAATCTGCTGAGAAAATGAGCAGGGAGGAGAATCTGCCCACTCTCATCCTTCATTCGAATAAGCACTTCGCCGGCGGTGAGAGTTCTTGGCGAAAGTTGATAAATAGGTTGGAAGAAGAGAATAAGTTTCGATTGCAAACTCTTGAACTCATCTGTTGTCGTAAGAATGGAGCGACGGTCTAGGTCGGGAGTCCATTCAATAAATCCTGAGCGTGCAGCCTTGGCGTGATACATCGCAATATCTGCGCGGCGCAGCGAATCACTTGGAGTGAAGTGAGATCTTGCCGAGAGCGCTAACCCGACACTTGCACCAACCACTTTAGATGATTGATGAATAGTGATGGGAGTAGCGCTAGCTCTATGAATTGCCGGACCAATAAGCCTGATCACCTTTTGATCACCACTCATCAACACGCCAAACTCATCGCCTCCCAGGCGTGCCAGAAGCGCATCTCGTGGGAGTGCGTCGAGTAAGCGCGATGCGAGTAATTTGAGAAGTTGATCTCCCGCCTCGTGTCCCAACGAATCGTTAACATCTTTAAAACCATCTAAGTCGATAATGAAAACTCCCACCGCATCACCATGGCCACCAATACCTTTTCGCATCTCGTCTAAGGCAGCCACAAACCTTCTTCGATTTGCGAGGCCAGTGAGTTCATCAGTTCTGGCGAGAACTTCTTCAGTGATGAGCTTTCGTGCATCGCGAACTGCAAGGGCGAGTCGGCCTAACGCCGCCAATAGAGTCGCTGCTGCCGGCCAGATGGCGAGGCGCGGAAATGTTTGTGGAAAGAGTGCGGCAGCGACGAGAAGTGAGAGTGAAGCAAGAATCGCGAGTACAAGCGGAATCGTTGAACGTTCGCGCGTGCGGAATTGCTGATGTGAGTGATGCATTGATTCGCTCATCAGGACCAAACCGATAAGCCAACCGTAATCCAACCAATTGTTATATGAGTAATTCGATTCTTGGTAAAGGAACGAGCCGTCGGAGAGCGCAAAACTGAGAACTCCGAGTGCCATGAGAGCGTCGTTCCAATTTCTTCGCTGACCATCTTGATACGTCTTAGCGAAAAAGAGTGCCAGCATGGTGAGGTCCGCAACTGGATAGATTGTCGTGGCTAATGCGGTTGCTGGAACGAATTGATTCATGAGTGGTTGCACAATGAGTGCGCTGCCAATCGCCGAGAGTCCTAGCCCGATGATCAGTGAGTCAATTATGTCGGTGACATGTAAACGCGATTGTCCGCGTAAGGTGATTGCGGAAAAGAGCGCCGGATAAAAGAGTAGGTAGAAGAGATCACTCCACCGGGCCACATGTTCTGCAGATGCGGAATGAGAATCTAAATAGTTGGCATAAGTTGCAATAACCGAGCCGATTCCCCAAAAGAGAATCGCACTTCCGAGCGCACGGGCGGCTTGAGTACTGACGGAGATTGCGGAGAGCGCAGTCGCCAAAATAATTATGTTATATATCCAGGCGTCGTTGAATGGCAGTGGATCGTCAGAGAAGGCTTTGATGGCAACCGAAATGATGAGCAGTGCAAGGGAACCGAAGCGCAACGTTGCCTTCATTGAATAAGGCTAGAGATCACTCCGTTACTTTTCTAGTACTCGATATGTAGCAAGCGTGGGATCTGTGGAGTATGCGATGCGAACCCCCTCGGCAGCCACCTCCGCTAGCCCAGAGAGAATCTCTTGTGTAAGTACTTCTCCCGGAGTGACCACTGGTACACCAGGTGGGTACGGAGCGATTAAGTCGGCGCTGATTCGACCGGCAGCTTCCACCGCGCTCACCATTTCAGAAGAAGAGAAGAAGGCTTCCCTGATGCTGACGCCAAAGGTGGGGGAGATGCGCCAGCTGAGTGCGGTTGCTACCGCTCTCGGGGCTTGCGCAATGATGCTCGCCTTCAGGGCATTGGCGAGAATTGTGAAAGATCTTTCATCGTCGGCCACCGTCACAATCGGAATGATGGTGTCTCGGTCGGCCATCTCGACGCGAACTCCATGTGAAGTGAGTGCTCGCTCGATAGCCACTCCATCTCCACCGAAGTGATGCGTCTGTATGACGAGTTTGGTGGCATCGAAACTACCGGGCGCAAAACGATCGGGATCGATAAAGAGATCGAAGCCGAAATGCTCTTTAAGGTCATTCTTGAAATGCGCAATGTTCTGTAGCAAGTTTTGTATCAACTCATGTCCGCGTAGTTGCATGAGTGCACGCACGCCATCAATAGAAGCCAGTGGGGCTCCTGCCGGCGAAGTGGTGTGGGTTGCTTCAAAACTCTGCTCCAGGCGCGCTGCTGAAATACGTGTGGTGTTGGCCACCACCAATGATGCTGCGCAATACCCGGGAAGGTTCTTATGGATGCTGGTCACCATGGCATCAGCACCGAGCTCCATCGCGTGCGGTGGGATGCCAGGATGGAATCCGAAATGCGCCCCCCATGCTTGATCGATGATGATGGGAATATTTCGTTCATGTGTGAGATCTATGAGCTCCCTCAAGGGTGAGAGCGTCCCTAAATAACCTGGTTCGGTAAGAAAGACCGCGGTAGGGGAGTGTTCCAACGCGCGTGAAAGTTCGGCGGTGGATATTCCGAGCGGAATCCCGGTGGCCTCATCGATTTCTGGCGTGAGCCAAATGGGCTCTACTCCGCCGAGCACGAGTGCGCTGATCAGCGAGCGATGTGCAGTCCGGGTGATGGCAATTTTTGCACCGGGTGTGGCTATTGCGAGGATGAGTGCTTGATTACCGTGAGTCGATCCACCAGTGGAGAAGCGCGCCCAATCAGCATTCCAGCACTCTGCAGCCAACTTCTCAGCCGCTGCCAATGTGCCATTCGTCAGTTTCATTTCATCGAGGCCGCCATACAGGGGAATATCTGCATCAACAACCTTGCCTAAACCCAGATCGAGGAGTGCGGCTTGTTGCTTATGACCAGGGGTAGAAAATGAAGTAATGCCATCCTCGAAGTAACGCAGGTAGGCGTCGAGGAGTGGGGCATGTAAGCGGAGCTCCTGTGGTGGAATAACCGAGTTTCCTGACACGCTCTCCTCCTTCGGCTGACAACCCCTCAAGAGTAGAGGAAGATATGCACTATGGCTTCTTCCGAGATTACTCATTCACCTACTGACGGAATTTCCCGACGCACCTTGGTCTGCGGCGCGCTCTTGGCGGCAGTCACTGGCAGCGCGATCAATATGTCCTCAGCTGCCGCGGCTAGTATCCCAACCGCTAAAGGCGTAAAGAAACTAGCTGGTGGCAAGTTCCAAGTGCCTCTTGCTAGTAACCCCACTCTTAAGAAAGTCGGCACCATATTGATCGTGGGTGAAAGTAAAGGTGTCCCCGTTGCGTTGGTCTCAGGAAGTGGTAATTCATTTAAAGCAATGGCGCTCATTTGCACCCATGCAGGTGGCCCACTTGAACTTATGGACAAGCAATTAGTCTGCGGTTGGCATGGTTCTGTATTTGGCCTCGATGGCAAGGTGAAAATTTCCCCTGCAAAAACGGCGCTTCCATCAATTAAAGTTTCGGCGAGCGCAACGTCAGTGACAGTCGGATAGATGTACGAACGGTTTATCGTTTTAGGCGATTCTTTCAGTGAAGGGCTCTGTGATGACTTCTATCCGGGAACTCATAGATTTAGAGGGTGGGCCGATCGGTTAGCGGATGCCCTTGCATCTCAGGGAGAAAATTTCACCTATGTGAATCACGCAATCCGTGGAAAACTCTTAAACCAAGTTCTTGAATTACAAGTAAGAGATGCGCTCACACAGATTATTCCAGGAAAGACGTTGGTCTCTTTTCACGCAGGGGCTAATGACTTGCTTCGTCCAAAATATGATGGCGCGCTTATTGCAAACCTGTACAAAAGCGCAGTTGCCCAGCTAACGAATGCAGGTGCGCAGGTAATGCTCTTTACGGTCATTGAACGTGCTGGTGGCTCAGGGCGGACGGCTGATCGTTTGGCTTCTCGTTTTGCCTCATTCAATGTGCACGTCCGCGAAGCTGCACAAGCCAACAACGCGATAGTCATTGATGCGGCCGAAGCTCATATTCTGCAGGATCGTCGCTTCTGGGATGCCGATCGTCTCCACCTCAATCCAGAGGGGCATCGACGAGTGGCCGAAGCGATCAAAGTCCACCTCGGGCTCTCGGCCGATCTCACCTGGCGTGAGCCGCTGCCGCCGGCTCGTCCCCGTACCAAGGTGGCCGATCTCTGGGAAGACCTGCGATGGATCCAGGCCTTCCTCCTTCCCTGGCTCTGGCGCCGGATTAGAGGGCGCTCTTCGGGCGATGGTCGTTCTCCCAAGTACGCCGAGCCTCTACGCTGGATCCCCTAGGGGGCAGTACATGTCGCAGGATTCCAACGAAGTCGATGGCACCACGAGTCCGTGGTGGGTCTTCTGGCGCGATAAAAGTGGGGTCGTGCGTCGCCCCTCTCGAGTAGCCGAACATCGTCGAGGCATCATTGCGGTACTCGTACTTCCGGTCCTCTTCTTTGCGGCCATTGCGGTTCGCTTAGATTCGCCGATGAAGGCCAGCGCCGTTCCATGCCAGGGGTACACGAGCCAATTCAGCTTGACTGAACAACCAGTTGAGGTGCCACCGCTCAATGTGCGTGACACGGTAGGTCCATCCGGAATCGTCACTATGCGCACTTACACATTGCCGGGTCAATCTCTCGACACTGTTCCCCTCGGATTGCTTACATCCAAGAAACTCACCGAGACGATGCGCGCGGTACCTTTAACTGATCTCGGCCGCGCAACAGGTGATGACGCTTGGGTATCTCAATTACGTCAAGTTCGTAATCTCGCGTACGCCGTGCGATACGACCAAGCATTAACTGAACAAATTTTGGCCCTCACTTCTCGCGATGGCACGATTGCTACCTGGCTGGCATCGCGCACAATGATGGGGCTAGAAGACCAAGGGCTTACTTTCGATCAAGAAGTTGCTGATCTTGCTGGCGCGATGGTTGATCGCTCATCGACTGGCAAGTATCCCTTCGATGATGTCGGTCAAGGTGCGCTTGCAGCCACGGCAACCGTCGATGGTCAATCACTTCACGTCTATGTCATTGCAACGCGAGTCGGCTACGACAAGGACGAAGTAGTGACTGGACATCCAGAGCGGGCAACCAGCCAGGCAGCTAAGAACCAATCAATTATCGTTTCTTATCCTGGTGGCGAAGTTCGTGGAAAGACCACTGATAACGGAGACATTTGCATCGCAGTTCCATGGACCACTGGTAAGTCGCTTCCGCAATTGCGTGTGACGTGGCAGATGCAAGTGCCAGCAGGCACGCTCTTTACTCGTAAGCCAGTTGTGGCTGGAATGCCTTTCGATGAAGCCTTAGATGCATCTGAAATGACTTTGAATGCCATCTCTATTCCGGTGAGCACACCAGTGATTTGGAGCGCTGTCTCATGACCGAAAATAACGCGCAAGATCCCAAGGTGGATCTTTCAATCGATGATGAAGGTTTTACCGAAGCCGACATAGCGCGCGATGAAGCCCGTGGGAATCACTGGGGTGCGCTTGCCGAAATAGCAAAGGGCTCCGGTGCGCAGGTTGCCAGCGGTGCGGGTGTGCTCTACATCTTGACCCGTTTGATTGCCGTCAGCGGACGAAGCGCCCCTACTGCGCTGAGTTTTCTGGATGCGCAAGGTATCAGTCGAACCGTCACTGGCGCGGTGGTGCAAGCGCTGCCTTTCCTCTTGCTCACAGCAGCAACTGCGGCGACGGTCTACTTACTCGGTTCGCCGCTCACAGGTCGCATTGCCCGTAGTCCTCGTGTCTGGTTCTCGGTGGCGGCTTGGTTCCTAGTAGTTGCAGCAGTTCCTAGCCCCATTGCTTCTAATACGGTGGTTGCAGTTGTTGCGTACGTAACTTCTTTTCTTACGATTGCATATTCGGCTCTTCTTGCCTGGATGGGTTGGCCAAAGAATTGGACGAGTCCAGTAAAAGCACTTGTGGTTTCGCTTGCATTTGTGGCTGGTGTGCAGTTGCTCTTTGACAATCAGTTGTGGTTAGCACCAGAGCGTCTTGCGGTTTCTACATCGCTTGCAACCACGGATGCAACTGCAGATGCCACGATCAAGGATCAGCCTTCAACACTTGTCGGCTATGTACTCACTGCCGATAACAACTGGACGAGTGTGCTTCTCGAGCAACCTCGGATCGTTGTCCGGCTTCCTAATAATTCGATCGTGCAACGGAGCGTTTGTCGTCTCGGTGAGGCAGATCGTGAACGTCCTCCGCTGCTCATCACGCTCCTGAAGAAGACTTTTGGCGAGAGCGAACGTCGCGTTGAGGACGCTGTTCCGCTCTGCTAACCGCGGGTTATCGTGGAGTTCTCTGTGAGGATCCAAAGATTGACGGCCCGACCCTTGCGTCCGGACTATCTTGAGATTGTGTCCGACAAAGGAGCCAATATGAACCGCAAATCCGTTCTCGCCGTATCGGGAACCGTCCTCTCCATGCTCGTACTGGGCAGCCTTCCGGCTTATGCCGAGAACGCCACCCCCTCCCCGTCTACCGCGCCATCACTAGGTTCGGGTCAACCTCAGATTGGCGGCCAACAGGGCGGCCCACAGAAGGGCGGCCAAAAAGAGGGTCAAAAGGGTGGCCCACAAATGGGCGGCCAAATGGGTGGAAAGGGTCGCGGCTTTAATGCCAAGAACCCCGCTGTCATTGCTGCGGAAACCAAGTTTGCAGCGGCACGCGCAGCTGCGATCGCGGCTTACTCCACACAGACCGCCGCTGCCGTCACCGCGTTTAAGGCAGCGCTGCTGCCAGCTGAGACCGCATTGAAGAGCGCTCAAAAAGCGGCAAACTCTTCATACAATACGGCTCGCATCGGGGCCGTTGATATCGGCGGGCGCCAGGCAGCTCGCACTACTTACCAAGCAGCGCTTAAGGCAGCTCTTGATGCCTACACCGCAGCGACCGCGCCTGCTCGCGCTACTTACAACGCAGCGATTGCACCGGCACAGGCACAACTCACCGCTGCTCTAGATGCAGCCCAGAAGGTCTATACCGCTGAGATCGCCGCTGCTAAAGCCGCTGCAACTCCAGCAACTCCAGTAACTCCAGTAACTCCCACAGTTGCGCCCACGACACCAGCGGGAAATTCGAGTTTGAAGCGCGCATAGCTAGACTCTTCGCTGTAAGAGATCACAGGCCCCGGAATCACCCTCCGGGGCCTTTGGTTTTCTCCCTTCGGGTGGCGCAGAGCAAGTGAGAATGCCACCATGACCTGGTGCGAGAGTTCACCCGACGCGGAGCCGTGGCTCTTGGCCTTGTAGGCCTTACTGCATTTGCGGGAATAAAGGTCAAGGATCGGGTTGCACCACTTACTGGGGGCGCCGGAACTGGGGCCGCCGGAAGTGAGGGTGCACCGAAACCTTCGCTCTATGAAAGCGATGGCTTTCAGTACTACACCGTGGTTGATAAAGATCCGCTCATTACTCCCGCAGAGTTCTCACTTCGCATTGGTGGTCTCGTCGAGAAGAGTCTCACCTTCACATTCGCTGATTTGCAGCAGTTGCCGCGCACTCGACTCGTCAGAGATTTTCAATGTGTCACTGGTTGGCGTGTCAAGAAGGTCGCGTGGGAAGGTGTGCTCCTGCGGGAACTTCTTAACGCCGCCGGGATGCAGGTTTCCGCGGGCGCGTTGCAATTTACCTCGAGCGATGGTGCGTATACCGAGTCGCTTACTATCGAGCAAGCTATGCGCGACGACGTATTAGTTGCCGACTCACTCTTTGGTAAAGCAATCACACCTAAACATGGGGGCCCTGTTCGCCTTTTTGTGGGAGCGATGTATGGGTATAAGTCCCTGAAATGGCTCAAGGAAATAGCGGGGACAGCAGAAGTAAGACCAGGTTATTGGGAAGTACGGGGATATGACGTCGATGCGTGGGTAGGCAAATCAAACGGGCGAAGCGACTTACCTACCTAATTGCGATACCGATTACTTGACGCATCCTGCCTGGTACTCAGCTCCGGCATCATCGACAAGTCCCTTGAGTAGCGGAAGCGTTACCGACTTCATGCCCTTGACTGCTGCTCGCAGATTATCAAGTTGCGGGGAGGGGGATTCGTTGAGGGATGGCTCGTTAAGTTTGGCTTCAAGTTCGTTGAGCTGCTTGACGGCTGAGTCATATCCCGCGAGTGATTCGGTGTAAGAAGATTTGATACTGGCGCATCGACTCGCCGCAAGGAGTGGGCTTGAGCGCGTCCAAGTGAGTTTCTTCGTCTTGGCGTTCTTTGTACAGGTGTAAGCCACGGTTGCGATCTTGGTCTTGGTGTTGACTTTGGCGCAGGTGCCGCCAGGGAGCGCAACGGCTGCTTGGGCGCTACTTGGCAGGCTCGCCGAGGCGATCATGACGAGAAGGCCGGTGGCCAAGACTTTCGCGATACCTGTACGCATCAGAACCCTTTCGAATATTTGAATATGGCTGGAGCCTAATCGTCGCGAGAGTGAGAAGAAGTGCTGGCTTGCCGGAGAAGCGTGCCAATTCTCTGTGAAAACTTCTCGTGCTAAGTGTCCCCGGCCGGAATTGAACCGGCGGCCTACCGCTTAGGAGGCGGTCGCTCTATCCGACTGAGCTACGGGGACCTGGGAAAAGTCTAGAGCCATCGAGCCAAGCCCCTATTCTTGGCTTATGACTAAGCGCACGATCGATGAATCCGAGCGCGCCCTCAATGCAACCCTGGGTGGCCTCGGTCTGGATTACGAGGCGATGCGGGCGATCAGCAATATTTACCTCGCAGCAAACGCGGTACGTAATCGAGTTGAGTCGGCGATTTTGAAAGACGTCGATCTCACTTGGACCGCGTTTGTGGTGTTGTGGGTGACCTGGATTTGGGAAGAGATGGAAGCAACTGCGCTCGCTGCCGAGGTACGAATATCTAAAGGCACCCTCAGTGGTGTGTTGACCACGCTCGATGCTCGCGGCTTAATTGTGCGAAGTTCTCGCCCTGAAGACAAGCGCAAAGTTGTGGTCTCGTTATCTCCCGCTGGCAAGCGCATGATGAAGAAGATCTTCCCTAAATTCAATGCCGAAGAAACTTTGATGCTTAGCTCACTCTCTTCTAAAGAGGTCACCGCGCTCGCATCTTCACTCCATGCGATAGTGAAGCAGATACAGAACCTTTAATTACTACCGCTTTAGCAACGCTCACTCTTTAGTGATGAATAGTGAAGCGCTTCATCCACTGAGGTGCCCACCAGTTACGTTCACCAAAGAGACGCATGAGCGCTGGTACTAGCAGAGCTCGAATCAAGGTGGCATCTAGCAGAATAGCTAGAGCGATACCGAAGCCCAGCATCTTGATTGACGTCACTCCACTCAAGACAAATGAAGCGAAGACGATCGCCAGTAATGCCGCTGCTGCAGTAATGATTCGCGCTGAGCGCTGCAAGCCAATCGCAACCGAATCGATTGTGCCTTTACCCGCATCATGTTCTTCTTTGATACGGGAGAGCAAGAAGACTTCGTAGTCCATCGACAAACCAAAGGCAGTCACGGCCACTAACACCAACATGGAAGTATCGAGTGTTCCAGTATTTGTAAATGAGCCTACGAGCCAACCCAAGTGTCCATCGACAAAGATCCACTTCATGGCACCGATGGTGGCTCCAAGTGAGAGGAAGTTCAGCAGAATCGCCTTGAATGGCAGGATGACTGATCCGGTGAACGCGAAGAGTAGCAATAGCACCGTGATGATGATCCAGAGCACCACGAATGGGAGCTTCTGCTTTATTCCGCCTTGTGAGTCAGCGTAATCTGCAGCCACTCCGCCAATAAGAGTGCCAGCCGGCGCGGAAATCGCGCGTAATTGTTGAATCTGATTCTCACCTTCTGGGGTGCGTGGAGGAATATCACTCACGGCTTGAACCTGGGTGTATTTATCAGTTTGTGCGCTGGGGGTGACCGAAACAATGTGCGGAGTCTTTGCAATGGCAGCAAGGTATTGATCACTCACTGCACCTTTAGGTATCAAGAATTGAATGGGATTTGCCACCGCTCCAGCAAAGCGCTCCTGTTGGACTTGTGCAGCAATAGCCGCCTTATTGCTCGCTGGGAGTACGCGTTCATCTACCTGCGAAAAGAGCACGCCCTTCAACGGAAGTATGAGAACACCCAAGAAGAGCAGCGTTACGACCGCGACACGCACTGGACGGTGCATGACTCCGCGGGCAATCCGAGACCAAGCACCATCTTCCTTCGGAGTGATCGAACTCTTTCGTACAACACCTTTGTCTATCCGGTGTCCCAGAATTGCCATCATGGCTGGCAGTGGAACGAGAGTGGCAACAACGGCCATCACGACAACCGTGAGCGCTGCGTAGGCGAACGATTTAAGGAAGTATTGCGGAAAGACGAGGAGAGAGCCGAGGGTAACGGCGACTGTGAGTCCGGAGAAGAAGATCGTGCGGCCTGCAGTAGCGACTGTACGCACTACAGATTCTTCAACGCTCTTGCCGGCATGAAGTTCTTCACGGAATCTGTTGACCATCAAGAGTGCGTAATCGATGCCGAGACCGAGCCCTAAACCAGTGATGAGGTTGAGGGCGAAGATGCTGACATCTGAGAAAAGGCTGATGATCCAGACGCCGAAGAACGCGCCCATGATTGCAAAGAGCCCCACCAACATTGGCATACCTGATGCAACCAACGAGCCAAAGACAATTATCAAGAGCAACATTGAAATTGGGATTGCGATCGATTCAGATTTAGCTAGGTCAGATTTAACTTGATTGTTTACTGAACTTGAGAAAACTCCAAAGCCGGTTGCATAAATATGTAAATTGCCACGGTCTCCGTCAAATTTAGTTTGTAAAGCGGCTGATGTTTCATCGATCGATTGTGAATCTTTGATATAGACGAAGAGGTAGCCGGCTTTTCTATCTTTGCTTAAAAACTCCGGGCGATTTCCGGATGACCAAAATGAGACGGTGTGGTCGACGCCAGGCGAGCTCTTCACGGCACGCTCTACCTCTGTCGCAGCGTCGGCATTACTGACGGCGTCGCCTGACTTTGAATCAACGATCAAGACAACCGAAGCCGCTTCAATCTTGAAGTCCTCCTGCAGCACTGTCCACACGCGCGCTGAATCACTTCCCGGATCTGAGTAACCGCCGGTCTGCATCCGACTAAAGAGCAGGGTGCCGATGCTGCCGAGCACGATCAGCGTGATGAGCGAGAGGGCGAGCGCGGCTTTGCGTCGAGCGACGAGAAAGTGGGCGAGACGCTCGAACATGGTGCTCCTTCAAGATGATGATCTTTACACTGTACAGATATCCTGCCGGATGAATTGAACAGTGTCAAGTTTTCCGCGATACTGGCGCTATGTCCAAGCCCGCCTACCACCACGGTGACCTCGAGAGCGCGCTGCTCGCGGGGGCTCTTGAGAGGGTACGCCAAGTAGGCGCAGAGAAGGTTTCACTCCGCGCGTTAGCGGCCGATCTCGGTGTGAGCCCCAGTGCGGCGTATCACCACTTCCCCGATAAAGACGCGTTGCTCTCGGCTGCCGGCTTTGCGGCTATCGACAAGTTGGCCGACCAGCAAGAGCTAGCGCTCGCAATAATTTCGGCGACCGGAGCCGATGGTGCGTTAGCGCGATTTCGGGCGCTCGGGCGATCGTATGTGGATTTTGCTCTCAATGAACCACACCTTTTCCGGCTCGCTTTCGGCGGACATTGCGTGATTCCAGATGCGCTCGAAAGTGATGAGCCACCGCGCGCTTGGGACATCCTCACTTCAGCACTTGACGGATTAGTAGAGGCGGGGCTTCTCAAAGCTGAGTTTCGTGAGAACAGCGAAATACTCGTCTGGTCTGCAGTGCACGGGGTAGCCACCCTTATTCTTGAGGGTCAATTACCGGCAGAGGCCGCTGATGGTTTATTTGATTCGTTGGCACAAATGTTGGGGGTGCGTCCATGAGTGAGAATATTCCAGAGAAATCAAAAGATGATGAAGATCTAGGTTGGAATGAAAGAGACGATGATCGCGATGAAGAGTTACGTCGCGATGTGCCACCGCATCACGGTGGCTAAGAAGTTAGTTGGTGCTCGCTGTTGACGTGGTAGTTGACGGCGAGGACGTTGAAGAACTCTCGGTTGCACTTGAAGTGCTCTCACTCTTTGCCGGGGCCGACGAAGTTGATGAAGTCGAAGCGGCGGTGGTTGAAGAAGTCCCTTTGCTATCCCCGCGAGAATCGGTTCGATAGAAGCCGCTCCCCTTGAAGACGATGCCCACCGAGGAGTAGAGCTTGCGGAGCGCTCCACCACATTCTGGGCACACGGTGAGGGCATCTTCTGAGAAAGATTGGACGATCTCAAAGGAGTGCTCGCAACTGGTGCAGGCATATGGGTAGGTCGGCATGGGAATAATCTTACGGTGGTGAGAAGATGAGTTCATGTTGAGGCGAGCCGGGGTCATTGCGAGCGTAAGCGCGCTCCTTTTCATGCTGGGTATCGGCAGTGCGCAGGCCCTCACCTTGGTGGCAGTAACTCCAAGCGCGGGAGCCGTGCTCACTCACTCCCCCACCCAGGTGGTGCTCACCTTCGATAGCGCTTTGGGAGAGCAAGGCAATTCGGTGACGGTCACGGACCCGAACGGGAAGCGGATCGACGACGGTTCTCTAGAGGTCAAT
This sequence comes from uncultured Actinomycetes bacterium, assembly GCA_903863015.1. Taxonomy (GTDB): domain Bacteria; phylum Actinomycetota; class Actinomycetes; order Nanopelagicales; family Nanopelagicaceae. The sequence continues at coordinate 46,119 of CAIPAI010000029.1, forward strand.
GGCTCTAAGGCGTTGGTAGGAATCACCACACTTACTAGTACGGGTGTGATGACGGTCGAGTATCAAGTAGTAGGTGCAGATGGAGTCTCACTTTCGGGCACGAGTAATTTTCAAGTCTCGGCTGCCGCTTTAGCGACGCCTTCAGCAACAGCAAGTGCAGTACCTACACCTGTTGATACTTTGCCGCCTTTAGAAACAAGCACAGCAACTGATTCCTTTTGGAGTAACTTAAAGAGTGGTGGCAGCGGAATTCTGCTCGGAGTTCTCTTGCTCACTGTTCTGCTTTCGCGCCTCGCGCGACGCAAGCGTCGGTGAAATGTTCTCTCTCAATAAATTACTTCCGGCCGGTGCCTTGGGATTTGTGGCGCTCGCGGTCGCACTTATTCTCGGCGGTGGAGCGCCGGCGGCGAGTACGCCAGGATTACCGGATGCCGGCACACTAGTTGGTTGGCTGGTGCCAATGTTGAGTTTCGTTTTACTTGTCATCCAGATTCTCTTTGTAGCAATTGCAATATCTGGCGCCCTCTATTTTCAAGATGAGAAAGGTGCGTTATCGCAGAAGGCGTTAAGTGTTTTTCGATTACTCCCCGCACTCTTTATTGCTTGGTTTGTATTCACCATATTTTCAATAGTGGTGCGCTTCTCGTACGAAGTAGGAATTTCACTCTCCTCCGCTCTTGATTGGAATTCACTTAAGTCCTACCTCACACAAACTTCTCAAGGCACCGGCATTAGATGGCAATTGGGCATCGCTGCGGCTCTCGTGGTCTTTTCACTTGTCACCCGAAGGCAACGAGGCGCCTTCGGATTGCTCTTGCTCTCACTACTTCTCTTTGTGCCTCCACTACTCAACGCCCACGCTGCCGGGGCCGGCAACCACATGTTGGCAATCGGAACGATTCTCATCCACGTGGTTTCACTTGTTCTCTGGATCGCTGGATTGCTGGCTCTCTGGTTGGTGGCTCGAACTTCGGAAATCAGCAATGATGCGATCCGGCGCTTCAGTGGGGTAGCCCTTTGGTGCGTCATCGGAGTGGGGATAAGTGGCGCGCTCAATGGTTGGATTCGGGTAGGCACTCTCGCTGGCCTCTGGACTGGATACGGTGCGCTACTCATCGCAAAAGCGCTCGCTTTCTTCGTGTTGATTCGCATTGGTTATTTACAACGAGAAAGAGTTGTAAATAAGTGGAACGAGTCCCCGAGAAAGATGTTCTTGCGACTATCTCTCATCGAATTCCTCGTCATGAGTGCAACAGTGGGAATTGCGGTTGCACTCGCGCACACTCCCACACCTGCCAAAACAAGCTCTGGACTGATTACGCAGGCAGAGTCGGTTACCGGCGTGCCATTGCCTGCAGCTCCGACTTTCGCCCGAGTGCTACTCAGTTATCAGCCCGATGCCTTAGTGCTTGCCTTTCTTGTAGTGGCGGTTGCTCTGTATGTCATGGGTGTACGCACACTTGTTAAGCGAGGCGACAAGTGGCCAGTGGGTCGCACAATCTCATTTGCAGTGTCGATTGCCCTCTTGGATTTTGCTACCAGCGGTGGGCTTGGGCTTTACGGCAGGTTCGCATTCTCGTATCACATGATCGCGCACATGGTGTTGGCGACCTTGGTGCCGATTGGCATTGTGTTAAGCGCTCCAATTACTTTGGCATTACGTGCATTGCGCTCTCATGAACACGAGCGAGGGGCGCGCGGAATCATCCTGGCGGTGCTGCACTCACGAGTAACAGTGTTCTATGCCAATCCAGTCGTTGCCCTAGCTCTCTTTGATGGCTCGCTTTTCGTGCTCTACTTCACCAAGATCTTTGGCGACCTGATGACCTCCCACATCGGCCATTGGATTATGGAATTCCACTTCTTGGCCGCCGGAATTCTCTTCTTCTACATCGTGGTGGGTGTCGATCCGGCACCTCGCAAAGTTCCGCACATCGTACGAGTAACCCTCATATTGGTAGCGATGAGTCTTCACGCATTCTTCTCGGTCGCCCTTATGTCAACGAACTCTCTGCTCGATAACGGATACTTCGGAAGCTTGAATAGGCCATGGTCGATGGACTTGTTGGCTGATCAACACCTGGGTGGATCTATTGGGTGGGCCATGGGGGAGATACCCATCGTGGTTGCACTCATCGCCACATTTATTCAGTGGGTGAAAGACGATTCTCGAGAATCAAAGCGAATTGATCGTGCGGCCGATCGTGCCGAAGCATCTGGCAGTGAAGATGAGCACACGCGCTATAACGCTTATCTTGCAGAACTAGCTAAGCGGGACGCACAAATCAAGGGATACGAATAAGCCGAGTAGGTGTAGCGATGGCGTGCACGCGCTCGTCATGCTTATCTTCAAAGAGTTCTGTTGTTGAGAATTCCTCGTCGTGGAGAAGCATGACTCTCCATGGTAGATCGCCAGCCAACTTAAAGGCGCGGTCGTAGCAACCGCCTCCCTGTCCGAGTCGAGCTCCTCGTGCATCCCCACCGAGTCCTGGAGTGATGATTACATTTGCTTCGTGTATGGCAGCAATGCCAAGACGCGCACCACTGGGCTCCCAAAGACCCTTCTTCGAAATAAGCTCCTCACCATTCCACTCCGCCCAATCAAGATTCCAGTCGGCGAGAACTATGGGTAAGAGAATGCGAACTTCACCCTGAAGAAAATTAAGGAGCTCATGCGTATCTGGTTCATGTGGGAGTGACCAGTACGCCGCAATCGTGGTTGCGCTTTTCACTTCAGGGGCCGCAAGGAGTTGCGCGGCTGGACGGGATTCAAGAATAGGCAGCCCGGCACGCAATTCACGGGCGCGCGCGCGAACCACTTGCTTGCTCGTTGGCCTCAATTGACTGGTCACTCGGTCCCCTATGTCGGTGAGGTACTAGAGTAATCACATGATTTCTAAGGCGGTAATCCCGGCTGCGGGACTGGGCACGCGCTTCCTTCCGGCGACCAAGGCGACCCCTAAAGAGATGCTGCCAGTCGTTGACAAACCAGCCATTCAATACGTGGTGGAAGAGGCTGTCGCGGCGGGCTTGCGGGATGTCTTAATGGTCACAGGCCGCAATAAGCGAGCCCTCGAGGATCACTTCGATAAAAATGCCGAACTTGAAGATCTCTTAGAGAAGAGCGGTCGCCACGATTTGTTAGCGGCGATACGTCATTCAAGTGATCTTGCAAATATGCATTATGTTCGCCAAGGCGATCCACGAGGTTTAGGTGACGCAGTTCTGACTGCCGCTGACCATGTGGGGAACGAAGCTTTCGCAGTGCTACTAGGTGATGACTTGATCGATAGCCGCGACCCGATTCTTCCGCGGATGATTGAAGTTCATGAGCGGTTCGGAGGTTCGGTGATCGCGCTCATGGAGGTCCCAAATTCCGAGATCTCTCGTTACGGAGCCGCCGCGATTTCGGTGACCGATGAAACCGACGTGGTGCGTGTCAACGACTTGGTGGAAAAACCGAGCGCTGCCGAAGCGCCGAGTAACTTTGCGGTGCTTGGCCGATATCTCCTCGCACCAGAGATCTTCGAAGCTTTGCGTAATACAAAGCCGGGTCGCGGTGGTGAAGTTCAACTCACAGATGCGATTCAAGTTTTAGCAAAGCGTGCAGATAAAGGTGGACCAGTTCACGGTGTCATTTTCCGCGGCCGTCGCTATGACACGGGTGAAAAATTGAGCTACTTACAATCTGTTGTTCGCATGGCCTGCGAGCAGAGCGATTTAGGCCCCGAATTTACTGAGTGGTTAAAGAAGTACATCGCAGGGAATGCGGTCAGTAAATAAATGTCGCGACCTTTAAAGAGCGTGGACCAACATCTTCAAGACATTTTGGCTCTTGCGAAGCCGCTTGAACCTTTTGCAATGCCACTTTTAGAATCTCATGGCACCACTCTGGCGGTCGATATTCGTTCAACTGTTGCGCTGCCGCCCTGGGATAACTCCGCAATGGATGGCTTTGCAGTGCGCGCGGCCGAGATCTTTCCCGATAGACCGATGGAGGTTGCCGGAGAGGTGGCGGCAGGCAACGCTGAATCATCGGTCTTACCGCTAGGCAAGGTGATGCGCATCATGACGGGTGCGCCGGTACCTGAAGGTTGCGATGCAGTTATTCCGGTCGAGTGGTCGCGCGAAGAGGCCGGATTAATCATTTTTGAAAAGTCGCCGGCATACGGCGCGCACATTCGCAAGATGGGTAGCGACATCAACGTCGGAGATCTCATACTTACGGCAGGTACTCAACTCAATGCCACACATATCGGTGCAGCGGCAGCGATTGGCATTGACTCGCTCATCACGCGGCCACATCCACGAGTAGTGCTTATCTCCACCGGGGACGAATTAGTTGAACCCGGACTCGCACTCAAGTATGGACAAATTTACGATGCAAACTCTTGGTTACTCACAACCGCGACACGTGAAGCTGGTGCCATTGCGTATCGGGTAGGGGCTGTTCCCGATGATGAAGAGAAGTTTATGCAGGTGCTGGAAGACCAATTAGTGCGGGCCGATCTGATCGTCACCAGCGGCGGCGTAAGCCAAGGCGTCTATGACACAGTTAAGAATGTCTTAGCAAAACTTGGCTCTGTCACCTTTGAATCAGTTGCTATGCAACCGGGTATGCCGCAGGGCTATGGGTTAGTGGGACCCGACTCCACACCGATCATCACGCTCCCGGGAAATCCAGTCAGCGCGTATGTCTCTTTTGAACTTTTTGTAAGGCCGATGATTAAAGCGCTACTTGGTGTGCGCGATCTTGAACGCCCCATTGTGGAAGCCACTGTAGTTGAACCATTGAAGTCACCACTAGGAAAACGCTCATTCCTGCGCGGTAGGGCTTCGTTTGAAAAGGGTGGTTACGTCGTAGCACCGGTAGCTGGTCAGGGCTCACACATGCTTGGCGGACTCTCTCAAGCAAATGCACTCATCATCGTCAATGAAGAAATCGAAAATATTGCAGCGGGTACGCAAGTACAAGTGATGTTACTGGGAAGGAATTGAGATGTCTGAAATCAGTTCGCACCTCAATGACAAAGGTGAAGCTCGCATGGTGGATGTTTCCGCCAAAGATGTAACGGTACGCGTCGCAAGAGCTGAAGGATTTGTAGCTATTTCTGCAGATGTCATCGCGCTATTACGTCGCGGAGATCTCCCCAAAGGCGATGCTCTTGCAGTCGCCAGGCTCGCCGGAATTCAAGCAGCCAAACGCACGCCGGATCTCATTCCGCTCTGCCATCCCATCGCTATTCATGCGGTCGATATTGAGTTAGAAATTTTGGAAAAAGGGGTTTCGATTAAGGCTGAAGTGCGAACAGCGGACCGCACGGGCGTAGAGATGGAAGCTCTCACATCAGTTGCTGTCGCAGGGCTAGCATTAATCGACATGATCAAAGGAAAAGACCGCGGAGCACATCTCACTGATGTACGCGTGACGCATAAGAGTGGTGGCAAAAGCGGAGAGTGGAATCGTGAGTAACGCACTTGTCGTTGTTGCATCACGTCGTGCCTCTCAGGGCATTTACGAAGATACAAGTGGTCCCATTTTGGCGCAGGGTTTGCGTGATTTGGGCTTCTCGGTAGAACTTAAAGTGGTCGACGACGGAGAGCCTGTTGCTGAAGCATTATCCGAAGCCGTTAACCGCAACCTGGAGCTCATTATCACCAGCGGTGGAACGGGATTAACGCCGCGAGACCTTACGCCCGAGATGACGTCACGATTTATTGACAAACCACTCCCAGGAATTGCAGAAGCACTCAGATTTGATGGCATCACACAAGGAATTTCTATGGCGCCTCTTTCAAGAGCCATCGCAGGCATCTCAAAGAACACACTCATCATTAACGTCGCCGGGTCCGCTGGGGCTGCTCGGGATGCCGTTCGCGTACTGTCACCAATTTTGCTCCACGCAATCGACCAGATGAAGGGTGGAGACCACTGAAGTGGCCGTATCGCCTCGATGATGGCGATCTATCCCTTCGTCCACTCAAGCGCGGCGACAGAAAGAAGTGGATCGCACTCCGAGAGGCTAATGATTCTTGGTTAGCGCCTTGGGAAGCGACTCTTCCGCACAACGCTAAAGAGCCGCGGATAAATTCCTACCCTGCTCTAGTGAGATACCTCGATGGGCAGGCGCGATCATCTGCGATGTTGCCCTTCGCTCTGGAGTATCAGGGCGAATTAATCGGACAAGTCACGCTGGGCTCGATCACATTTGGCGCTATGCGAAGTGCTCATATCGGTTATTGGATCGATCAAACATTTACGGGTCAGGGATTAACAACGCGAGCGGTGCAGATCTTGGCTGACCACTGCTTTTCAGTCCTGCAACTGCATCGGCTTGAAATCAATATGCGCCCGGAGAACCTCGCATCGCAAAGAGTGGCTATCAAAGCCGGGTTCATTCTCGAAGGAAGCCGAAATTCCTATATCCATATCGATGGCGGATGGCGTGACCATCTCACTTTTGTAAGATTCAATCCGGCCGACGAAATATAAGGCACAAATCCGACACACCGGGCGCAATCCACGCTTTTCACAACCGTAAGGTTTACCTTGAGTGATCATGGGTTCCGGTCTGATCTACGCAATCGTCGTTGTGCTGTGGATCGCCTATTTCGTACCCGCCTGGCTGCGTCGCCACGATCAAGCAAGTGAATCTCGTTCGGTAGAGCGATATCGCAGTGCCATGCGCGTGGTTTCCCGCGGCACCATCGCAGAAATTCCCCTGACTGAAGTTGAGAGAGCGGAGGCGCGCGCGATGATGATTCGCCGCCGAAAGAGTACCTATGCGATTTTGCTAGGTTCATTCTTTGCAACGCTTATCTCTGGGATTGCGGGCGCTACATCTCTCGTCCTTCCACTCTTTCCTCTTATCGGCGCTGGATACTTTTTCGTAACTGTTCGTCGCGCTGAGGTAGTTCACCTCCAAGCCCGCCGTGCTGAAAGTCGACGCGAAAAGGTGAAGATCGAACCTACGCAAGTTGCCTTCCAGCGTTCATTCCAAACGGTTCTTTCATCGCCTGCTGAATCAACCACGGTGCATGTGGTTTCTAGGCCAGCCATTCGGGTGGAATCACCGGCTAGTGAAACGTGGAATCCAGTGGCGGTGCCAATACCCACTTATGTAACTGCGCCAAAAGCAGTACGGCCGATACGCACCATTGACCTCACTAAACCAGGGGTGTGGAGTGCGGCACAGAAAGCAGCCGAAGAGGCTCGATTAGCTGCTATCGCTCCCGGACGTGATCAAGTCTTTGATCAAGTGGCAGCCGAAGAGGCAACCGAGGCTCTCCGCGAAGCACGAGCTGCAGGAGAGTAATTCTCCCGCTCCTACGCCCCTGCTAACCTAGGTTTCACCAAGGGGCTGTAGCGCAGTTGGTAGCGCACCTCGTTCGCAATGAGGGGGTCAGGGGTTCGAATCCCCTCAGCTCCACTCTGAGGTGTAACTAGATCCAACTGCCTAACCACATTCGCGCGTGCCACTGATCGTAAGGCAGCGGTTGGGCGTCCAAAATAGGCAAGAAGTAGAGGAAATTTACTACTACCGCGAGGAGAAAGAATGCGGAGAGTATTTGTCCAAGAGGGTGATTTCGGCTTCGCATGATTGCATAAACAACAAGCAAAACTAACCATGGTGCAAGAGCGATTGCGTAGAAGAAGAAAATAGTTCGCTGGCCCACAAATAACCAAGGAACGATTCCAGCTGCAAGTGCTAATAGCAGTGGAGCCACTCGCTCATCTTGTTTGATGAGAAAGCGATAGAGCGCATAGAGAATGGCAGCAATTGCGCCCCACCACAGCACAGGTGTTCCGATAGCCAAGATGGCGTCAGAGCAAGTACCACTTTTACAAGTTCCCGCCGGAGTCGTTGGAGTTGAGTAATAGAAAGCGGTAGGACGTTTAAGAAGTAACCAAGACCAAGCTTCTGCCATATAGGGATGCGGAGTGTGTAAGCGCACGTGGAAGTGGATCATCTCGGCGTGGTAGTGAATGAAGCTTCGTAATGTGCCAATGAACGATGTTGAATCACTCCAATTACGATCGTAACCAATCTTAGATGCGAACCATCCCCACCAAGAAAGGATATATACCGCAATAGAAATGAAGGGAAGCGTTAATCTTGCGCCAATTATTTTTAGATCCGCGCCTGCACGAAAAGAGCTGATCAGCATCCAAGCTATGAATGCAGCCACAAAATAGCCACCGCTCCACTTTGTCGCGGTAGCAAGTCCAAGCACTGCGAATACTAAGGCGTAATTCAAATTGACATTTTTTGTTGGTCGTACCATGAGGTAGAAGGCGAGGATCAGCCAGAAAACTAAAACGGAATCTAGTAACGAAGTGCGACTATGAACAAATGCCAGCGCATCGACGGCATAGAGCAGGGACGCGATAGTTGCGGCGCTCTCACTCCGAAAGAGCCAGTATGCAATGCGACCCACCAGCAAAATCGAAAGGATGCCTAAGAACGCAACGGCTATGCGCCAACCAAAAGGAGTATCACCAAAGAGCTGTATCCCTAGAGCAATGACCCATTTTCCAATCGGCGGATGAACAATAAAAACAGCTTGGCCTCCATCGGCTTCAACTCCATACTTGAGGAATTGCTGGGCCCCCTTGACGTAATAGAGCTCGTCGAAGATGAAAGTGCTCGGTCTGCTGAGATGAGCCAGGCGTAAGTAGCCACCAACGAGCAAAATTGCAGCCTGGAGACCCCATTGAAGCGAGCGTCGATGGAGGCGCTCGAGCAGGGCATAGTGGGCCAACATGGGGAAACCCTATCTGGCGTGAGAAAGTACTCGTATGAATGGTGTCCTCTGGGTGGCAGCAACGCCGATCGGAAATGCGCAAGATGCATCTTTGAGATTGCTTTCGGTGCTTGAGAAGGCTGACCTGATCGCGGCAGAAGATACTCGAAAAGCAAAGTTCCTTATGAATGCTCTCGGGATTTCAACACAGGCCAAGGTCATTTCATTCTTTGCGGCGAATGAGGAAGCTCGTGTGCGAGAGATGTTGGATGCTGTTTCGAATGGATCCAATGTCCTTATGATCACGGACGCTGGCATGCCGGGAGTGAGCGATCCTGGATACTCCCTCGTAAGCGGAGCCATCGCACGCGGAATTACGCCGGTCGTACTGCCAGGGCCCAGCGCTGTAACGACCGCTCTTGCGCAATCGGGATTACCCATGGAGCGGTTCATATTTGATGGTTTCATTGCGCGTACAGATGGCGCCCGCAGGGAGTATTTCAAAGGGATTGCGCACGAAGAGCGCACTGTAGTGCTCTTTGAGAGCCCAAGAAGGTTGGCCTCTTCCTTGGCGGTCGCCGGTGAATTACTTGGGACAGATCGCCGTGGTGCTATTTGCCGTGAGATGACTAAGACGTACGAAGAGACAATTCACGGAACCATCGCAGAGTTAGCGCAATGGGCAAGTACTCATGAGGTCCTTGGTGAGATCACCATCGTGATTGCGCCCGCGCCAGCTGCCGTGAGGCCAACTAACGAAGATATTCTTGCGCAGGCGCAGCGGTTGATTTCGCTCGGAATGGGAAAGCGTGAGGCCACCGCAGAGTTGGCCCAGGAGTTAGGCATAGCCAAGCGCGATATATACGACCTGCTCATAGCCACATCCAAGGCAGACTAGACTTCACCTCGTGTCAAAGACCTTTTATCTCACCACCCCGATCTATTACGTCAACGATGCACCGCACTTAGGGCATGCGTATACGACGATCGCCGGTGATGTGCTTACCCGCTGGCATCGCCAACGTGGGGAATCAGTCTGGTATCTGACTGGCACGGATGAGCATGGGCAGAAAGTTATGCGCACCGCTGAGGCAAATGGCGTGGCGCCTCAAGAGTGGACCGATCGCCTTGTGGAAGATGCCTGGAAGCCGCTCTGGAAGCACCTCAACATTGCCAACGACGATTTCATCAGAACGACCTCGGAACGTCATATGTCTCGCGTTCAACGCTTTCTTGAAAAACTTAAAGAGAGCGGTTACATATACCAAGGCGAATACGACGGCCTCTATTGCGTGGGGTGCGAAGAGTTTAAATTGCCAGGTGACATCTTGGAAAAGGATGGCGAGAAGACGTGCCCCGTCCACTCCCGAGCTCTTGAAGAAGTTGCCGAAACAAATTGGTTTTTTAAACTAAGCGCTTTCGCCAAGCCGTTGCTCGAGCGTTACCAGCAACACCCAGAGGCATGTGAGCCGGCATCTGCACGTAACGAAGTGATGTCATTTCTTTCAGGCGACGTCGTTGATCTTTCAATTTCTCGCTCCTCTTTCAACTGGGGTATTCCAGTCTCTTGGGATCCAGGGCAAGTGGTGTATGTCTGGTTTGACGCCCTCTTGAATTATGCAACTGCAGTCGGTTTAGGAGATGACCCTGCAAGTGAGGGTGGCAAGAAGTTTGCTGACACCTGGCCGGCCAGCGTTCATCTTGTAGGGAAAGATATTTTGCGCTTCCATGCAGTTATTTGGCCAGCGATGTTAATGGCTGCGGGATTACCTCTCCCCGAAAAGGTCTTCGCGCATGGATGGCTCCTTGTGGGTGGCGAGAAAATGAGCAAATCCAAACTCACTGGAATTGCACCATCAGATATCACTTCTCATTTTGGAGTCGATGCATACCGCTACTACTTCATGCGGGCGATTTCCTTTGGCTCAGACGGAGCCTTCTCTTGGGAAGATATTTCAGCGCGTTACACAAGTGAGTTAGCAAACGATTTTGGCAATCTTGCTTCTCGTACAATTGCCATGATTGAGAAGTATTGCGATGCCAAGGTGCCCGCAGTTGCAGACGAACCACTCTTGAGTGGTGCATTGGCTGAGGCTGTTGCGTTTGCAGATCAGAAGATGTGCGCACTTGATTTTCAAGGTGGGCTAGTCGCCATTATGGATTTCTGCAAGCGAGTTAACGGTTATGTAACCGAACAGGCGCCATGGGTCTTGGCCAAAGACGATGCTCGCCGGGCGGAGTTAGATCGAGTGCTGTATGCCACCGCCGAAAGTTTGCGCGCACTAGCCATCTTGCTTCATGCGACGATGCCAGAGACCACTGAAAAGCTCTGGGAGTCTCTGGGTGCCAATGAATCTATGGGAGCCTTGGCCGATCAACGCATTGCCTCGGCAGGAGTCTGGGGTGGGTTGCCGGCCGGCACCCACGTCGTTAAAGGCGAGGTGCTCTTTCCTCGCTTGCTCGAGGAGTAGCCAGCCGTGGCTGACCGCCATTCGTTGGAGAGCTCAGAACTGCAGAGCGCGCAAGCCGAGTTGCCCCCAGATCCTGTTCCGCTCTCCGTTACCACCGTTGATGCCCATTGCCACTTGGATATTTTCACGGAGGGTGGGCCTGCCGGTGCGGGCGTACGCGCTGCCTTGGATCGCGCCAAAGCAGTCGGCATTGATCGCGTTGTTCAGGTGGGCTGCGACCTACCCTCCTCTCGATATTCGGTGGAGTGCGCCATCGCCTTCCCCGGAGAGGTGGTGGCTGCGATTGCCCTTCATCCCAATGATGCCCCGCGCTTACCAGACCTCGAAGGCGCCTTGGCTGAAATTGAGAAATTGGCTGAGCATCCCCGGGTACGAGCCATCGGCGAGACTGGTCTCGACCACTTTCGCACTCCACCAGAGAAGCGGGATGTTCAGGAGTACAGCTTCAGACGACATATCGCACTCGCTAAGAAACTTGGCAAGACTCTGATGATTCATGATCGCGAAGCCCATGATGATGTACTCCGCGTACTCGAAGAAGAAGGTGCACCGGAGCGCGTGGTCTTCCACTGCTACTCGGGAGATGCTGCCATGGCTCAAGTGTGCGCAGCTCGCGGATACGTACTTTCTTTTGCCGGAACTTTGACATTTAAGAATGCTCCGCAGTTACGTGAGGCGCTTGCAGTTATTCCAGCTGATCAATTCTTGGTAGAAACCGATGCACCTTTCTTAACTCCGGTGCCATATCGGGGAAAACCAAATGCACCTTACTTAATTCCACACACTGTGCGGCTGATGGCAGAAATTCGCGGAGTGAGCGAAGAAGAAATTGCTCGTGTGACAAGTGCCACTGCCGAGCGCCTTTTTGGCCCTTTCTGACCGATTTAGCCCTGAAAATCACCAAGATTCACAGGAAGTTTGAGCGTGGTGCGGTTCGCTTAGCGGTAAAAAACCTGACTAAGTTGGACTCATGTTCGCGAAGAGAAATCTCCGCGCAGCGCTTATGGCGCCGCTGCTGATAAGCCTCATTCTGGGGAGTGTAGAGAGTGCTGCCGCCTCAAATACTTCTGCGAGTAGAACAACGATTCGTGATGCCGTTGTGGCTACTCGTGTTACCGCGCATCAAGTAACTTTTAAGGCCGACGGAACCGCGCATCGAATTTCTACCAATGCGCGCACTGTAGGTGAAGCAATGAAACAGGCACAAATTACCCTCGGCCCGTTAGATCTTGTGAGTACTCCTTTAGCGGCTTCGGTGAAGAAAAATCTTGAAGTGAAAGTCACACGTGTGAAAGTCACGCACACTGTGAAGAAGGTAAAAATCTCTGCTCCTATAAAGAAGATTAAGAATGCCAAGATGCTGGTGGGTAAAACCATCGTCAAGGCGAAGGGTGCCCCCGGGTTCAAAGAGGTAGAGGCCGTAACTACTTTCGCTGATGGGAAAGTTTCCTCAGTGGACATCAAGCGGAGCACCCTCCTCACGGCACCCGTTACCAAGGTCCTAGTGGTGGGTACGCGCCCACGCACGGTGGATGAGCTCAATTGGCGGGCCGTGGCCAACTGCGAGTCGCATGGAAATCCGCGCTCGAGCAATTCGAAGTACGGGTATTACGGGATGTACCAGTTCAGTTTGACCGCCTGGAAGACCGCCGGAGGTACGGGCAACCCCATGGATGCCAGCGCCGCTGAGCAGACGATGCGGGCGAAGCGGCTCTACAACATCCGTGGGCGAGGCGCCTGGCCGGTCTGTGGGCGGCTCTTCTATCGCTAACCTGCTCCTGTGACATCGCGAGCAGAGTATGGGTTAGGTGCAAGCGATGTGCGCGCTATTGCCGCGATGCTCGATATTCGCCCGACAAAAACTCTTGGACAGAACTTCGTTATTGATGCAAACACTTGTCGACGAATAGTTCGCCTGGCTGGAGTGGTTGAGAGTGACCATGTTTTAGAGGTAGGTCCCGGACTCGGTTCGCTCACGTTGGCGTTGCTCTCGCAAGGCGCAGAAGTGACGGCCGTGGAAATCGATCCTGTGCTAGCCGGTGAGTTACCCCGAACCATTGAGAGATTTGCGGCTCCGGTCTCTGAGAATCTGCGAGTCGTTACTGCAGATGCCCTCAAGGTCACCAATGAGCATGTCATTAATCCAACTTTGCTCGTGGCTAATCTGCCTTACAACGTTTCGGTACCAGTTCTTCTTACGATGCTAGAACTATTTCCTACCATCCGCGGGGGAGTAGTGATGGTGCAGGCCGAAGTGGCCGATCGATTGGTAGCTTCGCCCGGTGGGAAAGAATATGGAATTCCCTCGCTCAAATTAGCCTGGTGGGCACGCTCTGAAAGAGTCGGTTCAGTGGGTCCGTCGGTGTTCTGGCCGGCGCCTCGGGTTGATTCCGGGCTAGTTTCGTTTACTCGAGTGCAGCCACCAGAAAGTAGCGCCACCCGGGAAGAAGTTTTCGCAGTCATTGATCAAGCATTCGCTCAGCGGCGTAAAACTTTACGCGCAGCGCTCTCGGGATGGGCCGGGAGTGCTATCCGATCGGAAGAGATATTACGAAAAGCCGGCGTATCTCCCCAGGCGCGCGGCGAAGAGCTTGAACTGGACTCATTTATTCGCATTGCAGAAGCTGGCTGCGCGAATACTGAGTAATCCGATACTGGGTAATCCTCTAAGGTGTGAGCATGACTCTTGCTCGGGTAACTGCACGCGTGCCGGCCAAGATCAATCTTTCACTTTCGGTGGGTCCACTTCGGCCAGATGGCTTCCATGAACTCGTCACGCTTTATCAGGCCATTGCACTCTTCGATGATGTGACGGTCACTTTGAAGCCCAAGGATGAGCGATCCACCGTTGAAGTGACCGGTGAATACGCCAACAGCGTTCCGCTCGATGAAAGCAACTTGGCATATCGCGCAGCAACTCTCGTGCTGGAGGCCTACGAGAACGATTCCGCGTTTGCGATCTCTATTCGAAAGTCGATCCCCGTTGCCGCTGGTCTTGCAGGTGGTAGCGCTGATGCCGCTGGTGCTCTACTTGCGATGGATACCTTGCTCGGCGGCCAACTTGGCAAGAATGAATTGCACCTGCTCGCTGCTGAGCTGGGAAGCGATGTGCCTTTTGCGCTCATCGGTAACACAGCCTTAGGAAGAGGGCGCGGAGAAGAGATCACTCCCGCGTTATCGCGCGGAGAGTTTCACTGGGTGCTCGGAATATCTCATCAAGGCCTTTCTACCCCAGCCGTTTATAAGGAATCGGATCGACTTCGTGAAGGCATGATTGTTTCCGCTCCTAGAATTTCAGAAACTTTGATGCACGCACTGCTCTCAGGTGAACCAGAAGAACTCGGTAAGAATCTCAGTAACGACTTAGCGCCTGCTGCACTTTCACTTCGTCCAGGTTTACGTTTAGTCCTTGATATCGCGGCAGAGTATGCCGCGCTCGGTGCCATCGTTTCGGGCTCTGGTCCCACAATTGCCATCTTGGCGCGAGATGAAGAACATTCTCTAGACATTGCAGTGGCCCTTACAGCCAGCGGTGTGGTCAACAATGTAGCTAGGGCCCTTGGACCAGTTGCCGGCGCACGAATAATCGAATCTAAATGAATTTACTTAATCTCGAAAAAGTCTCCAAGGATTACGGCAAAGGCGCGGTACTTAATGCCATCCAACTAGGCATCTCGGCGGGTGAGCGCATTGGTGTAGTGGGACGAAACGGTGGCGGCAAATCCACTCTGCTTCGCGTGATGGCAGAGATCGAACCGCCAGACTCTGGTCGAGTTACGCACGAGAATTCCTTACGTCTAGGTTTTCTTCACCAAATAGACCGAGTTCCGGCGCACCTGTCACTCGGAGAATTTCTCTTCCCAGAGATGCAAGATCACGAATGGGCAAGCGATGGGCGCATACGAGATATCTTGATTGGCCTCTTTGGTGATCTAACTGAAATGGATCGACCGCTTGATGCGCTTTCTGGAGGCGAACGGCGCCGGGTTTCGTTAGCGCAACTTCTGGTTGCAGACAACGACATCATCTTCCTCGACGAACCTACGAATCACCTCGACGTAGAAGGCGTTGCTTGGCTAGCAAATCACCTTCGCTCGCGCACATCGATGGCATTAGTTGTTGTTACACATGATCGCTGGTTCTTGGACGAGGTTTGCGATCAAACATGGGAAGTGATCAACGGCGACATAGAGGTTTACGACGGCGGGTACTCGTCTTATGTACTTGCTAAGGCAGAGCGCACTCGTCAAGCTTCGGTTGAAGAGGCACGTAGACAGAACTTAATTCGCAAAGAGTTGGCTTGGCTACGTCGAGGTGCGCCGGCTCGAACAACCAAGCCAAAATTTCGCATTGATGCTGCTAACCAACTCATTGCGAATGAACCCATGCCGCGTAAGAGTGATGAACTCCTCTCATTCGCTGGCGCTCGTCTCGGTAAGCGGGTATTCGAATTGCACGACATCGAATTGCGATTCGGGGAACGAGTATTAATAGATCGCCTCACACTCAATATTGGTCCCGGTGATCGCATTGGAATCATGGGACCAAACGGTGCGGGAAAAACTACTTTGCTTAAAATGCTCAATGGCACGGTAAAAGTCTCAGCAGGACACGCGCAGGTGGGTTCCACGGTAAAGATTGGTTATCTCTCACAGCAGCTCGACGAACTCAATCCTGCCTGGCGCGTATTGGAGGCCGTGGAAGATGTGGCACGCCACGTAGATCTTGGAAAAGGCAGGGAGTTGTCAGCTTCACAGCTCTGCGAACGGCTTGGGTTTGGCTCCGATGCACAATGGACTCCGGTCCGAGATCTTTCAGGTGGTGAGCGCCGCCGACTTCAGTTGACTCGTATTTTGATGGCCGGTCCAAACGTGCTCTTTCTCGATGAGCCCACAAATGATTTCGATGTAGAAACACTTTCATCGCTCGAAGATCTACTCGATGGATTCGTAGGAACACTTATGGTGGTCTCGCATGATCGCTACTTCCTCGAGCGAGTGTGCGACACGATGTTTGGTATTTTCGGAGACGGCACGAGCCATGATTTGCCTCGGGGCATTGACCAATACTTGGAAATCAGAAAAGAAATTGAAGCTAAGTCTCCAAACACTTCAAGTTTGTCTATGGGTTCTTCGGGTAGTGGCGCGCCAAAGTCCGCGGCTGAGGAACGTGCCGCCAAGAAAGAGCGAGAGAAAGTTGAACGCCAATTAGCCAAGTTGGATAAGGAACTTAAGCAGTTGCATCTGGATATGGCAGAAGCTAGTACTGATTATCCTCGACTTGCTGAGCTCACAGAAGAACTTCGTATCAAAGAGAAATCGGTTAACGAGCTTGAAGAACTTTGGTTAACACTCTCTGATTAAGAAAGTATCTACTCGCCCTCAGAAATATCATCTAGCGGGCTTAGCAAGGCGCTCAACAGAATGATCATTTCGCGACGCTGGCGTTCATCTAGTGCGCTGAGCAGTCGTTCTTCTCCGGAGAGTAATACTTCGAGGGCCGAGTCAACATGCTTCTTTCCGGCAGGAGTCAATCGTACGAAGACCACACGCTTATCGCTCTCGTGCGGACGACGTTCCACGAGGCCCAGTTCGGTGAGTTTGTCGACGCGATTTGTCATCGTTCCGCTGGTTACTAAATTTTCGGTGAGCAATGTGCCCACCGAAAGTTCGTATGGTGCACCGGCTCGTCGTAGCGCCGCGAGTACGTCGAAGGCCCAGGTCTCTAATCCTTGGCTTTCAAATGCGCTCCGTCTGGCAATATCTAAATGGCGAGCGATGCGAGTGATTCGGGAGAGCACCTCTAAAGCAGAGACATCAAGGTCGGGTCGTTCACGCTTCCAGGCGGCCACAATTTGATCGACCTGGTCTCGTGGTTCCAGCGGCGCTTCCATATCCCTATTCAACCGCGTGCCGGGCAAAGGCCGCCAATAAGGGCTCCCCGCGCCGACAATTGCGCTGAAATTTGAAGATTTGGCTAAATACGGGAGAATTCAGGTTCCGCCATTGTGTAGTGGCTAGCACGACGGCCTTTGAAGCCGTAAGTCCAGGATCGATACCTGGTGGCGGAGCGCAGGATCCCGCCGAAGAGAGGGGACCGGAGCAGTGCCCGAAGTGACGGCAAGCGCTCTGATCTTGGCAGCCGGAGAAGGTACCCGGATGAAATCTGCCACTCCTAAAGTGCTCCATTCCATTCTCGGGAAATCCATGGTGGAGCGCGTCCTCGATGCACTGCCAGTAACAAAAGCCACTGTGGTCGTTGTCGGCTCCGGCCGTGAAGCAGTTGAAAACGAGTTGGCGCGCGTTGCGCCGAGTGTTTCTACCGTTTTTCAAGAAGAACGCGGCGGAACTGGGCACGCAACCCGTCTTGCAATGTCAGCATTTGCCGAGCTTGCTGACGATGATGTCATCCTCGTTCTCGGTTCAGATACGCCACTATTGCGCCGTGAAAGCATTGCAGCTTTCATTACACAATCGCTGGGGTTTGCCGCAGCGGTGATGACTGCGCATGTCCCGCAACCATTTGGATACGGAAGAATTATTCGCGACGCCAATCACGAATTCACTGCAATCACTGAAGAGAAAGATGCAAGCGAAGCGGAGCGAGAGATTTCAGAGATCAACTCTGGGATATACCTTTTTCAAAAAGGAGCGCTTTCTTCGGCGCTCGCCCAGCTTTCACGCAACAACGCACAAGGTGAGGAGTACCTCACTGATGTGCTTTCTATCCTGCGTGGCGAAGGTAAGCCAGTGGCTGCCTTCTCAATTGCAGACTTCCGTGAAATCCTTGGGGTGAATGACCGAGGTCAATTAAGCGAATGTGGGGATATCTTGCGTAATCGCATTAATGATGAGCTCATGAAGGCTGGGGTCACCATTGTTGACCCGGCAAGTACCTGGGTAGAAGAGGGCGTGGAAATCGCCTCAGATGTCACGCTCCTGCCTGGCACCTGGCTTACCGGGAGTACAAAGATTTTTAGCGGCGCTGTGATTGGTCCACGAACGAGCCTGCACTCCTGCACTGTTGAGAGTGGTGCGAAGGTGAGTGAATCCACGTGCGATCAGGCTTACATTGGCGAAGGCGCGAGCGTCGGTCCCTATACCTACCTCCGTCCAGGCACAGTGCTGGGCCCACGCGCTAAGGCAGGAGCCTTCGTAGAGATCAAAAACTCCACCATTGGCCCAGACTCCAAGGTGCCGCACCTCTCCTACGTGGGGGATGCTCAGATCGGTGAAGGTTCCAACATTGGGGCGGCCACCGTCTTCGTCAATTACGACGGCGTAGAGAAGCACCGCACGCAGATCGGTGATCACGTTCGAATTGGCAGCGACACCATGTTGGTGGCCCCGGTCACCATCGGGGACGGTGCCTACACGGCAGCTGGCTCTGTCATCACCGAAGATGTACCGGCTGGCGCCATGGGCGTGGGTCGGGCCAAGCAGCGAAATGTCTTGGAGTGGGTGCTCCGTAAGCGTCCAGGAAGTAAGAGCGCGGACGCCGCGTCGCGTGCTCGCGAATAGGGCGTAGGAAACGGTACGGTCTGACTATCCGATTGATGAAGCCGGTAGAGGGAGATTGATGGGCGAGATCAGGTTATCTTCCGAAAAGCGTTTACGACTTTTCACTGGTCGTGGTTATCCGGAGCTAGCTCAAGAAGTCGCTGATCAATTGGGAATTCCGCTCACCCCCACTTCTGCGTACGACTTTGCTAACGGAGAGATTTTCGTTCGATTCGAAGAGAGCGTTCGCGGTTGCGATGCCTTCGTTATTCAAAGCCACACCGAGCCATTAAATAAGCAGATCATGGAACAACTCATCATGGTCGATGCACTTAAGCGGGCCTCCGCTAAACGCATTACCGTTGTTGTTCCGTTCTACGGATATGCGCGCCAAGATAAAAAGCATCGCGGCCGTGAACCTATTTCAGCACGTCTCATTGCTGACCTCTTCAAGACCGCTGGTGCTGATCGCTTGATGACGGTGGATCTCCATACCGCGCAGATCCAAGGCTTCTTTGATGGCCCTGTAGATCACCTTTTTGCGCTCCCTTTGCTCACTAATTACGTAGGTAGCAAGGTTGATCGCTCACGTCTGACCATCGTTTCGCCTGACTCGGGTCGCGTGCGCGTTGCTGAACGTTGGAGCGATTTGCTTGGTGGTTGCCCTATCGCTTTCATTCACAAGACTCGTGATCCCCTGATTCCCAATGAAGCAGTCGTAGGTCGAGTGGTGGGTGATGTTGCTGGGCGCACCTGTGTTGTCATCGACGACATGATTGATACTGC
The DNA here is from genome assembly GCA_903863015.1 of uncultured Actinomycetes bacterium. Classification (GTDB taxonomy): domain Bacteria; phylum Actinomycetota; class Actinomycetes; order Nanopelagicales; family Nanopelagicaceae. Next base: position 65,620 of record CAIPAI010000029.1, read on the forward strand.
TGGCACCATCACCAAAGCCGTAGATGCGCTCATCGACGCCGGCGCCACTGAAGTCTTGGTTGCTGCCACCCACGCCGTACTCTCCGGACCGGCCGTTGAACGCCTGAAGAGCTCGAAGGTTGCGGAAGTGGTTATCACTAATACCTTGCCCACCTCAGATGCCAACAAGTTCGACAAGCTCACCATTCTCTCGATCGCCCCCCTCTTGGCTCGGGCGATCAAAGAGGTCTTCGAGGATGGGTCGGTCACCTCCCTCTTCGATGGCCACTCCTAACACCTACTCCCGAACCGCTTGAGCCGGGCGAAACACCCAGATTTCTCCCCGACCCCTAGCCTGAGGTAAGTTTTGGCTCGCTCCGGCGAGGGGGTTTAACCCCGTAATCGACGAGATCCCTCCTGGTGCGCTTATTGTCACCGAGTTGAAGGAGAGATCAGATGGCTGAAATCAGCATCGCCGCCACCATCCGTAATGAATTTGGCAAGGGCGCCGCGCGCCGTGCCCGTCGCGATGGTCTCGTTCCCGCTGTTATCTACGGCCACGGCAGCACCCCACGCCACGTCACCCTTCCTGCTCACCAACTCATGTTGGCGCTTAAGGCACATAACGTCTTGCTCGATCTACAACTCGAAGGCGGCGCGCAACTCGTGCTTCCTAAATCAGTTGTTCGTCACGCCATCAAAAACTCCATCGAGCATGTGGACTTCATCGAAGTTCGTCGCGGCGAGAAGGTCATCATCGACATCGCCGTTCACACTGCTGGCGATGCAGATCGCGATGGCATTTTGGAACACGTCAACAACACCATCTCAGTGCGCGCCGAAGCGACTGCAATTCCTACCGAGCTCATCCTCGATATTCAGGGATTGAAGATCGGTCACTCGAAGTACGCCTCTGATGTAGTACTTCCTGCCGGCGTTGAACTCGTTTCAGCACCAGACACCATCATCGTGCACTTGGCAGATAAGCCAACCCATGACGAGCCATCTGCCCCGGCTCCAACTGACGTGGCACCTGCGGCTCCTGCAGCTGAATGACCGAACGCTGGCTGATTCTTGGATTAGGTAATCCTGGTCCGGAATACGCCAACACGCGACACAACATCGGGTATCTCGTTGTTGAGGAAATCGCGAAAAGAGTGTCAGGTTCATTTGTTTCGCATAAAGCTCGTGCGGATGTACTCGAAGGTCGCCTCGGTGTCGGAATTGATGCACCGTCATTGATCCTTGCCAAGGCGAAGAGTTACATGAATGAATCAGGTGGGCCAGGCAAGGCGCTCGCAGATTTTTATAAGACTCCACTTGATCACATCGTCGTTGTTCATGATGAGTTGGATCTGCCATTTGAAAGTATTCGTACCAAGCTTGGTGGAGGGGATAACGGCCATAACGGGCTCAAAAGCCTTACCAAGTCTCTCGGCGGGCCAGGATATTTGAGGATTCGTATGGGGATCGGCCGACCACAAGGGCGCCAGGATCCAGCAGATTTCGTATTAAAGCCATTTAGTACGGACGAACGAAAGGTACTTTCACTCTTCATTGATCGCGGTGGAGATGCGGTTGAAAGTTTGCTCACACGAGGACTCGAAGAGACGCAACAACGCTTTAACGATTGATGAGAGGGGGTCGACGTGCAGCTCCGTGAGTGGGTAGCTCCTCGTTTGGGTGAACTTCCAGAGACTCGTCAAGCAACTATTGCGGTCGATCCCGCATTGGCACCCTTTATCGCGGCTTCCCGTGAGGAGCCTCTGCTTGTTGTGTATGCCACTGGTCGTGAGGCCGACGAAGCATTAAATGCTTTGAACTACTTAAGGCCTGGCGAAGTTTCGCTCTTTCCGGCTTGGGAGACGCTGCCACACGAGCGACTCTCTCCGCGCGCTGATACCGTCGGCCGCCGCCTCACGACCTTACGCGCACTCAAGCAGGGGGCGCTCGAATCGCGAATTATTGTCACCACAATTCGCGCACTCGTTGCTCCGATTGTGTCAGGGCTCGGTGATGTGGCACCTATCGAATTCACGGTAGGCAGTGTCATGGATATGTCGGCGATGGTCGAAAGACTTATCGAGGGAGGATATTCGCGAGTAGATCTCGTGGAAAAACGTGGAGAGTTTGCTGTCCGCGGCGGAATCGTAGATCTCTTCTCTCCACTATATGAGCACCCCATGCGTATCGAATTCTGGGGAGACAGCATCGAAGAAGTGAGATACTTCAGCGTTGCAGACCAACGCTCTATAGATTCCACTCGAGAAGTGCATGTGGCGCCCCCTTGTCGTGAGTTAGCGCTCACGGAGAGCGTTCGAAGGCGAGCTGCGGATTTGCTCACCGAGCACCCCGAGTTCTCTGAAATATTGGAGAAGCTAAGTCTAGGTATTGCTATTGAAGGCATGGAAGCTTTTGCGCCAGCACTTGTTGACAACTTCGTTTTACTTCTCGATCTCATTCCAGCTGACGCCACGGTCTTACTCGTAGAACCCGAGAGAATCCGTACACGCGCTGCTGATCTCTTTGCTACAAGTAAAGAATTCCTGGAAGCTGCATGGCTTAACGCGGCTGCAGGAAATATCCGACCCATTGATTTCGGAGCTACTGCATATCGCGAATTAGAAATGGTGAGCGCTCACGCTGGTGTGTTAGGAATGAAATGGTGGGAGCTCTCTCCGTTCGCGAGTGACTTTGATGGGCTGGCTATTCCAAGTGAAGAGTTGCCTTTCTTCAGGGGAGACACAGACGCCCTCACCGTCCGAATTCAAGATGCAATTACGGCCAAGAAATCTGTAGTTATCTCGAGCGCGGGTATCGGTACTGTGCATCGCTTCGATGAGTTGCTCAGAGAGCATGACCTCCCGAGTCGGGTGAGCGACGACCTTGTATTCGATACAAATGTTGTTCAGCTTATTCACTCACCGATCAATCGTGGATTTTCATTGAAAGATCTCCTCTTCCTGACAGAAGCCGAGATTTCTTCGCAGAAGAGCAGTACAAGGGATATGCGCAAGCTTCCCTCTAAACGGCGAGATGTCATCGATCCGCTTGACTTGAAGCCTGGCGATTACGTAGTTCATGAACAGCACGGCGTTGGTCAATTTGTGGAGATGGTGCAACGACCAGTCTCCGGAGGCACGCGTGAGTATTTAGTTATTGAGTACGCCGCGAGCAAACGCGGGCAACCAGGGGATCGACTCTTTGTCCCCACCGAGTCACTTGACCAGATCAGTCGATATGTCGGCGGCGAAGCACCGTCCGTCCATCGATTAGGCGGTTCGGATTGGCAGAAAGCCAAGGGGCGGGCGCGTAAAGCAGTCAAAGAAATCGCCGGCGAACTCATACGACTCTATGCAGCACGTACGAGCGCTCCCGGTTTTGCTTTTTCACCCGATACTCCTTGGCAACGAGAGTTAGAAGATGCCTTCCCGTATCAGGAGACTCCAGATCAGTTGGCAACCATCAACGATGTGAAGGCAGATATGGAGCGCCCCATTCCGATGGATCGGGTGGTGTGTGGTGATGTGGGGTACGGAAAGACCGAGATTGCGGTCCGTGCGGCATTTAAGGCAGTGCAAGATGGAAAGCAGGTGGCCCTCTTAGTTCCGACCACACTCTTGGTAGCTCAACACGTGAATACTTTTCGCGAGCGATACTCAGGTTTTCCTATAAACCTTGCCGGTCTTTCTCGATTCGAATCACCTAGCGAAGTTAAGGCAACCATCGCAGGGTTAGCTGCGGGCAGCATCGATATTGTTATCGGAACACATCGCTTGCTCTCGTCAGATGTGCAATTCAAGGATTTGGGTCTTGTCATTGTTGATGAAGAGCAGCGCTTCGGTGTGGAACATAAAGAGGCTCTTAAGAAATTACGAACCTATGTAGACGTACTCACTATGTCAGCTACCCCAATCCCACGAACTCTTGAAATGTCGATTGCCGGAATTCGAGAGATGTCGACGATTACGACGCCACCGGAAGAACGGCTTCCGATCCTTACTTTCGTCGGTCCATACGATCCCAAACAACTCGTAGCTGCTATTCGTCGAGAACTATTGCGAGATGGCCAGGTTTTCTACGTACACAACAGGGTCGAATCTATCGACCGCGTCGCTCAGCACCTCCAAGAAATTGTTCCAGAAGCAAGAATTCGAGTCGCTCATGGTCAGATGAATGAAGATTTACTCGAAGATGTCATTGTCGGATTCTGGGAACGTGATTTTGATGTGCTTGTGTCGACTTCCATCATCGAAAGTGGCATCGATATTGCAAATGCGAATACGCTGATTGTGGAGCGGGCAGATCTCATGGGTTTGTCACAACTCCATCAACTTCGCGGACGGGTCGGCAGGGCGCGCGAACGTGCGTATGCGTACTTCCTGTATCCGGCAGAGAAGCCACTTTCGGAAAATGCACATGATCGTTTGCGAACTATCGCAGCGCACACGGATTTAGGCTCCGGCATGTATGTGGCTATGAAAGATCTAGAAATTCGCGGTGCCGGAAATCTTCTCGGAGGCGAGCAATCCGGCCACATCGCTGATGTCGGCTTTGATCTATACATGCGCATGGTCGGTGAAGCGGTCTCGGAGTACAGGGGAACGACAATAGACGTGCAGGATTGCAAGATAGATTTGCCGGTAAATGCGCACATTCCACATGGCTATATCGATAGCCAAAAATTGCGGCTTGATATTTATCGCAGACTGGCAGATGCCACCGAGTCGAGCGCGCAGGAGTTGAGGAGCGAATTACGTGATCGATATGGCGAAATTCCAGAGACCGTAGAGCGCCTTTTTGCCGTTGCCGCCTTGCGCCATCGAGCTAAGGGGTATGGCCTCCGCGAGATCGCGCTGGCTGGCAAGAGCGTGCGATTGGCCACTCTGGAGCTCCCAGATTCTGCCCAATTACGCGTAGCCAGGCTCTTTCCGGGGGCGACATACCGGGTCACCACCGAGACCCTCCTCGTGCCGATTTCGACCGGCACCCCCGGACTAGGCAATAATCTCCGTGACGAGGAAATCTTGGAGTGGGCCCACCGCCTGCTCGACGCTCTCCCCGTGGCACCACCACCAGCAACAGATGCACTAGCCACTTCCTGAAAGAGGTTTTTCATGCGCCGCCTAGCACTTGCACTCGTATTACTTGTTGGAGTTGCTGGTTGTGCCTCAGATGTGGGCGTTGCTGCTCAGGTGGGTGAGAAGACGATCAAAATTGCGGAAGTACAAGCCAGCGTTAACAGCATCATCGCTCTCCGAAACAAATTGAAGTCCGCAGCGGACCCTAATATTTCAGATTTAAGCCGGGGCCAACTTCGATTCCATATGTTGTCGGCGCTGATTGACGATGTGGCGGCGCAGTTAAAGATTGTGGCCACTCCTGCAGAAATAGATGCCCGCAAGAAGGCGATTCGCGATCAACTCGGTGGCCAAGAAGCTGTAGACAAAGCCATGTCTGATGCAGGCATCGCGGCTGAAGATTTTTCACGCTATCTCACTGACGTAATAATTGAAGACAAGGTAGGCGCGCTCTTAGCAGCTAATGCAGCAGCGGGTGCAGAAGGTGACGCCGCTCGCGGCGCTGCGATTCAAAACGCTATTCGCACGGTGGCAAAGAGCCTTACCGTCAAGGTAAATCCGCGTTACGGAACTTGGGATGCTGAGAAGGTAGACGTCGTGCAATTAGATACCACTGGTGGTTCCGTATCACCTCTGGGTTAGGGCCTGCGAAAGTGGAGTCACAAGTAGATCAAATGATCGCTGTGATGAACACACTTCGACAAGAGTGCCCGTGGGATGCCGAACAAACGCATCTCTCTTTAGTTACCTACCTCATAGAAGAAACCTATGAATTACTTGAGGCCATAGAAACTAACGACCTTGAGGCCATTGAAGAAGAACTCGGCGACGTACTTTTGCAAGTTCTCTTCCACGCGCAGATCGCAAGTGAATCTGAAGGCGGATTCGATATTCAAGATGTGGCTCAACGGTTACGAGAAAAATTAGTAAGCCGCCACCCCCACGTCTTCGGAGACGTGATTGCGGAACACGCATCAGATGTCGCCAGAAATTGGGAGCAAATCAAGGCCGCCGAGAAGGGACGAACTTCGCCGACCGAAGGTGTTCCTTTTGCGCAACCCGCCCTATCGCTTACAGCAAAACTAGTTCATCGGGCCGCCAGGTTTGGAATCGAGGACGAAGTATCGCCTCAACCCATGAGCGAATCTGAAATAGGGGAGGCGCTCTTTGAATTAGCGACGCGAGCGGCTCAACTTGGCATTGATCCTGAGGCTGCGCTCCGTGCCCGCGCACGAAAGTACGCGCATGAATTAGATTCGCGTGAAGTAGAATAAATCCAGCAATCACCTCCAACTAAGGGATGTAATCGTGGCCACCATCGCAGCAATTGGCGCAAGAGAGATCTTGGATTCGCGGGGAAATCCCACCGTTGAAGTTGAGTTAGCGCTCGACGATGGCACGATGAGCCGGGCTGCCGTTCCTAGCGGTGCCTCCACCGGCGCCTTTGAAGCCATGGAGTTGCGAGATGGCGAGAAGCGCTACGCAGGTAAAGGCGTGGAGCGCGCCGTGCGCGCCATCGAAGATGTGTTGGCGCCGGAACTTATTGGTTTTGAAGCCGATGATCAACGCCTGATTGATCAGACCATGATCGATTTAGATGGCACTCCGAATAAGGCCAATTTGGGAGCGAACGCCATCCTTGGAGTTTCACTAGCCGTTGCGCGCGCCGCAGCCGACAGCAGCAGTTTGCCGCTCTACCGCTATTTGGGTGGCCCTAATGCTCACGTCTTGCCGGTCCCGATGCTCAACATTCTTAATGGCGGCGCACATGCTGATACGAATGTCGATGTTCAAGAGTTCATGGTCGCTCCGATCGGGGCACCAACTTTTAAAGAATCTCTTCGTTGGGGTGCCGAGATTTACCATGCACTCAAAACTGTCCTTAAGAAGCGCGGCTTAGCTACGAGCGTTGGAGATGAGGGAGGATTTGCTCCTAACCTGGAGAGCAATCGTGCCGCTTTGGACTTAATTCTTGAAGCTATCGAACTCACAGGATTAAAAGCCGGTCAAGATGTAGCGCTCGCTCTGGATGTAGCAGCTACTGAGTTCCATAAAGACGGTCTCTATTCATTTGAAGGTAAGCAGTTGCGCGCAGCAGAGATGATCGACTATTACGCCTCACTCGTTGCCCACTACCCACTCGTTTCAATTGAAGATCCGCTCTCCGAAGATGATTGGGAGGGATGGAAGGCCATTACCGATGCTTTGGGTAGCAAAGTTCAGTTGGTGGGTGATGATTTGTTCGTTACAAATCCGATCCGCCTGGAACGCGGAATCAATAGTGGAACTGCGAATGCACTTCTCGTCAAAGTTAATCAAATCGGCACGCTCACTGAAACCTTAGATGCAGTGTCGATGGCGCAACGGGCAGGTTACCGCTGCATGATGAGTCATCGCTCTGGTGAAACAGAGGATGTCACTATCGCCGACCTCGCAGTGGCAACCGATTGTGGGCAGATCAAAACCGGGGCGCCGGCTCGCTCTGAGCGGGTAGCTAAATACAATCAACTCCTTCGCATCGAGGAACAACTCGATGATGCGGCACGATTTGCTGGACGCCAAGCCTTCCCACGTTTTCTTTCTTAACGCCGCTTCGACTTCCGAGATATCCTGACTCAATGGCGCGCGGGCGAATCAATACAAGAGCGGTAGGGCTGGTTCTTATTGCCCTAATTCTTGTGCTCTTTTTGGCGCAACCCACTCAACGTTATTTCGCGCAGCGAGCTCAAATAAATGCGCTAGTGCAGCAGGTCAACGCCAGTGAAGAGCGCGTCGTTAAAGCTAAAGCGGAATTGGAACGGTGGAACGATCCAGCGTACGTTAAAGCCCAAGCAAGGGCGCGCCTACATTTTGTGATGCCTGGGGAGACTCAATACATAGTGATTGATCCTTCAAGTAAGACCCAGAACGAGATCAAGGTTTCCAGCGATGTCCCGCTCGATGTTGCCTGGTATCAAAGAGTAATTTCCTCTATTCAGTTGGCGGCTTGGCGATGAAGAATTTTGATGAGGGCGATCTAGAAATTATTGGACGCCAACTTGGTCGCACTCCGAGGGATGTGCACCGGGTAGCTTTTCGCTGTCCATGCGGGTCTCCAGCGGTAGTAGAAACACCACCACGTCTTTCGGATGGCACCCCCTTCCCTACCTTTTTCTATGCCACATGTCCGCGATTAACTGCCGCGATCTCAACCCTTGAATCTGAGGGCGTGATGGACGAAATGAACACACGTTTACAAGTGGATGCGCAACTCTCCGGAAGCTACTCGGCAGCTCACGACGATTACTTAGCCGCCCGAGCGGCCTTAGGGATGGATGTGCCAGAAGTCGATGGCATCACTGCGGGCGGGATGCCCGATCGCGTTAAATGCCTTCACTCACTCGCTGCCCACGCATTGGCAGCCGGAGTTGGAGTCAATCCACTCGGCGATGAAGCAGTTGCCGCGATTGGCCAATGGTGGCTGGCGGGCAAATGCGAGTAGGTGCCATTGATTGCGGAACTAACTCTCTTCGCCTGCTGGTGGCTGATATTGAAGGTAATTCCTTTCGAGAAGTTCAGCGCGAAATGCGCGTGGTCCGTCTGGGTGAAGGTATTGATCGAACTAAGAATTTCTCTGAGGCAGCGCTCCAGCGCACCTTTGCCGGGATTGATGAGTACGTAACAATTCTCCGACGCAAAGGCGTGGAGAGTTTAAGGTTCTGTGCCACGAGTGCTTCAAGGGATGCGGAGAATCGCGCCGTCTTCATTGAAGGCGTTCGAGAGCGACTCGGTATTGAGCCAGAGGTTATTCCAGGAACGGAAGAAGCCGCACTCTCCTTCGCGGGAGCGACTCGAGAACTCTCTTCTGGTCCGTACTTAGTAGTAGATATTGGTGGAGGCTCCACTGAATTTGTGTATGGGAATCAAGAGGTTGAATTCGCTAAGAGTGTAAATATTGGATGTGTACGCATGAGCGAGCGCCATCAACTCGCCGAATTCCCCAGTAGAGAGCAGATAGCCGCAGCTGTTACAGACATTGATGCCGCAATAGCTCAAGCCGCAGCGGAAGTTCCTTTAACTTCTGGTGCCACCTTGATTGCAGTTGCCGGCACAGCAACCACGGTGGCAGCTGCTGCGATGGGGCTATCGATGTATGACCGAGATACGATCCATCTATCTAGAATCTCTGCCGATGCAGTGGCCCACATCTCTGAAAAGTTCTTACTCATGTCTAAGGCAGAACGTGCGGCTCTTCCGTACATGCACGAAGGTCGGGTAGATGTGATTTCCAGTGGAGCGCTCGTTTTGCACCGAGTCATGTTGGCAACAGGATCGAAAGAGTTTGTCGCAAGTGAGCATGATATTCTCGACGGCATCGCGTGGTCGCAAGTTACAAAACGATGAGTTCGAATGCAAAAACTGCTGCGCAAGTAAGGAAGATTTCAAGCGCGGTTCAATCGCTTGAGGCGCTCGATGCAGCGATCACTCATTGCACGGCTTGCACAAGGCTTACAAAGTGGTGCACCCAAGTTGCCGTGGAAAAGAAGCGAGCGTATGCGGATGAGGAATATTGGGGGAGACCAGTTCCTGGTTTTGGAGCCACCGACCCTCGCGTCATCTTGCTGGGTTTAGCGCCGGGAGCTCATGGCGCAAACCGCACAGGAAGGGTATTTACCGGAGATCGCTCGGGCGACTTTCTCTTTGCATCATTGCATCGTGTGGGGTTAGCAAATCAATCGACGAGTGATCGCCTAGGTGATGGCCTCGAATTGGTCGAGACTCGAATATTTACAGCGGTGCGTTGTGCACCACCAGGGAATAAGCCAACCCCACAAGAGCAGCGAAACTGTGAACCGTGGGCAGCTCGCGAACTTGCATTGGTCGCCGATACAGCGCGCGTCTACGTGGCTTTCGGCTCATTTGCCTGGAGCGCGCTCTGGTCGATTCTTTCAGAGCCCTGGGGTCTCGGTCGGCGGGTTCCCTTCACCCATGGAGCTCGTTTTGACCACCCGCAGGGGACTCTGCTCGCGAGTTATCACCCCAGCCAGCAGAACACCTTCACCGGCACCCTCACTGAGGGCATGCTCGATGAGGTTCTTGGGTTGGCCAGCACGCTCGCCAAATCGGAGAAGGGGCCCTCTTCAAGGTAGGTTAGCCACTGGTGAGCTTGGGCAAAACTGTCAGGTAATTCTCAGGTCAACCAAGCGCCCCCGTAGCCCAACCGGCAGAGGCAAACGACTTAAAATCGTTCAAGAGTGGGTTCGAATCCCACCGGGGGTACTATCCCGTCCCGAATAGTCCAGAAGAGAGAGACACATGCAAAGCACTAACCCTGTTCTTAAGCAGAGTCGCTACGCCACTTTCGACAGTGCGGCTCAGGTTACCGGCAGTTCTCGTATGAGCATTGACGATGTGGTTACTCGTACCGGAATCTTGCTCGCAGTCTTACTTCTGGCAGCTGTCGCAACTTATGTAGCACCACTCACTGGTGTGCTCTTCTTTGGAGCTTTGATTATCGGGTTCGTACTCTGCATTGTGAACTCAGTGAGCAAAACAGTGCGGCCAGCGCTCATGGTGCTCTACTCAGTCTTCGAAGGATTAGTGATCGGAACGATAAGCCGCGTTTACAACGATTACTACTCAGGAATTGTGACGCAGGCAGTTATCGGAACGGTCGCCGCATTTGTGGGAATTCTCTTCCTTTATAAGAGCGGAAAATTGCGTGCCACCCCTAAGTTCACTCGCATTTTGCTTGGCGCGGTAGCTGGTTACTTCGTACTCGGTCTTATTTCTCTCGTCGCTAGTTTCTTTAATGTAGGAAATGGCATGGGATTCTATGGCGTCACAGGCTTAGGCTTGTTGATGAGCGTTGCCGGTGTGGCTCTCGCCTCTCTTTTCTTAGTGCTTGACTTTGATCAGATCGAAAGAAGCATCGCGCAAGGAGCACCAGCAATTGAAGCTTGGCGCTCAGGCTTTGGACTGATCGTTACGTTGGTCTGGATCTACTTAGAAATCTTGCGCTTGCTATCGATTTTACGAGATCGGTAACGGACAACTCACTCCAGTACCGCCGATACCGCAATATCCATTCGGCACCTTATGAAGATATTGCTGGTGATACTCCTCAGCAAAGTAATACGGAGGAGCGGGAGCGATTTCCGTGGTGATCTCTCCGTACCCGCGTGACTTCAATTCACTTTCGTAAGCCGATTTAATCCGCAAGGCCGCGCTATGTTGCGCCTCAGTCGTAAAGTAGAGCGCGCTCCGATATTGGCTGCCAATATCATTTCCTTGACGATTGCCTTGTGTCGGATCATGATTTTCAAAGAAGAAGCGAATAATTTCCTCATCGCTGATGAGTGACGGATCGTAATTAACTCTGACGATCTCTGTGTGACCGGTTTTACCAGTGCATACCTCTTCATAAAAAGGATGACCGAACGTGCCGCCCGCGTAGCCCACACTGGTGGCAATGACGCCCTGGTGTTGCCAGAAGATTCGCTCTGCTCCCCAGAAGCAACCCATTCCTAGAAGAATGACTGCACCACTTGAATTCTCTAATGGCACGTTGAGAACGCTATGAGTGGTTTGTAACGGGAACGGATAATTACTTCGATCTTGCGGTTCGACGAGTGAATTTCGCATGACTACATTCTGCCTGGAATCTCGGAATCTGGCATCTTGGCCTTCGTCTCTGGCATTCGGATTGCGAGTAACAATGCTGGAATGACGATGATGACCGCCGTAAGGAAGCCCGCCTCGAATCCATATCGATCAGCTAAGAAGCCAGCCACTAGAGGTCCCATCACAGATCCAAAATCTCCCACCATTTGGTAGAGCGCAATTACTTGTCCGCCACGGCCCTTAATGATGTCGCCGACAACTGCGGCCGATGGTGAGCCGGTGAAGGAGGCGCCTACGCCGGTAAGACCCATCGCGAGAATGAAGAAAATTGGGTATTGCAAGAAGGTCAGCACGCTTAATCCAATGATGGAAAACGAAGTACCAATGATGATGGCAAATCTTCGCCCTCGTTTATCTGCGATGGATCCAGCTGGGAGTAGAAAGGTCGCGCCGATAATAGAAGCGAAGGTAAAGCCGAGCCCAGTGATGGTGGTTGATGAGTGGAGCCCATTCTTTACATACAGAGGAACCATCGAAGAGCGAATGCCAAAGATGGCCCAGCCAGTGCTAAACGATGCAAAGAGCGCCGCCTGGTACGGCCACGATCTCAGAGCTTGTTTGAGTGTTGTTTGCGTTTCATTCTCGTGCACCTGGGCAATGTCATTTTCGCCTAAACGCGAATGTGAAAGAAAGATCGCTGCGATGACTCCGGCGGCGATGAGGCTAGCTGAGTAGATAAAGAAGGGCGCCCGTAGTGAAATCTCGCTGAGAATTCCGCCGATAGCTGGACCGGAAATTCCGCCAATGAGGAATCCGCTTTGATAAGTCGATTGAGCTCGCCCGCGTTGATGGTTCGGAACAATGCGAAGTAAGAGCGAGCCCGCCGAAACGGTAAACATGGAAGAACCGATGCCTCCGAAAGCACGGAAGAGCAAAAGCTCTCCGTAATTTTGGGAAAGGCCCGCTAGAAATGTAGAGAGTGCGACGATCCCCATTCCGGTCGCCAGTACTAATCGCTCTCCAAAACGATCTACAAGTTTGCCTCCGAGAAGTCCAGAGGAGAAGCGCATGAAGGAGAAGAGACTGATGACCGCGCCAACGGCAAAGTTGGAAACTCCGAACGATCTAGCAAAGAGTGGAATGGCGGGAATGATGACGCCATATCCGATAGCAACCGAGAAAGAGACCGCAGTAAGAACTGCGACCTCTCTCGGTAGGCCATCAAAGGGGTTTTTCACGGTGGCTAGTGACCTGACTCTTTTCTCGCAGCCGCGTGGTCCTCATTTGATCTCAGCGGAATCTCTTTGAGTGCGAGCGCGAGAATGAACCCAAGTGCCGTTATTGGAGCAGCGGTCCAGAAGACATCGTGGAATGAGGAGACGAAGCTTTGAAGAATCGTCTCCTTTACTTGTGCCGGCAACGTCTTGAGAACTGAAGTACTGTTCTGCAATTGCCCGAGGAGCGCTGGGTCAAAACTCTTAGCCGCTGCCGGATTACTGGTCGCTAGTTGCGTCATGCCTTCGTCGATGTGAGCTGCAAGGCGCTTGGTGAGAATAGTTCCGAAGATCGCAGAGCCAAATGCGGCGCCAAGTGAGCGGAAGAAAGTATTTGCGCCAGTAGCTACGCCCATGTCTTTAAAGTCGACCGCATTTTGAACGGCAACCACCATCGTGGGCATGGTGAGTCCCAATCCCATCCCGATGAGCATCGCGAATATGGCTAGTTGCCAGAAAGGAGTAGTGATGCTCAGTGTGGTCATGAGAAGAAGTCCCGTGGTCATCACCAAGCTGCCGATGAGCGGAAACTTCTTGTACTTGCCGCTCTTTGAAATGCGCTTTCCGGTGAAGATCGACATCGTCAGAATCCCCAACATAAATGGAACTAATTTGAGGCCTGACTCGGTGGCCGAATTATTTTGAACCACCTGTAGGTAGAGCGGAAGCATGACGAGTGCGCCAAACATTCCGGCCCCAATGATGAATCCGATTCCGGAAGTAACGCTAAAGATTCCGTTCTTGAAGAGATCAAGCGGAAGAATAGGCTCTGATGCTTTCCGCTCGATTTGTAAGAAGAGCAAAGTCAGCGCAATGCCAATAGCAAAGTAAGTAATGGTGAGGGTATCTCCCCAACCATATGCAGGCACCGAGTAGGCGATCGCTAAAAGAAGTGAACTTACGGCTGCGATCATGACGATCGCCCCCGAGTAATCAATTTTGTGCTCGCGACGAACCTTAGGAATGTGGAGCACGATCGAAGTCACCACAAGTGCCACGATTCCGAAAGGCAAGTTGATGAGGAAGATCCAACGCCAGCCGGTGATCCCAAGAATATTTCCACTATCTGAAAAGAAACCACCAAGAAGTGGGCCCGCTACGGAAGATAGACCCCAGACTGCGCCGAAATACCCTTGGTAACGCCCACGTTCGCGCGGCGGAATGATGTCGCCGATGATGGTAAATGTGAGAGCCATCAAACCGCCACCGCCTAGACCTTGAATGGCGCGCGTAGCAATTAGCTCAGTCATGTTGGTAGAGAACGCGGCTAAGAGAGAACCCACCAAGAAGGTGATGATGGCGAATTGGAAAACTGGTCGACGACCGTAGAGATCCGAGATTTTGCCATAGAGCGGAGTTGTCGCGGTAGACGTAAGTAAGTAAGCAGTCACCACCCAGGTGTAGTGATCAAGACCGTCGAGATCTTCCACGATGCGCTTGAGTGCAGTGGAGACGATTGTTTGATCGAGTGCTGCAAGCAACATCCCTGTCATGAGGCCAGAGAGCACCACCAAGATTTGTCGGTGGGTTAATCCAGCTGGAGATTCTTCAGTACCTGGATTTGGGATCGCGCTTGTCTCGCTCATTTATTTCTTCTCTCGTTTAGGGTCTATCTCACTTGCAATACGACTTAAGATTTCAGCTGCTTTCAATTTCTCTTCTTCACTCCAAGTTGCGAGTGCTTCTGCGATCGCTTTGGTACGGGAATCACGCACTTGTCGAAGTAAGTCTCTTCCCGACGGTGTCAGGCGCAATCGAAATGCACGGCGATCGTTTTCATCTTCAATGCGTTCCATCAATCCATCGCGGCCCAAGGTGGCGCAGTGACGGCTCGTGGTCGATAGATCCAAGCCCACCGCGTCAGCCACTTCTGAGATACGGGGAGGGGTGGCACTGCGTTGCACGATCGCCATGACTCGCAAGATGGTGCGATCGCCGGGCTCGCCAGGCACGCCACACTCACTGGCGAGGTCGCGGAAGGACCAGACCAGGGAGACGATCGAACCGAGGAGCTCTTCATCCTGAGAAGTTGCTTGCACCATGCAACCATATAGCCAGGAGGTGATAAAAGCATTATTTAGCCGGTGTAAGGCTCACATTCCAAGATGGCTACCTTGAAAGTGCGCTTGCCGTCGGGTGAGGAGTACTCCACCGTGCTCCCCACTTTGGCTCCGAGGACAGCAGCTCCCAGCGGAGATTGATCGCTATAAACATCGAGCCCTTCAGGGGCGGATTCGCGAGAGCCGAGGAGGAATTTCATCTCATCCCCGCCCATATCGATAGTCACGACAGATCCACGGGAGACCACCCCGCTCTCAGCATCGGGGTTAACGCCCACATGGGCATGCTCGAGCATGTGTTTGAGTTGGCGGATGCGCCCCTCGAGCTTTCCTTGTTCTTCACGGGCGGCGTGGTAGCCGCCGTTCTCTTTGAGGTCGCCTTCCTCGCGGGCGTCCGCAATCTTCTTCACAATTTCCGCTCTGCGAGGTCCTTGAAGTTCTACCAATTCAAGAGTGAGGCGATCAAACGCCTCTTGCGTGAGCCAAGATCCAGTCATAGGAGGCGAGATTAGCGGGTAACCCAACAGCGGTCGACCCTGACGAAGGCGGCTCGAGTGAGAGTGGCCACGACGGTGCGCCGAGCGGCGGTGGAGTGAGCGGCCGCGCTGGCCTCGCTCGACTCTCCGGGGATGGTTTCGCGCACTTCGCCGACTACGGCGCCAGAGCTATCGAGGGCTCGTAAGACACAGATAACCGGCAAGGCTGGCTCGCGTCTGGTCACTTCGTAACGCATTTCACTGGAACTCTCGCTGGAAATCGTGAAGGCAATCTCATTGATGCTCAGAGCGGGATGGCTGTGAAACCAGGCGCTCCAGCCGAGCCAGAGCGCGCCGGCGATAGCCAGCAGGGCTATGGCGATACGTGCTCCCCAGGATTTTGCCGGCCGCTGAGAATGCGACACTGACTCACGCTTCATGGGAGCATTCTCCACCATGAGCACTCAGTTGCCACAAAATCGGCCGACCATGAAGGGTCGTTTGATGGCGGTGCACGCCCATCCCGATGACGAATCGAGTAAAGGTGCGGCCACGATGGCGAAGTATGTTCGCGCCGGACATGAAGTCTTAGTGGTGAGTTGTACGGGCGGGGAACGCGGTGACATATTGAATCCGGCTCTGAAAGATTCTGGAATTACAGATTTGCTTGAAGTTCGCAAAAGCGAAATGTCGCGTGCACAAGAAATTCTGGGAGTGGCCCACCACTGGTTGGGTTTTGAAGATTCTGGTTATCCGCAGGGAGACCCGCTGCCGCCCCTTCCCTCCGGATGCTTTGCCGACATTCCGGTAGAGATTCCGGCTGAGAAGCTTGCCGAGAAAATCTTAGAATTTAAGCCACATGTCATTACTACGTACGATGAATTGGGTGGCTACCCACATCCGGATCACATCAGAACTCACGAAGTGACAATGGCAGCAGTAAATCTGGCGGCGGAACGTGGGTGGCGAGTTCAGAAGATTTATTACAACCAACAACATACCCGCGCACGTTTAGAAATACTCGCTTCAGCAATGATTGAACGCGAACTACCAAATCCATACGAAGGCTGGTTGCAGAATTGGCAAGATCGACGCCCAGTAAATATTACGACCCGGGTGGAATGTGGTGAGTTCTTCGAGACGCGGGCAAATGCCCTGCTTGCACATGCGACGCAAGTTGACCCTCATGGGCAGTGGTTTGCAGTTCCTATTGAACTCCAACGCCAGATCTGGCCCACCGAGGAGTTTGAACTGGCCTTCTCGACTGTGGGCGAACTGGCAGTCGTAGAAGACGATCTCTTCACTGGTGTTGTGAGTGTTGATGAGTAGAATGACAATGTGAATTTCTTAAACGGTACTCATACAATCATTCTTGCTGAAGTAGACGAGTCAAAAGTCACCCCAGGCGCTGTTGGCTCGATTGTCATGGGTCTGCTTTGTGTCGCTACTGCTCTCCTTCTGCGGAACTTTTATAAGCGCTTACGCAGACTTCGTAAAGATCAGTGAAGACTCGGTCAACTCTCTGGTGGATTACACTCCATCTCACTTCACTCGTATTAGTTGCAAGTTTCTTTTCTCTTGGGCAATGGCAACTTCATCGTGCGGCGGACCTCAAAGCATCGGTTAAGCCGGTAGCAGACATTGCAGAAGTACCGCTCTCCCAGATTTTTAGCGTGGGTCAAAAATTCTCTTCTATGCAAAGTGAGAGACGCGTAACCGTTTCGGGCAGGTACATTGCAAACTTTTATGTAGTCGACGCGGGAACACGAAGCGAAGTCTCACTCCTCGAAACCACATCCGGATCAATATTGGTGCTCCGTGGAGTAGGTCAACCCGCCCAGACCAATGAGGATGTCACGATTGGCGGAAGGCTCACCTCTCCTTCAAGCGATGGAACAGATTCGAACACAAATGGACCAGATCAACTTTCGCGAATAGATCCTGTATTGATCGCAGGGCAATTTGATCGGCTAATGAATGGGTATGTCACTGCATATGCCGAACGTGGGTCTACTGCATCTTCTATGAAGTTCGCTCTTACGGAGTCGGCGCCGCTTCCCATCAAAAAGGTTCCTGGCTTTTATTGGCAGCACCTTCTTTATGTCGTGCTCTGGTGGATGTTGATCCTGATGGTTATTTATTTATGGGCCAGAACTATCCGTCTTGAGCGTAAAATCGGTATGCTGGCGGAACCAACGGAGGGTACTAAATGACTATGAAATTATTTCGCATCTTTGCCTGGGTAACTGGCATTTTCTTACTCTTTAACGTGGTTGTCGCCCTCCCTTACAAATACATGTTCGACGGCACCGGGCAATGGACCGCCATCACTTGGCAGATTCACGGTTTCCTCTACATGGCGTACGTGGTCGTTACGTTTAATCTCTCACGTAAGGCCAATTGGGATCTGAAAAGAACTGTTCTCTTCCTTATTGCGGGAACTGTACCTACGGCATCGTTCTTCGCTGATCGTCGCGCCCGCGCTCTGATCGGCTAACTTGATGGCTGGTTTTAAACGGTCAATAAAGAAGGTAGTAAAAGCTGCCGTCTATCCCATTTATGAACGCAGATTAAGCGAACGCGTTGATCGCACCAAACTCCCACAACATGTAGGTGTAATTCTCGACGGAAATCGCAGGTGGGCAAGGAATGCAGGTGCCGAAAGCGAAATTGGTCATGCGGCCGGCGCGCGTAAAATAGTGGAGCTGCTTGAATGGTGTGAAGAGTTCAATATTCCGCACGTGACTCTATGGCTTTTATCAACCGATAATCTTTCGCGTTCAGAGAGGGAGATCTCCCTCCTGTTAGAAATAATTGATCGCACCGTTGCTGATTTAGCCGGCCGCCAGAAGTGGAAAATGAATCTAGTTGGCGCTCTCGATGTTCTTCCAGTTGATCTGCAGGAGAGACTCACGTACGCGTGCGAAACAACTCAAGATATTGCGGGAATTACCGTCAACGTTGCGATTGGTTACGGTGGACGACGCGAAATTGCAGATGCCGTTAAATCACTCCTTACAGAGCACGCTTCGCAAGGAAAATCATTAATCGAAGTCGCAGAAGCGTTAACTCCTGATCACATTGCAGAACATCTCTACACAAAAGGACTTCCTGACCCCGACCTCGTCATCCGCACCTCTGGAGAACAGCGACTGGGGGGATTCCTGCTCTGGCAGAGCGTGCACTCAGAGTTCTACTTCTGTGAGGCGTACTGGCCAGACTTTCGACGGATCGATTTCCTGCGTGCGCTCCGGGCGTTTGCCCAACGTTCACGCAGATTCGGTTCTTAGCCCCGGTTTGCGTGGGCGTGTCGCAGGGGTCTTCCTTCGGTAGATGCGTAACTTTTATGCCATACGATCCTCGCGCAAACAGAGGGGTATTGAGTGGCGGTAACAAGCAAGAAGCCCACGAGTAAGAGTGCAAGCAAGCCCGTTCCGCATGACGAGCCAGATTCCATCTCATATGTTCTCGATACCAGCGTCCTGCTGGCTGATCCGGCTGCGCTTTATCGATTTGCCGAACACGAGGTGATTCTGCCGATCGCAGTAATTGGCGAGCTGGAGGCAAAGCGTGACCACCCTGAGCTCGGATACTTTGCGCGCGCTGCTCTTCGTTCGCTAGATGAACTGCGCATTCAATATGGTCGACTAGACGAACCCATGTTGATAAACGACGCCGGCGGCACCATTCACGTGGAGCTCAACCACACAGATTTGCGGCTATTGCCTGCAGGATTCACGCGCGATGGCAGTAATGATTCTCGCATTCTTGCGGTGGCCAGA
The DNA here is from genome assembly GCA_903863015.1 of uncultured Actinomycetes bacterium. GTDB lineage: Bacteria > Actinomycetota > Actinomycetes > Nanopelagicales > Nanopelagicaceae. The sequence goes on from CAIPAI010000029.1 coordinate 84,875, forward strand.
AACTTGGCCGAAGAGGGCCGGCATGTGGTGCTAGTAACTAAAGATTTGCCGCTCCGCGTTAAAGCAGCGTCGATGGGTGTAGTTGCGCAGGAGTATCGCGCAGAGCTTGCGCCTAGTAGTGGTTGGACTGGAATGTGCGAATTAGAGGTGGGCGCCACTCTGGTGGATGCACTTTACGAAGGCGAACGTGTGGAGCACGATGCCATACGCAATATGCCCTGCCACACCGGAGTTGTGCTGGTGAGTGAGCGAGGAAGCGCTTTAGGGAGAGTAACCCCCGACAAAACATTGCGCTTGGTGCGCTCAGAGCGAGATGTCTTTGGGATTCACGGTCGTTCGGCAGAGCAGCGGGTAGCTCTAGACCTGCTCACGGATCCAGAGGTGGGCATCGTCTCGCTGGGCGGTCGCGCCGGCACTGGCAAGAGCGCACTTGCCCTCTGCGCTGGGTTAGAAGCGGTGATGGAGAAGCGCCAACATAAAAAAGTAGTCGTCTTTCGTCCGCTCTATGCAGTGGGCGGTCAAGAATTGGGATACCTGCCCGGCAGTGAAGGGGAGAAGATGTCGCCCTGGGCGCAGGCGGTCTTTGACACGCTAGGCGCACTCGTCAGTCAGAACGTCATCGACGAGATTCTTGAGCGAGGTCTCTTAGAAGTCTTACCGCTGACTCATATTCGTGGTCGTTCCCTCCATGATTCATTTGTCATAGTCGACGAGGCGCAATCTCTCGAACGTGGGGTGCTCCTCACCGTGCTCTCGCGCATCGGTCAAGGTTCACGAGTAGTCCTTACTCATGACATCGCCCAGCGTGACAATTTAAGAGTGGGCAGACACGATGGTGTGGTCGCCGTCGTTGAGGCATTAAAAGGTCATCCACTCTTTGCACACGTCACCCTGACACGAAGTGAGCGCTCTCCCATTGCTGCGCTGGTGACCGAAATGCTGGAAGATCCGATTCACCTTTAAGAACGCCTGCGGCAATTGTCACGCGCAACACGCTAGAAAAACCCTTATTTATTCGGCTTTTTTAGCCCGAAAATAGGGATTTTCCGAAATGTGAGATCTCTCTCTTTGAGGGCATTTTCCCCGCGTAAAACCGAATTATTTTCGGCAAAATGTCCGAATTCTCTCCACAATTTCGGCATTCTCGATTTGACACTCATTCGTAGGACAAGGGCATCTTGTACGAGCACAACAAGTGCGATGAGGCTCAATCGGAGGTGAAAGTGCGAAAAGGAATTGTGTGTGGCTCGGCAGTTGCTTTATTGATTGCGCTTCCATCCGGTGTTGCGTATGCGATGCCTCCATCGACTCAACCTTCCAGTGCGTGGGTTAATCGCCCCATCACAACTCCGGTCACTTCGGATAGTCCAGATTTCATAGGACCACGGATTGAGCACCGCGCGGTTGAACCATCGCGCGCACAGACGCGCACACCTTTGGCTGTCAGCCGTATGAGTCTTGCGCGCACGCGAGTGGGCGCCATTAGCGTGGCTGGCGAGCTAAATACCGAGCTCTACCAATGGAATTTCGACCAGATGGGTTGCCTGGTAGACCTCTGGGACCATGAGAGCAATTGGAATTACAAATCAATTAACCGCGTATCAGGTGCACATGGAATCGCACAGGCGCTTCCGGCTTGGAAGATGTCAACGGTGGCCAAGGATTGGCGTAAAAATCCAGTCACGCAAATTACCTGGGGAATGAATTACATCAAATCTAGATATGGCAATCCATGTAATGCCCTGCGCCATTGGCAGCAGAAGAACTGGTACTAGCTCGTTGGCTTTGGTCCAATTGAGAGCGGCTTACTAGTCTCTGCAAAGAAGTCATTACCTTTATCGTCAACCACGATGAATGCAGGAAAGTCGACTACATCGATCTTCCAGATAGCTTCCATTCCGAGTTCGGCGTACTCAAGCACTTCTACTTTTTTGATGCAATCTTGTGCCAAACGTGCGGCTGGTCCACCGATGGAACCCAAGTAGAAACCACCATTTTCTTGGCAGGCCTTTGTTACTTGTGCTGAACGATTTCCTTTTGCCAGCATGATGTGTGATCCGCCAGCCTCTTGGAATTGTGCAACGTAAGAATCCATTCGACCAGCGGTCGTGGGGCCAAATGATCCGGATGCGTAGCCCTCTGGGGTCTTTGCTGGACCGGCGTAGTAGACCGCGTGATCGCGCATGTACTGCGGCATGGGTTGGCCAGAATCTAGGAGTTCCTTAATCTTTGCGTGTGCGAGATCGCGGGCCACAATCATTGATCCATTAAGTGAGAGGCGAGTTTTCACGGGATACTTTGAGAGCATCTCGCGAATCTCGCTCATAGGACGATTGAGATCTACATGAACCACTTCGTCGCCAAGCTTTTCGGCGCTGGGTTCTGGAAGAAAACGGGCCGGGTCGCGCTCTAATACTTCAATGAAAGCGCCTTCGGGAGTGATCTTTGCGCGTGCTTGGCGATCGGCTGAACAGGAAACGGCAATTGCCACCGGAAGGGAAGCACCATGTCGGGGGAGTCGGATAACTCGCACATCGTGGCAGAAGTACTTGCCGCCGAATTGGGCGCCAATGCCGAACCCTTGAGTGAGTTTAAGAACTTCGGCTTCCATTTCAATGTCGCGGAAACCATGGCCGGTCTTCGCATCTCCTTGAAGTGGCAGTGTGTCGAGATATTTAGTGCTCGCTAACTTTGCAGTTTTCAAAGTGTGTTCCGCACTCGTTCCACCGATAACAATTGAGAGGTGATAAGGCGGACACGCAGCGGTACCTAAAGAGCGCAATTTTTCGTCGAGGAATCGAAGTAACCCTGCTGGATTGAGAATGGCCTTCGTCTCTTGGTAGAGAAAAGACTTATTGGCACTTCCCCCACCTTTAGCGATGTAGAGGAAGGAGTACTCATTCTCGTGGCCATTCTTAGTATCAGAATAAATCTCGATCTGAGCTGGAAGATTATTTCCGGTATTGCGTTCTTCCCACATGTTGATCGGAGCCATTTGTGAATAGCGAAGATTGAGACGAGTGAAAGCGTTGTACACGCCACGTGAAATCGCCTCTTCATCGTTTCCTTGGGTAAGGACTTGCTGCCCGCGCTTGCCCATGACGAGAGCAGTTCCGGTGTCTTGGCACATAGGCAATACGCCACCGGCTGCAATATTTGCATTCTTTAAGAGATCGATGGCGACGAAACGATCGTTAGGTGAGGCCTCGGGGTCATCAATGATGCGGCGGAGTTGCTCGAGATGAGCAGTACGCAGGTAATGCGAAATATCGTGGATAGCGGTTTCAGTGAGAGTGGCCAATGTGGATGGTTCCACCATGAGGAAAGATCGGTCGCCAAGTTTTTCCACACGAATGCCGTCAGTGGTGACAAGGCGATATTCGGTGCTGTCGACAGCGGTGGGGAGGAGATCGGAGTACGAGAATTCAGGCATGGATAAGAGCCTACGCCTCTAGTGGATGCTCGCTCTGGATAAGTCGAATAGTGTGAGATTTTCCTCGCATCACGAGCGAGTGTGAGGTCATCCCTCGTGGGCCAAAGCGCACTCCGCGGAGGAGCTCTCCGTCAGTGATGCCGGTAGCCGCGAAGAAGACATCATCTCCGGTCACTAGGTCGTTGGTGGAGAGCACCCTTGAGAGGTCGTGCCCAGCGGCAATGGCCTTCTCTCGTTCAGCCTCATCGCGTGGCATGAGGCGACCTTGAATAACCCCGCCAAGGCACTTCATTGCGCACGCGGCGATGATTCCTTCCGGAGTTCCACCGATGCCCATCAAAAGGTCGATACCGGTATTTTCGCGAGCGGATTCAACAGCACCGGCAACATCGCCATCGGTGATGAATTTAATGCGTGCACCCGCTTCACGAATCTCTCTGGCAAGTTTTTCATGGCGTGGTCGATCTAAAATAACGACTGTCACTTCGGAAGGTGAGAGACGTTTAGCTTTGGCAACACGGCGGATATTCTCGGCAACTGGTGCGGTGATGTCTACAACATCTGCCGCTTCTGGGCCGGTTGCAAGTTTCTCCATGTAAAAAACTGCGGAAGGGTCGTACATGGCACCGCGCTCCGCAACAGCAATTACTGAGATCGCGTTGTTCATTCCTTTAGCGGTGAGTGTTGTTCCATCGATGGGGTCCACCGCAACATCACATGCGGGACCAACGCCATCGCCTACACGTTCTCCATTGAAAAGCATGGGCGCTTCATCTTTCTCGCCTTCACCGATAACAACGATGCCATCCATTGAGACGGAGCTGATCAAGCGACGCATGGCATCTACTGCAGCGCCGTCGGCCGTGTTCTTGTCGCCTCGGCCAACCCAGCGGGCGGCAGCGATAGCTGCGGATTCTGTGACGCGGACAAGTTCGAAGGCAAGATTTCGTGTATTCCCCATGGCTACATCATTCCTTCCTGGCAGGGGTGCGGCAACGAGGTGACAAGCCGCTTATGCGGCTCTATTCTGCTAGATATGACGCAATATCGGATAAGTGAAGGTGCGGCGCTCCTAGGGGTCTCTGACGACACCGTGCGGCGCTGGGTAGATACCGGGCGACTTCGGGCTCAAAAGGACCAAGCGGGGCGGATGACGGTCTCTGGAGTGGATTTAGCCGCTATTGCTCGCGGCGAGGGCCCCGAGGAGATTGACGGCAATAAGAGCAGTGCCAGAAATCGTTTTGTTGGGCTAGTCACGCGCGTCGAAAAAGAGGGGCTCGTGGGCATCGTTGAAATCCAAGCGGGTCCTCATCGCATCATCAGCATGGTGACTGCTGATGCCATCACCGATTTAGGGCTCACTCCTGGGGCGCGCGCCGTGGCATCAATTAAGTCAACCAATGTTGTTATCGAAACAGCGTAAGTCTTTTTCGACCTCGCTCGTTAAGGTCCTCGCGATTTTAGCTCTTCTCTTTGTAGGAATGCCTTTTGTCGCATTGATCTTCCGAATTGAATGGCGCAACTTCTTTGCCCATGTATTCACGAGTGAGAACTGGAGCGCAATTCAACTCACACTCCTCACTTCCATTGTTTCGCTAGTCATCTCGCTCATTGTCGGTTTGCCTTTGGCGTTTCTCATGGCGATGAGTAACTCGTGGGGGAAGCTTCGTCCTGTCTTGGCGATTCCACTAGTGCTACCGCCAGTGGTGGGTGGCGTTCTTCTCTTGGTGGCGTGGGGTCGACGTGGTGTATTCGGTGGCGAAATTTTCAATCTCTTCGGTTATTCGATCCCGTTCACGATGCTGGCGGTGATCTTTGCCCAACTCTTTGTCGCCCTTCCAATAGTGGTCATCATGGCCGAAGGCGCCTTTCTAGAAGTTCCGCGTGATTTGATAGATGCCGCGCGAGCCGATGGGGCATCTGAGGGCGTGCTCTTTCTCCGTATTGCTATTCCTTCGGCGGCCTCGGGTATCGCGGCTGCTGCGCTGCTGGCGTTCTCCCGTGCGCTTGGCGAATTCGGCGCCACGATAACTTTCGCCGGATCACTGCCAGGACTGACGCGCACTATGCCAACAGCTATCTATACGGCGCTGGAAGCCGATCCGGCGAGCGCGCTCTCCTTGAGTCTCTTGCTTGTTCTGATGAGTGGCCTACTGATGATTCTTATGCGCCGGCGGCTCTTTGCTTGGGTTCGCTAGAGCCATGCCAGAGCCGTACTCTGTACCAATGAGCAAAAAGGTGTTACTGGCCGCGCCTCGCGGATATTGCGCAGGTGTCGACCGCGCAGTGCAGACGGTCGAGAAAGCTCTAGACGTGCACGGTGCTCCCGTTTATGTTCGCAAACAAATCGTTCACAACAAACATGTAGTTGAAACTTTGGAAAGACGAGGCGCCATCTTCGTTGAGGAGACCGACGAAGTGCCAGAAGGATCCATCGTCGTCTTTTCTGCGCACGGGGTCGCTCCCGTAGTTCACGAAGAAGCGAAGTTACGCTCCCTTAAGACAATCGACGCCACCTGCCCTCTCGTGACAAAAGTCCATCACGAGGCGCGACGCTTCGCAGCGGACGATTTTGATATTTTGCTCGTAGGTCACGAAGGCCATGAAGAAGTCGTGGGAACAGCCGGAGAAGCACCGGAAAATGTAATCCTTGTCGATGGTGTTGCTGGTGTTGCCGATCTGCAGGTTCGTGACGAGAGCAAAGTAGCCTGGCTTTCACAAACGACACTGAGTGTTGATGAAACCCTCACCACTGTCGCAGCTCTTCGGAAGCGCTTTCCTTTACTTGTTGATCCGCCGAGTGATGACATTTGCTACGCAACTCAAAACCGTCAGGTCGCCATTAAAGAAATCGCCGGAAAGTGCGAACTAGTTATTGTGGTGGGTTCCAAGAACTCTTCGAACTCAGTGCGCTTGGTCGAGGTAGCGTTGGAGTCTGGTGCCAATGCTGCTTATCTCGTGGATTATGCGGCCGAAGTCGATCCCACTTGGCTTGCGGGCGTGACGACAATCGGAGTTACCTCTGGAGCGTCAGTGCCGGAAATTCTGGTGACAGATCTTCTAGATTTCTTGAGCGGGCACGATTTCAAAGATGTCGAAATTGTCACCACCGCGCAAGAAACCCTCCTCTTCTCCCTACCTGCCGAACTTCGTAAGGACCTTCGGGCCGCAGGAAAGTCGTAATTCATGTTTCCTGGTATCGGCACGGCAATCAACATCATCACGATCCTTGTGGGAACTGCAATAGGTGTGAGTTTGGGTTCGCGTTTGCCAGAGCGCACACGAAATGTGATCACTGATGTACTTGGGCTCGTTACCGCAGTGATTGCGATCAGTGCAGGCGCCGAAGTGGCCTCACCTGCCCTTAAAAAAGCGGTCGGAAGCGGAGCCCTTCTGATTGTGCTTGGCGCACTATTGATCGGCGGCATTATCGGTTCGCTACTTCGCCTGGAAGATCGCCTTAACAACATCGGTGAAAATTTAAAGAGCAAGTTCGGTAAGGGCGAGAATGGAAATTTCGTCGAAGGCTTCGTCACAGCTTCGCTAATTTTTGTTGTCGGCCCACTCTCCATTCTGGCAAGTGTGAGTGATGGTCTAGGAAAAGGTATCGACCAACTACTCCTCAAGAGCACACTCGATTTCTTCGCCTCTATGGCATTTGCAGCTTCTCTTGGTTGGGGCGTGGCTGCGTCAGCGATTGTTGTGGGCCTCTATCAAGGTGCGTGGACTTTCCTAGGTTGGTTACTTGGAAATGTAATGAGTGATTTTGAGATTGCAGCCATGACAGCAACCGGTGGATTAATGCTTGCAGGTATTTCACTTCGTCTCTTAAAGATTCGCCATATTCCCATCGGTGACTTATTACCGGCGCTAGCGATCGCTCCTCTGCTCGCCCTTCTCGTCTCTAAATTTTAATTGCGATAGACGCGAAACCACGAGAAGGCTGCTCCCAGTAGGAGATAAGGCGCAAGTGAAGCAAGCGCTGAAACTAGATCAATCGATAAGCGCGTAATGGAAAGTGTTGATGGCCCGATTGGAAGCCAGATCAGCAATGAAATCAAGGCAGCTAGCGGCGGAGTAATAGCAGCTGCGCGCCTGGCATCACGTCTGGCAAGCCACGAGCCGCCTCCGTTTGCCACGAGAATCGCTAGACCGCTGATGATTCCTACATGATCACGGATGAGAATTTCGATTCCAATAAGGAGAAAGAGGAGCGCCGAGGGCAGAGCTGCGATTCCGGGCGCGGTGAGCCCCGGGCCCAGAGCCGCGCGCTGCGCATCTGCACGGGCCTTGAGCGAAGTGACTTGAGAGCCAACCTGAGAGCCAACCTGAGAGCCAAAGCGTGAGGACATAAATGCATCTTCCCACGCGTAGGTGACATTCAGGGGAAGGGCTTTCCGAAGGAGAGTTATGGCCATATTGAGCGTGCGAGGAGCGTTCAACTGCGCTGAGTGGTCAGCGCGAGGCTGGCGGGGCAATAGGATTTAACCCTTGTGAGCCTCTCTATTGGAATCGTCGGCCTGCCCAATGTGGGCAAATCCACCCTTTTTAACGCGCTGACGAAGAACAACGTCCTGGCGGCCAACTATCCCTTCGCCACCATTGAACCCAATGTGGGCGTGGTGGGCGTTCCAGATGGTCGATTGGCAGAGCTCGCCGGCATCTTTAAATCAGAACGACTCCTTCCGGCTGCACTCTCGTTCGTCGATATTGCAGGCATCGTGAAGGGCGCCAGCGAAGGCGCTGGTCTCGGTAATAAGTTCCTCGCCAACATTCGTGAATCAGATGCCATTTGCCAAGTCATTCGAGTATTCACTGACCCCGACGTCATTCACGTCGATGGACGCGTTGATCCCCGCAGCGACATCGACACGATTAACACCGAACTTGCGCTCGCAGACCTGCAAACTTTAGAGAAGGCTTTGCCTCGCTTAGAAAAAGAGACTCGACTCTCGAAAGATCGTGGCGAAGTATTAGAAGCGGCAAAGCAAGCGAATGCAATCCTCGAACAGGGAAAGACACTCTTCGCTGCCGGAACACCTGAGCTTCGCGAACTTGTTCGCGAATTGCACTTGCTTACCGCTAAGCCATTTCTTTACGTCTTCAATGTAGATGCAGCAGAACTTGCTGATCCAGCATTGCGTACCGAACTAGCCGCTCTCGTATCACCAGCCGAAGCCATCTTCTTAGATGCCAAGACCGAAGCCGAGCTCGCCGAACTCGATGATGCAGATGCACTTGAATTACTAGAGAGCATCGGGCTCACCGAACCAGGATTGGCAACTTTGGCGCGGGTAGGTTTCAGCACTCTCGGTTTGCAGACCTACCTCACTGCAGGCCCTAAGGAAGCACGCGCTTGGACCATCTCCAAAGGCGCGACGGCTCCCGAAGCGGCTGGCGTGATTCACACAGATTTCCAACGCGGTTTCATCAAAGCCGAAGTTGTCTCCTTCGCTGATCTGGTTGAAGCCGGATCAATGGCAGAGGCAAAAGCGCGCGGCAAGGTGCGGATGGAAGGCAAGGAATATGTCATGGCGGATGGCGACGTAGTCGAATTTCGCTTCAACGTCTGACCCACACTAACCAAAGGATGACCGTGCAAAGCAGAGACGATTTAAGAAACGTAGCCATCATCGCCCACGTCGATCATGGCAAGACCACGCTCGTTGACGCAATGCTCTGGCAATCCGGCGCTTTCGCTGCTTACAAGGAGCAAGGTGAAGGCAAAGACCGAGTCATGGATTCCATGGACCTTGAGCGCGAAAAGGGCATCACGATTCTTGCTAAGAACACGGCAGTTAAGCGTGGTGACATGACCATCAACATCATCGATACTCCAGGCCACGCAGACTTCGGTGGCGAAGTAGAACGCGGGCTCGAAATGGTCGACGGCGTGCTGCTCTTGGTGGATGCCTCTGAAGGCCCACTTCCACAAACTCGTTTCGTGCTTCGTAAAGCACTTTCAAAGAAACTCCCAGTCATCCTTGTAATCAATAAAGTCGATCGTTCAGATGCGCGTATCGCCGAAGTTGTAAACGAGACCTACGAGCTCTTCCTTGACCTTGATGCAGATGAGAAGCAAATCGATTTCCCTATCGTTTATGCATCTGCAAAGGCTGGCCGTGCCTCCATGACGCAAACTCCTGATGGCGGGATGCCAGAAGAGACTGATCTTCAAGTTCTCTTTGATGTCATCAAGAACACCATCCCCGCACCGACCTACACTGAAGGTGCACCTTTGCAGGCACACGTTACAAACCTCGATGCCTCGCCTTACTTGGGTCGCTTGGCCCTCTGCCGCGTGCGTCAAGGAAATATCTCTAAGGGACAAACGGTCGCGTGGATTCGCACCGATGGTCGCGTGGAGAAAGTGAAGATTTCTGAACTCTTGATGACCGATGGGCTTGAGCGCGTACCAGCTCTTTCCGCTGGCCCTGGAGACATCATCGCCGTTGCCGGTATCGAAGAAATTACGCTCGGAGAGACTCTCGCCGATGCGGAGAATCCGATCGCACTTCCACTTATTACGGTGGATGAGCCATCTATCTCTATGACAATCGGTATCAATACCTCGCCGCTTGCAGGCCAGAGTGGCAAGAAGGTAACTGCTCGACTAGTGAAGAACCGTCTCGATGCAGAGCTCGTCGGTAACGTCTCGCTTCGCGTTTTGAATACGGAACGTCCCGATACGTGGGAAGTCCAAGGTCGCGGTGAACTCCAGCTTGCAGTGCTTGTGGAATTAATGCGTCGTGAAGGCTTCGAACTCACCGTTGGTAAGCCACAAGTAGTTACCAAGATGGTCGACGGAAAGATGCACGAACCAATGGAGCGTCTCACCGTCGATATTCCAGAAGATTTCCTCGGTGTGGTCACGCAGTTGATGGCACTTCGCAAGGGTCGTATGGAGCAAATGGTGAACCATGGCACCGGCTGGGTACGTATGGATTACCGAGTACCAAGCCGCGGACTCATTGGCTTCCGTACTGAGTTCCTTACCGAAACCCGCGGTACCGGATTGCTCCACCACGTTTTTGATGGTTACGAAGCCTGGCACGGTGAATTACGTACACGCCCCACAGGTTCGCTCGTCGCGGACCGACGTGGGTCGGTTACTTCTTACGCCCTCTTCTCACTACAAGAGCGTGGAACTATTTTCGTGCAACCAGGTACCGAAGTTTATGAAGGCATGATCGTCGGCGAGAACTCACGTGGCGAAGATATGGACGTGAATGCTGTCCGCGAAAAGAAGCTCACCAATATTCGTTCTGCAACCGCAGATGAATTAGAGCGCTTGATTCCGCCAAAGCTCCTCAACATGGAGCAAGCGCTCGAATTCTGTCGCGAAGATGAGTGCATCGAAGTAACGCCCGCCACTGTGCGCATCCGTAAAGTTGTGCTCGATCAGAACGAGCGTGGCCGTACCGCCTCTAGGGCAAAGAAATCGAATCTGTAGTTGCTGGCGTACTCCTTCGCGCAGGTAGAGAGGTCTTGCTCGCGCGAAGGAGCACTTCACATGCCGGATTCTGGGAATTTCCCGGAGGTCAAGTAGAAGTTAACGAAATGCCCGAGCAGGCGATCATTCGCGAATTCCACGAAGAGTTTCTGCTCGATGTCTCAGTGGTTCGAGCCATCAATTTCAAGTACGAGCTCTCTCCAAACCGCGAATTACTTTTCTACTTACTCTCGGCTGAACACGACCCACAAGTTACACACCATTCTCATGACGCTATTGCGTGGATTTCTGCGCAGAGTCCGCTGCCTGGTGAAATTCTGCCAGCAGACTTAGCGGCGCTCCCCGCTATTTGGCAGGTACTTGAAGATGGCGCTTAAGGAATTCCACTTGCAATAGCAGGAGATTTTCGGCAACTTCTTCTTGTGGAGTCATATGCGTTACGTTGCTGAGCATCAATGTTTCATGCGGTCTACCAGCTGCTAGTAAATGCGATGAGAGCTGGAGTGAGTGGGCCACCACAACGTTGTCGTCGGCTAGTCCATGAATGATCATCAACGGACGGGAGAGTTTGTGCGCCCGTGGATAGAGCGAACTCGTCTCGTAGCCGGCTTCTTCGCCGGTGGTTCCTAGATAACGCTCAGTGTAGAAAGTGTCATAGAGCCGGAAATCACCCACGGGTGCACCAGCGATGGCAGCGGCAAATGTGTTCGGTGCATCCATCACTGCAAGGGCTGCGAGATATCCCCCGAAAGACCAACCACGAATGGCTACTCGTTTCGCATCGATCAAACCCGGGCGGAGTTGAATGAGTGCCTCGACCGCAGCTACTTGATCTTCTAAAGGAAGGGTCGCAAGATCACCGGAGATAGCTTTCTCCCACTCTGGCCCACGATGAGGAGTACCCCGCCCGTCAGCAATCAGCACAGCGAAACCTTGGTTGGCAAACCATTGCGCTTCGGCGTACGCATTTTTTGCAGCTACGACGCGGAGCGCATGTGGTCCGCCATAAGGATCTACTAATAGCGGGAGGTTGGTCTGCTCACCGCTTTCTGGAAGGAGTAGCCCGGCGCGGAGCTCATGTTTTCCTAGTCGGAGAAATTCTGGAGTGGCATTATGACTGGGGAGCCATGCATGAGAGGCGATCTCCCACTTATTTCCATCGCGGTGGATCTCAGTCTTTACGCCATATTCTTGAAGGGATCGCGAAGAAAGGACCAGTGTGTGATTGCGGGCCCTGCCCGTATGCATGCCTCCCACGGGGGAGAGTTGATCTAATTCCCCGCCGTATCCGTACCACCAGAGATGGCTCTCCATCGGATCGAACGTCCCAGAAAATGTGATTCCAAATCGATCAATATCGACCACACCGGTGACTTGTAGGCCATCTGGAGTGATTTGATTTCCGTTGATGGTGAGTACGCGAGTTGTTGCTACGTCGTGGGCGAGTAAGAGTTCCCCACCAGGCAACCAAGTAGGCAGGCCAGGTGTGATCTCGACCCAATGCTCATCACTTTGCCGCGCAAGTTCTGTCAACTGGCCGCTATGAATGTCGAGCGCGAAGACCGCAGCGATGCGTTGACTGCGATCCATGCAGTAAAGCAGGGGTGGACCATATTGCGTCCAGTTGACTTCGACGAGATATTCAAAACCATCAGGAAGTGAAAACTTAAGCGCAATATCGCCATCGCGCGTCATAAGAATGAGCGAAACGATCGCGTTGGGAGTTCCCACCTTTGGATATTTGATCTCGCGCGGTATCTCTTCCGGATGAGCCGGATCGCTGATGTGCCATTTCAAAACCGGTGACTCGTCAGTTGCTTGTACCAAAACTAATTGTGAATCAGGTGACCACCAGAATCCTCGGTAGCGATTCATCTCTTCACTCGCAACGAATTCAGCTTGCCCGAAAGTGAGATGTGGATCGGTATGCACGAAGCTCTCTCTCGCATCTGCCACGTGCGCAATGCGGAAACTTCCGTCAACTGTTGCATACCCGATTCGGGAGCCATCCGGTGATGGTCGGGGATCAATCGCCGCAACCGCGTTCGCGATCTCGGTGACTCTTCCAGAAGCAAGATCTACCACCCTTACTTCTCCGGCGTCGGTGTAGACCGCAATCCGATGATCTCCATCAGTGGTGAAGGAAGTGATGCCACCGCTACTTTCCCGGAGGCGTTCGCGCCTAGCTCTCTCCTGAACGGAGAGCTCTCCGCTCTCTTGGCTCTCCACCACGCGCCGTTCTTGGCCGGAGGTGGTGTCGAAAGCCCAGAGTTCGTTGCGTCGGTCGTCCCCGCTGGGGCTGCGCAAGAAGGTGACCCGGGTGCCGTCGGGGGAGATGGCGAAGGAGCGCGGAACGCCCATCGAGAATCGCAGGGTCCTGGCGTAGAGGCGAGGGAAGGTGGTGGCGGGCGTTGTGCTCATCCCGGAAGATTAGCGACTCTTCTTCACTAACCAATAGCCTGTGCGTATGCCGTCAGCTAAACGTCTCCTGTTGGTCCATGCCCACCCCGATGATGAGAGCATCAATAACGGTGCCACCATGGCCCTTTATGCCGCCGCGGACGCCCAGGTGACCCTCATTACGTGCACTCGTGGCGAGGAGGGTGAAGTTCTTGTTCCCGCGCTCTCCCATCTAGCAAGCCACGAGAAAGACGAGCTCGGAACACATCGCGAAGTTGAACTTGCCAATGCAATGCAGGCTCTTGGTGTTACAGATCATCGATTCCTCGGTGCACCCGGCAAGAAATGGCGCGACAGCGGAATGATGGGTACTCCTCAGAACGAGCGCCCAGATACTTTCTGGAACGCAGATTTTGATGAAGCAGTCGCAGAACTTGTCAAAGTAATTGAAGAAGTTAAACCTCAAGTAGCAATTACGTACGACGAGTTTGGCGGTTATGGCCATCCTGATCACATCCAGGCACACCGCATCACCATGGCAGCGGTTGATCGCGCAACGTGGAAAGTGTCGAAGGTGTATTGGAACGTCATGCCGCGATCTGTTCTCAAAGTTGCCATGGATGCGATGAAAGAACAAGGCTCAGATTTCTTTGGGGCGGAAAACATCGAAGATGTTCCATTCGCAAAGCCTGATGAATTAGTAACCGCGGTCATTCACGGTGATGCTTATGTCGACGCCAAGATGAACGCTCTTAAAGCGCACGAAACACAGATCACGGTCGATGGCCCATTCTTTGCACTCTCCAATATGTTGGGTCAAGGAGTCTTTGGTAAGGAGTACTACCAATTAGTCCATGGGCTGGCTGCGGCTCCGTTCGACGAAAACGGGCGGGAGACCGAGCTATTTTCGGGCGTGCGCCTTGATTAAGCGAGTTCAAAACTTTCTTCTAGGGCTTCTTTTCGGCGTTGGCGCGGGTTCCCTGCTGATTCTCACGCATAATGCTTATCCGCCGGTGGGCATCGTGCTCTCGTTGTTGGGTTTTCTGGCCCTCTCGATTCTGGTGCGTAGGTATTTGAAATCAAGGGGCCCATATATCTGCTACTTCATAAGCGTTGTGGTACTTATCTATATTGCCGCCACTCCGCGCGCGTCCGAGTTCCTCATACAGGGAAATACCGAAGGGTATCTACTAATCTTGGGTGGTCCGATAGCCGCCTTATTGCCCCTCATCAAGAGAGTGCCCACTAAATAAATGTCCCGTCGCGTACTCATTCTCACTGGTGCTGGTGTGGGCGTCTTGGCACTTCTCTGGCTCGGCGGTTGGCTATTAGTGGGCGCCGACATTCCCCGTAACACCATTATTCACTCCCATGATCTGACCACAGAAGAAAATATTGGGGGAATGTCGCGCGAGCAGGTCATGAAATTAGTCAAGAGCGATTTAGGACGCATGGCTAAAGCCAAGGTCGTTGTCGATGTTGATGGACGCGTCTTCAAGCGCAAATACTCAGAGCTTGGAATATTTCTTGATCCAGAAGCAACCGTTAATCAAATAAAATCTAGAAGCGCGAATCCCATTAAAATATTTCAGGCGCTCACGGGCGGCTTGACCTACGAACCGATCTACACGTTCAGCGAAAGTACATTGACTCGAGCTCTCTCAGATATTGCTGCCCAAACAGATCTCGCGCCTATGGAGGGAGACGTGGTCTTCTCCGGGACCCGTCCGATAGTGGTGGAAGCTGCTGCAGGGCATGCGCTCGACATAGAAGAAGCTGTCAACATTGTCCGATCCACGTGGAATCAAACGCGCACTTTTAAATTCAAGTCGCCCACGATCGCCCCTCAGGTAACGACAGAGGAAGCTCAAAGTGCGCTACCTACTGCAAAGAAAGCAATAAACGGACCTTTGCTGCTCACCGTAGATGGCCACGACATCAAACTTAAGACTTCGGACATCGCTTACGCCTTAGATTTCGCAAATGATGGATCGGGAAATCTCAAGCCAACGTTTTCAAGTGAACTGCTTACTCAAGTCTTAGGATTGAAATGGACAAAGTGGGTAACCCCACCGCTCAATGCCAAATTTTCGGCCGTAGGCGGAGTCCCTAAGCTTCAACCTAGTGCGCCGGGACATGCGGTTTCAGATGATGAACTCACGTCAGCGTTGCTCCCAGCTCTGAACGAAATCGGAAGCGTTCGGAGAGCGAGCGTTCAAACCGCGTTGGTGGAGCCCAGGATTACTACTGAAATGGCTGGGGGGCTTGGAATCACCGAAATCATTTCAACCTTCACGACTAAATATCCGCCAGCTGCATATCGCATTCAAAACATTCACCGAGCTGCAGATCTCATTGACGGCACTATCCTCAAGCCGGGCGAAGTATTCAGCCTTAACAAAGTTGTGGGAGAGCGCACTGCTGCGAACGGATTTGCCGAGGGAATCATCATTAGCCAAGGAAGATTTGAGAAGGACTTTGGTGGTGGCGTCTCGCAAGTAGCCACGACAACATGGAACGCCGCTTGGTTTGGCGGGTTGGATTTAGTCGCGCACATGGCACACTCGTTCTACATCTCTCGCTATCCAGCGGGGAGAGAATCTACGGTGGCTTGGCCCAAGGTTGATATGCGATTTAGAAATAATTTCGATACGCCAATCATGGTTGACACCTCTTACACGAATTCAACTTTAACTATTTCGATCTACGGTAAGAAGAAGTATGACGTTGAGACGATCACTGGGCCATATCGCAACGTGAAGGACTTTGAAATATTGGAAGATGATTCACCTACGTGTATTCATCAAGACGGCGTTCAAGGTTTTGACATTACAGTTACCCGTGTAGTCAAACTCAACGGTGCTGAAGTAAAGAGAGAACCTTTCAATACGCACTACATCCCTGAGGATCGAATTACTTGCACGAATCCAGAAGCTGTCTTCGGCAATCCGACGCCTGCGCCTAAGCCAAAAGTAAAAGTAACTCCCACGCCGACGCCAACGCCAACTCCAACCGCGAGCGCTAGCGCTTCTCCCACACCTGCCCAGTAGCGGTATCGCGCACTTCAATACCTAGTTCTGCAAGGGCATTTCGTAACTCATCAGCGATCTTCCATTGTCCATTCCGGCGGGCACTCTCGCGCTCTGCGAGAAGTGCATCTATTTCGGCGCTACTTTCGTGCTCTGGCAATCGACCGAGATCTAGCCCAAGAAAGTGATCAAAGAAGTCAAAAATGATCGCTCGTTGATCCGGCGGTGTCGTCTCATCCTTTTCAATTCTCCGAAGGAGTTGAATGAGGGCAGGCGAGTTGAGGTCCTCCTGCAATAACTCCAGTCCATGCGTGAGCCAAGCTTGGGTGGCTTCACTGATCGTCGTCTCGATACTTCGCCACTCGGCTAGGTGCGAACGCCATCGTGTAATTGTTTTGTGCGCCGCCGAAATAGCAGCCCATGAAAGGTCGAGCTGAGTGCGATATCGCGACTCCAGAAATGAGAGACGTAAAGCGAGTGGATCAAGGCCACGTTCGATGAGATCGCTGACAAGAACAACATTGCCGCTACTCTTCGACATTTTACGACCCTCGAAAAGTAGATGTTCTCCATGAATCCAATGCTTTACTACTTCGCGACCAGCGGCGCTATTACTTTGCGCGCGCTCGTCTTCATGATGCGGGAAGCGAAGATCGATGCCACCCAAGTGGATATCGATCGAATCACCTAGGTGCTCTAGTGACATTGCAGAGCACTCGATATGCCACCCGGGAAAGCCATTTCCCCAAGGAGAGGGCCACGTCATAGCCCGATCGGTACCCGCGTTCTTCCAGAGCGCCCAATCTGCATGAAAGCGCTTCGCCTCGTCGCTCTTGCCTTCGAAGCGATGGCCTGGGCGTAAATGACCCAAAGAATTTCCGCTAATTGCCCCGTAGGTGGGAAATGAGTTCGCATCGAAGAAGAGCGAGCCATCGCTTCCCACATATGCGTGCCCTTGATCCTGTAAGCGCTTGCAGATATCGATGATGAGATCAATTGACTCACTTGCACGTGGATATACATCTGCTGGCTGAACATTCAGAGCCGCAAGATCTCTGTGAAAGGCTGCTTCATAATAACGCGCGATTGCGAACGGATCTTTGCCTTCTAACTTTGCTTGCTCCAGAATCTTGTCTTCGCCCTGCGCATCTACTTGGCTGTCATCTATGAGATGGCCAACATCTGTGATGTTTTGAATAACTCTCGTTTTCCAACCGTTCAGGTGTGCTAGTCGCGTTATGAGATCGAGCAAAAGGAACGTACGCAAATTTCCCACGTGCGCATACCGATAGACGGTTGGCCCGCAGGCATAAATGGTGAGTAAGTTGTGGAGGGGTTCGATACCCACCACTGCTCGGGCTCGCGTGTCATAGAGGCGCACACCAACAATGTATCTAAAGGTCTCTAGTCGCGCGAAAGATAGATATTTCGATGGTGATGGGTAAACCCTAGGCTTTCATAGAGTGTGATAGCGGCATGGTTATCGCAATCGACTTGCAGAAGCATGAAGGGAAAGCCTTGGTCCTGCGCCACATTGATCGCCCGCTCAACTAGCGCTCTGGCGATGCCCTTCCTCCGATGCTTCGGATCCACCCGCACTGCACCCAGCGCGCTCCACTGACGAGCAAAACCCACTCGAGCTGTGCCTACATTTTCGTTATCAATGACATAACTCAGGAAGCGTGGCGTTCCACTTGTGAGTACTGAATGCCCGTCGTTGCCCAATGCGCGTCCATGCGCATCGATCCACGCGGCGTCCGGAGTGGTGGAAATTTCTATCTGGCCGAGATGCTCCTTGGAAATCTCATCTACTGAGTTTCGGTCGATACGCACCATCACCGAGATATCAAGCACCGACCTCCACTCTCGAGCGATCAAGATCGCCGCGAGGTCTTCATAAAGCGGCATAGGCAAGGCAACAATGGTGGGAAGGTCATGTGCTTGATAGAAACGATCCGCTTCCGTGAGATCTGCGTCAAGGGAACTCCCACTCCAAGCCCTGCTCTCCCACGGCGCGGCAATCGGAGTCATGGAATTGGCTCGGCGGGTGAATCCGCCAGCCGCCCTCATGTGCCATCTAAGTGTGCGTTCCTGATCGGTGGGCGCCCAGAGTTCACTACTTGCGCTCTCGATATCTAAAATACGCTGCGACATGGGGACGCCGGTACCGCGTGGAGCTTTCACAACGCGCCACGCGACTACGCGCGCCGGATCAAAGGTGCGCACCCCGTTCTTGGTCTCCAATTCACCTGTCGGCAAGAGAATGCCCACCAGATCGTCTGTGTGACCTTGCTCGCTTTGTACCCGAACGGAGAGGCGTTCGCCCACGTGACGCAGGAGGTCGTTCGCCGCTTGTTCTGGCAAGGCACCCACCCACTTCTCTCCCGAATTGCTCCTTCACATACTAGGCTTGGCTCGAACGAAATGGAGAGACTATGACCTACGTGATCGCCCAACCTTGTGTCGACCTTAAAGACAAGGCGTGCATTCAAGAGTGTCCCGTTGATTGCATTTACGAGGGTGAGCGCATGCTCTACATCCAACCTGATGAGTGCGTTGATTGCGGTGCGTGTGAGCCTGTATGCCCGGTGGAAGCTATTTACTACGAAGATGATGTTCCTGCGCAGTGGAAAGAGTACACAGCTGCAAATGTCGAGTTCTTCGATGGAATTGGTTCACCTGGTGGAGCAGCGAAAGCCGGCATGTACGAGAAGGATCACGCGATCGTCTCTGCTTTGCCGCCACAAGAACACGAAGGTCACTGAGCTCGCTAGTGAGCGGACACGCCACTTTCGATCTACCGGAGTTTCCTTGGGATCGGCTCGCGCCGCTAGGAGATAAAGCGCGCGCTCATCCAGGTGGAATTGTTGATCTCTCCATCGGTACTCCAGTAGATCCCGTTCCAGAGATTATTCAAAAGGCGCTCGCTAGCGCTAGCGATTCACCCGGGTACCCTCCAACCGCTGGTATTCCGGCAGTGCAGAAGGCCATGCGCGATTGGTCCATCAAGAATTTGCAGGCCCGTGATGATGTAGGTGTGCTTCCAAGTATTGGCTCGAAAGAAATGGTGACGCTCTTACCATTTCTTTTACGTGCAAAGCGCGTGCTCTATCCCGATATCGCTTACCCCTCGTATCACGTAGGCGCAGTGATGGCTGGTGCAGAAGCGATACCTGTGGGCGAGGATCCAAAGTCTTGGCCAGCGGCAGATTTTGCGTGGATCAATTCGCCATCAAACCCCACCGGTGCCTTAATGAGCGATCAGGCAATGCTTGATGCAATCGCTTGGGCGCGCGCAAACGACGCTTACTTGGTCTCTGACGAGTGTTACCTCGAGCTGGGATGGGAAGCGACCCCACGTTCGGTGCTCTCTTTCACCGAAGCGGCAGAGGCGAAAGTGATTGCGCTGCACTCGTTGTCCAAGCGATCTAATTTGGCCGGTTACCGAGCTGGTTTTGCCGTAGGAAACCCTTCAGTAATTTCAGAATTGTTAGAGATCCGCAAACACGTAGGAATGATGATGCCCGGTCCGGTGCAGGTAGCCATGATCGCCGCGTTGGCAGACTCTGAACACGTGACTGCGCAACGCGCAATTTATCTCCGGCGACGAAGCGAATTGCATCGAGGTCTCACTGCGGCAGGTTTTACTATTCACGACTCGGTCGCAGGCCTTTACCTTTGGGCAACAAGAGACGAAGAGTGTTGGAAGAGTGCGGATTGGCTAGCTGGGCATGGAATCTTGGTAGCACCAGGAGATTTCTACGGAGTACGCGGAAAGAACTTTGTTCGGGCTGCGCTGACAGCAACTGATGAACGAATTGATGCGGCGGTTGCACGCCTCACGACAACTGCTTAATCAACTCTCTCAGCTCGAGCAATCGCTTCAATATCTATGGGTCCATTCACCAATACAAGTGATCCACGATCGAGGATAACTTCTGCATATAAATCAAAATCTGCTGTTGGCGAATTAAAGAGCCTCCGGGAATGACTTCCCGAGCCCTCGGCTTTCGTTAGATTCTCACTCTGAAAGAAATCCGGAAAGGTAAGTACTGCGCGCGCGAAGTCGATCTCCTCTGCGGTGCACTCCGATGTGCGCCCCCAGAGGTCTCGAGGTGAACGAATATTAATGGCGCTCGCGGTAGCGGTCCCCGCGTCCGAAACATGAATATCACTGTTGGTCTCAACGATCTCCAAGTTGAGGGCGGATGCGGTGAGGAGCCAGACGACAGAAAGCCAATGATTAGAAAGATTGAAAGAGATTGAATGAGCCTCTTCGCTGACATCACTCAAGAAGTTAGCGCTCTTTGAAACCCAGTTACGCGTTGAAGTGTAGGAGAGTTCGATTCGTCCGCTGTTGTCGTAATAGGTGATGAGTGGCCGCGCTCCGTTCTTCTCGCTAAGAAGCGTGGGGAAGAGCGCTAGTAAGGACATCCCCCGATCTTACGCGCGATATTATGAATGAGTGAGCGAAGCAATTCTGCTGGTCGGCGGTCAAGGCACCCGCCTGCGTCCGCTGACCGATTCCATGCCTAAACCGCTCTTGCCACTCGCGGGCATCGCTTGTACAACTCATCAATTGCTCAAGGCCAAAGCCGCCGGAGTCACACGTGTGGTGCTGGCTACCTCGTACCTGGCTGATGTCTTTGAGGCCCAGTACGGCGCTGGTGAAGAGCTAGGACTTGAACTCGTTTATGCAGTCGAAAAAGAACCGCTCGGCACGGGTGGAGCCATTGCTAATGCCGGGCAATTCCTTAATGGTAACGGCCCTGTTTTGATCTTCAATGGCGATGTGATTTCAAATCACTCTCTCGAAGACCAGTACCGAGTGCACGAAGAATCTGGTGCGATAGCAACGCTTCACCTCACCCCGGTTGAAGATGCGCGGGCTTACGGATGCGTGCCTCTCGATGAAAAGGGTCGAGTCACCGCATTTCTTGAAAAGATGGATAACCCGGTCACGAATCTCATCAATGCAGGTTGCTATCTCTTTGATAGATCAGTCATCGAAGGAATCGGGCTCAATACGGTTATCAGCGTCGAGCGCGAGATATTTCCAGAGTTGGTGAAACGACATGTGCAAGGTTATATATCAAACGAGTATTGGATTGATCTGGGAACACCGGAAGCATTCACCAGGGCTTCTGCCGACATCATCTCGGGTCGCGCATTTTCACCGGCTCTCGGACAACTCAATCTCGAGTTTCTGGCCGATGGTGCCGATGTCGCTCCGGGCGCCGCGATTACTGGAGGTACTTTTCTAGATAAAGGCGTGAAGATCGATGCGGGAGCATTGGTTCATCACAGTGTGGTGTTGGCAGACACGTATGTAGGAGAGTCTGCGAAAGTGGAGAACTCCTTCGTGGGTCGAGGGGTTCGCATTGGCGCGGGCGTGCGGCTAAAGAATGTTGCGATTGGTGACGGGGTTGTTCTTAGTGAAGGCGTCGAAGTTCCTGAAGGTGCGCGGATTAGCGCGTAGTAAAAAACTCTTGGTGGGAAAGTACTTCTCGCTCTGCTGGTGTAACGGATGAATAGCCAATCGCAATGGCGCCCAGTGGTTGCCATTGTTCACTGATACCCAGGGTTTCGCGGACGATGGGCGAACAGAAGATAGTCGATGAGATCCAGGCAGATCCCACACCTTCTCCGTGCAGGGCTAAGAGGAAGTTCTCGACCCCAGCACCGCCGGAGATCATGAACATATCGCGCTCTGAGTTGTCGCGGTGATCTCCGTAGTGGTGGGCATCTTCTAATGAAACAAAGGGCAAGATCACTTCGGGAGCCTCGTAAAGAATGCGCCCACGATTCAATCGTTTTGCTAGCGCGTCACCTTCGAAACCCGAACGCACGAGGTCTGCTCTCCATGCTTCGGTCATGCGATCTAAGAGGGCGATTCGAGAATCCTTGAGGCGAATAAATCGTAAGGGGTGACTGTGGTGCGGTGCGGGGGCGGTGATTGCGGCAGAGAGTGCAATTTCCAGTACTTCATCTGAAATCGGTTGTTCTGTAAAGGATCTAATGGTGCGTCGCGTAGTAATGGCTTCGCGATGTCCTAAGCGGAACCAATCATCTTTGTTCTGGCGAACGAGAGCTTGTACGCCAGGGCCATCATCGGATGTTACAAAGTGGGAAACTCCAGTGATGATTGCTAACGGGCTCTGTGTGAGTTTTTGGCGTACCAACTCAGAGGCGGCGGCAAGTTCATCAACGGTGGCCATCACCGTCGCTTCGAGTTTGTTGCCTGCGAGATCTACCTCCCCACGAAAGTCGTTCAAAACTTGAATACCAGCTGCGCCAATTGCCATATCGACGAGTCCGTCGCGCCAGGCGCGTCCAAAGGTGTCTGTGATGATGACACCGATTGTGATTCCTAGAGCCTTCGCAATCGCAGCTCGGACGAGTCGCGCGCTAGCGTCAGGATCGACTGGTAACAATGCAGCGTATCCAAATGGCACATCTGACATGTCGACGCCGGCGGCCGCCATGATGAACCCGTGTCGCGTCTCGACTATCGATGTGCGCCCGCGCCGGGCTACTAAACGTTTTGCCTCGCTTGTGATGGCGTCGGTGCGATCGAGTGCAGGTAGTAAGCGATCCTCTGCTTTGCTGACGATCTTGCTGGTAATCACGAGTACATCACCGTCGTTGAGTGTGCACGCGTGCATGATGAGTGAAGCCAGGTCATCCCCTGCAGTGATTTGTGGAAGCCCTTCGACTCCTCGAATGGTAATCACGAGAGTGAACGTGCCAATTCCAGTGCAGCCGCGGCAATATCTTTAGACGACTCGAGATCTCTCATAATGAGTGGACGGGCAAGTACTCGGAGGCCATCGAGTGCGCAATCCTTATCTATGTCATCTACGAGCCACCCATGCAATAAACCGCCATGTGGGCGGGCGCCGTAATGTTGCGCCACTCCCCAAGCGCTGCTCTGCACATCGATGGACGCTAAGCACGCATCTGCCATTCCGCGTACAGGCGATCCACCCACGATGGGGGAGACTCCCACCAGGGGCGCTTGAGAGGCAAGTAGCGCGCGCTTTATCCCTGGGATAGCAAGGATGGTCCCGATAGAAACCACTGGGTTACTTGGTGGGAAGAGAATCACATCGGCATTCTTAATAGCGTCGATGACTCCAGGTGCGGGTTTGGCACTCTCTGCATTGATAGGGACGATGCGAAGTGCTGGAGTGCTTGCTCGGAACTTAATCCACCACTCTTGGAAGTGAATGAAACGACGACCGCCTTCATCTTCGATTTCAACATGAGTCTCTACGCGATCATCCGTCATTGGCAGGAGATTCACACCTGGATTCCAACGCGCACAGAGCGCTGCTGTTACCTGCGAGAGTGGATATCCAGCGTTACGCATTTGTGTGCGCACGATATGTGTTGCGATATCGCGATCGCCTAAACCAAACCATTGCGGTTGCACGCCATAACTTGCGAGTTCTTCTTTGACGACGAATGTTTCATCTCGCCGGCCCCATCCTTGTTCTTCATGAATGCCATTTCCCAAGGTGTACATAACGGTGTCGAGATCAGGGGAAATCTGTAAGCCGAAGAGCTCGATATCGTCGCCGGTATTTCCAATCACCGTGATCTCTGCCTGAGGAGCGACAGCTTGGAGCCCACGGAGAAATCGGGCTCCGCCGATTCCACCCGCTAAAGCGACAATTTTGACCCCTGCCGTAGTGGTGGCACCCGCGGTTGTAGTGGTCATAAGGCAAGTCAATCACGGGAAACCCCCTCCTTCGCTCTAGAAATGTCCGGTTTAGCCCACTCTGAACCGCGCCTGGGGTTGACTTACCCCCATTACAAGCGTGTAATTTACTTACATGCGGCGCGACATCGCGCTGGCGGCCTGGCCTGATTGAGAGGAGCTCACTTTGAGCGAGAGTTTTCCCTTGTCCGGCTCAGAAACCGAAGAGATGACCTGGCAGGAGCGCGCACTCTGCGCCCAGACCGATCCCGAGGCATTCTTCCCTGAAAAAGGCGGTTCTACGCGTGAAGCGAAGCGAGTATGCCTTTCATGTGATGTTCGCTCCGAATGTCTAGATTACGCTCTTGCTCACGATGAGCGATTTGGAATCTGGGGCGGTCTCTCCGAGCGCGAGCGACGCAGGCTTAAGCGCCGCGCCGTTTAATCAGGCGGTACACGCCCTTGTCGTTACCCACGATGGCGCGCGTTGGCTTCCTGAATTAATTACTTCACTCGCAGATCTCACTTACGCTCCGAAATCAATTCGGGCAATTGACACAGGTTCTCTCGATCGAAGCGTTGACCTGCTTCAAGATGCATCGATTCCTTTGCAACATGCAGATCGCGATTCGGGTTTTGGTGAAGCAGTTAATGTGGGTGTTGATTGGATTACTGAAGAGCTCGATACAGATCCCACGAAAACATGGATCTGGTTATTACACGATGATTGCGCCCCACTTCCAGATGCTCTAGAGAAATTGGTTGCTGCATTAGCCGATGCGCCGAGCGTGGCTATGGCTGGTCCCAAAATTCGAGGATGGCACGATCGAAGTCACTTACTCGAAGTGGGAGTTTCTATTGCTGGTAATGGCGCGCGCTGGACAGGTCTAGAACGCCGCGAGCGCGACCAAGGGCAACATGACGGTGTGCGAGATGTGTTGGCAGTGAGTTCTGCAGGTGCACTCATACGTCTTGATGTATGGCAAGAACTCTCTGGCTTTGACCCGCACCTCACTTTATTTCGCGACGATATCGACTTTGGCTGGCGGGTAAATGTGGCTGGGCACCGCGTCATTGCAGTGCCAGACGCCGTGTTGCTCCATGCAGAGGCAGCCGCTACGGAGCGCAGAGAGATCGATGTCGAAGGTGCGACCTTGCAAAGACCGCACTTGCTTGATCGTCGACATGCAAATTACGTCTTGCTGGCCAACTCTTCGAGGTGGCGATTGCCTCAGGTGCTCGCCCGACTCGTGGTTTCAACGTTGGTGCGCTCCATCGGTTACCTCTTTGCCAAGCTTCCGGGGTATGCCGGTGATGAAATAGCAGCGCTTGCCCTCTTCCTAGCTCGCCCCGACCTGATCCGCACAGCTCGTAAGGAACGCGCCAAGTCGAGATTGTTGCCCGCGAGCGCCGTTTCTTCGTACTTGGCTCCTGATGGATCGCAAATCCGATTAGCGTTTGAGTCTTTGCGCGAGTTGGTCTTCAAAGGTATTGCTCCGATGTCTAATCCATCTACATCTTTTTCGGACGCACGTTATGCAGTAACTGAAGATGATGAAGAAGTGGTGAAGAGCAACTCCTTCTTCTTAAGGGCAATCAAGATTCCTGCGGTGGCGCTCTTCTTGATTCTTGCGCTGGTTAATCTCCTTGCTTTTAGGGGTAAGTGGGGCAATCTTTCAGGTGGTGCGCTCTTGCCTGCTCCCGCTAGTGGGGGAGATCTGATCAGCACTTATTTGGATTCTTGGCATCCTGTTGGAATTGGCAGTTCCACGTCCGCCCCGCCATGGATGCTGGTTCTTGGTTTCTTTTCGGTAATCACGTTTGCCAATCTGCATGTCCTCGTCTCACTCATCTTCTTTTTGGCGATGCCCATCACTGGGCTCACGATGCATCGTGCCTTGGGTAGTCATGTTCAAGATCGTGGAATTCGAATCGCGGGATCGGTCATCTATTCATTCTCACCCGTCCTACTCATCGCCATGGCAGATGGAGAGCTCACCTTGATCCTGGCGGCCATGTTGCTGCCGTGGGCAATCGGAATGTGGTGGCGCGGTGCCACCTCAATTCTTAACGCTGATAGTTTTTCTCAGGCAAAACTATGGCGTTCGCTCTTCGTTGCGGTACTTATGATCGCGCTTCTTCCACAGCTCATCGTTGCCTATGTATGCGCCTCGGCTGCATTGCTTTATAGAGTGCGCTCACAAGGAATAAAGCGAGTAGGAATTCTCGTTGCCCTTTTTGTATTCACGCCGTTTCTTACCCTCTTTCCCTGGTCACTCAGCGCCGTACTTCACCCCACTCTGTGGCTGCGCTCCTTCGGGCTCGGCCCCACTAGCGGTAACGCCTGGCATTTGGCGTTCTTTAATCCTGGGGGATTTCATTCGCCTCCGTTTTGGATGGGTGCACCCTTACTCCTTGGTGTCTTATTGATTTCCATACGTAGCGGCCGTGCCCGGATTCGAATATTCGCCTCCCTCAGCATTTTTGTTCTCACTATTTCGATCTGCCTATCAGCACTCACTCTTACGCCCTACGGTTCGCCCACTCCCGCACGTGTGTGGAGCGGCCCTGGGGTGCTCTTAGCTACAGCACTGGCAATCTATGCGCTGGCTCTGGTCTCTGATGGTTTAAGTGAGCGACTTCGTAATTCTCCGCTCTCTCGACAACATGTGGAATCCCTTGTCACTACGGTCGCGCTATTAATCAGCATTGCCACTGGAGTGGGGTGGCAAGTTCTCACTCCTTCGCCGCTTCAATCAGATAGCGAGCAGATTCTCCCCGCCTTTGTCGAAGCATCATTGCAGTCGACCGATCGTTCACGAGTCTTGGTCATGCGGGTCAATTCCGCGGGGGCTAGGTATTCGGTGGTGCGCGAAAGTACCTCAGTTCTTGGAGATCCAGAAGTAAGTGGACTCATGCCTGACTTGTTAGATAAGACGCTTGCTGAACTCGTATCGGGTGGATCAAATAGCACAAGTCGCGTCCTTGGACAGTTCGCCATTAGATATGTATTCGTAGCTTCCCCAGCTCCAGTTGCACTTTCACGAGTCTTAGATGGCGTGGGCGGATTGCGTCGAGTCTCGGCAACGGAGCAAGGTTCTCTTTGGAAAGTCACGAACCCATCAGGTCGCTTAGTCTTCTTGGGCGACGGGGCAGAGGGCGCCGTCGTTCTCCCTTCAAGTCGTGTTTCCGCTCAAGTTGCTCTTCCGGGAAAAGGAAAACTTTCACTCAGCGAGAAGGTTGACTCAAAGTGGAGCCTCTTGCTGGATGGAGAGATTCTCAAGCCGGAGAAGTCAGATAATTGGAGTCCGTCTTATCAGATCAACCATGCCGGAGAGCTACGGCTTGTTCATGACAGTTCTTTTCGTAGATTGGCTCTCGGGTTGGAATTTCTGACTCTTATTGGTCTGCTCATCATGTGCCTACCTGGTGGTCGACGCTGGATTGATCGACCTGATGAAGAGGTCTCATGAAAAAGTATCTCTTCATTGCTCTCCTTGCTATTGCGACTCTCATTATTTCGCTTCTGCCGCATGCGAGCGTTGAGGGTGAGTTGCAGAGTTTGCGCTTCTCGCCAGAGATTTGTCCAGCGAGTAAGAACAGCACACAAATAGTGGTTGCGGGCGCCTCAAGTCGGGTGCAAATATTCCGCGGCAAGAAATCTAAGTTGAGTAGCGTTAAGAAATCTTTCACAATCTTGACGCCGATGCCAAGTGACTGGATGGAAATCTCTGAGAGTGCTGGGGCTCCGGTCTTGGTAGATCGGAGTGCTGGGCTCTCGCTCCTCGCCTGTCCTGGAATTGCCGAGCCTGCCTGGTTTGTAGGTGGTTCAAGCGATGTTTCGAGTCAAGACCAACTTGTCTTGGCAAACGACGGTGCAAGTGCCGCCACCTTATTGGTGAAGATGTGGAGCAATCAGGATCGCACAGTAGAGCAATCCCTTACGGTGCCTGCACGCACTTCCAAGAATTTACGCCTAGATACTCTGGCTCCTGGTGTGAAATCAATGGTGCTCTACATCGAGCCGCAAGTGGGACGAGTTTCCATTGCCCTTCAATCCAAGAAGCAGACCGGATTGAAGTCTGCAGGTGCGGATTACATTGCGGCGAGTGCGCCACCTTCGCTGGATCAACTTATTCCAGTGGTGCTCGGAGTTAAGAAGATTGTTGCAGCAAAGCCCGCAACTACTCTGAAGAAGAAAAAGGGCGCAAAGAAAACTGCCGCCCCCACAGCTCTCTCATCAATTCGTACATTAAGAGTCTTGGCCCCAGGGGAGAGCGGTGCGACGTTTAGCGCCACCTTGCTCGCCAGTGATGGTTCATATATTCCTGTCGGTTTGGATGGGGTTTCACTTGAGCCGGGAACCGTTCGCGATTTCACTTTTACGACCAGCGTTCCCGTCACGCTCTCTGCCCTTCGCATTACCTCGGATGTGCCGATCGTGGCCAGTGTTAACAATGACGATGCCGATTACGCCTGGTCTCCGGCGGTGACTGGGATGGAGAAGGAGAGTTCGGTTCTCATGCCACCGAAAGCACTCCTGGCGATGGTTGCATCGAGCGGCCCGACAGTGGCTATTCTCACGGTGGGGTCAAAGAGCGCGACATCCCTTTCCGTTTCATCCGAGAAATTGACGTCCTGGGTAAATGAATCTAAGAACTGGGCTCTAGTACATATCAGCAGCAATGGCACAGTGCATGGCTCAATCGTGCTTATCGATTCTTCGGGCATCGCTGTCTTACCGATTCGTAATCGCGTGCGGGTGGGTAGCGGCTCATTGCCAATAAGCGATCTATCTGTCACTCGAGGTGGCGCGTCATTGCCCACTTCTGGGTAAGAGTCGCGATAACTTGCTCATCATGGCTGGAAGAAAATGTTCAAAGACCGGGTGCGACGGCAGCGCCGTGGCCACTTTGACATATATCTACGCCGATTCCATGGCAGTGCTCGGGCCCTTAGCTACGTACGCCGAGCCGCACGCTTATGACCTCTGCGCGCTGCACGGCGATCGCCTCACCGCTCCTCGTGGTTGGGAAGTAGTGCGTCTTGAAGAGAACCATGCAACGCCCGAACCAAGTGATGACGACCTACTTGCCATCGCAAATGCGGTTCGTGAAGCAGCCAGGCCCATGCACCAAGAGACGGCACCTGCAGCGCAGATGCCCGAGGTCGGGCGCCGCGGCCATTTACGTGTGCTGCCCACTGATCGATAGTTCACCCAAACGCTCGCTGGAGATTCACCGAGCCGAGCTACTTACAGATCCCAGTACTCTTCTTCTATGCACTCATGGGGTTTCGAGCCAGCTGCGCTCGATCAGGTAATCAAGGCCTATGACGTTCGCGGGTTAGTCGGAACTCAACTTACCGAGAACCTTGCTTATGCAGTGGGAACGGCTTTTGCGCTCTTCGTTTCAGATGCGAAATCGATAGTTATCGGCGAAGATATGCGTCCCTCATCGCCGTCATTAGCTTCCGCCTTCGCCGACGGCGTAATGGATCAAGGAATCGATGTGGTGCGCATCGGCCTTGCCTCCACGGACCAGCTTTACTTCGCATCGGGTTTTCTTAATGTTCCTGGCGCCATGTTTACTGCAAGTCATAACCCGGCCGCTTACAACGGCATCAAACTCTGTCGTGCGGGCGCAGCTCCCGTAGGTAAGGAGAGCGGGCTTGCGCAGATCCGTGACGAGATTTTGGGGCCTAGGCCACCGCTTGCGAATAAGCGGGGAAGCGCTCGTCACCAAGACTTACTCACGGAATATGCCCGCCATTTACTTTCGTTGGTTGATCTCTCGCAGATGCGCCCACTCAAAATCGCGGTCGATGCCGGAAACGGCATGGGCGGACATACGGTTCCCACCGTTTTCGCCTCACTTCCGATCTCGCTGACACCACTCTTCTTCGAACTAGATGGCTCATTTCCAAATCATGAAGCAAATCCCATTGAGCCGGCGAATATGCGAGATCTTCGAAGTGCTGTGATCAAAGCCGGTGCCGATATCGGTCTCGCATTTGATGGCGATGCAGATCGCTGCTTCATTGTTGATGAGCGGGGCGAGATCGTCTCACCTTCAACTCTGACTGCATTAATCGCTGCACGTGAGCTAGAAAGAAAACCTGGATCTACCATCATCCACAATTTGATCACTTCGCGTTCGGTCAAAGAAGTAGTAGAAGAGTTAGGTGGCCGGGCTGTACGAAGTCGAGTTGGCCACTCCTATATCAAGGCGCAGATGGCGCAAGAAGGTGCGCTCTTTGGCGGTGAACACTCGGGGCACTTCTACTTTGCAGATTTCTGGAACGCGGACTCGGGGATGCTGGCGGCCCTGCATGCCATTAGTGCTCTAGGAAATGCTCCTGAGGGAACGAAACTTTCAGATGTGCTTCGTCCGTACGATCGATATATAGCAAGCGGCGAGATCAATTCCACCGTAAAAGATAGTGCGTCTAAAATGAATGAGATCGAAAAGATTTATGCGTCGAGGGAAGGGATTTCCGTCGATCATTTAGATGGCATCACCATTTCGGCAGCTCAATGGTGGTTCAATGTGCGAGCGTCGAACACCGAACCGCTCCTTCGCCTAAACGTTGAGGCAAAAGATATAGTGACCATGGAGCAAGTGCGCGACGATGTTTTAGGAGTGATTCGATCATGAGTGTTGATCAACGACTACTTGATGTTCTGGTCTGCCCTGCTTGTCATGGATCACTTACATTTTTGAACGATGAACTGCTTTGCGATAAGTGTCCGCTGGTTTACGAAGTTCGCGGTGGCATCCCCATCATGCTCGTGGAGAGCGCTCGTCGCCGCTCGTAGAAACGCGGCGTGTGCGCAGAAGTTGAAGCGCCTTCTCTTGTTCAAAATCTAGGGCCGCCAGGGCATCACCTCGTCCGTACATCTCGCCGATATGGCGAATCTGTTCCGATAATCGTTTAGTAGTGAGTGCGCGCAACGCGAAGGCAATCTCATCTGGCGAGGCGTTGTACTCACTCTCCACCTGCCTAATGAGGGTGAGGGCTACTTCGTCGTGGTGCGTAAAGGGGCGGTGGCGCCGGTGGGCGGTGCGCAAGAGACCAATGCGAGCCCGATATCGCACCATCCGAGGGGTGATCCCCACGCGGGCGGCGAGCTCTTCAGCGCTATACATCCCGTAATTATGACAAAGAATTGTCATAAATGTCGAGAATCCACTCTTTATGCGTGAAGATGAGGTGAGATAAAGGCACATTCCACGATCTTCGAACTTCAGGAGCGATGAGTTGAGTACCCCAAGACACGATATTGCTGATGCCTCGCTAGCAGCTGCCGGCCGCATGCGAATCGAATGGGCCGAGCGTTCTATGCCGGTGCTTCGTTCTATTCGCGAGCGTTTTGAAATTAATAAGCCCTTTGCAGGTATCAAGATTGCCGCCTGCATGCACGTCACTACCGAGACTGCGAATCTCATGATCGCTCTCAAGGCAGGTGGCGCCGAGATTGCACTCTGTGCTTCTAATCCACTTTCTACCCAGGACGACACTGCCGCTGCACTCGTGCATGAATATGGCATTAGCGTTTTCGCCAAGCATGGGATTGATCGTGATGGGTATTACGACCACATTAACGCGGCACTCGATATTGCACCAAGCCAAGTATTTGATGATGGTTGCGACTTGGTCAACACTCTCCACACCACTCGCAAGGAACTCTTGCCTGGTGTTCGTGGCGGATGCGAAGAGACCACCACTGGTGTCATCAGACTTCATCAAATGGCAAAAGATGGTGCACTCACCTTCCCGATGATCGCTATCAATGACACAGACACAAAGCACATGTTCGATAATCGTTACGGCACCGGTCAATCCACACTCGATGCAATCTTCCGCGCAACTAACACGTTGCTTGCCGGCAAGGTCGTTGTTGTTGCTGGGTACGGATACTGCGGTAAGGGTGTGGCCGAGCGCTCAAAGGGTATGGGCGCCGATGTAGTGGTAACTGAGATCGATCCTACAAAGGCGCTCGATGCAACCATGCAGGGATATCGCGTAATGCCTATGGAAGATGCCGCAAAGATCGGTGATGTCTTCATCACCGTTACCGGTAACCGCGATGTATTGAGCCACGAACACTTCTTGGTTATGAAGGATGGCGCAATCATGGCCAACTCTGGTCACTTCGATATTGAAATCGATGTGAAGTGGTTGGAAGACAACGCCACCCAGAAGAACAGCAAGATCCGTCACCAAACTGATGAGTATGTAATGCGCGATGGCCGTCGCCTGCTCCTCATCGCAGAAGGTCGCCTAGCAAACCTCGGTGCTGCCGAAGGTCATCCTGCTGCAGTGATGGATATGTCCTTTGCCGATCAAGCGCTCGCCGCTGAGTGGCTCGTCGAAAACGCAGATGGCCTTGGCGCTGGCGTATTCGATGTACCTACCGAGATCGATAAGGAAGTTGCCCGCCTCAAGCTTGCAAGCATGGGCGTAAACATTGATGAACTCACGCCGGCTCAAGAGAAGTACCTCAACTCTTGGGATCACGGGAGCTAATCCACAGCTGTAAATCGACGCTAGAAGGTCGGTGATAAGTGCGAGTCAATTGAGTGGTGTTTGAATTTCTTCTTCCGCTCACTTGTCTCCACTGTCGCCGGCCTTCTCGCTTTTCACTCTGCGAAGTCTGTGTTGCCCCCTTTCATGATGTGCCGAGATGTGTGGCCCATGTCAGTGGCATTCCTCTCTGGGTGACTGCCTATTACGGCGGAAGTGTGCGCCGAGCAATCGTTGCTTACAAGGAAGAAGGCGTTACTTCGCTCCGTAAGCCTCTTAGTTTTGCGATTGCTAATGGCATTGCGCACTTTGCCCAGGAGTATCCAGATCTTGTGGTGGTTCCCATTCCTTCACGTATCCAGGCGTTGCGCAGTCGGGGAGAAGATGCCATTGGGGAATTGGCAGTGGCCGGCGCGCGGGCCGCGGGCCTGCCGGCAAGCGCCGTGCAGCGCATGATTCGGATGAGTCCACTGGTCCGGGATCAGGGGGGTTTGGGCGCGGCCGCGCGGCGGCGGAATATGACCGGTGCCCTGAAACTTTCCCCCGCTCTCGTGGCGCGTTCGCGGGCTCGCCTCGTGCTCATCGATGATGTGGTCACCACCGGAGAGACGGTACGGGCGGCCATCGCCCTCTTCCCGCCTGAGAAAGTGGTGGGAGTTGTTGCAATTGCCCTTGTGGCGCCGCCTACACGAGCCTCCGGGGGGAGTCCGCCCGGCGACGGGGGTAGCGCTCATCGCCTACGATGGAGACCGCAATAGTCCCCAAGAAATAGCCCTCAAACAAAGGTAGGCCAGTGTCCGCACTTCTTGACCGAATTCTACGAGCCGGAGAAGGCAAGACGCTTCGTCGCCTCGAGAAGATCGCCGCCAGCGTCAATTCGCTCGAGGCAGATTTCCATGCCATGAGTGATGAGGAACTCCGTGGCATGACGGCAGAATTCAAAACGCGCTTAGCCGCTGGCGAAGAACTCGACGACATCCTTCCTGAAGCATTTGCAGTAGTTCGCGAGGCGGCCACCCGCACGCTAGGTCAACGCCATTACGACGTGCAGCTCATGGGTGGGGCCGCCCTCCACGGCGGCAATATCGCTGAAATGAAAACTGGTGAAGGTAAGACTCTGGTCGGCACGCTTCCTGCTTATCTCAATGCACTTTCGGGCAAGGGCGTTCACATCGTCACGGTCAATGATTACTTGGCTGAACGCGATAGTGAGTGGATGGGACGCATCCATCGCTTCCTCGGTCTTACTGTCGGCGTCATCCTCGGATCTATGACACCAGCAGAGCGTCGCGAAGCGTATAACTGCGATATCACCTACGGCACTAACAACGAATTCGGGTTTGATTATCTTCGCGACAACATGGCGTGGACTTTAGATGATTGTGTGCAGCGCGGACACAACTTTGGCATTGTCGACGAAGTTGACTCCATCCTTATCGACGAAGCGCGTACCCCACTGATCATTAGCGGCCCCGCCGATCAACCTACAAAGTGGTACAAAGAGTTTGCCACCCTCGTTAAGTCACTCTTTCCTGGTGAGCACTACGAAGTAGACGAGAAGAAGCGCACTGTTGCTGTCATTGAAGAAGGAATCACTAAGGTAGAGGAACTTCTCGGCATCGATAATCTTTACAAGTCGGAAAATACTCCTCTTATTGGATATCTCAATAATGCGCTTAAGGCCAAGGAACTTTTTAAGCTTGATAAGGATTACGTCATCATGAGTGGCGAGTTACTTATCGTAGACGAGCACACCGGTCGCATTCTCGCAGGACGACGTTACAACGAAGGTATGCATCAAGCGCTCGAAGCAAAAGAAGGCGTAGAGATCAAAGACGAAAACCAAACTCTCGCCACTATCACTTTGCAGAATTACTTCCGTCTTTACGACAAGCTTTCGGGTATGACCGGAACTGCTTCAACAGAAGCTTCCGAATTCGATCAAATTTACAAGCTTGGTGTCATTCCTATTCCGACGAATCAACCCATGCAACGCCTAGATCAAGCAGACTTGGTTTATAAAACAGAGCAGGCAAAATTCGCGGCCGTTGTTGAAGATTTGGTTGAGCGTCACCGTAAGGGCCAACCCGTCTTGGTCGGTACAGTCAGCGTCGAACGCTCTGAGCACCTCAGCGACTTGCTCCGTAAGCGCGGGGTTCCACACGAAGTTCTTAACGCCAAGCATCACGAGCGCGAAGCCTCGATCATTGCGCAGGCTGGCCGCAAGGGCGCTGTTACCGTCGCTACCAATATGGCTGGTCGTGGAACCGACATTATGCTCGGTGGAAACTCAGAATTTATGGCAGATCTGGAATTGCAAAAGCGCGGGCTCTCTCCGGTAGATACCCCTGACGAGTACGAAGCGGCTTGGCCAGCTGAAGTTGAACGCCAACGGGCAGCAGTGGCTGCCGAGCACGAATTGGTTATCTCTTTGGGTGGTCTCTACGTCCTCGGAACAGAGCGCCACGAATCTCGTCGTATCGATAACCAGTTGCGTGGACGCGCTGGACGCCAGGGAGATCCCGGCGAATCACGTTTCTATCTCTCACTCGGCGATGAGTTGATGCGGCGATTCAATTCTGGTCTGGTCGAACGATTCCTTGGTGCCGCTGGAATTCCAGATGATGTCCCCATTGAATCCAAGATGGTCAGCAACGCGATTCGTTCGGCGCAAACTCAGGTTGAGTCGCAGAACTTTGAAATCCGTAAGAACGTGCTGAAGTACGACGACGTACTGAATCGCCAACGCACGGTTATTTATGATGAGCGTCGCCAAGTACTCGAAGGCGCTGAACTCAAAGAACAGATTTCAGTCTTCGCGGAAGAGACAATCGAGGCTTACATCACTGGTGCAACAGCAGAAGGTTATCCAGAAGATTGGGATCTCAATCAGTTGTGGATCGCTCTGGGTAATCTCTTCCCCATCTCACTCACTATCGAAGCGATCGAAAGTGAATGTGGGGGCCGCGATGGTGTTTCAAAGGACTTCCTTGTGGAGAAAGTCATTGAAGACTTGCGCGCCCAGTACGACGTCCGCGAAGCAGATGTCACTGAAGAAGTAATGCGCGAATTAGAGCGTCGCGTAGTTCTTTCAGTACTCGATCGCAAATGGCGCGAACATCTTTACGAAATGGATTACCTCCAAGAGGGAATCGGTTTGCGCGCAATGGCGCAACGCGATCCGCTCGTTGAGTATCAGCGCGAAGGCTTCGAACTCTTCGCCGCCATGATGGATGCCATCAAGGAAGAATCAGTTGGCTACGTATTTAATGCACAAGTAGAAGTTGAAGAGGCCGCACCACAAAAGCCCACACAACTTGTCTATACCGCGCCATCAGAGAGCGGCGAGACCTCTTCTACCGTGGCTCGAGAAGATGGCACTCCACGGAGTGCGCCTTGTCCTTGTGGCTCAGGTAAGAAGTACAAGCGATGCCACGGGGATCCTAAAAACCGATAACTGGTTAGCCGACAATAAACGAAGTGGTCATCCATCGACCATCGAGACCTTCAAGTCGCATGGCAACCGCGCGCACGCGTTGGTCAAGTGCAAAGAGCACACTCGCTTCGGCGATGCCATCTGCCGGTTCACATAGGTGCACTTTCATTACTCGAGGCATTCCTTTGAGTTGCCCATATCTCCGTTCGAGATGGGCATAGACCGGTCGATTGCTCCACCGCACAAGTTGGGCAACATTGCGACGACCGGCAAGTACCTCTAGTGCGGCTTGGCTATATTTCCCCGCCCAAATGCGCGGATGGGGGAGCGCAGCTCGTGGCGTGGGTTGCGCATCGAAATCTGGATCGCTCACCAAATGGAGCGGAAAGGCGCTCTCTTCAAGGCCCAAATCTAATTCGGCATGATGGACGATCTCTAGGGTGGGTGTGGGGAAGAGCCTCACTCCGGTGTCGCGTCGGTGCGGCTTTAAATCTAGCTCTGGAGCGGAACTTACTGAGTGTGCAAGTGCGGTAGCCATGGGAGCCCTCTCTTCGGTGGTGCTCCTAGGCTCCGGTAACTCTCCGTTGTTCAATATCCGCCATTTGGCTCACCTCGTCTCCACCCTTTTCTCGGGCGGTGGATATCGCTCTGAGCCAGCAGAGGAGATGCAGAAATCTGCGGGCATGAAAATTCGATCGCTCCCTCGCCCCTCGCTCTTTGCACTGCGCTCCGCAATGATCTCGATTGCCCTCCTTCTGATCGCTTTAGTAGTGATTCAACGTGTGGAACACCGAGTCACAGTGTGGACGCTTACCCACGACTTGGCGGCCGGCACCTCTCTGCGTGCTGAAGATCTCAGCAAGAGCTCGGTGACCCTCAATGCGCAGGCAGCGCATTATCTAGATGCCCGGACAGACCCAAAGAATTGGATTGCGCTTCAAGATCTCTTTGCTGGGGAAATCCTCTCGGCCCGCTCCGTAAATAAAAGTGACGACAACGTGATTCGAAGAATTGTCTCCATCAGTGTCGAGGAGAACCACCTTCCCGCTCATCTCGTCCGCGGAGAGAAGATAGATCTGTATGTAACTCCAATGGGTTCGCAGAACGACATTCTGGGAGCTCCCGAGCGAGTTGCTGAAGCACTTGTCGTATTAGGCACGAACATTCAGGGAGTGCATACCGGTGTTGCTCTCTCGGTGCTCGACCAACAAGTGAGTTCCATCGTCGAAGCTGCCCAGCGCGGTCATCTTGATGTGGTGGGGTATCCCAAATGAGCGTGCAATATGTAGTGGCATTACAAGGCGCAAGTGTTGAAGAAGTCGTCCTAGAAACTTGTTTCGAAATGGGTTGGCAATTGCGTGATCGCGCCTCCTCATATGCCGATGGTTTACGTTCGGCAACTCGATTTGGTGTTACCTATTTCCTTACTGATCTACTGCCTCCACCGATAGATGTCACCGAAATGAACGGACTCAGAATCGTAAGCATCGCTCACCAGGGTGATCAGAGATCGCTCTATGCTCCGCCTTTTCATCGCAACTTTGTACAGATCTCCTACTCGGATCACCGCCAACTGAGGAGTGGTCTGCTTGCGTTGCAGAGCAAGGATGGTCAAGGAAAGTGCATTGGAATAACGAGTGTGTTACCCAATCTAGGAAGAACCATGACGGGTCTTCATCTCTTTGCCGAGATGGGAGGTGCCGGGAGAGCCATCTCATTTGGAGCGCTTGATCCTGCAGATATCGGAGCTCACCGCCTTCTCAATGTCGCAAGTAATCTTTCGCATATCGATGGGCGCCCGTGGGAGGAGCAAGAAGTATTCCCAGGCGCACACCTACTTAAATACGGCGATGGGCATGCAGCTGATCTTTGCGATGATCTACGAGGGGCCTTTGCTTTCAATCTGATTGACCTTGGCCCCAGTCGTCCATTTCACCCCAATGAGCGACGAATACGCTCGCGTCGATATTTTGAAGCCATTGACGCTGTCGACGCGCTACTTCTTCTCATGGAAGATTCCCCGAAGGGAGTAATGCAAGCACTCGATTTGCTCAACCTATTTCAAGAACGCGTTCCCACCATTGACGTTCATCTATGTACTAATCGAAGCACCGGGAAGAGTGCCAATCTGGATCTCTTGCAATCACGTGGGTTCTCGCCCTTATCGATGCCCGAAGCGAGTAAAGAGATTGCCGACGTGGAAAGAGGTAAAGGTTTGGTCGGGGAGCGACATCGGCGTTCTCCATACCGAGATGCCATCCTGCTGATTTGCGAAACGCTACAACGAGATTTTGCGGAGCAAACTGAGATACATTCAGGTGATGCGCGCACTTATCGTGGACTGGGGCGGGGTTCTCACAAACGCTCTTCGCGAACCCTTTGAACGATGGGCGCAAGACGAAGGCGTTGATCACGACCATTACCTCATGGTGCTCAAGGAATTGTTAGGCCAAAATACATACGACGCGCTTAACCCCATTCATGCATTGGAGCGGGGCGAAGTATCAAATCCAGATTTCGAAGAGATGCTAGGAGCCAAACTCAAGCGAGTAGATGGCCAACCTCTTGATTCGGCAGGAATGTTAGAGCGCATGTTTTCCTACATCGAGCATGCCCCGAATATGAACGCTCTAGTACGTAGGGCTCGTGAAAAGGGGATCGCAACCGCGCTCCTCTCCAATTCTTGGGGCAACACATACCCGCGGGATCTTTGGGATGGCATGTTTGATCACGTGGTCATCTCTGGAGAAGTGGGCATGCGCAAGCCGGAGCCAGAAATCTTCAAATACACACTCGACTTACTTCAGGTCGAACCTTCTGAAGCGGTCTTCGTAGATGACCTCATGAAGAATATTGAAGGGGCTCGAGCCGTGGGTCTCGTGGCGGTCCATCACTTCGAATATGAAAGCACCCTGATGGAGCTCGAAGCCCTCTTTGGTTGCTCGCTCACCTAATGAGAGAATAGGCCCATGCGGATCTATGTCCCGAGCACCTTTGCTCTCGCCACAGAGTGGTTGGCAGCCGGTACGTTTTCAGTGGAACGTGCTTACGCTGTAACGGAGGCGCTTACCGAGTGGTATGAGCAAGGCGATGAAGAAGAGCTTGAATATGTAGCGGCAAGTGTTGCTGCCAAGGAGTCCCTCTTTCTTATTTCTCAGGAAAGTACAGATCCAACTTTTCGCCGCGTTGTTCTCGCTTTTGATGTTCCAGAATCTCTCACAGGTGGCGAGGTGGAGCCGCGCGGTGGAATTGCCATCAATGGCGAGTTAACTTTTGCAGAGTTGCAGTCGGCATTAATCGATGGAGACGACGCGCTTACAGATGTGAAGAGTGCAGCTGCCCTTATGGATCGGGCCTCGGCTGGTGATGGCGAAGCACAATTCGTGGTGAGCCAAGTCGAAGGACATGAACTACTCTGGTTCGGACCCACTGAGATTGAATTCGTTCTGCAAGTGGATAAATAGATGCCGACGTTAGATGAGTTGGTGGGTGGGAAATCGGCGCTCACGTCAGAAGATCTGATCACCCTTCATACGTTGATTGCTGATTGGCAACTTTTAGCAGACCTCTCCTTTGCCGACTTACTCTTATGGGTGCCATTACGTGCAGACGCTAATAGTTGGCCTTCTGGGCACATGGTGATTGCCCAGATGCGCCCCACCACCGGTCCCACCGTTCTCCCCACTGATCTCGTCGGCACGCAAGCCGCTTGGGGAACACGTACCGATCTCGATGGCGCACTCAGCGAAGAGAAGATTATGCGATCACGCGCGGCAGTAGCTCGAGATGGTTTCTCAATGCGCGATGAAGTTATTCCAGTCCGGCACAACGATCGCGTCATTGCACTAGTGAGTCGTCATACAAACGCCAACAATCAGCGCACCGCTGGGCGCCTCGAAGAGATCTATCTGGAATCCAGCAACGATCTTGCCGAAATGATGGTCGAAGGTCTTTATCCGATCGCAAATGCCACCGGGAATGTACGTGTGGGTGATGGATTGATCCGCGTAGACGCACAGGGCAAAGTGAGTTTTGCCAGCCCTAACGCGCTTTCTGCACTTCGCAGATTCGGTATTCAATCAAGTATTGAGGATCAAGATCTCGGAGTTGTCGTTACGGAGGCTTTGAAATTTGGTGCTCGCACGCCCGTTG
This sequence comes from uncultured Actinomycetes bacterium, assembly GCA_903863015.1. Taxonomy (GTDB): domain Bacteria; phylum Actinomycetota; class Actinomycetes; order Nanopelagicales; family Nanopelagicaceae. The sequence continues at coordinate 125,006 of CAIPAI010000029.1, forward strand.
ATGAATCACTCATTCCACTATTTCAAGGAAGGACACATCGCGAAACAGAGATTGAACGCCGCGGTTCCATTCTCGATGTGCGAGTAATTTCTCTTTCTCGCGAGCACCAAAAACTGGGCGCGCTCGTACTGCTTCACGATGTCAGTGAGATTCGACGAAGAGAGCGCGAACTCCTCAGCAAAGATGTCACCATTCGGGAAATTCATCACCGGGTAAAGAACAATCTACAAACAGTCTCGGCGCTTCTCCGACTGCAAGCCAGACGATTAGAAGATCCTGCCGGTCGGGCCGCTCTCAATGAGGCGGTACGTCGAGTGGCTGCAATTGCCGTAGTACACGAGACGCTTTCAAATGGTGCAGAAACCGACGAGAACGTTGACATTGACCTCATTATCGATCGCCTCATGGCCCTTGTTGTAGATGTCTCTCCTACGAGCGAGCGTATCTCTGTCGTGCGAGCTGGCAACGCTGGACATTTACCACCGCACCGCGCCACCCCACTGGCCATGGTGCTTGCTGAACTTTTCCAAAATGCGTTAGAGCATGGGCTTGCTTCAAGTGGCGAGACATTGACGGTGACCGTAACCAGAGAAGCGAATGTTCTGGAGATTAAGGTTTCTGATGATGGCGCTGGCTTGCCGGCTGATTTTGATCTTGCATCTTCTACACATTTGGGATTGCAAATTGTGAAGACTCTCACTGAGAATGAATTACAAGGTTCGATTTCATTGAAGGAAAGATCAGGCCCTGGAACAGATGCGCTGCTGCGCATTCCACTCTAAAGACGCATATCGCCCTATCTGAGGCGGAAGCCTATTCTCATAAATTGCCATAGCGGATAGTGTGCATGAAATTGACCGGGGGCAGCTCGGTCTCAAGCAGGGGAGATGTTATGTCTACAGATTCAGAGATCACGCGCGTCATTGGGCTCTACACGAAGGGTGCAGGCGCAGGAGACGCGGCCAGTCTCGACGAAGCATTCCACGATAATGCCTATTGGTTTGGCGCAATCGGAGAAACTAACTACGCACTCTCCAAAGCAGAGTTCACGGGTATGGCCGTTGCACAACCAGGAGACACTGGCTCTTTGGTGTCACGCACCATTTCGGTAAACCAAGTAGGAGACTCCGCAACTGTTGTTGTGGAAGAAGATAACTACTGGGGCGCGCTTTCATTCACCGATACGTTTCAATTGAATCGCATATCGGGCGTATGGAAGATTGTATGTAAATCATTCGTCCATACCGGCGGTTCACTGCCTGGATAAGCAACCTGCGATTTACTCAGCGAGTTGCACGCAATTAAATGCGTACTCTTAATTACGCGGTACGTGCGCGATTGCGTGCAGCTCGACGCTTCAGTGCGCGACGCTCATCTTCAGAAAGTCCGCCCCAGACGCCAGCATCTTGTCCGCTCTCTAATGCCCATTGCAGACAGGGAGCTTGTACGGGGCAGCGAGCGCAAACTGCTTTAGCTTCTTCAATTTGGGCTAAAGCGGGACCGGTATTGCCGATCGGAAAGAAGAGCTCGGGATCTTCATCCCGGCAAGCCGAATCGTGTCGCCAATCCATCGCCAACCGCTCACTATCTGGCGCTCATAGCGCCGCTACTCGTCGATCCCACATGGTGGTGGTCATCTCACGAACCCCGTAGAAGGAACGTTCTCTTCCTGCGGGGTATTCCATCATCGGCGAACTCATGGCGCACAGTGGTGTGCGGGGAAGGTGCGTCTCAGACCGTTCAATTGTCGGGCAGTTGAGGGGTGCATTCAAGGGTAACGGGACGATTCGCCGGCTTTTCTAGGGTGATTCTCATCTCCCAAAGTGATTGAAACGGACATTTAGGATATTTCAACTCGAGTTCGTGAGATTTCTTTGGGCGCGTGCGACGCCAAGCTGTCGGTGGGAGGCGGTCTACTTGGCTCATGGCCATTCACCTCCTCCTTGGCGCGCCTGGAAGCGGCAAGAGCACGCGGGCGGTGGCCGCGGTCAAAGAGTCGCTCGCAGAGGGTGGTCGCCCGCTCTTCCTTGGCTTTGGACGAGATGCGGTGGCAGTGTTGCGCGAGCAAGTCGGCGTCAATGGTGTTCGCCGCGAACCGATCGTGCGGACCTTTCATGGCTTGGCCTTTTCGCTTCTGCAAAAAAACCATATAACCGGACCCACTCCTTTCTTGCTCTCGGGTGCCGAACAAGATGTATTCATTCGTCGTCTGCTCGCGGAAGGCCTTACCCGCTGGCCCGCGGCATTTTCGCAAGCGGTAGAAACAGCGGGCTTTGCAAAGGAACTTCGCGACTTACTTTCACGCGTAGTGGAGCGAGGAATTTCTCCGGAGGCGTTTGTCGCTATCGGGGAACGTGCGAAGCGACCAGAGTGGGTAAGTGCAGCGCATTTCTACTCCACTTATCTCGACCGGCTCGCGCAGGAGCGACCCGGTGCAATCGATCCCAACGCACTCATTCTTCGTGCAATCAATCTCTTAACAAGTGATCCAACCGTTCTTAGGCAAGTGCGCTCATCTTTCGACCTTCTAGTCGTAGACGACTTTCACGAGGCCGATCCTTCCCAACGGATCCTGCTCTCTCTGATTACGCAAGATTCATTATTGGTTACCGCAGACCCAGCTTCTGCTGTAGGTAAGTTTCGTGGGGCAGATCCGGAAGGCATGGTCGTGGCTCTCGAAGGCATCGCGGCCGAGCGACACGATGAGTTAGTTACTGAAGTGCTCAGCACGAATCATCGGGCAACAAGTGAAATTGTTGGTGTGCTTAATGGCGTGTGTAGCGAAATACCTCGTAGCGAATACTCACACACGGCAGCCACAGAACGAAGTGGCGGAGCAATTCGCATTGAGAATTATGGCTCGGCGATTGACGAAGCGACGGCTATTGCACTCTGGTTCCAAGAGTTGCATGTGCTCGAAGGCTTGAGCTATCGGGATATGGCTGTTGTCACTAGAAATAGCAATACTGAGCTCTTTCGAATCGCATTCTCGGCTTTAGGTATTCCCATCGCACACACACCAGAACTTTCATTAGCGGAGCGAAATGCAATCTGGCCTATTTTTACGTTGATCTCTTTAGCCGATGCCTCTCTCAAGCCACAGTTCGATCCGCATCAGCATGATTCAGAGATCGAAGAGTTAATGCTCTCCATCTACGGAGAAGCAGATATGTTCGATATTAAGCGGCTCAATGAACTTCGCTTTCGATCAGGTTCGAGTGGCGCTGCACTGTACGAACTTCTCAATGAGCGAAACGATCTGCCAACCACGCGAATTTCAAAGTACATCGAGGGGGTGCGAAAGATACTGTCGAAGTCAGGGGGGCGCACGGATGAGATTCTCTGGAAAGTGTGGCAACTTCTCTCGAACGCCGGAGAACCCGCTGCTATGTGGCAAAACGTAGCTCTCTCCGGTGGTCGTAAGGGCGAAGCCGCCCACGAAAACCTCGATTCCGTCATCGAATTAGTGCAAAACGCTTCTCGTTATACCGAGCGAAAGCCCAAGTCTCGTGTCATGGAATTTGTACATGAAATGCAGAGCCAAGAATTTGATGCAGATGTCATCAGGCCACGGCGAATCGAGCGAGAGCGCGTAGCAATTACTAGCGTTCACCGGGCTCGAGGAAGAGAGTGGCGGGTGGTTGCTATCCCATCACTCAATGGCGGTGTCTGGCCGAACCTCACACCTCGTGGGTCACTGCTCGGAAGCGAAGAGTTTGTTGAACTTCAAGGTCGCAGTGATATCTCTGGGAACGCAGAAATTCTCAAACTCAACGCGAGTAGCGCGCTCTTGATTGATGAACGCCGACTCCTTAATTCCGCCGTGGGTCGAGCCAGTGAGTACCTCATGATTTCGGCAGTTACTGGTGAAGATTCCAGACCATCGCGCTTCTTTCGCGATATCAATCAGAGAATGGCGCCTACTTCAACAGGAATGAGCAAAGTATCTGATCGGCTCTCTCCTGAGTCTTTCATCTCCGCGCTTCGCCATAGGGCCACGGGTGAGAGCGGAGGAAGTATTGCACCTGCTGAGACCACGCCGGAACGAGCCGCGCAGATTCTTGGCTTCTTGGCGAATGCAGATGTCGCTGGAGCAGATGTATCTCGCTGGTATGGATATCGGCCGCTCTCTGATGATCGCCCGGTTGCGGTCGATGACGAAGAGATTCGTCTCTCACCGAGCACCATCGATGCTTTTGAAAACTGCCAATTGCGTTGGCTTCTTGCGCAGAATGGTGGTCAGCGTGGAGATAGCAAAGCGCAAGAACTCGGCATTCTTATCCATGAAGTAGCCGAAGAGTTAATCAAGCCAGGAATATCCGAGAGTGCATTACGCTCAAAATTTGATGCTGGATTGTTGGCGATAGATCTTGGGAAAGGGTGGGTTCGAGCATCGTACGAAAAGAGCGCGGTCAAGATGTTCGAGAACTTGCTCGCCTGGCATCTGGCTAACAAGCGCACTTTGCTATCAGTTGAATCTCGCATCGATATGCATATTGGCCGCGTTCATCTCACCGGAAAGATTGATCGACTCGAGAGTGACGAGAGCGGCAAGACTGTCGTGGTCGACTTAAAGACCGCGAAGAGTGCAATTTCAAAGGCAGATGCGCAAGCAACTCATCAGCTCAGTGCGTATCAGCTTGCTGTGGCCGAAGGTGGGGTGCGAGATCTCGAACTAGCACCACCTGCAGGTGGAGAATTGATCTATCTGGGTGGCGAGAAAGTGTCGTCGCGAGCACAGAGTGAGCTGGGGATCGCAGAGGTGAAGCAGGCGTTAGGGGAGATTGCTCTCAAGATGTCTGGCGCCTTCTTTGCGGCCCAGAAATCTAAAGAGTGCAGAATTTGCCCAGTCAAATCTTCTTGTCCCCGCATGGCGGCTGGTTCGCAAGTGGTTGATCTCGGATGAATTATCACTACGCATCGCAAGAATTCGCTGCATCGATCGGAATTCAAATACCTAGCGATGAACAGGCGTTGGTCATCGAAGCTCCACTCGCGCCAGGTGTAGTCATTGCAGGAGCGGGGTCAGGCAAAACCGAAACGATGAGCGCACGCGTGCTCTGGTTAGTACATACAGGGCAGGTACTTCCGGCTCAAGTGTTGGGTCTTACCTTTTCTAAAAAGGCAGCCGCCGAGCTTGGCGAACGGATTGAAAAGCGATTACTGACCCTGAGCGCCACCTCATCCAGTGGGAAGTTAATGGGCGGGTATCCCTTCGCTGGTGACCCTAGTGAAGTAACTACCAGTACTTACCACTCATACGCGGGTCGTCTCGTTGCTGAGTATGGGTTAAGGATGGGTATTGATTCTTCTGGTGATGTCGTAGGTGATTCACGCATCTGGCAGCTCGCCCATCGTTTAATCATGAACTACGACGGCGATATGTCTGCGCTCTCTCTTGCCCCAGACACAGTGATCGAACGTGTCTTAGATCTTGGCAGTGAGATGTTGGAACATCAAAGTAGCGCCGATGAAGTACGCGAACTCTCACACAGTCTGGCGCTTTCATTGCTCTCCCTGCCTGATGGCAAATATAAATACGGCTCCGATACGGTCAGCAAGATTGTGGAAGCTCAGCAAGGTCGCTTAACACTCTTGCCACTTGTAGAAGCACTTGAAAAAGAGAAGGCGCAGCGACATCTCTACTCCTTTAACGACATCATGGGCCTGGCTGCCACACTTGCCGCGGCTATTCCCGAAATTGGTGCAAGCGAACGTAAGAAATTCAAAGTAGTCCTTCTGGACGAATATCAAGATACAAGTCCAGCGCAGCTCACCATGCTTAAGGCGCTCTTCGCCCACGACGACCACGCAGTCATGGCAGTGGGTGACCCTCACCAATCGATTTATGCATGGCGAGGAGCAGCTGCGCACACTATCGAAGGTTTTCCCACAGATTTCGCGCTGAGCAGTGGCGCGCTCGCATCCAAATATCAGATGCGAACAAGTTGGCGCAGCGATCGACTCATTATCGATTTGGCAAACCTGGTTACAGAAAAACATTTGAAGGCGCGCGACGTCACACCATTGACCGCGCGCACCGAGGCTGGATTGGGCGAAATCTCGGCTCGCTTCTTCACTGATCCGGAGAGTGAAGCGGAGAGTATCGCCGATGAGTTGGCTCTCCACTGGAGTAAGAGCGATCGCCCCACGGTTGCGATCTTGGTGCGCCAACGTTCACAAATCGAATTCTTCGAGAAGGCGCTTCGTCGTCGTGGGCTTCCTGTCCTAGTCAGTGGAATCGGTGGTTTACTCTCAGAACCTGAAGTTGCCGACATCCGCGCCACCCTCGACGTCCTAGTCAATATCGAAGCCGGTGACTCGCTCATGCGTTTGTTGACGAGTCCGCGCTGGAATTTTGTACCGCGCGATCTGGTAACGCTTGGTCGATATCTTTCACAAAAAAAGCGAAACCAGAGCGAATACGACATTAACTTGCTCGACACTCTCGATGAGTTAGAAGAAGTGATCGGTTTGTCGGAGCGATCGCGCGAGCGTCTGACGGAATTCAATCAAGAGTTACGATCTTTGCGACGAGAGACGCACTTAGCGCTTCCTGAAATGATTCTTACAATATTTCAAACCCTCAATCTGGGTATTGAGCTCTCCCTCTACTCGCCATCGAGCAATCGTTTGCGCAACGTCATGCGTCTTATAGAAGAGGCAATGGCTTTCAATTCCACCGCTCAAGGATCTTCTGGTCCGCAGAATATTCGCAATTTCCTCGCCTATCTCTCAGTTGCTGAGCGAAAAGAGCGCGGACTCTCGCTGGGCGGAAATGAAATTAGTACTGAAGCTATTCAAATCATGACGGTGCATGGCTCTAAAGGTTTGGAGTGGGATGTGGTTGCCGTTCCAGGGCTCTGCACCGATGTATTCCCGTCTAAAGATCGCGGTGGCTTCAACTGGCAAACAACGATGGATGTGATTCCTTTCCCGCTCCGTGGAGACTTGCAGGCGCTTCCCGCCTCTCCTGATTATCGAAATTGCACTAACAAGGACGAAACGCGAACGATTCTCGGAAATTTCAACGATGAGTGCAAGGCGCATGTGGAAGCGGAGGAGTATCGCCTCGGATACGTTGCATTCACACGAGCAAAGCATGTGTTGCTGGCAAGCGGTTACATCGATCCTGCGCTCCAAAAGGCGAAAGAGCCTTCACCACTGCTATATCTTGCGGCGAGTTTTGCGCAGGCCGCGCATTTAGATCCAGAAGGCCCGTTCATCTCAGGAGAGAACGAGGCGCCAGGATGGCCACGGGAACCGCGAGTGCTCACCTCTGAAGTGATGGAGTCGTTCAATCTCGGCAAGCGGCGCACTCTCGAAGAGATCGGAAACGCACTTCCGGAGATGCTTCCCTCCATTAAGTTTGCGCTCGCCGCCCACCGAAGTGGCGAAGAAGTTATTCGCCTGCCGAAGCAATATTCTGTCTCGGCGCTCGTGGCAATCGCGGCCGATCAAGAGAGAATGGCGCGGACGCTGCGTCGACCCATGCCAAATGCGCCCACCTTTGAATCACGTCGCGGTACGGAGTTCCACCTTTGGGTTGAAAATCATTTAAAGCGACCGGCGCTTTTAGATCTTGATGACGACGAGCTGGGGTTTGAAGATGAGCTCTCCGAGATGCCATTAGATGAAATGCAAAGCAAATGGTTGGCGAGCGAATGGTCTGCCAAGGAAATTTACGATGTCGAAGTTCCATTTGATTTAGCCATCAACGACATCACTATTTCGGGAAGGATCGACGCCATATATCGCGAAGGAAATGCGTGGAGTGTGGTCGATTGGAAGACTGGGGGCGTCAAGAGCGGCGAGGAACTCGCAGCTGCCGCTGTGCAATTGGCGGTTTACCGGCTGGCATTTGCGAAGTTAGAAAATATTCCCCTCGCCGATGTAAGCGGGGCGTTCCATTACGTTCCTACTAACACCACGATTCGACCCGCAGATTTGCTCGATGAAAGTGAGCTCGCCGAGTTGATTACGCGATTCCACAATCGAGTAAGAGCGGAAGATGGTCACTAATCGTTAGTGATGGTGCTGGCAACAAATTGATGGCTCCCCATGCAGAGGGTTCATCTACGAGCAAGTAATCCAGTTGCGTGCGAGGCCCCCATTTGGGATATGTCTTAGAGCGAGCCAATGATTTCCAACGCGTGCTCTTTTGGATAATCGAAGGTGGCAGGTTGAGATCACCTGCGATCATGGCTGGCTTACCAAATTCTTTTAGCCACTTACTCACTTTATGAAGTTGCGCGATGTTAAATCCTGGAATGAACGAGAGATGAGTGCTGGCAATGACAAAATTCTCAAACTCCATTGCAACGGCAGCGCGCGGTTCATCCTTAATGTAAATGAATCCGGAGTTCGGGATGAAGAGTGGTGCACCAAATGGCGCGCCACTCATATTCATGTGGTGAATCGCTAGCGGAGCTCTTCTGCTCAGTAGCGCTACTCCGAATTGCGCAAGATCCTTATGAGGAGCTCTCTGCCATTTCTCTCCGGGTGTTCCGAAGAGCGCGGGCGAAAAGGCGCGGTACGGAAGGCCCATGGCTTCGCCGATGAGTTCTGCTTGATTGTCGAGTTGGGTGCGAGGTTGCCCGTGGTCCACCTCTTGAAGCGCGACCAGGTCCATTTCTTTAAAGCATGCGGCATTTGCGATTAAGCGGGCTTGGTCATACTTACCGTCAGGAATACCTAAACCATGGAGCACATTCCATGAAGCAATTCTCATCTCGGGTTAAAGATTTCTAAGGCACGCGCTAAGCCTTCTTCAATAAATTCAGGTTGATCGGTATTGATGCCATGAAATGCAGTGAACATCGGGCCTAACTCGCGATATCCATACGATGCGGCGAGCAAAGTTTCTAGGTTCCCGCCGCTCAGCGTTACGTAGGCGACCAACACGCGCAGCATGGCCTCTTTCCCGAATCCGGTAAGTAAGTTTCCGAAATCTACAAAAGGCGGTGCATATTGTAGATCGCTAAAATCGATCATTCCCACAAGGTGCCCATCGAGTGAGAGGAGATGAGGAGGACCTAAATCTCCGTGGCAAAGTACGGGAGGGGAATCCCATAAGTGAGACACCTCAAGAAGCTCGCGCCACTTTGTGAGTACATGTGTGGGCCATTCAATGCGGGAGGCTGTGAATTCCAATTGTTCCCTCGTGCGTTCTTGCCACGAGGGAGAGGTCGGGAGGTGATTAATCCAGATCTCTTGTGGGGTTGTATGTAGCGCATGAAGGGCCTTTGCTAACTTGGTGGCCTCTGCCGTGATGATTGCCGCGCTGCTCTCTCCGGCCGGAATGTATTGGTAGGCCGCACACGGGAAACCGTTCTCAAGCGTGCCGAATTTCTCAGGTTTAGGAGTGAGCAACCCAATCGCGAGATGCGGCAAAATCGCGTTCTCCCGCATCAGCAGGGGCACCACATCACTTCTACGAGCCGCGCGCATCATCCACGTTCGGCCGTGCGTATCTAGCGCGGTAACTGTGTCGTAATCCCAGCCATCCCCACCGACACCAATGATCTGCTCGAGACCAAGAGCGCGCGCGGCATCTGTCAGCATGAGCTCGGGATGAAGAGTGGGTCGCACTGCTCTAGGGTGGCATATATGCGCCGTGAAGACCTCCTTTTAGCCGCCACCAGTGTCAACCCCGGCCTCGACCGGGCAGCACACTTACGGATCGACCTGACGGCACTCGCTGCGTATCCATCAAAGACCTTGGAAGTTGCCAGTGGCGCAGTGCGCACTCACGATGGTCTCCTACACCTGACTGACGCTTCTCCTCAGCTCGATGCGGTGATTTTTCTAGGGCTTGATACTGCAGGTGTGGCATATTTTGCGAAATCTGGAGAGGGTGACTTCACATCGCTACGCGAAGTAGTGAGTCAATTCTCGGCCTTTGAAAGATTGCTCGCCGCCCATGCGGTTGCTCTAATGAATTGGCATGAGTCGCATCCACATTGCCCACGTTGTGGCTCTCCTACCGTGATGAGTTCAGCAGGAAATGCTCGCCTTTGTGAGAAGGATCAGCGAGAACTTTATCCGCGCACAGACTCTGCAGTCATTGTTTTAGTAAAAGATGTAGATGATCGAATTCTTTTGGGACGACAAGCAAGTTGGCCTGAAGGACGTTATTCAACATTTGCAGGCTTTGTAGAGCCTGGCGAATCATTTGAAAGTGCTGTGGAGCGCGAAGTGCTTGAAGAATGTGGAATTGTTTCAGAGCAAATCAACTATCTAGGTTCGCAACCTTGGCCATTTCCCGCTTCCATCATGGTTGCCTTTGAGGCGATTGCAAAAGATCCATCGCAAGCTTTAGCTGATGGTGTAGAAATCGAAAGAGTGGAATGGTTTTCGCGTGCTCAGTTCAAGGAAGCGACTGATTCTGGGCGCTTAGTTCTGCCACCTTCAATCAGCATTGCTCGTCGCATGATTGAAGGCTGGTATGGCGAAGTGCTTACAGGCGGCGAAGCGTGGCGTTAACGTCCTTACTAAGCGCTGATACCGAGCCGCTTCTTCACTTCGATGAGTGAAGGATTGGTGGCGCTGGTGCCGTTTGGGAAGAGGATGGTGGGGACTGTCTGATTGCCCCCGTTGATCTTCTCAACTAGATCGGCTGAGGCGGGATCGTCTTCGATATTCACCTCGACAAATTCGATGCCGGCGCGGTTGAGGTCGCCTTTGAGGCGGTGGCAGTAGCCACACCAAGGCGTGGAGTACATGATCATGAGGTCTGCTGACATGGGGACCAGTGTATGGGTGGTTTCGATGTCGGGCATCTCTGGAAGGATGGGCGAGTGACCCCAGATGAGATCCTGGCTGCGCTAGACGAGCAGCAACGCGAAGTAGCCCTCGCGCAAGGACCTGTGGTGGTTTATGCAGGTGCCGGAAGTGGCAAGACCCGCGCTATTACACATCGCATTGCTTATCGTGCGTTGGCCGGCACTCTGCGCCCAGAACAAACACTGGCACTCACCTTCACTGCGCGGGCGGCTGGCGAGATGCGATCACGTTTACGAACCCTCGGAGTAGAGGGCGTACAGGCGCGTACCTTCCATGCTGCAGCGCTCCGTCAGCTAACGTACTTCTGGCCAAAGCACACACGCACCGAATTGCCCCGCCTCTCGCCGAGCAAAGCTCGTCACCTCAGTGTTGCGTTGAGGCGCAACGGCCTACGGGATGCGCCGGCTGTCCTACAAGATGTGGCTTCTGAAATTGAATGGGCCAAAGTCAATCAAGTTTCACACGAAGATTACATATTGCGCGCGAAAGATCGAACTGTCCGCAGCGACTTAGGTGCCGACGTCATTCAACAGCTTTATGCAGATTACGATGAAATCAAAACAAATGATGGAGCAATGGATTTCGAGGATGTATTGCTCTTGGCTAAAGCCTTACTTGAAGAAGCTCCGGCCCTTCTCAATGAACTGCGTGCGCAGTATCGATCTTTTGTGGTCGATGAATATCAAGACATTTCGGCAATTCAGCAACAGTTGTTAGATATCTGGATTGGTGATGGCGAAGATATTTGCGCTGTAGGCGATATTAATCAAACCATTTACTCCTTTGCCGGGGCCGATCCTAAATTCTTCATGGATTTTCCAAAGAAGTTTCCGCAGGCTCTTTTATTGAGGCTCTCTACGAATTACCGTTCAACGCCGGAGATTGTGCACCTAGCAAACCAAATAAATAAGCGATCTGGGTCGGCCCTCGAATTACACGCTGTTCGCCCTAAGGGGAGTGCGGTGCAGTACCAAGAGTTTGCTGATGAGGAAGACGAGGCAAGTGGAGTCTCTGATCGAATCAAAGTGCTCACGAGTTCAGGGGTGGCACTCGATCAGATCGCTGTGCTCTACCGAACTAATGCGCAATCTGCCGCGCTGGAAAGATCGTTGGCAAGTGCCGGAATCCCGTTTGCAGTTCGAAATGGTGAAGGTTTCTTTCATCACCCGAAAGTACGCGAAGCGCTGCGTTTACTGCGAGCGGCAAATCGAAGCGCCGGTGAGGGCGAAGTTCCTGATCGAGTACGCGAGGTGCTCGAAGTTTTGGGATGGCGCCACGAAAGCCCACCTGATGCACTTGGCGCTGGTCGCGATGAGTGGGAGATGCTCAATGCGCTCTATCGCATGAGCGGCAGCTTCGACGATTTCGATGCCCTCATTCAAGAATTAGAAGACCGTTCGCAACATTCACACGCCCCACTTCGCAACGCGGTCACGTTGGCCTCTCTGCACTCGGTGAAAGGTATGGAGTGGGCGCATGTGTTCTTAGTAGGCGCAAACGAAGGATTGATCCCGATCTCTCTAGCCAAGGAGCCTGCGCAAATTGAAGAAGAACGTCGGCTCTTCTACGTAGGAATTACACGCGCCAAAGAGAGTCTCACAATTTCTTGGGGAAATCGCTCGCGTCAAAGCTCACGCTTCCTGCGAGAAATAGGCATCGGCGGAGAAATCAAGAGCGCTTCAACGGTTTCGCTGGCAGTCTGTAAATCCTGCGGAAAACCGCTCAAGAATGGCGTCGAGCGAAAGCGTTCTAGATGCAGCGAGTGCCCACTCGATGTAAGCGAAGAGTTATTCGAGGCTCTGCGAGCGTGGCGGTATGACCGGGCAAAGATCGCTGATGTACCAGCCTTCGTCATTTTCACTGATGCAACGTTAGAAGCAATTGCCGCGCTCCGTCCCAAAAATAATCAAGAACTCTTAACTATCTCTGGAATCGGAGCGCGCAAACTCGAAGATTATGGCGTTGAGGTGCTCGCCATCGTCGCGTTAAACGGAGCGAATTAAGCAGCTGCCGGATTCAATCGAGGACGCCCCGGCATGCGCTTGCTAGCGACCACTGCGCCCTTATCGAAGATCTCTCCGCCCCAGACACCGACGGGTTCCGCGCGCGAGATCGCACCGGAGAGGCACTCTGATTTGAGCGGGCAAGGCCCACAGATCGCCTTAGCCATCTCTAACTCTGCCTGACTATCAGAGAAGAAGATCTCCGGATCGGTGGTGTGGCAGGGAAGTGAGAAGTCATAGGTAAAGACTGGTGCCTCCATCGTTTCGTTAGCCCAGCCAGGAACCAACAAAGGGTTCAAAATAACGCTCATCACGACCGCCTCTCCGCTCCGGTAGGAGCAAATAAAAAAGGGCCCCGGATCTTTTAGATCCGCGGCCCGAGTTGTTGGTGGAACTTACTCAGTAGGCGGAATCATGGCATACCAAAAAGCCGTCTTCGCTGCATGCGAGACGGTGACGTAGTGGTACGTGGAAGCCATGGCTCCTCCTTCTGTAGACCAGGGTAGAGGGCGGAGCGCTATCGGGGCAACTTAATTAATGTGAGCCACGGGCAGCCACGGGGCGGCTTCCGCGAGAAAGGCTCCTTCCGCCTCAAGCTGGCAGAGGATTCCGGTGGTGCCGAGCGTGACTCGGTGAATGAGTAGATATTCGGCGGGCAAGTTGAGCTGGAGGCCAATCTTCGCGGTGGGATTGCGTGGGTCGCCGACGCGCATTGATTGATCACGGAGCCAGGCTCGCGAGTAGCGAAACTTTTCCACGCGCAATGGTTCCACCAGGGGTAGCAGGAAATCGAGAACTGCGGCCGGGTCCACTTCGATCCCTGGCTTCACAAAGCCATCTTCCTTAAGACCGTCGTAGAGGAGTTGGGCATCCCCATCTAATGCATGACGGAGCAAGCGCTTCATGGGATCGGGGAAGCCGCCGGGAAGACGATTGACCGCGCCAAAATCCAGCACGCCGAGTCGACCATCGTCGAGTAGTCGGAAGTTTCCTGGATGCGGGTCAGCGTGCAGTAAGCCCGCGCGCTCCGGAGAGGAGAAATGGAAGCGAGCAATCATCATGCCAGCGCGATTTCGTTGCGCGCGTGTTCCTTTGGAAATGATTTTGGACAACGGCGTGCCATCCATCCAGGTGGAGACCAAGGTTTGTTGTGATGCGAAAAGCACGTCCGGAATTGCAATATCTGGGTCGCCAGCAAAAACCTTCGCATAGTGGCGCTGGGCTTCTGCCTCATATTCGTAATCAACCTCTTCGACAATGCGAACGCGCAACTCGTCGAGTAGGGGTTTCATATCTAGACCAGGCATGAAGAGTGCGAATACTTTGGCAAACCTTTGAATCTGATTGAGATCAGAGACGAGTGCATCAGCAGCACCTGGATACTGCACCTTGACGGCAACTTCGCGACCGTCTTTCCAGATTGCTTTATGTACTTGACCAATTGAAGCTGACGCTGCTGGCTTGTCATCGAAAGAGAGAAACTTGGAACGCCACTTCACGCCCATCTGTTCTTTCATCACTCGATGAACAGTTGTGGCCGGCAGCGGTGGGGCCGCCTCTTGTAATTTAGTAAGGGTGGCCCGATACGGCGCCGCGAGTTCTTCGGGAAGCGCGGCTTCGAAGACACTCAAGGCTTGGCCAAATTTCATGGCTCCACCTTTGAGCTCTCCGAGTACTTTAAAAACTTGCTCAGCAGTTTTCGCTTGGATTTGGGCCATCACAAGTTCGGCCGATTGTCCGAAGACGCGCTTGCCGATCCCTAATGCAGTGCGCCCGGCGACTCCGACTGGAAGAGAGGCAAGTTTGGCCCCACGGGCAAAACTACTTCTCGGGATTTCGCTCATTGCGTCATTCTTTCGTGAAGTAAGTAAAGGCGCGACTTATAAGCCGGTGCCCTGATTTGGCGCGCTCTTTTGATTCCAGGTACAGCCACATCGCGGATGTGGTTTAAAAGATCGACTTGAAACATCGAGGGTTGATGTGATCGTGAGCACTGTGTTTGCCAAGGGATGGGGGGAGGTGGCGGCCTTAAAGAATTCTTGAATCGCTAAGGCGTGCAGGCTCGCGGCTAATTGAGCCAGGGGCAGCGGAGCCAGTTGGCTTACGTTGGCCAGGTAGAGGCCGCGCTCAATGGCATCAGCGTGCGCGTCGTTATCGCGAATGCGCAGGCGTTGGCAGCGCAAACACCCTGTGCTTCCCGGAAGTACTAGTGGTCCCAAGGTGATAGCACTTCCCCAGGTGGAGCTCGTCAAATGGGGGCGACCCGTGCGCATCGCTTCGGCTTCGACTTCTGGTGGAAATGGTTCGGTAGATACATAGAGATCTGCATCTTCCACCTTGGGAGCAATATGTGGTTTTGCACACGAGAGAAAGGCGATCTCGTGGATCTTTTCCGTGACGGCAATTGAGAAAGGTTTACCCACTTCGGCCGGCGTGAGTAACGCGCCCCCCGAGTCGGCCAACGTGACGAGTCGGCGGTCCATAACAAGGAGATCTTTGACGCCGCTGAGAAATAAATTGAGTGCCAAAAGTTGTGCGCTGGTATCTGATCCGTAAATTGCAACGACTCCGTCAGGTGGCCTGACATTCGCCAGATATCCGAGGTCGACTAATCGCGAAAGGAGGGCCCTCACGGTTGAGGTGGGTAGATCGAGGGTGAGCGCGATCTCGCTCTCGTCTCGACGCCCGTTGATCAGCGGAATGGCGGCGGCGACCTCGCCAGTGATGAGAGTGCCGCGGATTCCATCTCCGACGTAATGCCCGTCGCGCAGTGGTGCAAAGAATGTTCCAGGAGAGAAGCGCGGATGATTCATGGGGAGAGTATGGAGATGGCCAAGGATGGTATTTCGCCGCTCCCCACAAGAGCGATCTTATGTGCGCTCTGAGATTGCCCCAGGTCAGGAATGCGTCACGCAGGAGTAAATGAAAAGCAAAAGAGGCGCCGACCAGGTCGGCGCCTCTTTTGGAAGTGTGCTCTGTTATGCCTTGCCGAGAATGCGATTGAGCGTAGTGCCGCATACGCTGCACTTGCCCTTGGCCATTCTGCGACCTGACTCGGAGACAACTACGTGACCTTCGAAGTCACGCTTCTCCTTGCACTTGACGCAGTAAGCATCGCCTTTGTAAGTCTCTGTCATAAGTTTCCTCCCGCTCGATCTTGAGTTCACCATACCTGGCGCTTGGGTGAGCGTGAGGCAGCCTGGCGGCGATTCGTGGATAAATCAGAGGGAAATGTCCGTTTTAGCTACTTTCACCATGTCCATGCCCCGCCTGCCACCCCTCGAGATAAGCCTCAGCCCGGAGGCGCTCGGGGTAGCGATTTTCCAACTCATAGAACTTCGCGTTATGCCCTATTTCAATGAGATGCGCCAACTCGTGCACTAAGACGTAATCGAGCACGTACTCCGGCATCAAGCGGACTCGATCCGATATTCGAATAGATCCATCTTCGGGTGTACACGATCCCCAGCGCTCTCTCATATTGCTTACCCATCGCACGCTACGCGGAGCCGCGATACCTTCGAAGAACTTTGCACTCAGAGCCAGAGAACGAACCGCTAAATCTTCATCTGAAATCTTCTTCTTCAGATCATGCTTATTCATGCGATCAACCATTTCGCGTACAGCGTCAGCTTCTTCGCGTTTGCTCATATTTGCCGGGATAGAAATAACAACGTTTCCACCTTCACGATGTGCCGAGATCGTGCGCTTTCGTCTGGCACTTCGGCGCACTTCTACACCGCTGTCAAGGCCTGGAATAGGTTGGAAAGAGTCGTCATTATTCGCGTTGATTTGTGAGCGAAAAAATGGCATGTGCCCACCGTAACTGAACTCTTTTTCTAAGGCTGTCAACTGTGAACTAATCCTTGAGAGATGGCGTGATTTCTGGCATCTCGGGCGCGAGGTTTATACACAACGCGCACCGCACGATATCCACCGATGTGGGAAAGGTCCGGGTACGAAAAAGGGTGCGATGGAGAGCTATTTATGCAGGTGGAGCGTGTGGGAAGGGCGGGAAGCTGAAGTCGGCAAATTTCCTGGCGTACAAAAAATGCTTTGCTATCCCCAGGTAATCAACAGGGCGGAGCGGGGGAGGCGCACGCCTCTTCAGATGATCGGATTCGCCCCGGTTGACCAGGCACTTTTCTTTTCGTAGCGTTCGCCTTACCAAGCCTCCGGATAACCGGTCTGATGTCTGCAAGGGGAAGGCAGAGATTAGAACGTGCGCCCCGGGGGCTTGGCTTTTATTTGGAATTAGTTAGCGAGAATTTGTTGCGCTTTATCTACGAGTCGGGCCAGCGCAAAATCACAATCCTGTGGAAGTTCGTTTGAGTTAAACCATTGCAAGTCGAGTGATTCATCGCTGATGGCAATTAATTGATCTTGTTGTGCAACAAGAACGAATTGCACATCAAGGTGTGTGACAAGTCCGTCGCCGCGACAATTGATGGTGTGTGCATCGAGCTGTACTGGTCCACTGATCAAGAAATCAAAGTTTGCTAGCCCAGATTCTTCACGCGCTTCACGAAGTGCGGCGTCCTCAAGGGAGGCATCACTTACTTCGCAGTGACCGCCGAGCTGGAGCCAGCGGCCCACTTTGGGATGGAGCGTCAATAAAACTTTTCTCCGCGTGTGATCAAGTATTAAGGCGCTGACGGTGATGTGTGCAGCCACGCATTTCTTCTCAAAGGCATCTTCGTTGATTTCGATATGCCGTAAGTAGCGTTGGCGCAGATCAAGTTGGCCCATCTCGCCATCGTTGAAAGCTGACACCGTCTCCAGGGCATTTTTACGAAGGCTCATGCGGGATCTAGTCCAGAGAGATCATCTGGCGCACTGGTAGAGGAGAGGAACGCTGCTGGATCTTGCATTTCCAGCGCTGCGGGGAGGAGGTCTGGATGGCTCCAGAGTTCATCTCTGCCCTCGAGACCTTTGAGGTCAAGAGCCACATTCCAGAAGTGCGTGGCTTCGCGTGAGAGGCGAGGTGAAACTTCCAATCCCACCAAGCTTTGGAAAACCGTCGTTGTGGGATTATGCGAAACGCGCTTACGCCGCGAACTCTCCTCGAGGGCAACGTGGCTAGGGAGACGTTCTGCAATTGCAAGATGCACGACGTGATTGACCCAACCTTCAAAGAGTGCGAGCAGCGTTTCTAATTGGGTCAATGCAAGTTCTTGGGCAGGCGTCGTTGCCGGCGTGAAAAGTGAACGGGGATCAGCGCCCTCTTGTAGCGCATTCATCACATCCATAGCTTGATCGGAAATAGCTTGCACATCTATTTGAATTCCGCTGCCGTATGCAGTGACTGCATCAGTGAGTCGACCTCTGAGCCAAGGGACTTCAGCGAGGAGGCGGGTTCCAGCGATTTCACGAAGAGCAAGGAAGAGACGCACGTCGCGCCTCTCAATTCCGAGGCCCTCGCCCCACTCGTTCACATTTGTGGGGATGAGTGCGGCGACGCCATCAGCGGCGAGCGGAAGTGAGGTATCTGCACTTCCAGTGGTGATTTTTGCTACCGCGGCAACGGTGCCACCTACTTGCTGTGCCAGGAGCATCCCAGTCATCTGTTGAAAGACGCCAGCCAGTGGCCCGGAAGAGATCGCGGAAAGATCGATTCCATCTACCTGACTCTCAGTCAAGGTCTTTGTAAGGCCATCAGTAAGACTCTTTGACATCGGCGCTACCAAACTCATCCATCCCGCCATCGTCGATTCCACCCAATCAGCCTTAGACCACGCTTTAGGAGTGCGCAGTGCGCTAGGGAATGCAGTGGTGTCATTGATCCACAGATCAGCGAGGTTGAGTGCCTCAGTGACTTCAGCAAGATCTATATGGCCGATATATCGATCGTTACCCAATTGGCCGCGGGCTATGTCACGAATAGTGGACTCAGGGAGAGCGCCTGGCTCGCCGCTGAACATCTTGCCGAGTTGGGTAAAGAGCGCGCCCAGATCGGGCATCCCCTTACCTTCTTCATTACCGAAACCATCTCCAGTAAATCCAAAACCGCTCATCTGCCACTCCTTCTTGCTAGCTGGTTCTTGCTAGCTGGTTCTTGCTAGCTGGCCGTAAGCCAACACCAGAATTACCTGACTGGTTACCTGACTGGTTACCTAACTGGCTCCATTAACCGTAACCTTGAACACGTGAATTCTCTTCCCGTACCCACCCTAGAGATCTCTGAAAATCCGCTGAGCCTGGATCGCGCTTATGCGGCGCTCGCAGATTCACGCTCTGGAGGCGTGGCCCTCTTCGTGGGCCGGGTGCGGGAGTTCAATGAAGGCAAGGAAGTCAGCGGACTTACCTATACCGCCCATCCCACTGCTCTGGAACGCTTGGCCGACGTGGTTGCCCAAGTGAGCACACGTTTCACGCCGCTCCAGATCATGGCGGCCCATCGCACGGGAGAACTTGCTATTGGAGAGATCGCCGTCATTTGCGGAGTGGCTACCGTCCATCGCGACGATGCATTTGCGGCCTGCCAACTCCTGATCGATACGCTGAAAAGCGAAGTACCGATTTGGAAAGAGGAGTTTTACCTCGACGGAAGCGCGCATTGGGTCGGTACCCCCTAAGAATCTGAACTACGCTGTTCTCCATGTCCGCGCTTGTCTGGTTATTGATTCCGTTGGTAGCAACGGTGGCTGCGACGATTTACGTCATCTGGAAGGGTCGCTCGCGAGGACCAGCTAGCCCGTACACCACCATGTCTGACCATGAGCGCTTCAAGAAGGCTTTTGGCTCTGATGAGAAATAAGTTTGGAAATATCACCAGCTTAGGATTACTAAAGAGCGTTGCAGCACTCTGGGTAGTTGCCGCACTTTTTATTCCACTTCCTTACGTTGTTTTTTCCCCAGGACCCACGACTGATGTGCTCTCGAGTTACAAAGTCAAAAAAGTAAGTACTCCCTACATTCAAATCTCAGGTCATGAAACTTTTCCGAGTGATGGGGAACTTCGACTCACAACCGTGTCGGTAACTAATCCGGATTATTCGGCTCGTGCGCTCTATATTTTGCCTGCATGGATTAGTAAGGAATCGGTAGTGATGCCGCGCGCAAGTATTTATGCGCCAACGAAGAGTTCTGCGGCGGTAAAAGAAGAAGAGAGCGCAGCGATGACTTCTTCGCAGCAGAATGCCATGCTCGCTGCCCTTAATTATTTAAAGTATCCAGTAACTACTCGGGTAGAAGTTGCTGGAGCTATCGCTAAAACTTCAGCGGCAAGCCTCTTTAAAAGAGGCGATGTCATCCTTTCAGTGAATGGCGTGAAGATCGTTGACATCTCCACCATTAAAGCGCAATTGGTAAACGTGAAGCCGGGGCAGGGCGTAGAGGTGGAATATGCACGCGCTGGAGTCACACAAAAGATAAATGTAATCACGGCGGCCGGAAGCGGTGGACGCGCACTCTTAGGAGTGAGCGCGGGAGTGGTGCCGCAATTGCCATTCAAAATTGAAATTGCGGCTGGGGAAATTGGTGGACCAAGCGCCGGCCTACTCTTCACTTTAGGAGTTGTTGAAAAGCTCACTCCAGGTTCACTTGCCCAAAAGCGGATTATTTCGGGAACTGGAACGATCACTCCCGATGGAAAAGTCGGTGCTATCGGTGGGATCGACGAGAAGATTCGTGGTGCCAAGCGCGCTGGTGCCACTCTCTTCCTTGCCCCACTTGATAATTGTAAGAACATCACCGTGCACGAGACGAGTCTTACGGTCGTAGGTGTGCGAGATGTAAGCGCCGCTGTGAAGTATTTGGAAAATTCTGCGGCGATAGATGCTGGAATTGATAGGACGTGTGGAAAGTGAGTGTTCCAATGAGCGCCTTGAAAGAGACCGTTCTTGAAATAGAGCGTGAATGCGCGAAGGCGGGATGGACGCGCGGGATTGTGTTGTACGCGTTGGTTCCAACTGCCGACGTGATCGAGAGCGCTCCAGAGATGGCAGAGGCGTTGGCAGAGAAGTCACCCACGTCACTCACTGCAATCGAACAAGAGGATGTGGAATTGACCGGGACTATCGAAGACTTCCTAGGAACGATTTCCTGGTCTGCGGAAGTTTTCGGTGCCGCGCTGGTTTTGGAACGGTTAATCGTGAACGAAGAGCCCCCAGGGGAGTTGTCGGAAGAAGCGCTCGCCGAGTGGGTGATCGAACACGGGCAAGAGGTTCGAATGGTCGTTGGGGTGCTCCGGGATGGTTCTCAGGAGTGCGCCATGAGGATGCGCGCCTATGACGATGAGAACGCCATTATGGCTGGGCCAGAGCTCCTCCCGGGGATGGCTGAAGCGCTCGCCCTCACCTTCGCCGAGTAGGCCCTCTCCGGTCGCCCGGCCCGCCTCAAACGCGCTAATCTCACAGTATGCAATCCATGCCTCGCCCAGATTTTTCCGGCCTTCGCCGCCGCCGCCCCTTTCTTCTGACGATCATCATTTTGGCGGTGATCGTGGTGGCCTTCGTTTCGCTCAGTGGCTTCTATGCGGATTACCTCTGGTTTGTTTCCGTCGACTCCACTGAGGTGTGGAAGACGCAGATATTGACCAAGGGTGTGCTCTTCGTGGGCTTTGGTCTGCTGACTGCAGCCATTGTTTTGGCTAACGTGTTGATTGCCTACAAACGCCGTCCTCTCTATGCCCCTCTTTCGATGGAGATGGAATCACTTGATCGTTACCGCCAGCAGATCGAGCCGCTTCGCAAGTTGATCTTTATCGGTGGCTCGCTTGCAGTCTTCTTCTTCTCCGGTTCAGCTGGTGCAGCTCTTTGGAAGACATGGCTTACGTGGCGCAATTCAGTTCCTTTTGGAATCAAGGATGCGCAATTCGGAAAAGATGTCTCCTTCTTTGCTTTTGATCTCCCTTGGTACCGGGCGATGCTGAGTTGGGGCTTCTCCACGTTGATTTTTGCGATCATTGCCACTGTTGCTGTGCATTACATTTACGGCGGAATTCGCCTCCAAGCCGCAGGTAGCCGAAGCACTGTGACTGCGCGAGTCCAAATCTCTATCCTCCTCGGACTCTTTGTATTACTTAAAGCCGTTGCTTACTGGACGGATCGTTTTGTGCTCTCGACTAAGGAAGGGCGCCTCTTCACCGGTCTTTCATATACCGATGTGAACGCATCACTTCCTGCTAAATCAATTCTTGCGGGCATTGCGATTCTCTGCTCCTTACTCTTCTTCGCAAATATCGTTCGCAAATCCTGGACCTTGCCGGTCGCGGGTATCGGACTTCTCCTTGTAAGCGCGCTACTTATCGATGGCGTTTACCCCGCGGTTATTCAACAATTCCAAGTTAAGCCTTCGGAGTCGTCTAAAGAGGCTCCATTTATTCAGCGCAATATCAATGCCACTCGTACGGCATATGGATTAGACAACGTCGAAGTTCAGGACTACCAGGCAACCACCACGACTTCTGCAGGGCAGCTCAATAACGATGCACAAACGACAGCCAGCATTCGTTTGATGGATCCCAATCTCCTCTCGCCCACTTTCCGACAGTTACAACAGATCAAGCCGTACTACTCGTTCGCAGATTCACTCGATATTGATCGCTACAAGGTTGATGGAGTGACTCGCGACATGGTGGTCGCTGTTCGTGAATTAGATCTTGCCGGGAGCCCGAGCAGTAACTGGATCAATGATCACTTGGTCTATACCCACGGCTTCGGAATGGCTGCAGCATTTGGCAACGTTCGTGATGCTGATGGAAAACCACAATTTACCGAAGGAAATATTCCGCCAAGCGGCAAACTTGGCGAGTATCAACCACGTATCTACTTCGGTGAAAATTCTCCGGAGTATTCCATCGTGGGTGGCGGTTCCGGTCTGAATGAACTCGATTATCCAGACGATAAATCGGCTAATGGCCAGAAGAATTACACCTACTCTGGCAAAGGTGGCGTGCCGGTAGGTTCGCTTCTGAACAAGGCGGTCTTTGCTCTGAAGTATGGCGAGCAACGCATTCTGCTTTCGAACCTCATTAATCCAAAATCACGCATTCTCTTCGATCGCAATCCAGCAACGCGCGTTTCAAAGGTAGCTCCTTGGCTCACACTTGATTCCGACCCATACCCCACTATCGTTGATGGCAAGGTGCTCTGGGTGATTGATGCCTACACCACTTCATCTAGTTTTCCATATTCCAAGAAGACCTTATTGAGTACTGCGACTGCTGATTCCATCACGAATGCCCGCGGCACCACCACGGTTGAACAATCAGTTAATTACATTCGCAACTCAGTGAAGGCGACTGTTGATGCATTCGACGGCACTGTGACCTTGTATGCGTGGGACGATAAGGATCCTGTGCTCAAGGTATGGAGCAAGATTTATCCAGGAATGGTCAAGTCTAAGAGCGCCATCTCGAAGAATCTTATGGAACATCTTCGTTACCCCGAGGATCTCTTCCGCGTGCAACGCGATGTACTCAGTGAGTACCACGTGCAAAGTGCGGCCGCCTTCTATGGTGGACAGGATTTCTGGAAGGTCCCCAAGGATCCGTCAACCTTCGGTGGCAACGCTGCCAACCAACCACCGTATTATTTGACGCTCAAGATGCCTGGTACTTCGAAGGCTTCTTTCTCGTTGACTACTCCGTTCGTGCCACGCGGTGGACGCGAAAACCTTTCGGCCTTCGCCTCGGTGGTAGCCGAACCTGGTGCCGATTACGGAAAGATTCGGGTACTTCAAGTTCCACGGAGTACCAATATTCCTGGCCCTTCGCAGGTGTCATCTAACTTCGAGGCACGTCCTGCAGTCTCGCAAGCGTTGACGCTCTTGCGTCAAGGTGGGTCAGATGTTGTGCTTGGTAATTTGCTCACACTTCCAGTCGGGGGCGGATTGCTCTATGTGCAACCCGTCTATGTTCGGGCCACTTCGAATACTGCTTCGTATCCACTTCTACAGAAGGTGCTCGTCGCCTTTGGTGATCAGATTGGATTCGATGACAACTTGCAAGGTGCGCTCGATCAAGTCTTTGGTGGAAATGCGGGAGCAACTACCGGAGGAACTTCTGCAACCGGCGCGACCGGCAATAAGCCCACGACAACCGGGAGTGCCACAACCTCGAGTGCGCTCGATCAAGCCCTCCTTGATGCACAACGTGCCTTGGCGGATGGGCAAACTGCGCTCGCGAAGGGTGACTTTGCGGCATATGGCAAGGCCCAAGATCGGCTCAAGGTGGCCATCGCCAGGGCTATTTCGGCCTCCGGGAAGTAACGCAGGGCTGAAGGATTTGCCGCTGGATGTGTAAAGCGCATACCATCGCAATACCGACGCGGGGTGGAGCAGCTCGGTAGCTCGCTGGGCTCATAACCCAGAGGTCGCAGGTTCAAATCCTGTCCCCGCTACGAAATGAAGGCCCTCGCGAAAGCGAGGGCCTTTCTCGTGGGACGAGGCTAGGGAACGAATATCGTAATATAATTACGATATAGTAAAGGGCATATTCCGTAGGGAATCGACCTACTCGATCTCCGCAGTACCACCGGGAATGAGTTTTAGTACTGCCACTGGATCACTCTCCGGTACACCATCCGTAGCCGCCCCTTCCACCACTTACACCGTCACTGCCACCAATGCCACGGGTTCCTTCGCTCGTAATTTCATCTTGCTTGTCGAAGCGCCAACAGTTCCGCCCGTAGTCGCCCCCCAGGCAATTGTGTACGTGCCTCCGATGACTCCAGAAGGTGCGCCCGAAGTTACTTTCTCGTCCTCGAGTGTGACTTGTTCTTTAGGGAAGTATTCGCAATCTCCGAAATCCGCGGTCTTTACTCTCATAGTTGAAAACCAGACCGTTTAACGCGCTTCAGCAATCGGGTCTTGCCGATGTGGCTCGTTCCGTGGGCAGGGGAGACGGTGGATTTTGGATCGGCTACATTAACTTCGGCAGAGTGGACCTTGCAGAAAGCCTGGAAAGGTAAACGAGTTACCTGCATCACCTTGGCTTATGCCAATAACGCCACAGGTTCTACGAGTATCACCGCAGAGGTTCCGAATTAAGTAAGGGTTTCAAGAAACTCTGTGACCACTCGCTTAAACCGTGCAGGTTCCTCAATGTGAGGCAAGTGTGATGATTCTGGAAATAGCTCCCAGAGCGAGCTAGGAATTCGTTCGTGTATCTGTGTGACGATGAACGGTGTGGCTTCGTCGTACGCGCCAGATATTAAGAGCGTTGGTACGGATATGTGGTGAAGCTGGTCGGTGATATCCCAATTCCGCAAAGTGCCGACTACGTGAAATTCGCTGGGGCCATTCATCGTGTGATAAACCGTGTGATCGAGTGCCTGTTTGCGCCGGCCTTCGAGCACACATGCAGGTGCGGGCACTCGACAGAGGTGACGATCGTAGAAGACGTTGACCGCTGCGGTGTACTCAGGATCACCTGTGCTTCCGGCAGATTCATGGCGCAAGAGAGTCTCGTTTACTCCATCGGGTAACTCCTCGCGCAAGCGATTAGCTTCTGAGAGCCAGAGTTTCATGCTCGCGGGGGAATCGGCCACGATAAGCGCTTGCAATCCTTGCGGGTGTCCGATCGCATATTGCATGCCGAGCATGCCGCCCCACGATTGCCCCAGCAGGATGTATTTCTCTTCGATACCCAGGTGCGAAAGCAGGAGGGTAAGTTCCTCCATAAACAATTCTGGCGTCCAAAACTCTTTAGGTTTATCTGGAAGAAGGGTCGAGTCGCCGCAGCCAATTTGGTCGTAGAGCACTACTGCGCGCCCGCTCGGGGCGATGAGATCCGCGATGGGTTCGCAGTAGTTGTGACAGGCGCCTGGTCCACCGTGCAGAATAACGAGTGGTGTGAGGCCACTCTGAAGGTCTCCGACAACGCGGTACCAAGTGTGGCCGTGCTCCCATTTCATTTGGCCGATCTGGTCGATTACACTCACATCCTTAAGGCTTGATAACGGTGATACCGGTAATTGACGCAGAATCTAAGAGTGCTAATTCCTTGGCGCCTTCTTCTAAAGAAATAGTTCTTTCAATAAGCGAGGCTGGATCGAGTCGGCCGTCAGAGATCATCGCAAGCATCTTGGGGTAATCCATCGCAGACATCCCATGGCTTCCCAGCAGATCTAATTCGTAACTCAAAGCTCGTTGCATGGGGATACGGGAATTCTGATCGACTGGTAGCAGCAAGCCGATTTGCACATGGCGTCCGCGACGACGCAGACTCATGACTGATTGGTTGGCCGTCACTTCAGAGCCCAGTGCATCGACACTCACGTGTGCTCCATCTTCGGTAATTCTTTTGATCTCTTCAACTGGATTTACCGTGCGCGAGTTGATGGTGAAACCTGCGCCGACCTCTTTAGCTTTAGATAAAGCGCTGTCGTTAATATCTATGGCGATAACTCGAGCGCCCAGAGCTTTTGCGATCATGATGCTTGAAAGTCCCACGCCTCCGCAGCCGAAGATGGCAACCCATTCGTCGGGTTGCACTCGTGCGCGGCCGTCGAGACCCCGAAATGCCGTGGCGAAGCGACAGCCCAAACTTGCGGCAGTAGAGAACGAAATTTCCTCTGGTAAGAGAATTGCATTGAAATCAATCCTGTCGATTTGAACATACTCGGCAAATGAACCCCAATTACTAAAGCCGGGTTGCGTCTGGTGGGGGCAGACCTGCGCATTTCCTTCAAGGCAGTACGAGCAAGATCCACAGCCAGAGACGAACGGGACGGTGATGCGATCGCCCACTTTGATACGTGAAACATCTTTACCAATGTCAGTGACGACGCCTGCCCATTCGTGGCCGGGGATGTGGGGGAGATGAATATCGTCATCATGTCCCATCCAGCCATGCCAATCACTTCGGCAGAGACCAGTGGCCTCCACTCTCACCACCGCCCCATGACTCTCTGGTGATGGAATTGGCACTTCACGGATTTGTATGGGTCCCTGGAATTCATCGAAAAGGATGGCTCGCATAGTCGGTCAGCGTACCCCTGGGAGAAACTTCTGCGGATCTTTCACGAATGCCTCGCGGCATCCGTCCATGCAGAAGTAGTACATCGTCCCGTTCACTTCTGCTTTCGCAGGAGCATCGGCGATGCGCACCTGCATTCCACAGACATAATCTTTAGCAAATTCTGGGGTCATTTCTCCTCGATTTCTAGTGCGGTAGAGCCAAAAAATAATTGCGAGCATAAAGAGTGCGGCGATATTGAGAACGAGCGTAGAAGTACGCATCCCCATTGAGGGCATCTTATGTTCAGTAGGAATCAGAGTGAAGAGTTGGAAGATTCCTTCAGTGATGAGCCCACTCAACGACATCACTAACCAGAAAACTAACGCGAGCCGGATTGCAAGAGCGCTGCCATAAATCTTCCGATAGATCATGACCAATGGAAATGCTAGAAGGTCAGCAAATATAAAGGCGATGACTCCGCCAAATGAGATTCCTCCATGCCACAAGGCTGATGCGAGCGGGATATTTCCGAGCGAACAGACAAAGCTGATAAACGCGAGAACTGGTCCTAGCACTGCGTTTTCAACGGCAGACCAAAATCCGTGACCTGAAATAAAGAGCGATTCCCAAAAGCGCAGAGGGACTAATTTCGCGGCCAACCCAGCCACCAAGAATCCGACAATTAGTTCCGTGCGAAGCATCGTGAAATCTCCCACGGTGTACCCGGCGGCATCACTCCATCGTTGACGGTTGAAAAGGCCCATTTTCTGTGCAGAGCTGGGCGCTTCCTCATGGGTCACTTGCAAAGAGGCGCGAGCGGCTTCGATCAGTCGAGCGGGAATGAGGATGGGGATGAAGATTCTCAGCAGAATTATCATCACAATGCCGCCGATTAATTCAGCAAGAGCGAATTGCCACCCCATCAATATCCAGAGCACGATGCCTAAATCAATAACGAGGTTTGTGCTGGCAAACATGAAGACCATCGATGCGGTGAAGTTGGCGCCTTTACTGAAGAGACTCTTCGCTAGCGCGCTTGCCGCGTAAGAGCACGATGAACTGACGATGCCAAAGAAAGTGGCTTTAACCAGCGAAGCGGCCGAGTCGGTGCCAAGCGCTTCGCGCATACGTTTGCGCGATACAAAAGCTTGGATGACCCCAGATAGTGCGAATCCGAGCACCAATGCCCAGAATGTTTCAAAGAACATCCACCAGCCTTCGGATATTCCATAAAGAATCTTGGACACTTTAACTCCTCGCGCTCGTCGAGCATCTGTTGTTATCACTAATCTTGTCAGGTGGAGAGGCAAAGACGAAGGGCTGCACTCGGTGTACTTACCGTTGTGACCTGGGTCCCATTGGCACTTATCGCCGATCGAGACGCAACTCTTGCCAGGCAACACTTCATCGGTCTCTTGACTTGGGCGCTGCTCTTCGGTGCTCTGTGGAAGAGTTCGCCGCTCTTGCGCACGCAGATTCTGTTGGTGGTTTCCTTCGCCACAATCGTCGAGTACCTCTTCGCTGGCCACTTCGGTGTTTATGTATATCGGCTGGAAAACGTTCCGTGGTTTGTCCCGCCCGGGCATGGGCTCATTTACTTCGGGGCATATTCACTTGGCCTGCTCTTGAAATCCCGTCAGAGATTTTGGAGCTATGTATTGGTCGGGTTACTCGCACTCTGGGTGCTCTGGGGACTCTTTCTCTCGCCGCAATTCGATGTTCTTGGTGCGTTCTGGTTTATCAACCTCCTGATTTTCTTAAAGTGGGGGCCATCGCGGCCGACTTACTTAGGTGCCATCGTGGTGGTTTCATGGCTTGAGATTGTTGGCACTTCGATTGGGACGTGGAAGTGGATGGAGTACGACACCATCAAAGAGTGGGTAGCGCAAGGGAACCCTCCGAGTGGTGCTGCAGGTGGTTATGGATGGTTTGATCTCTTTGCGTTACTTCTGGCGCCGATTCTTTTGCGTCAGGTAAGAAAGTTAAGGACCAGAAACCGGCTACGGAGTGAGCTTTAATCTCTTAAACCAAAAACCCACGAAGTAGCCCATAGAAATCGACCAGATGAGAGTCCCGAGTCCCACGGGTCCGCGCAAGATTAAACCGCCAAGCAGTCCGAAAGCTTCAAGGACGAGACGTGCGTACGAGATTTTGATTCCAAATCGATTATGAAGTGCGACCATCAGCCCGTCGCGTGGCCCGGCTCCAATATGTGCACCGACGTACGTGGCTACTCCCAATGCGGTGATGAAGACTCCGAGCGTGAAAGTGGCGACGCGAAGCAGAAAGGGCGAGTCACTTGTCAGCCCAGTGATGGGATCAAATCGATAGTAGAAATTCACAGTGCTACCCACCAAGATGATGTCGCAGAGAGTCCCTAACCCTGGTTTCACCCCCAGCAGAATGCTGATGAGTAGCACCCCCAGGCTGGTCAAGATGATTGCGGTGCCAGTACCCACGTTCAGTATGCGAGCAAGTCCCACATGGAGCACATCCCAAGGGGAGACACCGAGTCCGGAGTGGAGCGCTAAGAAGACACCACTACCAGCGATGACCAAGCCGAAACAAGTTTGTGGAAGCTTGCGAAAATTCACTTAAGTGCCGCGATTACTTCATCATGTAAGAGTCCATTGCTGGCGATGGCATTTCCTTGCAGTGAACCGTCGATGCCATTTACTCCTGTGAATCGACCACCTGCTTCGCGCACCACAATATCGAGGGCAGCCATATCAAAGAGTTGGAGTTCTGGTTCAGCAGCTACTTCGAGTGCGCCCTCAGCGACCAACATATGTGACCAGAAGTCTCCGTATGCTCGTGTACGCCAGAAGCGCTTGGAAAGCTCTGAGAACTTTCCGCCGTCTTTCCAGCTATGAAAACTTGAGTACGAGAGCGACGCATCTTCAAGTTTTCCCACTTTGGAAACGGAAATCTTGCGAGGGCTCGATTCTCCAAATTGCGTGTAAGCCCCTGAGCCTTCCGAGGCATACCAGCGACGGTTGAGGGCTGGCGAGCTCACCATGCCTACAACGGACACTCCCTCTTCCATCAGTGAAATGAGAGTGCACCAGACTGGCACACCGCGGACAAAGTTTGCAGTGCCGTCGATGGGATCAATCACCCATGCGCGCTTGGAGGAGCCCACAGTATTGGCGAATTCTTCTCCGATAATTGAATCGGTGGGGTACTGCTCTTGGATAGCGGCGCGCAGTGCAAGTTCAACACTCTTGTCGGCATCAGATACCGGTGAGAGATCTGGTTTGGTCTCAACCGAGAGATCAAGTGCCAAAAAGCGATCCATCGAAATCTTGTCTGCTAGATCAGCCAATCTATGTACGAGAGCGAGCTCTTCAGAAAAGCGCATACTCGCACTTTATCGGTTAAATCGATGCAAACGAAGTTTAGTTAGTCGAGCCGCATCGAACGAAGTAGGCGGCGCAAGCTCTCTACTCTCGCTAGTTGGCCCTCACTCTCCTTCGCCCAGGAGTTCAGTGCACATTCATCTTCGTCATGTGTGCATCCGCGTGGGCATCCCTCAATGGCTGCTCCACAATCGGGAAAGGCATGAATAATGCGCTCTGCGTCGACATGGGCCAGGCCAAAGGATCGAATTCCTGGGGTGTCAATAATCCACGTCTCACTGTCGACTGGCACCGCCAAAGCATTCGATGATGTGTGACGCCCTCGGCCTGTCACTGCGTTGACACCACCCGTCGAGCGATTTGCTTCTGGAGCTAATGCGTTGACCAAAGTAGATTTGCCCACTCCTGAATGGCCCACGAATACTGATTGTTTTCCTTTGAGTAACTCTCTCAGTTCGCTGAGATCGCTGCCCTTTCTTAAGATGAACTTACGCACTCCAAGCGATTCGTATTGTGCAAGAAAGTCTGCAGGATCTGCGAGATCAGACTTGGTCATCACGATCACGGGGGAGATGCCGGCGTCGTACGCAGCAATAAGACACCGGTCCACAAGACCAATTTTTGGTTCCGGATCCGCGCATGCCGTAACGATCATCAGTTGATCAATATTTGCCACGATGATGCGTTCTGTTTCATCGCTATCATCGGCAGATCGGCGAAGTGCATTCATTCGCTCATCAAGTGCAACGATGCGAGCAAGCGACTCAGAATTTCCATTACTGTCACCAATCAATCGAACATGATCACCAACAACAACTCCACGCCGTCCGAGTTCACGCGACTTGATGGCATTGACGCTATCGCCATTGGCTAGTGCGCAGGTAAATCTTCCCCTGTCAACAGTGGTTACCATTCCAGAAGTGGTGTTTTCAAAAGTAGGGCGATCTTTTGTGCGTGGTCTTGTGCTGCGTGGTGGACGAACGCGGATGTCGTCCTCGTCGAAGCGACGAGCCATCAAGAACCACTCACTAACTCTTGCCACAGAGTGGGGAACGTAGGCATGGTTTTACCTACCGTCTCCATGTTCTCAACTTGAATTTCCGGCACGATCAAACCCAGAACGGCGCCAGCAGTGGCGAGTCGGTGATCCTCATAGGTATGAAAAGTACCGCCATGAAGCGCTGCTGGTCGAATCTCCAAACTCGTGGGGTGCTCTATTACATCGCCGCCCAGTGCATTGAGTTCATGTGCGAGCGCGGTCAGCCGGTCAGTTTCGTGCAGGCGTAAGTGGCCAATTCCGCGCAAATGCGAAGGTGTTGATGCCAAGGCCGCGACTGCAGCAATGATCGGAGTCAGCTCGCCAACGTCGTGTAGGTCGATATCAATCCCGCTGACGCTGACACCGCCTTGAAGGCGCAGACCCACTTCAGTGAAGGAAATGTCGCCGCCCATCTTGGCGAATATTGATCGGAGCTGATCTCCGGGTTGAGTGGTGTCACTCGGCCAATCTTTGATCGTCACATCCCCGCCAGTTACTAGCGCAGCCGCTAGGAAAGGTGCCGCGTTAGAAAGGTCTGGTTCGATAACATAATTTTGCGCGTTCACCTTTCCTGGTGCCACGAACCATTCGGCCGTACCCACTACATCTACCGCTACACCAGATTTGCGAAGCATCTTGATTGTCATTTCGATGTGAGGAAGTGATGGTAAAGATGCACCTATGTGTCGCACGCGAATCCCAAGCTCGGTGCTTGCGCCAACTAAGAGAAGTGCAGATACGAATTGCGATGAAGCACTCGCGTCAATTTCAACTATGCCTCCTCGTAAGGTGCCATCACTTACGAGTGTGAAAGGAAGCGAACCGCGATTATCGTCATGAATTTCCGCACCGAGTTCGCGAAGAGCGGAGATGACTGGACCGAGGGGACGCTCGTGCGAGCGGGCATCACCATCAAAATGAAATGTTCCGGGCACGAGAACGGCAACCGGAGGTAAGAAACGCATCACTGTGCCGGCATTGCCGACATCGATGCGCACCTCATCTACTACGCGTGTACTTTTCTGCACTCGCCAATCTCCGTTGGCTTCATTGGTGATAGAGAACCCGAGGGCGGTGAGGGCCGTTGCCATGAGTTCGGTATCTCGCGAATGGAGTGGGCTCTCCAGGAGGGATTCATCAGGGGATTGCACGGCGAGCACCAGCGCTCGATTCGTCACTGATTTCGATCCTGGCACTGGGAGAACCCCAGATATCGCCCCTTTTGCCAGGGGCGCGGGCCAGAGAGTCGTCACAAAGAGAGTTTAGGCGAATACGCTCCCCTCATGTGCGGTCGATACGCCTCCTCAAAGGGGGCTGATGAGTTGATCGAGTACTTTGAAGCGACTCTAGAAGCGCCCTCAGCAGTAAGCCCAGCAGTAAGCCCAGCAGCAAGCCCAGAAACGCCCCCAGCAGCAAGCCCAGCAGCGAGCTCGCCTAATCTCGCACCTTCATGGAATGTGGCTCCCACCGCGCAGATCTACGCGATCCTCGATCCGGCACGACTTCTCACCACTGCCCGCTGGGGGTTAGTTCCAAGTTGGGCAAAGAGCCTCGATTTTGCGGCGAAGACCATCAATGCGCGAGTAGAAACAGTGGCTGACAAACCTTCATTTCGATCCGCATTCAAATCTCGGCGAGCGATCATTCCAGCCGATGGGTATTACGAGTGGTACACGGCAAGTGGTCCTGTTTCACGCAAACAACCCTTCTATATTTGCGCTCGCGATCGCTCCCCGCTTGCCATGGCAGGCCTTTATGAATGGTGGGTTCCCAGTGATGGAGGCGCCCCTGTATTGACGGCGACGGTACTCACTCGAGATGCCACCCCTCAGATCGCCGAGATCCACGATCGCATGCCACTCATGCTCCCGCGGGCCGCCTGGTCAGAGTGGTTAGGGGGCAAACTATCTTCGGTAGGAGAGCTCCTTTCTATCTCAGAAACCCTTCAGGAACTTGACGCTTATCCGGTATCGTCAGCCGTAAATTCGTCCCGCGAAAACAGGTCATCGCTCATCGATCCTGTTCCGTTGGAGTTAGAGCAGGTGCTCTGGTGATCACTGAGGTCGTACTCCCCACATCTGTGGGAAGAGCGCGGCTTCTTGTAGGAAATGTAAAGGGAGCTCGCGGCCTGCTTGTTCTGGGACATGGAGCTGGAACTGGTGCTCGCACGCCCGACTTGGAATTAATCGCAGATGGCATTGATGGTGTGGCCATTGTTCGGATGGAGCAACCCTGGGTTGTCTCTGGACGCCAAATCGCGCCGGCCGCACATCTCTTAGATGAGGCGTGGCTCGAGGTGCTTCGCAAGCGCAATTCCTGGCTTCCGGCCGCCGCGGCCGCGCTTCCCCTCATCTTGGGCGGGAGAAGTACCGGTGCGCGGGTGGCATGTCGAACTGCACTTCCACTGGGGGCCAGGGGAGTGCTTGCACTCTCCTTTCCGCTCCATGCTCCAAAGAAGACCAATCGACGTCGGGACAATGAACTCGAGATCGTGCTTGAGGCGGGCCTGCCACTCCACGTGGTCCAGGGCGATAAAGATGGTTTCGGAACGCCAGATGAATTCAATGGAGTCGATATCACCGTCGTTCCTGGTCGCGGCCACGAACTCCTGCGCAGTCGAGATGATGAACACGCAGCCATAGTTCAGGGTGCAGTGAGGGACTTTGCCACCCGAGTGCTCTCCCTGGAATAAGTGGCCCTGGAATAAGTGCCCCGGGAATAAGCCAAGGTGGGGGCGGGTTTCCCCTTGATGTGCTTGCTACAGATGAGATTCGGGATGAATCACCGGTACATTCTTTGGAGATGCACGCTTTAGAGAACCAGAGAAATGGAGCGCGAGTGACGGCCGAGAGCGCGAAAGAGCGGGCTGACCGCTTTGAACGAGACGCCTTGCCGCTGCTCGACCAGATGTACGGGGCAGCAATGCGCCTCACGAAGAATCCCAATGACGCTCAAGATTTGGTTCAAGATACTTTTGCAAAAGCATTCTCGTCGTTCCATCAATACGAAGACGGCACCAATATACGTGCCTGGCTATATCGGATTCTCAACACAACTTTCATTAACAATTACCGAAAGAGCCAGCGGCAGCCGTTAATTTCAGATGGTGAAATCGAAGACTGGCAGATTGCAGATGCGGCTTCGCACACAAGCAACCTTGGAAGATCTGCAGAAATGGAAGCGCTCGATCGACTTCCGGATTCAGAAATTAAGCAAGCGTTGCAGAACTTGCCTGAAGAATTTCGCCTCGCCGTTTACTTGGCCGACGTCGAAGGATTTCCTTACAAAGAAATTGCGGAGATCATGGACACGCCTCCAGGCACCGTGATGTCGCGTTTGCATCGTGGGCGCAAACTCTTGCGTGAAGCACTCGCTGAATATGCTGCAGAACGAGGCCTTGCTGGAACGGGAGGTGGTCGGTCATGAGTTGCGGAAACCACCACGAGACTCCCTGCCGAGAAGTTCTTACCGCGCTCTTTATCTATCTCGATAACGAGGTAGGGGACGAATCGCGCTCGCAGGCAATCGCCATCCACTTAGAAGAGTGCGGTCCTTGCCAGAAGGAGTTCACTTACGAGGAACGTGTCCGATTGGCGATCTCGAGTGCGTGCAAAGAGGAAGCTCCCCCCGAGTTAAGGGCCCGAGTCCTACAAACCTTTACGGAATTTCGACTCACGCTGACAGAAATTGATCTCCCAAACAACTAAGTTGTGGTCATGGCGCATTTCGACGTACGAGCAGAGATGGTGGCGAACGTACTCACTACCACTGTGAAAGTCGGAGATTTAGTCGAGGCGGGCGACCAGCTACTTCTGTTGGAATCGATGAAGATGGAGATTCCAGTTCTCAGTGAAGTGAGTGGAAAAGTAGTTGAGGTCGCAGTCGTTGACGGCGAAGTGATTCAGGGTGGCGATCTCTTAGTGAAGATCGAGTACAAATGAGCGATCGCTTTATTGGTGCGATTGGGCTTTCCTCGATGACGGTCAAGCACGCAGATACGGCAATCGCGCTTGGCTCAGGCGATGTAGCCGTGCTGGGTACGCCACGTATGGTGGGTTTGGCAGAGGCAGCTACTCTCGCTGCCATCGCAGACCGACTCGATCAGCAAGAGACCACCGTCGGAGTGGACGTTCACATCGAACATTTAGGCGCATCCTCCGTGGGATCACTTGTGCAAGCAAGTGCGGTAGTGAGCGATGTAGATGGATCTCGCATCACCTTTGATATTCAAGCTCACGACGGAGAGCGTCTGGTTGCTCGTGGGGTAGTTATCCGGATGCTTGTTGATCGGGTGCAATTCACTGCTCGCGTGGCTGCCCTGGGTGCGAACGCGCGTTCTTAAATTCCCGTTGTTGTCCGTGGATAAGCGATCGCGGGATCTGTGATGATATTGACGAGGTAGGGAACCCCGCTCTTGAATGCGCGATCCAACGCCGGGCCGATCTGGCTAGATTCAGTCACCATTTCGCCAGCGCCACCGAGAGCCCGAACCACTTCGTCGTAGCGCGTTTGTGGTGCGAGGTCCGCCGCCACGTCATATCCGAATATCGATTGCATGGGATGTTTCTCTAATCCCCAAGCGCTGTTATTTCCGACGACCATCACTGCTGGAAGGTTATGTCGCACAAGTGAATCGATATCACCAAGTGAGAAACCGAGCGCTCCATCGCCGAAGAGCGCGACTACTTGTGCTGAAGGTCTGGCTAGCCGAGCCGCAATGATGCCGCCCATGCCGCCACCTAAACATCCAAATGGACCTGGATCTAACCAGCAGCCGGGGCGGGCAGGCTCTACGAATTTTCCGGCGAAGGAAACGAAATCCCCACCGTCGCCGATGATCACTGCATCATCGGCAAGTTTGGGAAGTAATTCGCCGTAGATCCGAGCTGGATGTATCGGAGATACGTCAGCTTCTAACATTTCGCTCTCTTTGGCCGCGCTCTTCATCGCGGCTTGCGTAATGGAATCGCGCCATTCACGCGAAACTTCAAGTGAAGTTTCGTGCATTAATTGCGTGAAGAAGGAGGATAAGTCTCCGGATGCGCTCGCAGCCAGAACTGCATGAGTAGCAATACCCTCGGGCGAATCGGCCACATGGATTACTTTTGCACTTCCAAAATCACCATAACCAAGTCGGAAGTCGAGTGGAGTACCCACCACAAGAATGAGGTCTGCTGAGCGGAACGCAAAGGAACGTGCCTTCGTTGCTAAGAGGGGATTGCCGCGCGGGATGATTCCACGAGCGGTTCCATTTGTAATCACGGGAATCTGGATTGATTCTGCGAATTGCAGGGCTTGGGTTTCGGCGCTGCCCGCCCACACATCTGAACCGAGAATAAGCAACGGGTAACTAGATTCCTTGATGAGCCTGCCAATCTTGGCTACATCCTCTGTGTTGACCTGTTGAACATTTTGACTCCAGGGCGCAATTTCTTCTGGAGTGGCGGGACCGAAAAAGATATCCATCGGAATATCGAGGAATGTCGGCCCTCGATGTGGAGAGCGCGCAAGGTCAAGAGCGTTAAATATTTCGGTGCCGATGTTGGCAGTGGCTGTAATGGTGTCCGAGAGTTTGGTGATCGGCGCCAAGAGCGGTGGGTGGTCAATCTCTTGAAGCGCACCTTGTCCCCAACGACCAGCGGGTGCTCTACCTCCAAGCATGAGCAGTGGTGCGCCGTTATAAAAGGCATTAGCCACGGCACTCACGCCGTTGGTAACTCCAGGGCCAGCGGTCACCACCGCGAGTCCTGGCGTGCGGGTGAGTCGAGCGGTTGCCTCAGCTGCAAATACTGCTGTTTGTTCGTGACGCACATCGATGATGGGAAGGTTTCGATGTACCGCGCCGTCATAGATGGGGAATACGTGCGCACCTGAAAGAGTGAAAAGATGTTTAATGCCGTGCGCTTGGGCAGCGACTACAGCTAGATCTCCACCGTGTGTTTCCCGTTCTTGTGTCTCACGTTCTTCGCTCACTGCGCCATTCTAGGCGCGAATTCGCCAGAAGAGCCAGGATTAGAAGTACAGCGGGAATGAACCAGATGTGAGAAGTGAGGAAATCTGTGAGCGGCAGTGCAGGATTCTTGAGGTTAAAGGTGCGCTCACCAATCCAAAACTCTGCGAGCAGAAGGCCAAAGAGCGCGAAGGAGTTGCGAACGCCTGGGTACCAACGTGTCCGGCTCAACCACCAGAGTGACGGAAGTGTAAAGACGACGAGGAGTACTTGTGCCAATTCGATGCCGATATTGAATGCAAAGAGAGTGAGGATGCGGTCGCTCTGAAAGACCACTAATTGTTTGAGCATAGAAGCGAAGGCGAGTCCATGAATAAGACCAAAGATAAGTGGAAGAAGTAGGAAAGCTCTGTTCATGGCTGGACGTAACGCATGAATAGCGGTGATAAATATGGAGAGTGCGATAAGTGTCTCTACCGGTTTCTCGGGTAGGGAGAAGATATTAAGCGAAGAGAGCACTACAGAAGTGGCATGGCCAATCGTGAAAGCACTCACTGTTTTAAGCGTTGCTTTAATGCTCTCCCCGAAAGTACGCCCAGGGAGCCAGCGATGCTGTAGAGCGAGGGCGGGAGCGGGAAGTAAGAGCATAAAAAGGAAGAGGAGATGATCGATTCCGGATCCAATGTGATGTGTGCCCGCTAACACTCCGGAGAGGAATTTTTGCAGCAGGCTGTCGGTATTCACCAAGGTATACGGCGTCCCCACGTGCGCAGATGCGCTCTGCGCAGTCATGAGCAGGATTGCGGTGATCACTACAACCCCGAGAGATTTCTTTTGCACGGGGTATTTCTACCAGCCCTAGGCAGATCCTTGGTCGCAGCCTTCGACTCACATGCTAATCACAGAGAGTTCTCCCAAAGTCACACTTGGTATCGCAAGGTCTGATGTAATTCTCTGACCATGAAAAAACTCGTCACGGATCGTTCCCGCGCCGGCATTGCTGGTCTTATTGCTCTACTTCTTGGAGCAGCTGTTATCCAGATTTCGCTGGGCGCTGCTCCATCGTCGGCGGCAACTTCTGCTACCAAAGCGCTCTGCGGTACACGCGCCCTTCCTTTTGAAAAGTTTGCACCCAGCGTCTCTGTCATCTGCGATGAGAAGTACATGTACGTGTCATCAAATGGCATCGCATCTCATTCCATGATGGTCGGAATCACGGGCTGGAACCAGCAGGTACCACTTCCGATGTTGGTGAGCGATTCGCTGACGCAGATGTGGCGCTTTCCTTTGAAGCCGGTCGCGGCCGCTTCGGAGATTGCCACTACTGGAGTCGGTGGCACTGGAATCATGCTGAACGGTATTTCGAACTTCAATGCTACAAAGCCGGCGCCTAATTCGAATGGCTCGGTTTATTCGGCAAGCGCCGATCCTAAGTTGCAAGGTGAGTTAGATACCTGCGCTGGTCACTCAGGTCGTGGCGATGATTACCACTACCATGCAGAACCAAGTTGTTTGATTGCGCTCTTGGGATCTGAAAGCGCACTTGCCGGGTATCAACTCGATGGATATCCCATATACGGAAGCAAAGAGCCGAGTGGTTCTGTGGCGACTGGACTCGATAAGTGCCAAGGCCATGACACTGGTGACGGTCGGGGATACCACTATCACTTCACTACATCGGCTCCCTATTCACCTATGTGTTTCCACGGTGAGGTGCCCGCTGATGTGTCAACAACTGGGCAACCCAATGCGGGGCCGGCACGAAGCGCTGGTGAACCTGCACAAGTTCTTATTACTGGGATGACGTTTAACCTGACGGGCACTTCTAAGTTGGAGTACACCTATCAAGGTAAAGCGGGTTCAGTTTCATACACCCCCACAACAACTGGTTGCTGGAGTTTTGTATACGTGAACCCACCACCCGGAGCTCCTGGGAGCGGGACTTCGAGTGCGTGTCGCCGCGTGAATAGCACGCCGAACACGACACCGAGCGCGACACCGAGCACGACACCGAGCACGACACCGAGCACGACACCGAACACCACACCCAACAGCACGCCGAGCACGACACCATCGGCAAAGCCGAGCGCTGCGCCCACAAAGGCTGCCATCGTTTATAAGAACGTCTCTGTGACACAAGTGAAGTGCAGCAAAGGTAAAACGATCAAGACGGTGACGGCTTCGAAGTGTCCAACTGGATACAAATTAATTTCCTCGAAGACCACTGTGACAAAGGTGCCAGTGCCTCCCGCACAAGCACCCACGCCACCGACTCATCAGCCATCTGCTCAGCCATCTACTCAGCCATCTACTCAGCCATCTGCTAGCCAGGGCGGACAACAGGGCGGACAACAGGGTGGACAACAGGGTGGACAAACGAACGGTGCACCCACATCTTTTGAGACCGTAGTGAAATCCTCCGACGGCACCTTTGCGCTGAAGAGCGCCTCTGCGATCGATGAAGGTACTTTGCCGGTGGCTTACACCTGCGACGGAAAGAGCCTCTCGCCGCAATTCTCTTGGAGCGGTGCACCAGTTGGCACTAAGAGTTATGCGCTCATCATGCACACTATTCCTGGTCCTGCGCGTCCAGGAGAGAGCGCTGCCGCGGTGAGTTATTCGTGGGTGCTCTATAACATCCCTGCATCTACCACATCTATCGCCGAAGGTGCATCCAACGTGGGTACCGCTGGCGTGCAATCACATGGAGCCGGCGCATATGGTGCGCCGTGTTCTCAAGGCCCCGGGGTAAAGCAATACACCTTTACTGTCTACGCACTCTCATCGGAACTCTCTCTCGATGCCAAGAGTGCTACGGGTGATGTCGTTCGGGCAGCAATCAAGTCAGTAACACTTGCTTCAGCTGCGATGAACGTGAAAGCCTCCCGCGGTTAATTCCGGCAACCGCTGTGGAAATGAAGAGGCCCCGCACACTGTGCGGGGCCTCTTCAACGAACTGAATGTGAGTTACTTCTTGGTCGCCCAGAAAATCTCGGCGATCTCATCGATCTTCGCGATGAGCTTGTCGGCTACAGCAACATCCATGGTGCCTTTGGTGCCTGCAGCGCCGGCCAGTTTGGTGGCTTCGTTGAAGAGCACGTGCAAGTTTGGATGAGCCTCAAAGTGATTAGGCTTGAAGTAATCGGTCCAGAGCACCCAAAGGTGTTCTTTCACCATGTTTGAGCGATCTTCTTTGATGGCAACTGCGCGTTGCTTGAAGACTGCATCGTCAGATGCGTGGAATTTCTCAATGCAAGCCTTCACCGATTGCGCTTCAATTTTTGCCTGAGCTGGGTCGTAGACCCCACATGGCAAATCGCAGTGCGCGTAGACGGTGATGGCTGGAGCGGTGAGTTGGCGGAACAAGGCACTCTCCCTTAGTAGTCGTACGTGTATGAAAATGGTACTTGTAAGTGTGAGACTACCTTCCATGAGCAGTGCCGTCTCGTCCAACGATCACCCCCTAGGCCGGCGAAAAGGTCTGGGGCGGGTGGTGGTCGCGGGTTCCTCCATGGAGCCCACCCTTTCTGAAGGAGACCGCCTGCTGGTTCGCTGGGGAGGGGCTCCCCGACCCGGTCAGGTCGTGGTGGTCGAATGGATGGGTCGCCCAGGCATTCTCTTGGTGAAGCGGTTGATTCGCCGCGAGGGCGCGGGTTGGTGGATCGAAGGGGATGGCGAGAGCCTTGGAAACGATTCCCGTTCTTTCGGCGCTATCTCGCCAGATGAGATTCTGGGGACGGTGCTCTTTCGATATCAACGCCGCAAGCGCTCGAGAACGTAGGATCACCACATGTACTTCACGGATCGCGGAATCGAAGAACTCGTTAAACGTCGTGGCGAAGAGGAAGTCTCCCTTGAGTGGGTGGCTCTGCGCCTCCAAGAATTTACTGATGAACATCCAGAGCACGAAAGCGCTGTTGATCGCTTTGCCACCTGGCTCGCACGGCTCGATGATGAGGATGACGAATGAAAGCAATTTATGCTGCCCGCGCTTCTATGGAAGATCCGATTTCAGCTCTTGAAGTAGGCGAGATAGCGGAACCTGTAATTCCTGACGGCTGGGTGCGAGTGCGCATCAAGAGCGCGAGTCTTAATCATCATGATCTCTGGTCTCTTAAAGGCGTGGGATTGCCTAGCGATCGCCTGCCCATGATCCTTGGCTGTGATGGCGCTGGGGTAACTGATGATGGAAGGGAAGTTCTGCTCCACTCCGTAATTAGTGATCCGAATTGGACTGGTGCCGAAACTCTTGATCCAAAACGCTCTCTCCTTTCAGAGAAGTTTCCCGGAACGCTTTCTGAGTACGTGCATGTGCCGGCGGGAAATCTCTTACCGAAACCGGAGTACCTCTCTTGGGACGAAGCGGGTTCACTTTCCACCGCTTGGCTCACGGCCTTCAGTATGTTGAAGAAAGCAGCGCTGCTCCCTGGAGAGAAAGTACTGATTCAAGGTGCCGGAGGCGGGTTATCTACTGCACTCATTCTCCTTGCGAAAGCCCAAGGTCTCGTTGTCTGGGTGACTTCTCGTAGCGAAGATAAGCGAGTGCGGGCAAGTGCACTCGGTGCTGATGGAGTCTTTGAAAGCGGAGAACGCTTGCCAGATCGCGTTGATGCGGTCATGGAGAGCGTGGGCCAAGCGACTTGGCAACATAGCGTGCGCGCACTCAGGCCTGGTGGCACCATCGTGATTTCCGGAGCCACAAGCGGTGATGCACCGCCAGCAGAGTTGACGCGTATCTTCTTCCTGCAATTGCGCGTACTCGGTTCCACGATGGGCTCGATTGCCGAGTTTCGCGAAATGCTTGAGCTGATGGAATCAAAGAAGATTGCACCTGTTATTGACTCTACTTATGACTTTGCTGAAGCACCCAAAGCATTTGCTCGCATGAACGACGGGGAACTTTTCGGCAAAGTGGTTATTAGATTTAGTTAAGCACTACTTGGAAAGTGCGGATTGCAATGAGGTAATCCAACCTTCGGTTGTGTAGGTAGCTCCGCCTACGCCTTGAATCGCTGCAGATTGGGCCGTCAACGTTTGTTGTACGAGGTAAGGAACGGCTTGCTTATTTATCCATGAGGAGCGCCCGCCTTGCGGAGTTTGCAGCGCCTTAATGGTGGTGATCTTATTGCCGTTAAGGGTTACTTGTACTTGCACTGGGCCGAATTGAGTTTGCACGACTGAGCCTTTGACGGTTCGCGTCAGTACTTTCTTTGCAGTCGCTGAGGTGGTAGCTGAGGTGGTAGCTGAGGTGGTAGCTGAGGTGGTAGCTGAGGTGGTAGCTGAGGTGGTAGCTGAGGCCGATGTTGCAGTGGACTTACTTGCACTGCTACTTACCGTGGCAGCGCTCTTGGTCAGCGTGGGCGCTATGGCCTGGCTAGACGGTGCATAGGAGAGCACGCCGACTGTGCCGGCGATGGTCCCCGTGAGAATGAGGAAGGGTTTCTTATTCATGACGGCAGAATTGCAGGTGAAAATGAGTGAGCGGGGTGTGAATTCTGAGAGGGGATTGTGAGTTACTGCCTGATGCGGGCGGCGGCTGGTGGAATCTCGCGCTGCGCTCGCAGGTAGCCACTCTCTGGCGCATCAGAAGCTAATTCTTTGGCATCCAGCGGGATGGTGGGATCGCAGTTCACAAACATATAGTCATCGGCCCCTAAGCGAGTCACGCATTCGACAAGTAGCGGACGCAGGTGATCGTGCTTCGTGGTGTCACTGAAACTAAAGATGCCACCGCTGGCCACAATAAATGTGATCGGAATACCTTTAAAGGCAGGAATCTCTCTGTAGTACGTCTTCGCATTGATGATGCGATCAAACCATGCTTTGAGAGAACTTGGCGGACCCCAATTATTCATTGGTGTTGATATAACGATGGCGCTTGCGTTGAGCACTTCTTCGGAGAGTTCATTTCCTAATGCGAATGCAGCGACTTGTTCAGGAGTTTGATCGGCGACTCGCGTTTGTCCGGCAACCATCTCTACTAGAGAGAGATGGGGGATTGGGAAAGTGTGACGGTCCCGGACTTCAACGCCTGGGTGTAGCGCCAAAAATTGTTCGGTGAATTCGTCACGAAGTTTGAGCGACCAGGACTTCTCGCCTCGCAACGAAACTGAAACTCGGAGGAGATAACTCATGAGGCGAAGGCGGCCTGGACCAATGCAACTTGTTCGTCGTCGTGGTGGTGATGATTGCCGGTGGCCGGGCTGGCGGAAGCAGCTCGCGAAATAGGCGTGATCAACTTGCCAATGCGTGAAGGTAGGTTGAGACCGTAGAACGGCCAGGATCCTTGGTTTGCTGGCTCGTCTTGCACCCAGCGAACCTCAGCGTTGGGGTGCGCGGCAAGTGCTGCTTGGATTTCTGCTTCAGGCATTGGATAAAGCTGCTCAACGCGCACGATTGCAGTCGATGCGTCGTTCCGCTTAGTGCGTTCGGCGATGAGGTCGTAGTAGACCTTGCCACTACAAAGGATCACGCGCGCTGCATTAGAAACCGACGAGTCAGCAATCACGGGCTGGAAATGTCCGTTAGTGAATTCCGAAAGCGCTGAAGATGCAGCTTTCAGACGGAGCATCGATTTAGGAGTGAAGACCACCATAGGGCGCTTAGCTGGATTCATCGCGTGCCAGCGGAGTAGGTGGAAGTATGACGAAGGAGAAGATGGTTGTGCGATCGTCATGTTCTCTTCTGCGCAGAGCGCTAAGAAACGTTCAATGCGCGCAGAAGAGTGATCTGGTCCTTGACCTTCGTAACCATGAGGCAAAAGCATGACGAGTGAAGAGCGTTGCCCCCACTTTTGGAAGGAGGAAGAGATGAATTCATCGATGATTGTTTGGGCGCCATCGGCGAAATCGCCAAACTGGGCTTCCCACAATACGAGAGCATCGCTCTGCTCGACGCTATAGCCATACTCAAAACCGAGTGCAGCGTATTCACTGAGGAGTGAGTCGAAGACGAAGAACTTGCTCTGCTTTTCCATGCCAGCAAGCGGAGTCCATTCACTACCGTCTTGTTTGTCGATCACAACACAGTGGCGCTGGCCAAAAGTGCCTCGCCTTGAATCCTGACCAGCGAGTCGAATGTTCTGCCCGGCGCTGAGAAGGGAACCAAAGGCAAGTGCCTCGCCCACTGCCCAATCGATCGTGGCATCATCGAGCGCTGTAAGGCGACGTTGAATCTGAGGAAGCAACTTCGGATGCACGTTGAAACCTTCAGGAACTGCAACGAGTGCCTGACCAATTTCGCGGGCAAGTTGCTCTGAAATAGAAGTTTGAATCTGTGATGGGTGTGGGACTACTGGCTCTGCCGGCAATTCCTTCTCTGGAGCGTGATCCTCATGCGGATCAGCAAAGACCGTTTCCAGCAATTGCTGATAATCACGCAAAGCGCTCTCTGCCTCTTCGAGAGTAATGTCGCCGCGACCTACGAGCGCTTCGGCATAAAGCTTTCGCGTGCTTCGCTTGGCGTCGATGATTGCGTACATAAGTGGTTGCGTGAAGCTTGGTTCATCAGCTTCGTTGTGGCCGCGACGTCGGTAGCACACCATGTCGATCACCACGTCTTTACGGAACTTTTGGCGATACTCGAATGCGAGGTGAGCCACGCGTACGCAAGCCTCGGGATCATCACCATTTACGTGGAAGATCGGTGCTTGCACCATGCGCGCCACATCGGTGCAGTAAACGGATGAACGTGATGAAGCAGGTGCCGTAGTGAAGCCCACTTGATTATTGATGATGACGTGGATGGTTCCACCGGTGCGG
Source organism: uncultured Actinomycetes bacterium (assembly GCA_903863015.1). Taxonomy (GTDB): domain Bacteria; phylum Actinomycetota; class Actinomycetes; order Nanopelagicales; family Nanopelagicaceae. Next base: position 169,805 of record CAIPAI010000029.1, read on the forward strand.
TATCCACGTAATTGAGAAAGATTGAGGGTCTCGGCAACCACGCCTTGGCCGGCAAATGCTGCATCACCATGTACCAGAATTGGAAGTACGGTGAAACCGTCTTCTCCCTTATCGAGGCGATCCTGCTTGGCTCGCACTACGCCTTCTACTACTGGATTAACGGCCTCGAGGTGTGACGGGTTAGCCGCGAGATATACCTGAGTTGTTTCGCCAGCATCTGAGGTAAAGGTGCCGCGTGTGCCTAAGTGGTACTTCACATCTCCGGACCCCTGGACTGAGACTGGATCGTAATTACCTTCGAACTCACGGAAAATTTGCCCGTAAGACTTACCGGCAATGTTTGCGAGGACGTTGAGTCGTCCTCTGTGAGGCATGCCAATGCACACCTCTTCGATGTCGGCGTTGGCTGCACTGGAAAGGATGGCGTCAAGGAGTGGAATGACGCTCTCTCCACCTTCAAGTGAGACGCGCTTTTGCCCGACGTACTTAGTTTGTAAGAAGGTTTCAAAAACTTCGGCGGCATTGAGTTTGCGAAGGATGCGTAGTTGCTCCTCGCGTGGAGTCTTCGTTAAACCGACTTCAATTCGGTTTTGAATCCATTTGCGCTCAGCTGGATCTTGGATGTGCATGTACTCGATTCCTACTGTGCGGCAGTAAGAGTCACGTAGCAAGCCAAGAATGTGGCGCAACTTCATGAACGGCAAACTTCCGAATCCGCCCGTAGCTACTTCTCGATCAAGATCCCAAAGAGTGAGTCCGTGTGAGACCACGTCGAGGTCAGGATGTGAACGTTGCTTAAACTCAAGTGGATCAGTGTCAGCCATGAGATGACCGCGAACGCGGTAAGAGTGGATGAGCTCTTGAACTCGAGCGGTCTTATCGATGACATCGCCCTTGACGCTGCGCTTGTCGATCATCCAGCGAACAGGCTCGTAGGGGATACGAAGTGATTGGAATATTTCATCGAAGAACTCATCGCTGAGTAACGCATCGTGCATGCGACGTAAGAAGTCTCCCGACTGTGCGCCTTGAATGATGCGGTGGTCATACGTGCTTGTCAGCGTGAAAGTCTTGCTAATACCCATATCTGCAAGGGCTTCTTCACTCGCGCCTTGAAACTCTGCTGGATATTCAAGAGCACCCACGCCAATGATTGCTCCTTGGCCAGCCATGAGGCGTGGGACCGAGTGCACTGTTCCGATGGTTCCCGGATTAGTAAGAGAAATTGTGGTGTCGGCATAATCTTCGACAGTGAGTTTTCCTTGACGTGCCTTCCGCACTACATCTTCATATGCGCTCCAGAATTGCGCGAAGTCGAGTGACTCACAGCCCTTAATGTTTGGCACGAGGAGTTGTCGGGTGCCATCTGGTTTTGCAAGATCGATGGCAATACCCATGTTGACATGGTCGGGATGTCCGAGCGCGGGCTTACCGTCAACGAGCGCGTAGAACGAATTCATCCCGGGCATCTGCTTGAGCGCGCGCAACATAGCGAAAGCAATGATGTGTGTGAAAGAGACTTTGCCACCGCGGCTTCGTGCTAAGTGGTTATTGATGACTACTCGGTTATCGATCAGAAGTTTGGCGGGGATGGCGCGCACACTGGTTGCTACCGGAACGGTGAGTGAACCCTCCATGTTGGTGACCACGCGGGCGGCGACACCTCGAAGAGTTTCGACGGTTGCTGCCGCAGGAAGTGCGGGCGCAACTGCGGGCGCAACTGCAGACGTAAGTGGAGGCGCAACTGCCGGCGCAACTGCAGGCGCAACTGGGGGCGCAACTGGGGGCGCAACTGGCGTGGGAGGGGTTACTCGACCTGAGACGGGGTTGCTACTAGGAAATTGCGGCGACACGGGAGCGCCAGCGGTTTTAGGAGTCGTGGGAAGTGCGCGGGTCGAAGCGCTGCCGGGGGTGAAGTCTGCAAAAAAATCCCACCACGCCTTATCTACTGAGTTGGGATCCTGGCGGTAGCGCTCGTACATCTCTTCGACTAGCCACTCATTCGGGCCAAATTGCGCGAGCGGGTGCTGTGGTTCTGTGGTCACGATCTCTCCCCTGGGCACGCCAACTAAATATCTTGACGTCGATAGATTAGTGGCGTCAGACCCCTGTTTGCGAACTGAAAGGGCAGGCCTGGCGCCTCCATCCCAGCGTGAATTTCCCGGCCTCTTGCCCGCCGCACCACTTCCGGCTCTTCCTATCGTGCCCCCGGCAGGATTCGAACCTGCGCCCCCGCCTCCGGAGGGCGGTGCTCTATCCCCTGAGCTACGGGGGCATCTGGGAGCGAGGGTATCAGCCACCTCGGTAGCCTTAGGGCATGAATCCGGCCGCGCTCGAGGCGCTGATCCTCCAGGTGCTTCGGGAGAGCCCTGAAATTTCGCCCCCCGAACACCTTCCAGCGACGGTTTCGGTAGAGCGTCCTAAGAATCGCGAGCATGGCGATTACGCGACCAACATCGCGCTCACTCTCACCAAAGCTGTCGGCAAACCCCCGCGAGAAATTGCCGAGGCGCTCGCCCGCAAACTCGTAGATCATGCAGATATTGCTGCCGTCGATGTAGCTGGTCCGGGTTTTCTTAACATTACTTTTTCGGCTGCCTCTCAAGGCGAGCTTGCTCGCACCATTTTGAATGCTGGAAAAATTTATGGTCACGGCAGCGCGCTTGCCGGGGTTCATGTCAATTTGGAATTTATTAGCGCCAACCCCACGGGGCCTTTGCACCTCGGTCATACACGTTGGGCCGCAGTAGGCGATGCTCTTGGTCGAGTACTCACGGCCGCGGGTGCAGATGTAAAACGTGAGTTCTACATTAATGATCGCGGAGTGCAGATGGATCGCTTCGGCGCTTCGCTCATGGCTGCTGCGCATAGTGAGCCAACTCCAGAAGATGGATATCACGGTGCATACATTCAAGAATTAGCAATTGAAATTCTTACAAAGAAGCCAGAGATCATGGGTTTGCCTCAGACCGATCAGCTGGTGGCATTTCGCGAGGCCGGTTATGAGTTGCAACTTGCTCAACAGCAAGGGGTATTAGATACCTTTGATACTCACTTCGATGTGTGGTTCTCAGAGCGAGGCTTGCACTCGTCTGATGCAGTGGCACGTGCCTTTTCTAAGCTTCGCGAGCAAGGCCATGTCTTCGAATCCGAAGGCGCCGTCTGGTTGCGCACTACTGACTTTGGAGATGACAAAGATCGTGTTCTAGTCAAAGCAGATGGCGAACTTACCTACTTTGCTTCTGATACTGCCTACTACGTCGACAAACGATCGCGCGGATTCGATATTTGCATTTACATGCTCGGCGCGGATCATCATGGCTACGTGGGTCGTCTCAAAGCGATAGCCGCGTGTGCCGGAGACGATCCCGAGTACAACATTCAAGTATTGATCGGCCAAATGGTAAAAATTGTAGAAGGTGGCCAAGAGGTCAAGCTTTCAAAGCGTGCCGGCACCATCATTACTCTTGAAGATATCGTTGAGATGGTTGGCGTCGATGCAACTCGATACACGTTAATTCGTTACCCCACCGATACTCCGATGACGATGGATGTAGACATCCTAAAGAGCCGTACTAATGAGAATCCGGTTTACTACGTGCAGTACGCGCACGCCCGAATCAGCGGTGTACTTCGCAATGCTTCAGAGGTCGGTATACCAATGGATATTGCTGGCTTTGATCCTGCAGCGCTTACACATGAACGCGAGAACGACCTCCTGGGGGTTCTTGGTGAATTTCCACGGGTCGTGCAATTCTCTGCAGAATTACGCGAGCCCCATCGAGTGGCACGTTATCTAGAAGAACTCGCTGGTACCTATCACCGTTTCTACGATGCCTGTCGTGTGCTTCCGCTCGGTGATGAAGAAATTAGTTCGATACATAAATCTCGTGTGGTGCTTTCAGCTGCTGCTCAGCAGGTCTTTGCTAACGGGCTGTCGATGCTAGGTGTCTCGGCACCGGAGCGGATGTGATGAGTATGTGGTCAAAGAACGTGTCATGGAGCGCTGATGGAGAACTTTCGATTGCCGGAATCTCCGCCACTGCGCTGGCAGCGCAATTCGGTACACCGCTCTTCGTGTTAGACGAAGATGATTTTCGTTCTAATGCCCGGAGATTTAAAGATGCCTTCGAAGGTGCTTTCGGAGTCGGAAAAGTTTCGGTCTACTACGCAGGAAAAGCTTTTCTTTCGGCGAGCGTGGTTCAGTGGCTGGAAGCAGATGGGCTCAACCTCGATGTCTGCACAGGCGGTGAGTTGGCTGTTGCCCAGCTTGCCAAGTTCCCGGCCGCACGCATTGAATTCCACGGAAATAACAAGAGCGTTGCTGAGATAGAACAAGCATTGGATTATGGCGTTGAGTGCATTGCTGTCGATTCTTTCTTTGAAATTGATCGTGTCGAAAGAGCAGCTGCTGCTCGCGGAATCATTCAGAAAGTAATCATTCGTACTACTCCTGGAATCGAAGCTCACACGCATGAATTCATTGCAACCGCTCATGAAGATGTGAAGTTCGGTTTCAGCATTGCCTCAGGGGCAGCACTCGAAGCAGCTCGGCTGGTGAGAAGTGCTACACATTTAGACTTACAAGGTCTCCATGCGCATATCGGTTCGCAAATCTTTGATACAGATGGCTATGAACTGGCAGCAAAACGGATCATTGCGCTGCTCGCCACGATCCGCGATGAGAGCAATGCAGAGCTGCCTCTTCTAGATTTAGGAGGCGGGTTTGGCATCGCGTACCTTGCTGGAGAATCTGCTCTCGACCCAGTGGAAGTTGCCAAGAAGATGCACGCAGTAATTGCATCGGCATGTGAAGTGCACGGTCTAAGAGTGCCCCATATTTCCATTGAGCCCGGCCGTGCGATAGTGGGCCCGTCGATGGCGACTCTTTACGAAGTAGGAACGACAAAGTCCATCGTCCTAGACGATGGGGGATCACGCGCATATATCGCTGTTGATGGTGGGATGAGTGACAACATTCGTCCGGCACTTTACGACGCGGAGTACACGGTCGCCCTTGCTAATAGAAGGTCTACCGCTGCCGTGCAACCGTCTCGGGTAGTTGGCAAACATTGCGAGAGCGGCGACATCATTATTAAGAATGTCGACTTACCGAGCGATATCGCGCCAGGAGATCTCTTAGTAACTCCCGTTACTGGGGCATACGGACGCAGCATGGCGAGCAATTACAACCATATTTCACGTCCTCCTGTGGTCGCCGTGGCGCTTGGCAAGGCCCGGATAATTGTGCGCCGCGAAACTCACGAGGATCTCCTTCGCCTCGAGAATATGGAAGGCTAGGTACATGCCTTCCTCGAATCTCACTATGAACGTTGGTCTGCTCGGCGGCGGTGTGGTCGGCGGCAGCGTTTACCGGCTTGCCAATTCGCAAGCGGCGGATCTGGCGGCACGCACTGGAGTGAAGTTGGCGGTCACTCGAGTAGCGGTTCGCTCACTCGACAAGGCGCGAGATATTCCTGCCGAAGTTTTAACCACAGACGCGCAGAGCATTGTTGACGACCCTTCGATCGACATCGTTATTGAGTTGATGGGCGGTATTGAGCCCGCACGATCACTTATTTTGAGTGCACTTAAATCAGGTAAGTCAGTCATCACCGCGAATAAAGCACTCCTTGCTGAAGACGGACCAACACTTTTCAAGGTTGCTCGTGACAATGGTGTCGATATTTATTACGAAGCGTCGGTCGCGGGCGCCATTCCACTACTTCGACCCATCCGTGAATCGCTTGCAGGCGATCAAATTACTCGGGTGATGGGAATCGTGAACGGTACAACCAATTTCATTCTCACCAAGATGGACGAAGAGGGTTCATCGTTCGATCAGGTATTGGCAGAAGCACAAGCCCTTGGATACGCCGAGGCAGATCCCACTGCCGACATCGAAGCCTTTGACGCAGCAGCCAAAGCAGCAATTCTGGCGAGTCTGGCATTTCACTCGCGAGTAACGGTTGACGATGTTTCGCGCGAAGGCATCACGCACATCAGTGCTGCAGACATTGCATCAGCACACGCGATGAATCACGTCATTAAACTTCTAGCAATCGCAGAGCTGCTCCCAGATAACCGACTTGCTGTCCGTGTGCATCCCACCTTGATCCCGCGCTCACATCCGCTTGCTGCGGTTCGAGATGCGTTCAATGCCGTCTTCGTTGAGGCTCGCGCCGCTGGCGAAGTCATGTTTTACGGTCGTGGTGCTGGTGGGTTGCCTACCGCAAGTGCAGTCCTTGGGGATCTGGTAGCGGTAGTCCGCAATCGCGCTGCGAATACCACCGGCTCACAAGAGAGTGCATACGCCGAACGTTCAGTGGCGCCTTTAAGCGATACTTTGACTCGTTATCACGTGCGACTTGAAGTCTCTGATCGCCCGGGTGTACTTGCCGCTGTAGCTCAAATTTTCGCTAAGCACTCTGTTTCTATTCAAATAGTCCGACAGGGTGGGCGCGGCGATGATGCCGAATTAGTCATTGTGAGCCACTTGGCTAGTGAAGCAAATCTCGCAGCGACCGTCGACGAATTGCGCAGCATGGAAGTTGTTCGTGACGTAGCAAGTGTCCTTCGTGTGATTGGTGGAACAGCATGACGCATCAGTGGCGCGGTGTAATCGAGGAGTATCGGGAATGGTTACCTGTTTCGGATAAGACTCCCGTGGTTTCACTCCTTGAAGGCGGCACACCGCTGGTCTATGCATGCGTGCTCTCCGAGATGCTCGGAAATCAAGTGTGGCTTAAAGTCGAAGGAAGCAACCCCACGGGCTCTTTCAAGGATCGTGGAATGACTATGGCCATCAGCAAGGCTGCTGAAGAAGGTGCGAAAGCTGTCGTCTGCGCTTCGACAGGTAACACGAGCGCGAGCGCAGCGGCCTATGCCACTAAGGCAGGTATGACTTCAGCGGTTCTTGTTCCGCAGGGCAAAATAGCGATGGGCAAATTGGCGCAAGCTGTTGCGCACGGTGCGCGCATTCTTCAAGTCGATGGCAATTTTGATCAATGCTTAGATTTAGCACGCGACTTGGCCGAGAACTATCCCATTGCGCTTGTTAACTCCGTTAATCCTTACCGTCTTCAAGGACAAAAGACTGGCGCCTTTGAAATCATTGACGCGTTAGGTTTTGCTCCTGATATTCATGCATTACCAGTCGGAAATGCCGGAAATATTTCGGCCTATTGGATGGGCTTCAAGGAGTATGCGGCTGCAGGTAAGGCAAACTCCACTCCGGCTATGTGGGGCTTCCAGGCAGAAGGCGCCGCGCCACTCGTACGCGGGCACGTTGTTGAAAATCCAGAGACCATAGCTACTGCTATTCGCATTGGTAATCCGGCCTCTTGGGATTTGGCAGTAGATGCCATCAAGTCTTCTGGTGGTCTTATAGATATGGTCTCTGACGAGGAAATATTAAGCGCTTATCGTCTCCTGTCTTCACGTGAAGGAATATTTGTTGAACCGGCGAGCGCGGCAGGTGTAGCCGGATTGATTAAGAAAAAGAGCGCTGGCGAGTTGCCTACGAACAAACGAATTGTTATCACGGTCACCGGCCATGGATTGAAAGATGTGCACTGGGCACTCGAAGGAAACTCAGCGGCTACACCAGTAGTCATTCCGGTAGACGTTAAAGCGGCCGCTAAAGAATTGAGCCTCTCATGAGCGCCAAGCCTGCGTTTAAAGCAAAGCCAGTAACCATCTCAATCCCAGCAACGAGTGCAAATCTAGGACCAGGATTTGATGCATTGGGTTTGGCGCTAGATATCCGCGACGTGATTGCAGCTCAAGTGCTCGACGAAAAAGGTTTAGATGTTGAAGTTGCTGGCGAGGGCGCAGAAGATTTGCGCAAAGACGCTAAGCACCTTGTAGTGAAGTCGATGTACGAAGCATTCGATGCGATGGGCGGTCGTCCTCGTGGGCTGGCCATCCGCTGCGCAAATGCGATTCCCCACTCTCGCGGCTTGGGTTCCTCTGCGGCAGCTATCGTCGGTGGCATGGCGCTCGCTCGCGCACTTGTGCTGAGTGGAAACGATCGTTTGCCCGATACCGAATTACTCAACCTAGCTACCAAACAAGAGGGTCATCCAGATAATGTTGCGGCCGCGCTCTACGGTGGCGCCACCATCGCTTGGATGGATGGAGATCGTGCGAAGAGCACGCGGCTTACACCACACGCCTCAATCTCTGCAGTCGCTTTCATCCCGCAGAGTGCACTCTCTACCTCGAAAGCCCGACGTCTCCTTCCAGAGTCGATTCCGCATCGCGATGCAGTTATCTCAGCGGGTCGGGCAGCTCTCCTCGTTGAGGCGCTTACTCATCATCCAGAATTTCTCTTTGATGCCACTCAGGACCTCTTGCATCAGGAGTATCGACGTGAAGCGATGCCACGTTCTTTAGCGCTGATGAAGAAATTACGCGATGCCGGGAATGCAGCCTTTATCTCTGGAGCTGGCCCTACGGTCCTGCTCCTCACCACCGACCCTGGAGCCGATTGGGCAGCCTTCGGAGGAACCACATTTGAGAGCCGCGATGTGGCTATTTCGAACGCCGGACCTCAGGTTTTTGACAACTAATCTGACGGCAGATTTGACCGGCAGATTTGACCGGCAGATTTGACCGGTAGAGCCAGAGTGCTACGCTCTCCCTGTCTGGCTCTATTAGCCACATTCTGAGTTTCTTTTCTCTACACCAAAGCAAACTCAAACCAATCTATAGAAAATGAATGAGGACCCGTGAGCGATTCCACTCGCGCAAAGAAGAAGGGCGACACTCTCGCCACCATGCTGCTTCCCGAACTCCAAGCCGTAGCGGCAAGACTTGAGATTGATGGCGCACCGAAACTCCGTAAGGGAGACCTGGTGGCTGCAATTGAGGCAAAGCAAGCCGAGAATCGTGCAGCAGCCGCGAAGCCACCTAAGGCAGAGAAGCCTGCACGCAAAGAGGTAGCGCGCGAAGAGAACTCCGATTCCGAAAGTTCAAATAGTAATTCTGATAATTCAGGAAATTCTGATCGCGATGACCGCGGTGGAAATCGAAACTTCGAAGATCGCGGTAATCGTCGCGGCCGTAACCGCAACCGCGGGGATCGCAATGATCGCGGGGATCGTAATGATCGAAATGATCGCGGGGATCGCAACGATCGCGGGGATCGCAACGATCGCATGCGCAATCGCAACGAAGAGCCTGTCATCACTGAAGACGACATACTCTTACCCGTAGCGGGAATTCTTGATGTCCTCGACAGTTATGCATTCGTGCGCACTGGCGGATACCTTCCTGGTCCCAACGATGTCTACGTCTCATTGCAGCAAGTGCGCCGCTATGGGCTTCGTAAGGGCGATGTAGTTACTGGCGCAATTCGTCAGCCGAATGAGGGAGAGCGTCGCGAGAAGTTCAACGCGCTCGTTCGCCTCGACACCATCAACGGTGTTGATCCCGAGCTATCGCGCAACCGAGTCGACTTCTCCAAGCTCGTACCGCTCTATCCACAACAACGTCTTCGTCTCGAGACCGAGGCAAATATCTTGACCACTCGTGTTATCGACTTGATCTCGCCTATTGGTAAGGGACAACGCGGTCTTATTGTTTCCCCGCCCAAGGCAGGTAAAACGATGGTGCTACAAGCGATTGCAAACGCCATCACCACCAATAACCCCGAGTGTCACCTGATGGTTGTGCTTGTTGATGAGCGTCCCGAAGAAGTAACCGATATGCAGCGTTCCGTAAAGGGCGAAGTAATCGCTTCTACTTTTGATCGTCCGGCAGAAGATCACACCACCGTTGCTGAACTTGCTATTGAACGCGCCAAGCGCTTAGTAGAACTCGGTCACGATGTCGTTATCTTGCTCGACTCCATCACTCGCCTCGGCCGTGCATACAATCTTTCGGCCCCTGCAAGTGGTCGCATCCTTTCGGGCGGTGTTGACTCAGCAGCGCTCTACCCACCTAAGAAGTTCTTTGGTGCTGCTCGTAACATTGAAGATGGTGGATCACTCACCATCCTCGCGACCGCCCTCGTTGATACCGGCTCTCGAATGGACGAAGTTATCTTCGAAGAGTTCAAGGGAACAGGAAATCTTGAGCTCGTCCTCGATCGTCGCTTTGCCGATAAGCGCATCTTCCCAGCAGTAAATATCGATGGCTCCGGAACGCGTAAGGAAGAGATCTTGATGGGTGCCGAGGAATTGGCAATCGTCTGGAAGCTTCGCCGCGTTCTGCACGCACTCGATTCCCAACAAGCCCTTGAGCTCCTCCTCGAGAAGATGAAGGGCACAAAGAACAACGTGGAATTCTTGATGCAGATCCAGAAGACCACGGTGGGACCTGGCGGCGAGGCGTAAATCTAGGCGTAAACCGCGCTCTTCTGAGCGTAAAACGCCCGATTACCTCCCCACCTGGGGCCCAGGTTAGAATTGCCCACGCTCCGGTTCACGAAGTCATTCGACCCGGCGCACTGCGACACTTTGTCGCCCGACAGTAGGAGAGATTCGTGAAGCCAGAGATCCATCCCGAATATGTGAGCACTCAAGTGACCTGCTCCTGCGGCGAAACTTTCATGACGCGTTCCACCTCAAAGAGTGGCGCGATTCATTCAGACGTATGTTCAGCTTGTCACCCCTTCTACACCGGTAAGCAAAAGATCCTCGACACCGGTGGTCGTGTGGCTAAGTTCGAACAACGCTTCGGCAAGAAGTAGCTTTCTAGACGCCGTGTACTCCGCAGCTGCGGGGTGCACGGCGTTTGCTATTCATCCAGCTCTTAAGCGCACAAGAGGAGTCAGCAGTGTCCGACGATTTTGGATCAGCCCTCGAACTTCTCCGCGAGTACGCGGAGATTGAAGGCGAGCTTGCTGACCCTGCGGTTCACGGTGATCCTGCGCGCGCACGTCAACTGGGCCGCCGCTATGCGCAACTCGGTCCCGTAGTTGCCGGCTATAACGCTTGGAAGAGCGCCGAAGAAGAATTAGATACTGCTCGCGAACTTGCCGCCGAAGACGATTCGTTCAAAGCTGAGCTCCCTGCGCTTCAAGAATTATTAGAAGCAAAAGCCGCCACGCTTCAAGAGTTACTTCTTCCTCGTGATCCTGACGACGATCGCGACGTCATCGTCGAAATTAAGGCGGGCGAAGGTGGAGATGAGTCAGCTCTCTTTGCCGGTGATTTGCTTCGTATGTATATGCGCTTTGCAGAACGAGTCGGCTGGAAAGTCGAAGTCATCGACGTCACCGAAAGCGATCTTGGCGGGTATAAGGATGTTTCTATTGCTTTGAAGAGCAAGGGAACACCTCAACCCGGCATGGCTCCTTGGGCGCGCCTCAAGTACGAAGGCGGTGTGCACCGCGTGCAACGCGTTCCGGAAACGGAATCACAAGGACGGATTCATACTTCAGCTGCCGGTGTTCTAGTGATGCCTGAGGCAGAAGAAGTTGATGTAACTCTCGATCTCAACGATCTCCGAATTGATGTTTACCGCTCAAGCGGCCCTGGCGGTCAGAGCGTCAACACCACTGACTCTGCCGTACGTCTCACTCATATCCCGACTGGCATCGTGGTTTCGTGCCAGAACGAGAAGAGCCAATTGCAAAATAAGGAATCTGCCCTACGTATCATGCGTGCCCGACTGCTCTCTGCGGCTAAAGAAGCTCAAGAAGCTGCAGCCTCTGATGCCCGTCGTTCGCAGGTTCGCACTGTCGACCGCAGTGAGCGCATTCGCACTTACAACTTCCCTGAAAACCGCATTAGCGATCACCGCACCAACTTTAAGGCGTACAACCTGAGCGCGGTGCTCGACGGTGATCTTGAAGCGGTCATCCAATCCTTAGTTGATGCAGATACTGCAGCAAAACTCTCTGCTGTAGGTGCTACGGATACGACTCGTAGGTCGTAACAATGGCAGAGAGCGTGCGCGAGTTAATTGCCGAGGCAACTCGTGAACTCAGCGATGCTGGCGTGGCCTCTCCTCGGGTAGATGCCGAGTTGATAGCGGCCCATGTACTCGATACCGAACGTGGACGAATCTTTACGTACGAGAATTTCTCACCAGCTCAAGCGAATTCATTTAAGTCTTACGTAGATACCCGCTGTAGTCATGTTCCAGTGCAATACATCATTGGCGTTGCACCTTTCAGATATCTCGAAGTTGAGGTCGGTCCCGGAGTTCTTATTCCACGCCCAGAAACAGAACTCGTCGCTCAGCATGCAATAGATACGGCGAAATCCATGCCGGGCAATCCTGTCGTAGTCGATCTTGGATCTGGTAGCGGTGCAATTGCACTCGCCATCGCAACTGAGGCGCCGAACTCCCGCGTACTTGCGGTTGAACGCGAATCTTCGGCCTTCGTTTGGTTGAAGAGAAATATCGCTAACTTGGCACCATCGATTGAATGTAAGCAAGCAGACGTGGCAGACGCGCTGCAAGAGATGGATGGGCAAGTCGATATTGCCGTCGCCAATCCTCCCTACGTTAACTCGCACTCAGAAATGCCCTTTGAAGTAAGTAACTTTGAACCGGCGGAAGCCCTCTTCGGAGGGGGAGATGCAGGTATTGAAATCCCTGGAATTTTTGCGAAAGCCGCATCACGCCTACTTAAGAAGGGCGGCACGTTTATTTGCGAGCATGGCGAAGACCAAGGGCCAGCCATCGCAACTCTCTTGTCCAGCGACTTTGTAGACATCACCCTTCATACAGATTTCAACGACCGCCCTCGTTGGACGTCGGCGGTGCGGAGGTAATAATGGCGCAGACTCTCTTACTCGATGATGAATCTGTCACACAAGCTGCCGCAATAATCCGCCGGGGCGGTGTGGTGGCTTTCCCTGATGAACACGCCTATCTCTTGCTTGCAGATGCGTTTCACCTCAGCGCGACCGCCCGCATTCGTGAACTGCGCATGATGGAATCAGGCGCGACCCTTCAAGTACTCATCGCCGATCAACCCACTTTGCATGGAATCGCGCGTGAAATAGATGAGGAAGCTTCTGCATTAATCGATGAATTTTGGCCAGGTCCGCTCGCACTTTTGGTGTTGGCACAGGGCGGTCTCTCTTGGGATTTAGGTGACCGTCGCGAAATGGGAGCTTTCGTGGTGCGCCAACCGCGTTCTCCGCGTCTGCGCGAATTACTTCGACTCACTGGGCCAGTCGCATGCGGTCTCGCATCGCGGGTCGGGGAGCCGCTCGCTCATGAAGTGGCAGAAATTGCAGTCGCCGATGAGTGTGACCTGGTGGTCGATGGTGGGCAACAAAATGTTGCAGGAACATCTTCAGTAATAGATCTCACAGTAAAGCCGCCACGTTTAGTGCGACGCGGAAGCATCTCATTCTTTGACCTCGCCAAGGTTGCGCCTTCCTTGGTCGTAGAGTGAGCCCACGACGAAAGGAAGCGATATGAGTTCAGAATTCTGGGGTCCAGACTTCGATGCATTGAAATCTCAGGATCCAGAGATCGCCACCATCATCCTTGATGAATTGGATCGGCAGCGTGACGGACTACAACTCATCGCGAGCGAGAACTTTACGTCGCCTGCAGTCCTAGCCGCTCTTGGTTCCACGCTTTCAAATAAGTACGCAGAGGGATATCCAGGGAAGCGCTATTACGGTGGATGCGCTGATGTTGATCGCGCTGAGATCCTAGGCATCGAACGTGCAAAAGCTCTCTTTGGTGCGGAGCATGCAAATTTGCAACCGCACTCTGGTGCAAGTGCAAATATTGCTGTGTATGCAGCATTCACAAAGCCGGGAGATACCGTTCTGGCGATGTCACTGCCGCATGGCGGGCACCTCACTCATGGTTCCAAAGTGAATTTTTCTGGAAAGTGGTTCGACATCGTTTCCTATGGTGTTCGCCAAGATACCGAGCTCATTGATTACGACGAGCTTCGTGACTTAGCAATGAAGCATCGCCCCAAAATGATCTGTACGGGAGCGACCGCCTATCCACGACTTATTGATTTCGCCAAGGTGCGCGAGATTTGCGATGAATCGGGAGCCATCATGTGGGTCGATGCTGCCCACTTCATTGGCCTTGTCGCAGGTAAAGCGATTCCATCACCTGTTCCATATGCAGATGTGGTTTCGTTCACGACTCACAAAGTATTACGCGGTCCACGCGGCGGCATGATCCTTTCGAAGGCCGAGCATGCCGCGGCCATTGATAAGGCGATTTTCCCCGGCATGCAAGGTGGTCCCCTTATGCATGCGGTAGCTGCCAAAGCAGTTGCGCTTAAAGAAGCAGCGTCCCCGGCCTATCAAACTTACGCAAAGAACGTCATTGCGAATGCTCAGGCGCTCTCTGCTGGTTTAGCCGAGCATGGAATGCGCTCGGTCTCTGGCGGTACCGATACTCATCTCGCTTTAATCGATTTACAAAAGCTCGGAGTCAACGGGGCAGATGCCGAGAAGCGATGCGATGCTGCTGGCATTACATTGAATAAGAATTCCATCCCTTTTGATCCCCAAGCGCCCTCAATCACTTCGGGAATCCGGGTGGGCACGCCAGCCACCACCACGCAGGGGATGGGAATCCCCGAAATGGCCACAATTGCGGACTTCATCTCGCGTGCCGTGCGTGGCGAAGGCGAACCTGCGGAAATTCGTGCCCAAGTAACCGAGTTAACTCACGCTTTCCCGGCGTATCCTCGATAGGTGCGCGAGTACCTCTTTGCTGCTCTCATCGCTTCGGCGGTGACCTATTTAGCGACTCCCTTTTTCAAGTCGATCGCAATTCGCTTTGGGGCAATGGCTCCGATACGAGCTCGCGATGTGCACTCTATTCCCACACCGCGTTGGGGTGGGCTCGCGATGTTGGCTGGGCTATCCGTTGGATTAGTGGTGGCATACCACTTGCCATTGCTTCATAAAGCTTTTGCCAATTCTCATGATGTAGTGGCCATTGCTACAGGTGCAATAGTTATTTCGCTACTGGGTGCAGCAGATGACTTATGGGAGTTGGATGCGCTCACCAAATTCGCTGGGCAGGCATTGGCTGCCGGAGTTATGGCGATCCAAGGTGTTCAACTTCTCTGGTTGCCGATCAATGGCGTGATTGCACTTCCGCCAACACTCGGCGTTGTGGCAACTGTGCTCGTGGTGCTTGTTGCAATCAATGCTGTGAACTTTGTGGATGGACTGGATGGCCTAGCTGCTGGAATTGTGGCTATAGGGGGAATCGCCTTCTTCTCATTCTCGTATCTACTTGCGGTGATGCATGGATTTAGTCGCGCTGGTACAGCCACCCTCTTCACTGCACTCTTAGTGGGAATCTGTTTAGGATTCCTGCCCCATAACGTTTACCCCGCCAAAATTTTTATGGGTGATTCAGGTTCTATGTTGCTCGGCTACTTGCTTGCCGCATGCACCATCAGTATCACTGGCCAACTCGATGCGAATGCACTCTCTGCGGAGAACTTGGCACCTGCACTCTTGCCGCTCGTATTACCGCTAGCAATTCTTGCGATTCCACTCTTGGATTTGGGTTGGGCGATTATCCGACGTACCGCTGCCGGTAAATCTCCATTTACACCAGATAAGCATCACCTCCATCATCGCTTGTTGCGGATTGGCCACTCACCTCGCCGAGCAACGACGGTGCTTTACGTATGGACCGCGGCCATCGCTTTTCCAGTAAGCGCGATTGCCTTCATTCCTCTGCGGTCGGCATTGCTGATCATGGTGGTCGCGCTGCTACTCGCGGCGCTCCTCACTCGTTCTTTACCGGCCGAAGATGACGATGAAAAACGTCGGTTGAAGCGCAATAACTTTGAAGGTGCCACTCTGCGGTGGGCTGGTTCACTCTCTGGTGGCGCGGTTCTCCTTGCGGTGCTCTATGCCGAAGTGGTTCAGCGCAGCGACCAAGTGAAGGCAGCGCTTCTCGCGGGGGGAGTCGTGGTGGTCTTCTTTGGGATCTCGCTCCTGCTGGGTCGCCTGACGCGCCGAAGCTCCCCCTCCGGAACGATGGCTTTAGCCATGGCCTCCTACTTCGCCAAACTCATTCTGCTCGGCGCGCTCTTGCTCTCGATGCGATCTCTGGCTGGAATCGATCACACCTTCTTTGGAGTGACGGCCGTCACAGCGGTACTCCTCTGGCTTGCCGGTGAGGTCACTGCCTTCCTTCGGCTGCGGATCCCCACAGTGATACTCGACGAGAGCCCTACCGCAGATGAGGTGGGTCATCTCCTCTAAAGACGAAAGTGCGATGTTTACTATCGTCGCCTACCTGCTCTCCGGGCTCCTCCTCTGGGGAGGGGTGGGGATGTTCCTCGACCATCTCTTTGGCCTCCACTTTTTGGTGGTCGTTGGTTTTCTCGTGGGGCTTGTGAGCGCTATGTACCTTATTTACCTTCGCTTCATTCGCCAGTAGGGCCCTTCCAGAAGGTCGGCATGCAGGTGGCTCAAAAGGTGACCCTGAAGGTGACACAACGCTCATCTGAAGGTTTTGCCTCACGCCCCCTTCTCCCTCTATGTTTAGGGCGTTCGCTAACCCATTCGAGGAGCCTTGCGTTGAACGCATCGATATTGCTCGCCTCTGGAGGATTCGTTTCTCCTGGAAGTGGTGACTTCGTATTCAAGCCAGTCTTCGGAACCAGCATTCTCTTTACCAAACCAGTCTTTCAAGCCATCCTGGCGGCCATCTTGGTCGCAGTTTTCTTTTTAATCTCATCTAAGAAAGCTGCGGTGATTCCTTCCCGCACGCAATTCTTCGGCGAGAGCGTTTACTCGTTCGTAAAGAAAGATCTCGGCGAAGACATCATCGGTCACGAATTCATGAAGTTCGTGCCGTTCCTCTTCACTCTCTTCACTTTTATCATCGTCAACAACATCTTCGGAATTGTGCCGTTCATGCAGTTCCCCACGATGTCGCGTTTCGGATTCCCCGTAGCGCTCATGATTTTCACCTACGTGATCTATCACTACGTAGGTATTCGCAAGCATGGTCTTGGTAAGTACCTCAAAGACATCGCTTTCGTGCCTGGCGTCCCAAAATGGATTTATGTAATCCTCACGCCACTCGAGATTGCCACCTACTTCATCATTCGTCCGTTTACCCTCGCCATTCGTCTTTTCGCCAACATGTTCGCCGGGCACCTTTTGCTGCTCGTCTTCATCATGGGTGGCGATTACATGCTCCACAACAGCATGGTGCTCAAGATCATGAGCCCGCTCTCCTTTGGTTTCGGAATAGGTCTGACCTTCTTCGAATTCTTTATCGAATGTCTGCAGGCGTACATCTTCACCTTGCTGACTGCGCTGTACATCGCCGGAGCAATTGCCGACGAGCACTAACAACTAGATTTGATCAGATGCCCTTCTGATCAATTACCTGAAAGGGAAATGACATGACAGGCACAATGGCTATCGTGGGCTTCGGCCTTTCGACGATTGGACCCGGTATCGCAACTGGTCTCGTCTTCGCTGCATACATCAATGGCGTCGCCCGCCAGCCAGAGGCACGCGGCATTCTCCAACCGCTCGCGTTCCTTGGTTTCGCACTTGCCGAAGCGCTCGCGCTCTTGGGTCTCGTACTCGCATTCGTCCTCAAGTAAAGATCACTACAGATAACTTCTTAGAGAACGAGGTTGCAGATGAGTACGCAGATTTTGTTGCTAGCTTCTGAGGAAGCCGGTCTACCGATTATTCCGACGTTGACTGAAGTCATCGTTGGTCTGATCGCGTTCTCGCTGCTCTTCATCGTTATGAAGAGCAAGGTAGTTCCACGCTTCGAGAAGGCTTTCGCTGATCGCACCGACGCCATTCAAGGCGGCATGGAGCGCGCAGAGCAGGCACAGGCAGAAGCAGCAGCTGCACTCAAGTCTTATCAAGATCAACTCTCCGATGCTCGCGGCGAGGCTCAAAAGCTTCGCGAGGAAGCACGTGCACAGGGAGCAGCGATCATTGAAGAGATGCGCACTAAGGCACAAGAAGAAGCAAATCGCATCACTGCCGCCGCCCGTGCCTCGATTGAGGCTGAGCGCCAACAAGCAGTGACTTCTCTGATGCAAGAAGTAGGCACCATCGCTACTAACCTCGCGTCGAAGATCGTGGGAGAGGCCCTTGATGATCAAGTGCGCCAATCTCGTGTGGTTGATCGCTTCTTGGCCGATTTGGAGGGCTCCAAGTAATCATGGCACTTGTAATGAAGGGAACTAGTCGTCAATCACTGGCGATGAGTCGCGCACTGATGGATAGTTCGCTCGCCTCCATGAATGGAGAGCAAGCGTCCGCTCTTTCAGCTGACCTCTTCCTCATTACTCGCACCCTTGATTCCTCTAAGTCTCTCCTCCGTGCACTTACTGATCCCTCTCGAGAAGCTCAGGGCAAGGCAGGTGTTGCACAATCACTCTTCGGAGAGAAGATCGGTGCAAACGCCGCCAAGCTCCTCGAGGAATTAGTGAAGGCACGTTGGTCGCGTTCGAGTGATCTCGCAAATGCATCTGAGCAACTTGCTGTTGAAGCCGAAGCTGCTGCGGCACACGCCGATGGCACTCTCGATGCGCTCGAAGAAGAACTCTTTCAATTCGGTCGAGTAGTTGCTGGCAACCCAGAACTTCGTGCGGCGTTAGTCGCTCGGAACCAGGGGACGAGCGAGCAAAAGGGCGAGCTCATTCGTTCGCTCCTTGCTGGCAAAGTTGCGCCTGCCACTCTTCGCCTTATTACTCAATTGGTGATGCATCCCCGTGGTCGCCACATTGAAGGCGGACTGAGCGATTTCGCACAAGCCGCAGCTGACCGTCGCAATCGCACGATTGCACACGTAAAGAGCGCAATTGAATTGACGTCCGCACAACAGGAACGATTGAGCGCAGCTCTTACAGCTGAACTCGGACGTCCGATGCGCGTAAACGTCGAAGTAGATAAGAGTGTGGTGGGTGGTCTCTCCATTCGCTTCGCTGATGAGTTGATTGACGGCACCACGGTCAGTCGTTTGGCAGAAGCGAGTCGACGACTCGCAGGTTAAGTACTTTGCCCTTACAAAGCGTGAGGGCGGCTATTGAAGGAGAAGATGATGGCGGAACTCACGATCCGACCCGAGGACATTCGTGATGCACTGGCGAAGTTCGTCCAGTCATACGATCCCGGCACTGCGGCTCGCGACGAGATCGGTACTGTCACCGAAGCAGGCGACGGAATCGCGCGCGTTGAGGGTCTTCCTTCAACGATGACGAACGAGTTGCTCAAGTTCGAGGACGGCACCCTTGGTATCGCTCTCAACCTTGACGTCCGTGAGATCGGTGTCGTTATTCTCGGCGGCTTCTCGGGCATCGTCGAAGGTATGGCCGTGCGTCGTACCGGTGAAGTTCTCTCTGTACCTGTCGGTGATGGTTTCTTGGGTCGCGTCGTCGATCCACTTGGTCGTCCGATCGATGGCAAAGGCGAGATCGTTGCTGAGTCACGCCGCGCACTCGAACTTCAGGCGCCTTCAGTAGTACAGCGCCAACCAGTGAAAGAGCCGATGCAGACCGGCATCAAGGCCATCGACGCCATGACCGCTATCGGTCGCGGACAACGTCAGCTCATCATCGGCGATCGTCAGACCGGTAAGACCGCAGTTGCGATCGACACGATCATCAACCAACGCGAAAACTGGCTGACCGGAGATCCCAAGAAGCAGGTCAAGTGCATTTACGTGGCTATTGGTCAGAAGGGTTCCACGATCGCAGCTGTTCGTGGTGCACTCGAAGAAGCCGGCGCCATGGATTACACCACCATCGTGGCCGCTCCTGCCTCTGACCCTGCAGGTTTCAAGTACCTCGCTCCTTACACCGGTTCGGCCATCGGTCAGCACTGGATGTACAAGGGCGAATCCGTCCTCATCATTTTCGATGATCTTTCAAAGCAAGCAGAGGCCTACCGTGCAGTCTCGCTCTTGCTCCGTCGTCCACCAGGTCGCGAGGCCTACCCTGGCGACGTCTTCTACTTACACTCACGTCTCCTCGAACGTTGCGCAAAGCTCTCAGACGAGCTCGGTGCTGGTTCGATGACCGGTCTGCCAATTATCGAAACAAAGGGTAATGACGTCTCGGCGTTCATTCCTACCAACGTTATTTCGATTACCGACGGACAGTGCTTCTTGGAAACAGATCTCTTCAACTCGGGTGTGCGTCCAGCTATCAACGTAGGTATTTCGGTATCTCGCGTCGGTGGTTCTGCACAGATCAAGGCTATGAAGAAGATTGCCGGACGCCTTCGTCTCGACCTTGCACAGTTCCGCGAACTCGAAGCATTCGCTGCATTCGGTTCTGATCTCGATGCTGCGTCAAAGGCACAGCTCGAGCGCGGTGCTCGCATGGTGGAACTTCTCAAGCAAGGTCAGTACTCACCATTCTCGGTGGAGCGCCAAGTCGTTTCCATCTGGGCCGGTACCACTGGCAAGCTCGATAGTGTTCCAGTTCCTGACATCCGTCGTTTCGAAGCTGAATTCCTTGATTACGTGGGTCGTCAACACAAGGGCATCCTCGATGCAATCGCATCCACCAAGGATCTTGGCGATGATCTAGTTGCTCAACTCGATGCTGCTGTCACTGCATTCAAGTTGGAGTTCGCTGCGTCTTCGGGTGCGGTAGCTGATCATGCTGCGGAATCGCTCGATAGCGATGAAGTAGGACAAGAGACCATTACCAAGCACGTACCAGCGGCGAAGAAGTAGGACTCATTCATGGGTGCCCAGTTACGTATTTATCGCCGACGGATGCGTTCCGTCAAGGCGACGAAGAAGATCACGAAAGCGATGGAACTTATCTCCGCTTCTCGTATCGTCAAGGCGCAGCAACGCGTCGCGGCTTCGTCTCCTTACGCGACTGAATTAACGCGAGCAGTTTCAGCGTTGGCAACATTTTCAAATGTTGAACATCCGTTGACCGCTGCGGTAACTGACGCCAAGCGTGCTGCTGTGCTCATCATCGCAAGCGATCGCGGTATGGCCGGTGCGTATGCAAGCAATGCAATCAAGGAAGGAGATCAACTCACTTCACTGCTCAAGAGCCGCGGATTAGAAGTCGATCACTACCTCGTTGGTCGCAAGGCTTTGAACTACTACCGTTTTCGTAATCGTCCGATTGCTGCTTCGTGGACTGGGTTTAGCGATAACCCCACCTATGACAATGCAAAAGAGATTGCAGATGCCGTCATCGCCTCTTTCCTTCAAGAAACTGGTGCTGACGAGTTGCACATCATCTTTACTGAGTTCGTATCGATGATCACCCAACGCCCACTTGCCAAGCGCATGCTTCCACTTGAAGTAGTGGAAAGCTCCAAGCCGCCAGTAGATGGCCCGTTGCCGCTCTATGAGTTCGAGCCTTCCGCGGCTGATGTGCTTGATGCACTTCTTCCTCGGTATGTAGAAAGTCGTATCTTCAATGCTCTGCTTCAATCAGCTGCTTCCGAGCACGCTGCTCGTCGCCGGGCCATGAAGTCTGCAACAGATAACGCCGAAGAGTTAATCAAGTCGCTCACGCGACGTGCAAACGCGGCCCGTCAGGCCGAGATCACCCAAGAAATCAGCGAGATCGTCGGTGGTGCTGATGCACTTGCATCAGCAACTTCCGGGGGCGAGTGAGAGAGATGACCATGGATATCAAAACCAAAGCCGGCCGAGTAGCCCGCGTAATCGGACCAGTCGTCGACGTGGAATTCCCCGCCGATGCAATGCCGGGAATCTACAACGCGCTTCAGGTAGATGTGACGATGGGTGGTGTCGACCGCATGCTCACGCTTGAGGTGGCTCAACACATTGGTGACAACCTCGTGCGTGCGATCTCTATGCAACCTACTGATGGTCTCGTGCGTGGCGCCGAAGTGCGCGACACGGGCTCTGCCATCAGCGTGCCAGTCGGCGACGTCACCAAGGGACACGTGTTCAACACCCTCGGCGAATCTCTCGACGTGCCCACCTCCTCGCTCGAGATCAAAGAGCGCTGGCCAATCCACCGCGACGCTCCTGCGTTCGACCAACTCGAGTCAAAGACCGAGATGTTCGAAACAGGCATCAAGGTCGTCGACCTCCTCACCCCTTATGTAAAGTGTGGAAAGATCGGCCTCTTCGGTGGCGCCGGTGTAGGTAAGACCGTTCTTATTCAGGAAATGATCTACCGCGTAGCGGAAAACTTCGGTGGTGTATCTGTATTCGCCGGTGTCGGTGAGCGCACCCGTGAAGGTAACGATCTTTTCCTTGAAATGACCGAAACAGGCGTTATCAATAAAACCGCCCTTGTCTTCGGCCAGATGGATGAGCCACCAGGGACGCGTCTTCGTGTCGCGCTCTCTGCACTCACTATGGCTGAGTACTTCCGCGATGTTCAGAAGCAAGACGTACTTCTCTTCATCGATAACATCTTCCGCTTCACACAGGCAGGTTCTGAGGTTTCTACTCTCCTTGGTCGTATGCCATCTGCAGTGGGTTACCAGCCAACACTCGCTGACGAAATGGGTGTGCTTCAGGAGCGCATTACTTCAACGCGTGGTCACTCGATTACATCTATGCAGGCTATTTATGTTCCTGCTGATGACATCACCGACCCAGCTCCACACACCACCTTCGCTCACCTTGATGCGACGACAGTGCTTTCCCGTCCGATTTCGGAGCTTGGTATTTACCCAGCTGTGGATCCGCTCGACTCCACTTCACGCATTCTTGATCCTCGCTACATCGGTGAAGAGCACTTCCGTGTCGCTAACCGTACGAAGCAGATCTTGCAGCGTTACAAGGATCTTCAAGACATCATCGCGATTCTTGGTATCGACGAACTCTCCGAAGAGGATCGCATCCTCGTCGGCCGCGCTCGCCGTATCCAGCGCTTCCTCTCGCAGAACACCTTCGTGGCCAAGGTCTTCACTGGTCTCGATGGATCTTTCGTTCCGCTCACAGAGACAGTCGCTGCATTCAAGGCGCTTGCCGATGGCGATTACGATCACGTGCCAGAGCAAGCATTCTTCATGTGCGGTGGCCTTGACGATGTTGAGCGCAGAGCTGCTGAGTTGGCTAAGGCCTAATCATGAGCATCCGGGTAGAGCTTGTTTCCGCAGAGCGTCGCGTTTGGTCAGGCGAGGCAAGCATTGTGCTTGCCCGCACGACCGACGGCGACCTCGGTGTGATGGCAAACCACACCCCGACTTTTGGCGTGCTGGTTAATGGTGTGGTCACCATTCGCACCGAGAATGATGGCGATGTGAAGGCCGCTGTTCACGGTGGTTTCCTTTCGGTTTCCGACAATCGAGTTTCGATTCTTGCTGAAATTGCAGAACTCGGAACTGAGATCGATGTGAATCGCGCCAAGGAAGCTCTTGCTCGCGCCCAACGCGAAGCGGCAGATGATCTTGCTGAAGCTCGTGCACAAACGCGTATTGCTGCTGCGGTTAACTAAACCCTTAGTAGCGCACGTCTGCGCCGAGTGAGCGCAATTGCTCGGCAAATCCTGGATAACCGCGATCGATGTGGAAAGTATCTTCTACGATCGTTTCTCCATCGCTGACCAGCCCGGCTAATACCAGCGCAGCTCCTGCCCGAATATCGGTGGCTGTGACGGGTGCTGCCGAAAGTATTTCTCTTCCACGGATACTGGCGTGATGCCCATCAGTTTTGATGTCGGCACCTAGCCGAATCATTTCGTTGACGAACATGAAGCGACCTTCAAAGACATTCTCGGTTACAACTGCATGTCCGTCTGCAATGGAATTCAATGCGATGATCATCGGCTGTAGGTCGGTGGGGAAACCAGGGAACGGTAGCGTGGACACATCGACAGCCTTAGGACGACCCTTGCTGACAACGTGGATTCCTTCATCGGTCGCGGTAACGATGCAACCGCTTTCGACTAATTTTTCAAGGGGAATTTCTAAGTACTCTGCTCTCGCGTTACGAATGAAAATATCGCCCTGGGTCATGGCTGCGGCAAATGCCCATGTTCCCGAGACCACCCGATCTGGAATGGTGCGGTGCTTCGTGGGATTGAGTGAAGGGACTCCATGAATGGTGAGGGTGGGTGTTCCGGCGCCTTCAATCTCTGCACCCATCCCAATGAGCATGTTGGCGATATCAACAATTTCGGGTTCACGGGCGGCGTTATCAATGCGAGTAGTGCCCTTGGCGAGCACTGCCGCGGTGAGCAAATTTTCGGTGGCACCTACGCTAGGAAAATCAAGGAAGATGTCAGCGCCCCTTAATCCTTCGGGCGCGCGGGCTATGACGAATCCGTGCTCGACCACGATCTCTGCGCCCAGTTGTTCAAGGCCGGCGACGTGGAAATCTAGCCCTCGGGATCCAATGGCATCTCCGCCGGGTAGCGCCACTTCTGCTTCGCCGCAGCGAGCAACGAGGGGGCCGAGCACATTGATGGACGCGCGCATCTTACGCACTAGGTCGTAATCAGCCCGATGATCAGGGCGCTCGGGCACGGTAATGGAGACGCAATCACCGGCAACGGTGACCTGGCAGCCCAGGCGCGTGAGTAGTTCGGCCATGATCGAGACATCCAGGATCTCTGGGACGTTGGAGATCTCTGTGGTGCCAGTAGCGAGCAGAGAGAGTGCCATGAGCTTGAGGGCAGAGTTCTTGGCCCCGGAGACGGCGACCTCACCCTGCAGGCGGGCTCCGCCTTGGACTCGTAAGGGGAGGGAATCG
This sequence comes from uncultured Actinomycetes bacterium, assembly GCA_903863015.1. Taxonomy (GTDB): domain Bacteria; phylum Actinomycetota; class Actinomycetes; order Nanopelagicales; family Nanopelagicaceae. The sequence continues at coordinate 194,414 of CAIPAI010000029.1, forward strand.
GGGTTCTTCGGCACGACACCATCGTAGAGGTCGGGCTAGGCTCTTCTCATGGTCAACTTGACGCGTATTTATACAAAGACTGGCGATGACGGCACTACCTCCCTCGGAGATATGAGCCGTACGAGTAAGAACGACCCTCGTCTCGAGGCATATGCCACTGTTGATGAGGCAAACTCGCAGATTGGTGTGGTGCTCTCCTTTGGCACCTTCCCCGAAGATATTCGATCGCTCCTTGTACGTATCCAGAACGATCTCTTCGATGTGGGGGCAGACCTGTGTACCCCTGTTGTTGAAGAACCAAAGCATGAGCCACTCCGAGTACTTGAATCCCAGGTAGATGCGCTGGAGAAGGCGATTGATCATTACAACGCCTCACTTGAGCCATTGCGTTCATTTATTTTGCCCGGCGGAAGTAACGAAGCCGCGCTCTTGCACGTGGCGCGCACAGTGTCACGTCGTGCTGAGCGACGCACTTGGGCGGCAATTCACGCATTCGGTGGAGGCGTTAATCCACTTGCTGCGAAGTATCTCAATCGACTCTCTGATTTACTCTTCGTGCTCGCACGCGCATCTAATACCAAGAAGGGTGACGAGCTCTGGGTTCCTGGAGCTAACCGCTAGCCAAGATTTCTTCTGCGCGTTTTTGATCTTTTGGAAAGACGAAGATTCGGGCACCGTCCAAAGTTTGGCTGACCGAGGCTTTAATTCCATGCTCCAATAATTTCAGGCGAAGCATCTCTCCTTCGATATGGCTCGCCGGTTTGGAAACGGGAACGAGTAGTCCGTACTCCTTTTCATTGCCCACTCTCTTGGGGCGTTCAATCAACGATTTCCCGCGGGAGAAGGTCCACCTCAGTAGAAGGATGAGGAGGAGCACCACAAAGAAGCCAGCGAAGGATGAAAAGAAAGCCCCATTGTTGATTCCACCTAGCACTGCTCAAGAATGCCCTATCCGAAGTAGGCTCGCTACTTGAAGGGGGAGAGATGAAAATCGAGAGAGTGGCAGTTATTGGGGCCGGGCTGATGGGCTCAGGAATTGCGCAGGTATCTGCACTTGCGGGTAAGCAGGTGCGAGTCTTTGATAACGCCGATCTCGCTCGAGGTGAGTCTCTTCTCGGCGAAAGTCTGGCTCGCTTCGTCAAGAAAGGCACACTTACGCAGGACGCAGCTGAGGAGTTGCGCGCACGGATTGAATTTACGTCGGATTTCGCACACGCGGTGGCTGAGTGCGATATTGCGATCGAAGCGGTCTTTGAAAAATTGGAAGTTAAGCAAGATATTTTCCATAGGCTTGATCAATTCGCGCCCGCTCATGCGATCTTGGCATCAAATACCAGCGCGCTTCCTATTAGTCAGATTGCTAGCGTGGTTAAGGATCCGTCTCGCGTTGTCGGAACACATTTCTTCTCTCCCGTACCGATGATGAAGCTCTGCGAATTGGTGCGCGGGCAGGAGACAAGTGATGAGACTCTGCAAATAGCTCGCGAATTTGCTGAATCGATCGGCAAAGAGTGCATTGTCGTTAATCGTGATATCGCAGGATTTGTAACAACGCGATTAATACTTACGTTGGTGTTGGAAGCTGCTCGATTGGTGGAGTCCGGAATTGCCACCGCTGAAGATGTTGATCTCGCGTGCAAATTAGGTTTTGGGCACGCGATGGGGCCACTCGCGACTGCAGACCTCACCGGAATTGATGTACTCAGAAACGCCTCGCTTAATATCGTCAACGAAGGCGAGACAATAGAAGCGGCCGAACATTTCTTGCCACCGGCTCTCATTAATGAATTGGTGGCGCAGGGCAAACTGGGTCGTAAGAGCGGGTCAGGCTTCCACACCTACTAACGCGAGCGTTCCCAACGGAATGTCTTGAGTGCCAGTACAAGCCCAACGACAATCCAGATCGAAAGCATGAGGGCTACTCGACCATGCTCCCAACTCTTTGCTACTTCTTGCGAAGCAAAACTCTCTGGAAGGAAGACAGACCGCATTCCTTGGGTGAGCCACTTCAGCGGGAAGATAGACGCTACGTTCTGCATCCAACTCGGAAGTTGATTAAAGATAAAGAAGACGCCGCTGGTGAATTGGAGAACGAGCACGATCGGGGTCACCATAGCGCTGGCACCACGTCCGCTGCGGGGAACGCTTGAGAATGCGATTCCGAGCAGAGTTGATCCAGTAATACCTAGGAGCGTGACCCAAGCAAAAGTGATCCAGTGACCGATATCTGTAGGTAGATGAACTCCAAAAATAAGTGCGCCCACTAGCAGCAGCAAAATAATTTGTACGACCATGCTCGCAAGGACTGCGAGAATCTTCCCGATGAAATATGAAGAGGGCGGCATGGGTGTTCCGCGCAGGCGTTTGAGGGTGCCGTCATCTCGCTCAAGTGGAATCATGATTGCGAGCTGTTGAAATCCAGTATTGAGTAAACCGGAGGCGATCATGCCGGCAACGAAGTACTGAGAAAAAGTGACTCCAGGCGCAATGGTGTCTTTAAAGACAGAGCCAAAGATCAGAAGTAGCAGTACCGGAAAGAGCAGAGTAAAGACTACTGATTCACGTTGACGAAGGAATTGACGAATCTCGAGGTTGCCTCGGCTCGCACCAATCTTGAAAGTGCTCACGCTTCACCTTCGATCATTGAGATGTAAATATCTTCCAAAGTAGGTCTGCTCACCGTGAGTTCGGGAATCTCCCCAGCCAAACGGGCGCTTAGTGAGCGAAGAAGTTCGGTGGGGGAGTCGGTGCGTTCTTCCTTCATGTTGCCGCCCTCGCTCCAGCGCACAATAACTTTTGCGTTATCACGACCGCCAAGAGTTGCTGGCGTAGCTACTTCAACGATGCGGCCATTGTTAATGACTCCTACACGATCAGCGAGTGCCTCGGCCTCGTCTAAGTAATGAGTAGTCAGCAGGATGGTTGTTCCATCAGCGCGCAGTCCACGAATCAAATCCCAAAAAGCGCGTCGTGCTTCAGGATCAAAACCCGTGGTGGGTTCATCAAGAAAGAGCAGTTCAGGATTGCCAAGGATTCCGAGAGCAACATCGAGTCGGCGACGTTGGCCGCCTGAAAGTTCACGTCCGCGAGATTTGCGTTTTTCCTCGAGACCCACTGCGTTGATGACTTCGTCCACGTTGCGTGGATTCACGTAATAATCTGAAAAAAAGTTCAATATTTCTTCAACGGTGATTTCGGCTGCGTCGTTATTACTCTGAAGGACGATGCCGATTTTGTTTCGCCATGAGAGTCCAGCCTTCGCCGGATCCTCACCGAGCACCGAAACGGTGCCGCCGTCACGATCTCGATAACCTTCGAGAATTTCGATTGTGGTGGTTTTCCCAGCGCCATTAGGGCCGAGTAACGCGAAGACTTCGCCCGCCTGAACCTCGAGGTCGACGCCAGCGACTGCGTGCGTCTCTCCGTATGTCTTGAGAAGGCCATGGATCTCAATTGCGTTCTGCATTCCGGAGTTCACGGAGCAATTCTACTCGGCCACTCTTCTCGCGGGTAGAGTGGCTCCGTGAGTCCCAGAAAACATCGTCGCGCCGAGAGTGGCGAACCGCCATCAGCGGTGGGCAAGAACGAGTGGACCGAAGAACATCCCGACGGTATGTATCGGGTGCGTTCGCTCACCGGCTCTTCCTCCAGCAAGCCGTATCGCTGCCCGGGGTGCGATCAAATAATTCCTTTAGCAACTCCGCATATCGTGGCCTGGTTGGAGGAGGACGAAGCTCTCCAGGCGGGGGCTGATTTCAGGCGCCACTGGCATAAAGTTTGTTGGACGAAGAAGAACACCAGACGTCCTAAACAGCGCTAGATTCGGAGCATGTCCTCCTACGAAAGTTTGCCAGAAGTCCTTCCCGCTCCTACAGATGATGGTCTGGCAGATCACTTGGTAGGCATGGAGCTTCCAGATCTGACATTCCTCGGTACAGATGGAATGCGCTGGTCATTTGCCGAGTTTGCATCCCCCACAACGGTGATTTACGTCTATCCGCGCAGCGGTGTACCGGGGGTACCTCTTCCGGAAGGTTGGGACCTTATTCCGGGCGCACGAGGATGTACGCCAGAATCGTGCGGGTTTCGAGATCACTTCGGTGAATTACAGAAGTTAGGTGCCGACGTTTACGGGCTATCGAGTCAAGATCACGATTACCAAAAAGAATTGGCAGAACGGATCGAATTACCGTTTCCCATCTTGAGCGATCCTCATTTGGAGATGAAGGCCTCTCTTCGTCTTCCAACTTTCACAGCGTCGGGTATGGAACTTTACTGTCGCCTCACGCTGATCATTCGAAATAGGAAGATCGTGCATACCTTCTATCCGATATTTCCTCCCGATACGCACGCAAGTGATGTAGTGGAGTGGCTCACGCAAAATCCTGCCTAATTCGCAAGATTAAAAGAGTCGCAACTTTCCGTCGTCGATTTCGCGGAGCGCATCGTAATCAAAGACTTTGCACTCAATTCCACGGTCTACCGCAAGGGTCTTTGCTTGCGGCTTAATTTCTTGGGCAGCGAATATTCCACGAACTGGAGAAATTGCGGGATCGCGGTTCATGAGGTCGAGATAACGAGTCAGTTGTTCAACTCCATCGATCTCCCCGCGTCTTTTAATCTCAACCGCCACGTAAGCACCGTTGTGATCACGCAATAAAAGATCAACCGGGCCGATTGCCGTGGGGTGTTCGCGGCGTACAAGCGTCCAGCCTTCACCAAAAACTTGTGGGCGTTCGGAAAGTAGCACCTGCAGATGTGCTTCCACGCCATCTTTGATGAGCCCAGGATCTTCGCCGAGTTCATGGGCCGTATCGTGCATGACCTCATGCAAGGTGATCTCTAACTTCTCGCCAGCCTTATTCGTCACTTCCCAGACGCCTTCTCGCTCCACGAGTACGCAGGGAGGGCTCATCCAGTTGAGTGGTTTGTATGAGCCACCATCTGCGTGGACCAGGACGCTGCCATCGGCTTTCACCATAAGAAGACGAATCGCTTCGTCTAGTCGGGCATCAAGGCGTCCGGCGTAGACCACTGTGCAACGAGCAACAACAAGGCGCATAAGTTCGATTAACGCCCGAAAAGGATCTTGACGAGTCCAGCGATGATGTTGTCGGTCTTCTTTGTACGGCGGAAAGTGGTGAATTGAATAGGCGATTTGTAACGGGGCTTGATGACCGAACGCGCATAGGTGAATTCGCGCAGGCCTTCTGGTCCGTGGATGCGGCCATACCCGCTATCACCCACGCCGCCGAAGGGCACGGAGGGAACGGCAGCGAAGGCGAGCACCGAATTAACGCTCACCATTCCAGCATGAAGCTGTGATGCAATTTCCGAGCCATGGCGCTTTGACCAGACCGATGCTCCAAGCCCATAACGGAGGGCATTAGATTTTGCTATGGCTTCATCCATGCTCTTCACTTTATTGATCACCAATGTTGGCCCGAAGGTCTCTTCGGTAACCGCGGTGGAGTCCTCTGGAACTTCGGAGAGAATGACGGGTGAGACGTAGGGAGGTTGCACAGATTCACGCCCGCCCACCAACGCAACACCACCCCTGTTCAACGCGTCGTCTATGTGTGAAGCGATGATTCCGATTTGCGAAGGCATCGTGGCTGCGCCGTAGGAGGTTCCTGCCTTCACGTTCTTTGCCTGAGCCGTGATTAAGCGAATGAATTCATCAGCAACTTTTTCATGTACGTAGACGCGCTCTGCGGCGATACACGTTTGTCCTGCGTTAGACATGGCTGCCCAAAGAGTATTCTCTGCGGCGTCTTTCACGTTTGCATCAGCAGCGACGATAACCGCATCTTTGCCGCCGCATTCTGCGATGAGCGGTTTAAGAGACTCGGCACAGGTCGCGGCTACTTTCTTTGCAGTGCGTGTGGAGCCAGTAAAAGCAATCTTGTCGACGGAGCTCTTGCATAATTCTTCACCGGTCATCGCTTCACCAGTGATGGTTTGCAAAAGGGCGTGTTCTGGAACGATTTCTCGTAACGTATTAGCTAGCCATACCCCGATACCTGGCGTGTACTGGCTTGGTTTAAAGACCACGGTATTTCCGGCTGCGAGTGCGTAGGCAATCGAACCCATCGGCGTGAAGATGGGATAGTTCCAAGGCCCGATAACACCAACGACGCCGAGTGGCGCATGCTCAACGGTGGCACTCACATTCATCATCAATAAACCAGGGGAGCGTCGACTCGGGGCGAGGTAGCGTCCGGCATTTTTTGCTGCCCACGCCAAGTGATCGATGGCCAAGGTAATTTCCAACCGGGCATCGCTCTCCGGCTTTCCACCCTCGGCAACAATCAGCGCAGCGGCTTCATCGATCCGCGAGACGATAAGCCGGTTCCAGGCAAGGAGCGTGGCGCTGCGTTGGCTAGGGGTGCGGGCGCTCCACCAGGTGGCGCCAGAGCGGGCTGTGGCAACTGCCGCGGCGACCTCGACGGCCCCAGCAATCGGATAGCGGGCGTACTCCACGCTCGTGGCCGGGGCATGGGTGGCGAATGTCAAATCTTCACTCTGTAGCGTCATAGGCACATTCTGACCGTTTCTCGGGACACATGCCAGGCAAAGGAGCGGGATAATGGTGCCAATGAGTGCGTCAGTAGAAATTCGGGCAAGTACCGTCCTGCCGGCGGAGCGCAAGTCCGTGACCCTTAGAACTTCTGATGGTCTTGCCTTGGTGGGGGAGTTGGCCCTTCCGCTAGGTCGCCCACCAGTAGCCACCATGATTGCCCTCCATCCCCTGCCGACCCATGGCGGCATGATGGATAGCCATATTTTTCGCAAAGCCGCTGCGCGATTACCCGCGCTGGCAGATATAGCCATTCTTCGTTTTAACACTCGCGGCACCGAGTCGGAGGCGGGAAAGAGTGAGGGTGAATTCTCGAATGCAACTTCAGAGCAATTCGATGTAGAAGCGGCGGTGAAATATGCAGTCAACGAAGGTCTTCCACGCATTTGGATTGTGGGCTGGTCATTCGGTACTGATCTTGCATTGAAGTTTGGATTACTGCCAGGAATTGAAGGCGTCATCTTGTTGAGCCCGCCGCTTCGATTCTCTACCCCTGATGATTTATTGCGTTGGGATACAGATGGTCGTCCTGTCGTAGCGCTCATTCCAGAGTTAGATGATTACTTGAGGCCGGCAGCAGCAACGCAAGCGTTCGCACCACTTTCGCACGCAGAACTTATTCCAGTAGAAGGTGCCAAACATCTCTGGGTCGGTGAGCCGTCTGTGTATCGCGTGCTGACTGAAATCGTGCAGCGGCTCAATCCTGGCGCTTTGCCACTTCCGCGAGAGTGGAAAGAAGTTTAATTCTGCGCAGCGCGTGGGATAGCAACTTGATCGATAATCAAAAGGATCGCTGCGGCAGTGGGGATTGCAAGCAAGCCGCCTAGCAAGCCTAGAAGTGAGCCTCCGATGAGTGCAGCAATAATGGTGACAATTGCTGGAACAGAAACTGAGCGCTTCATAATTTTTGGATAGATCACATAATTTTCAAGCTGCTGATAGATGATGTAGAAGATCAGAATAATAATTCCACTCTTCGTGTCATAAACAAATCCGACAAGAGTGGCAACGACTGCACCAAGAGTGGCACCAATGAGGGGAATCAAATCGCAAAGGGCAACTACCATCGCCAGTGAGAGTGCATAAGGCAATCCCAGTGCCAGGGCGGCGACAAAAGTGGCAAGTCCTGCGATACCTGCGACGACAAGTTGGCCACCGACGTATCCGCCGATACGAACCAAGATCTCGTCGGAGATTTTAGAAACGCGCTCGCGTCTTGATGCGGGTACCAAGCTGTAGGCGGTCTTCGTGAATTTCGGAAGAGCGGCCAAGAAGTACAAAGTAAGAATAAAGACCGTAATGGCGGAGAAAAGTCCGGAGAAGATTGTTTTGCCCACTCCGATGACTCCACCAAAAGCCGAGACCACCAGCTTGCCATCTTGTACTTGCGTGGAGAGTTTCTCCTTCGCCTTGTCGATGAAGTGGTAATTCTTATCGAGATTGGCGATCGTGGGATTCGTGGCAATGCGATCGAGGTACTCAGGTGCGTTCTGCACCAGCTGAGTTGTCTGCTTGTAGATCGGCGGCGCAACCGCTGCGGTGAAGCCACCGACAATCAGTACGAAAATCAAAGTAATCGTAAGCACCGCACCGGAACGCTTGAGTCCGCGCTTTCGGAGTGCTTCGACCGCTGGGTTGAGACCTACTGCGAGGAAGAGGGAAATCAGAATTAGAACCAAGACTTGGCTGGCGCTCTGCACGGCTTTGATAACCAAATATGCAGTGGCCACACCTAAAGTGGCGAGGAAACCATAAAGGAAGGGATGCGAACGGTTAAGTGGTGCCCCCGGGGTTCCGAAACGTTCGCTCTCCATGGCTTTAGGGTAGCGAACTACTCGATGAGTGCGCCCTTCACGTTCCAGACAGAGCGTGAAAGGAAGGGTAGGACGAGGGAGAGGGCAGCCACGAGCGCCATCCACGGCAATATGGTCGAGGGGCCGAAGTGCTTAGCTCCCCAGCCGGCGAAGATCATTCCCACGGGAATTGCGACCATCGAACCAAACCAATCGTAAGAAGAGACGCGACTGAGTTTCTCGCGAGCCACTTCACGTTGGAGCGCACCATCCCAAGCAACTCCGAAAATATCCATGGAGATGCCTGCCAGTGCCGCTCCGATCGCGAGCACATAAAGAGGCGCTGGAAACGAGAAGAGCAGGATGAGTATCGGAAAGGCGAAAGAGTAGAGCGATGCGGTGATGAGGGGTCTGCGATATCTCAGACGAAGCGCTATGACGGTGCCAATCAATGCGCCAAGCGATCCGCACATCATGATGAGAGCCCAACCTCTCGCTCCTCCAAGATCACTCTTGGCGATCACGGGGCCAATCACGTCTATCGTCCCGGCGTACATGGAATTCATGATCATGTAGCAGACAACGATGATGACTACCCAAGGGTAGGAGATAAATTCCTTCCACCCATTTGTGAGATCTTTGATAGCGCTCTCACCACTGCCAGGAAGTTGATGCACTTTAATTCCAGATACGATGAGGGCGCTCACCAGGAATGCCGAACCCACCATGAACATAGTGCCGGCATTTCCTAGCGTCACGATGAGTAGACCAGCGATACCTGCGCCACCGACGCGGGAAAGGTTGATCACGAGCCGGAAGAGACCATTAGCGCTCTGCCGTTGCTTCTCTGGAACGGCATCTGCAATGAGAGCCGTGAAGACTGGAAATCCAAGACCGGATCCAAGTCCAGTGAGAGCAGCTCCAATGCAGTAAACCCCCACGTGTGAAATATGAATAGCAAGCATGATGCCCAGGAGAAACATTCCAGCAGAAGCCGTACTACCGCCGAGAACTAAAGTGCGTACGCGTGACCATCGATCGGCTAACACGCCTCCGATGAGGATGGCAGAGAGTTGCGAAACAACGACACACACTTCTACAAGTGCAAGGTCTTGCGAGTCCCCTCCGGGTAAATCGAGAATGGCGAATGCCATAGCGATCGGTGCAATGGATCCGTTAATGACGGTAAGGGCGCGCGCGATAAAGAATCGACGAAGATTTGGGATCTTGAGTACTGCAAAATCAGAACGACGCATTAATGGGCCGCTGGTTGTACAAGTTCGACGAGCACCCCACCCGCATCCTTAGGATGAATAAAATTGATACGACTGCCTGCTGTCCCGCGACGTGGAGTTTCAAAGAGCAAGCGCATGCCGCGTTCGCGCACTGCGGCGCAGGCAATTTCGATATCGGCAACGCGGTAGGCTAGTTGTTGAATTCCGGGGCCACTCTTGTCGAGGAATCGTGCGATAGCCGACTCGGGGGTGAGGGGTGCCAGAAGTTGGAGCTTCACTTCGTGTGAGGCCGGCCCCACTTGAATCATCGCCTCGGCAACACCCTGCTCCTCGTTGACCTCGCGATGAGCCACTTCAAAGCCGAACTTCTCTTGGTAGAAGGCGATAGCGACCTCCAGGTCGGCCACGGCAATCCCAATGTGATCTACGCCAATAATGCCCGGGAGTTGTGCGGAGGAGGCGGATTCGCCGCTGGTCTGAGTGCTCATAACGGGTATCGTGTCAGATAAAGCCACCTGCATCACGTCACGGGGAGTAGAAGCCATGACCACATCTGTCATCGTCGCCGGAGCCCGCACCCCTATGGGGCGCTTCAATGGGTCACTCAAGGGCTTCACCGCCACTGACTTAGGCGGCATCGCCATCAAGGGCGCACTCGCCAAAGCAGGCATCACCGGCGAGCAAGTCGATTACGTCATCTTGGGTCAGGTGCTGCAAGCCGGCGCCGGCCAAGCCCCTCCGCGTCAAGCTGCCGTCAAGGGCGGTATTCCCCTAGATGTGGCCGCGCTGTTGATCAACAAAGTCTGCCTCTCGGGTCTCGATGCGATTGCGCTCGCGGACCAACTCATCCGTGCCGGAGAGTTCGACACGATCGTGGCCGGCGGTATGGAATCCATGACGCGGGCACCGCACCTACTGATGGGTTCACGTGAAGGTTTCAAGATTGGGAACGTCACGATGGAAGATGCGCTCTTCCACGATGGTCTCTACTGCTCTTTCGATAAGTGCCTCATGGGTGAATCAACCGAGTCATTCAACGGGCGCTATGGCTTGACCCGCGAAGATCAAGATCAATTCGCAATGCACTCTCATCAACGTGCGGCTGCAGCCACCGCGGCTGGCATTTTCAATGACGAGATTATTCCGATGGAAATCCCACAAGGTAAGGGTGCAACAACGACCCTGACTCACGATGAGGGAATTCGCGCTGATACCACTATGGAAACTTTGGCAAAACTCCGTCCGGCATTTAACCCCGCAGGAACGATCACCGCAGGTTCTGCGTCGCAAATCTCAGATGGAGCGGCCGCTGTTGTAGTGATGAGCAAGGCCAAAGCCGAATCGCTGGGTCTTGAATGGCTCTGTGAGATTGGCGCACATGGTGTGGTGGCTGGTCCAGATACTTCACTCCATGCGCAACCCGCGAATGCCATCGAGAAGTCACTGAAGCGCGAGGGTATGAAGGCAAGCGAATTAGATATCGTGGAAATCAACGAAGCCTTTGCTGCTGTTGGTTTGGTTTCAACTCGCCAACTAGGAATTGATCCAGCGATTGTGAATCCACACGGTGGCGCCATTGCTGTCGGTCACCCGGTTGGTATGTCAGGAGCTCGTTTGGCACTGCACATTGCACTTGATTTGAAGAAGCGTGGCGGCGGAATTGGTGCCGCAGCACTTTGTGGCGGTGGCGGGCAGGGCGATGCACTGATTCTTAAGCGGGCGTGATTCTCATAGACACCTCAGCGTTAGTAAGTAGTTCGCGTGACGGCAATATTCGTTCACTCGCGCGCCTTATTTCGTTGATTGAAGATGGATCAGAGTCGCTGCCGGCGATCATGAAGGAGTTAAAGCCGCATGGCGCTCGCGTTATCGGGATTACCGGCTCGCCAGGTGTAGGTAAATCAACGCTCACCTCTGCACTCATCAAGTCGCTACGCGAAAAAGGGCACAAGGTGGGTGTGATCGCTATAGATCCCTCTTCGCCGTTTACTCAAGGCGCCGTTCTTGGTGATCGCATTCGCATGCAAGATCATTTCCTTGATGATGGCGTTTACATTCGGTCAATGGCCACTCGTGGTCACCTCGGTGGATTAGCCGCGGCGACTCCACAAGCAATTCGTGTGCTTGATGATGCAGGCTTCGACACCATTTTGGTAGAGACCGTTGGCGTGGGTCAGAGTGAAGTCGAAATCGTTAGCCATGCAGACACCACATTGGTGGTACTTGCTCCTGGCATGGGAGATGGTGTGCAAGCTGTAAAGGCTGGCCTGCTTGAGATCGGCGATATCTACGTAGTGAATAAGGCAGATCGCGATGGCGCAGAAGTGACCTCACGCGAATTGCGCAATTCGCTGGCGCTTGCGCCCCAAGATCCAGAACGAGAAATCCTATTGACGGCGGCAGATCGCGGAATGGGAATCGAAGAGCTTGTCGCGGCACTTGCTCGCCACCGCGATTACCTCGCGGCGAGCGGGTTGCTAGAAGGACGACGTATCGATCGCGCTTCTCTGGAGATAGAACATTTGGCGTCGGCTAAATTACGCGCGCAAATAAAAGGCGAACCACTTCGCACACTTGCTGCACTTGTTGCCGATGGAAAGATGGATTCATATACGGCAGCAGATCAACTTCTGGCTGAGGAGCGAGTCAAGTGAATCAACCTCCCAAGTTGCCTGCATCTTTTGCAAGCGCTGTAGATCTCAGCGCGTTGAATCGTCCAAAGCCAGTCCCGCGCCCTGAAGGTATGCCGCAAAGTGCTTTCGTGGTCGATGTGAATGAAGAGAACTTCGAAGCTCTTGTCATGGCGCAATCGAAGAATGTGCCGGTAGTCCTCGACTTCTGGGCGGAATGGTGTGGACCGTGTAAGCAACTCTCCCCGATCCTCGAAAAACTGGCAGAAGAAGGAAACGGTGCCTGGCTGCTCGCCAAGGTAGATACAGAAGCTGCCCCTCGCCTTGCCGAAGCCTTCCGAGTGCAATCAATTCCCACGGTGATCGCGGTCATCAACGGGCAGATCGCTCCGCTCTTCCAAGGCGCAGTGCCGGAACAGCAGGTACGCGAAGTATTAGTGAAACTTCTTGAGATCGCGGCTGAACAAGGACTCGCCGGAACGGTGGGCGCCGAACCCGCCGAAGCGAGCGTTGATGGCGATGAGGAAGAGATTGATGGCGATGAGGCGGCGGCGCTCGATGCCATCGATCGCGGCGATTACGAGAGTGCGCGCATTTCGTACCAAAAGTTGCTTGCACGTAAACCCACCGACGTTTACGCCAAGATCGGTTTGGCGCAGGTGGAACTCCTTGCCCGCGTAAAGGGTTTGGACTTCAATGCCGTGCGTGCAGACGCGGCCGCACATCCGCTCGATGTGGATGCCCAAATACGATGCGCTGATGTCGACATGGTGGGTGGTCATCTAGAAGATGCCATTCTTCGCCTCGTGGATGTGGTGCGGGCAACGTCAGGTGCAGAACGGGCGAAAGCCAAAGATCATCTGATCTCACTCTTTGATCTCGTAGATCCTAGTGATCCACGCATCGTCAAAGGCCGCACGTCACTTGCGAATGCGCTGTTCTAAAGGGATTAGCCAGAACCCTCAGTGTTACCCGGATCAGCTGCACTTACGTCATGAATCGCATACTTCTCGAGTGCACTCTTCACGACTGAGATGTCGACCTCCCCGAGACGATGGAGCTCATATAGTGCAGCAACCGCGATGGATTCTGCATCTACCCGGAAGTGACGACGAAGCGCACCACGTGTATCGGAGAGACCAAAGCCATCAGTTCCAAGAGAAGTGAATGCGCCTTCGACCCAGGGCGCGATCTGATCCTGTACTGCGCGCATGAAGTCGCTCACCGCAATTACGGGCCCGACTGCACCCTTGAGTTGCGATGTGACGAAGGCTTCTTGACGACCTTCCTCAGGATGAAGCATGTTATGGCGGTCTACTTCAAGCCCATTGCGGCGTAACTCATTCCACGAAGTAACAGACCACACATCGGCAGAGATGCCCCACTCGTCGGCCAGTAATTGCTGCGCTTTAAGGGCCCAGTTCACAGCTACACCAGATGCGAGCAATTGCGCCTTTTTGGTGTGCGCGCTGGTGGCTGGTGCGTACTTGTGGATTCCACCAAGAATTCCAGCAGCATCAACATTTTCTGGCTCGGCTGGCTGCACGTATGGCTCGTTGTAAACCGTGAGGTAGTAGTAAACGTTCTCCGAGTGTTCGCCGTACATCCGACGGAGACCATCTTTGAAGATGTGCCCGATCTCGTAAGCAAATGCTGGGTCGTAAGAAACTACTGCAGGGTTGGTGGATGCGAGTAGATGTGAGTGACCATCTTCGTGCTGCAAGCCTTCACCGTTAAGTGTGGTGCGACCTGCGGTAGCACCGAAGACGAATCCACGTGTGAGTTGATCGGCTGCAGCCCAGAAACTATCTCCCGTGCGTTGGAATCCGAACATGGAGTAGAAGATGTAAATCGGGATCATAGGTTCGCCATGCGTGGCATACGAAGTACCTACTGCAGTAAATGATGCTACTGAACCCGCTTCGTTGATTCCCTCGTGCAGGATCACGCCTTGCTTGGATTCCTTGTATGAGAGCATGAGTTCGCGATCGACCGACGTATATGTCTGTCCGTGAGGTGAGTAGATCTTCTGCGTCGGGAAGAGCGAATCCATTCCGAAGGTGCGTGCTTCATCGGGAATGATCGGCACGATGCGCGGTCCAATCACTGGGTCCTTAAAGAGATCTTTGAGCATGCGGACAAAGGCCATAGTGGTAGCAACTTCTTGCTTACCGGATCCACGATTCACAGATTCATACACAGAATCATCTGGTTGCGCTAACGGCTTGGCGCGCACAATACGACTGGGGAGTGGTCCGCCGAGTTTGGCGCGACGTTCCATCATGTATGCGTATTCGGCAGAGTCTGTGCCGGGGTGGTAATACGGTGGGGTGTACTTATCGAGTTGGTCATCACTAAACGGAATACCGAGACGATCACGGAAAGTTTGAATGTCTTCCAACGTAAGTTTCTTCATCTGGTGTGTGGAGTTACGTCCTTCAAAGTGCGGCCCGAGGCCCCAACCTTTGACCGTCTTCGCCAAGATGACCGTGGGTTGGCCTTTATGTGCCATCGCTGCAGCGTATGCGGCATAGAGCTTGCGATAATCGTGGCCACCGCGACGAAGCCCCCACACTTTGTCGTCATCCCAACCCTCGATGAGTTTGAGAGCGCGTGGATCGCGTCCAAAGAAGTTTTCGCGCACGAAGGCACCATCTTCAGCTTTGTACGTTTGGAAATCGCCATCAGGCGTGACGTTCATAAGATTAACGAGTGCGCCTTCTCGATCGTGGGCAAGAAGTGGATCCCACTCACGACCCCAGACGACTTTGATGACATTCCAACCCGCACCCCGGAAGTATGATTCGAGTTCTTGAATGATTTTTCCGTTACCGCGAACTGGACCATCAAGGCGTTGCAAGTTGCAGTTAACTACAAAGGTGAGATTGTCGAGTTCCTCGCGCGCAGCTAAACCAATAGCGCCAAGGCTCTCCACTTCGTCGGTTTCACCATCACCAAGAAAGGCCCATACATGTTGCTCGCTGGTGTCTTTGATGCCGCGTGATTGCAAGTAACGGTTAAAGCGCGCTTGGTAGATAGCGTTGAGTGGTCCAAGTCCCATGGAAACCGTGGGGAATTCCCAGAAGTCCGGCATAAGACGTGGGTGCGGATACGACGAGAGTCCACCAGCAGGATGTGAGAGCTCTTGGCGGAAGCCATCGAGTTGATCTTCGCTGAGACGCCCCTCAAGAAATGCGCGGGCGTACATGCCGGGGCTGGCATGACCTTGGTAGAAGATTTGATCTCCGCCGCCGGGATGATCTTTGCCGCGGAAGAAGTGATTGAAACCCACTTCGTAGAGCGAAGCAGAAGATGCGTATGAAGAGATATGTCCGCCGACTCCGACACCTGGTCGTTGCGCGCGGTGTACGAGCATCGCGGCATTCCATCGCATGAAGGATCGAATGCGGCGTTCCATGGCTTCATCACCAGGAAAGTCTGGCTCGCGCTCGGGTGGAATGGTGTTGATGTAATCGCTATTACGAAGGCTTGGTACTCCCACTGATTTTTCGGCTGCCCGTTGGAGGAGTGAGAGCATCACGTAGCGGGCGCGAGTGGGGCCGGCATTTTCTAGGAGGGCATCAAAAGATGCGCGCCACTCGGCGCTCTCTTCTGGATCGGTATCGATCAGTTGGCTCGGCATCCCGCCGGTAATCAACGGATCATGGTCAGGTCCAGAGAGTTCAAAATCAACAGCCACGGTTTGGCGCCCTTCGGGTGAGATGGGGTCTGCCCAGCCCTTGGCGGGGCCGGCGAGCATTCATCGATCCCGGGTCACGGGAGCGTTTCAAGCTCAAGGCATATCCTCCCCTAGAGGTGGGCAATTCGTCACATTGGGCGCCTTCCCCGACTCCCATCCACGCTCTTGCACGGTGAATTCAAGGAGGGGGACTTGCGAAAAGCGCCAGATCTCGGTGGAGTACTCTCCAGGGGTATCGGAAAGGGCCGATACCAGGTTTCTTAGTTGAGGGGGATTGTGTGAGTACGGCCGCGGGCTCCGCGGGAGTTGCGAGTCGCCTTGGTGTTATTCCCGGCGCGCTCGTCATCGAAATGGGATTTGGCCCTGATGTCGATATGGCCCTTCGCGATGAAATTACTGCGCTCGCAGGCTCTGACTTCTTAAGTGATGAAACGGAAGAAGTTGTCGATATTGCACTCATTTGGTTCCGCGACGATGACGGAGATTTAGTTGACCTCCTCGTCGATGCACTCACTTTCCTTGCAGATAGTGGCGCTATCTGGGTGATCACGCCGAAAGCTGGTCGCCCACAACATGTAGAGCCCAGCGACATTCAAGAAGCGGCCCCCACTGCGGGCCTTTCACAAACTTCGTCCTTTGCAGTTGCAAAGGATTGGACAGCAACAAAGCTCACAGCACCAAAGGCATCTCGCCGCTAATCGCAATACCAATCGCGGTGTAGACCGCACAGAAGGAGAACCATGGCACTTTCAGTTGGCGACATCGCCCCAGATTTCACCCTTAAGAATCAGCACACCGAAGAGATCACGCTCTCTTCTTTCCGTGGAAAGAAGAACGTACTCATCACTTTCTACCCATTCTCCTTCACTGGAACCTGCACTGGCGAGCTCTGCGGTCTACGCGACGATCTCGGTGCATTTCAAAATGACAAGACCGAACTCCTTGCCATCTCCTGCGACTCTCCTTACACACAAAAAGAATTCGCGGCTAAGGAAGGGTTTAACTTCTCGGTGCTCTCAGATTTCTGGCCACACGGCGCTGCGTCAAAGGCTTTCGGCACCTTCATCGAGGAGAAGGGCTTCGCCAACCGCGGCTCCTTCATCATCGACAAGGAAGGCGTTCTCCGATTCGCCCTCTACAACGGCATGGACGCGCGAAATAACGAGGATTACAAGAAGGCCCTAGCTGCCCTCTAGTATGTTCCGGTCGCGCCTGCTGAGGCGGTCGCGATTAGGGTGCTTAGCTCAGCGGTAGAGCGCCTCGCTTACACCGAGGATGTCGGGGGTTCGAAACCCTCAGCGCCCACCACCTGGTGGCCACTTCAATATGCCAGCTCAATAAGTCAGTGGCGCGTTCGGATCACTCTTTTGGTGCGTACGAATCACTTGCTCAGCGCACTCCGCAAGGTCAGCAAGCAATTTCGCCTTGGAATGTTCATGGGGAAGCGAGATTCCCATCATCATTCCGCGCGGTTGATACGAACGACCGAGGTACCAATCTCTCTTCGACATCTCATCGTAAATAGCCAGGCCATCGACGTTTTCTTGATCTGATGGACCGAAGCTGATGATGAGTGAGTGCGGAGTGCCGTTAATAGTGAGCCCCGGAATCGCGTTGATTCCATCCATGATTTCGTCGCGCAAATTCATCAGTCGCTTGTTCAGTGCCAAGTATCCATCGTGACCGAGGTAATTCATCACTGCGTAGGAACTTGCGATGGATCCGCCAGGGCGGGTACTTGCCACGTTGGGATTAGAAAATTGACCAAGGGGCCAATCGAAGAAATTAAATGGCTGAAACGATGCAAGTTCAGCGTTGGCATAGAGAACGAGAGATGAACCTTTTGCACCGAACCCATATTTATGTAAATCAGCAGAGATGGAACTTACTCCGGGGAGCACGAAATCAAAGTCAGGTACCTCATAGCCAAGTTCGCGTGCGAAGGGGGCTTGTAATCCAGCAATGCAGGCATCTACGTGTAGCCAGAGATTTTTGCGTTGCGCAAGATCGCTGAGATCGCTAATGGGATCTACTACGCCGTAGGGGAAGCAGACTGCTGAACCCACAAGTGCGATGGTGTTCGCCGTGATAGCAGCTTCCATTGCTGCAACATCTCCTCGCAAATCTTGGGCGACTGGAACTCGCACGATCGTAAGCCCCAGATATTCTGCTGCTCGATTGAAAGTGGGATGTCCAGAAAAGGGGATCACAACTTCGGGTGATGAAATCTCTGGTTTATGTTTGCGCGCCCAATCGCGGGCAGCTTTCATTGCAACAAAAATACTTTCGCTGCCACCCGAGGTGATGTGTCCGGTAGCTTCCGTGCCGTTCAAGAGACTGGCGGCGTAACTGACTACGGCATCTTCCATAATCTTGAGACTCTTAAAAGTCTTGCCGGCACCGCCGCCGTTCTCCTGCATGTACATCGCATAACTCTGGCGCTGTACTTCGAAGATGTCGTCTCCGCCGTACCAAACATGGAATGCGTGCCGGCCTTCTCGCCACTTCACGTCGTTCGTGGAAAAGCCCGCCATCTCGGCCTTGATTTCGGCCCAGGGGCGCCCGTGTGCGGGTAGCGGTGTGCTCATCTTCACTCCTAGATAGGTCGCCCCCAATCTAGGGGGAAGAGTTGAGGGTGCAAAGGCGTGCGGGTGGGTGTGGGCGGCTCGTGGGCACGGTAACCTTGACCCAATTCCATATCGGCCCCAGGAGGTCCTCGTGAAAGCTGCGCCGGCAGATCAAGCGAAGCTACTCGACATTGCGGGGCTAGATCAGACCCTCTCCCAGCTCGCCCATAAGGCCAAGTCGCTCCCTGAGCACGAAGCCATCGCCAAAGCTGGCGTGCGTCTCACTGAGCTCAACAACCTCATCGTGGCTATCACCACCGAACAGAGTGACATCAAGAAGGAACTCCTGCGCGCCGATGCCGATGTCGATCAGGTGCGCTCGCGCGTCGCCAAGGATCAGAGTCGCCTCGATGCCGGTCAGGGAAGTCCTAAAGAGCTCGAAGCCTTTCAACACGAATTAGTTTCACTCGCTCGTCGCCAGAGCGAACTTGAAGATATCGAATTAGAAATCATGGAACGCATGGAGTCAGCTCAGGCACGCGAGAAGGAATTGCGTACCGAACACGATGGTCTCTCAGCTGAAGTATCTGCACTGGAATCCAAGCGCGATGGTTCACTTGCTGCGATCTCGGGTGAAGAAATTGTGACCCGAGAGATGCGCGGAATTTTAGCGAGCCAGATCGACGACGCACTCTTGGCGCAATACTCAAAGCTCAGCGAATCAATCGGCGCACCGGGTGCTGCTGCACTCCACCAACGCCGTTGCCAAGGATGTCGCTTAGAAATCAATGCCGTAGATATTGAGAAGTTCCGCGCTGCGGCCGCTGATGAAGTTTTGCGCTGTGAGGAGTGCCGCCGCATTCTCGTTCGTACCTCAGATTCCGGCCTTTAATGTCGCGCTCCTTCGTTGTTACTGCTGATGGTGGATCGCGAGGCAATCCTGGGCCTGCCGGTTTTGGCGCCGTAGTTATCGACGCGAAGACGGGCGAAGTTCTTAAAGAGGTTGCAGAGTCGATCGGTGTGGCCACCAACAACGTGGCTGAATATCGAGGATTAGTTGCCGGTCTTACCGCGGCACATGCCATCGATCCAGAAGCGCACATTGAGGTGCGGATGGATTCCAAGTTGGTTGTTGAGCAAATGTCGGGACGTTGGCAGATCAAACATCCAGATATGCGCGAGCTCGCAAAACTTGCGCGCACTATTCACCCCTATGAGTTGATCAAGTTCATCTGGATCCCACGCGAACAGAATTCGCATGCAGATCGCCTAGCGAATGAAGCTTTAGATGCGGCCGAGCAAGGAGAGGCTTGGCAGGGAAGCCCTAATGTGGACGTTCCTGCCGAAGTAGCGCCTAACAAGAATCAACTTGTGGGTCGCCTCTCCAGCGGCGCTCCGGTGACTACTTTGCTCTTGATTCGCCACGGTGAAACGCACCTCACGCCTGAGCGACGTTTCTCAGGAAGCGGCGGCACTGATCCTGGTCTGAGCGAACATGGTGAGTGGCAAGCAGCAAACATGGCGAAAGCTGTATGCGTCCGGGAGATTGATGTTCTCTACACCTCACCGCTCTTACGCGCGCAGCAAACTGCAGCACACATTGCACAACATGCGAAACTCAAGGCTGTTGTGGAAGATGATTTCACTGAATTGAATTTTGGAGAGTGGGAAGGCCTTAGTTTTGCTGAGGTTAAAGAGCAAGATGGTGCACGCTTGGATCGTTGGCTTGCATCGACTTCGCTACCAACTCCAGGCGGCGAATCCCATGATCAAGTTGCCGCTCGCGTTATTCCAGCGATGCATCGCGTTGCAAAGAAGCACGCAGGTAAGACGGTAGCGATTGTCGCGCACGTAACCCCAATCAAGCAGATGTTGCGAGATGCGCTAGGAGCTTCTATGGAAATCATTCATCGCTTTGATCTTCATCCATGCGGAGTTTCTGTTGTAAGTATTTGGGAAGACGGCTTCGCGCTCGTACGAGCCATGAACGACACCTCCCACCTCGCTAATCACTCTGAGTAAACATTTGTTTAAAAATCTTGACACGATATTTCTTAGACTTGACTTAGACATTCGACTTTTGAGATGTTCGTACAGCCTCAATCATTACTGAGGAAATGGAGCACTTGGGGAAATGGTAAACCTCATTATTTGAGTGCACCTTGGAGTTGCCGGCGAGTGC
>CAIPAI010000030.1 GCA_903863015.1 uncultured Actinomycetes bacterium
ATTCTTACGCAAGCGTGCCACAATTTCGAAAGCATCTGGAATGGAGATCTCCCACTCTTTAATAACCTTGTCGGCATGCAAATCAAAGAGCAATGCCCCGTTACAACAAATCACCCAAGGAAACTTTTCGGTTCCGAAAGCATCGACTACCTCACCTAACCAACGTGGTGGCCTGCCGGTTGCAAAAAGTACTCGTGCCCCTTTTTCGTAAGCATTATTGAGGGCAGTGATGGTTCGTTGTGAAATTCCGGCTTCGAATCTAATGATGGTGCCGTCTAAATCAGTAGCTACAAGTTTCACGCACTCACCGGAGTGAGTACTTCACGCCCACCCAAGAATGGGACAAGTGCCTTGGGCACACGAACTGAGCCATCTTCTTGTTGATGATTTTCGAGAATGGCCACGATGATGCGAGGCAACGCGCAGAGTGTGCCGTTAAGAGTTGCGATAGGGCGCGTGCCGTTCTCGTCTTTCATCCGAATGTTAAGCCGGCGTGCTTGGAACTCCGTGCAATTCGATGTACTCGTCACTTCGCGGTAGGCATTTTGAGTCGGAATCCACGCTTCGCAATCGAATTTACGTGCGGCACTCGAACCGAGATCTCCAGTAGCGACATCAATAACGCGATAGGGAACCTCAATTGCGTTCAGAAAGTCTTTCTCCCACTGCAGAAGGCGGCGATGCTCTGCTTCAGCTTCTTCTGGCGGGCAGAAAGAAAACATTTCGACCTTGTCGAACTGATGAACACGAATAATTCCGCGCGTATCTTTTCCGTATGATCCCGCTTCGCGACGGAAGCAGGACGAATAACCTGCGTAGCGCAATGGCAACTTGTTTGCCGGCAGAATTTCATCCATGTGATAAGCCGCAAGCGGGACTTCGCTGGTGCCCACTAGGTAGAAATCATCTTTCTCAAGGTGGAAAACGTTTTCTGCAGCTTGGCCGAGGAATCCGGTGCCTTCCATGGCACTTGGCTTCACAAGCACAGGAGGAATAACGGGAATGAAACCTGCAGCGCCGGCTTGGGAAATGGCCATATTTACCAAGGCAAATTCGAGAAGTGCGCCGACACCTGTTAAGTAATAGAATCGTGCACCAGAAACCTTGGCACCACGTTCAGTATCGATGGCACCAAGAATCTTCCCAAGCTCTACGTGATCTTTGGGTTCAAAAGAGAATTCGCGGGGAGTACCTACGTGTTCAATAATCTTAAAGTCGGCTTCACCGCCGACTGGAACGTCTTCTTCAACAACGTTGGAGAGGTTGAGCAATATTTCGCGAACGCGTTCTTCGGCAGCGCTCTTGGCAGTATCGGCACCCTTTACTTTCTCTGCAAGCGCCTTCGAAGTTTCAAGCAGAGCAGGTCGATCCTCTTTAGCAGCCGCACCCACCGCCTTAGACAAAGTGTTCTGTTCGGCGCGCAGCGCCTCAAATTCCGCGATGGCAGTGCGACGGGCTTCGTCTGCGGCAATAACGCTCTCCACGAGAGTGGGATCTTCACCGCGAGCGATCTGAGATGAACGCACACGGTCAGGGTTTTCGCGGAGGAATTTAAGATCGATCACGGAGTCAGCCTACCTTTTACAGCCGTCGAGCCGAAAAGCTCACTTTGGTGGGACCTTGTAGATCCACCACCACGGTGGAACCGCGCTCCCAACTCGTGGGATAGAGCAGTGGGGCAGAGACGGCCCACTCCAAGCCTAAATCGGGCGTCTTTATAGCGGTGAGATCCTTGATAACGGATCGCTCATTGCCGAGTCGAAGAGTTGCCTCGCCGTGAAACGGAATCTCAGGACCCACGATGACGGCCACCGCCCCGCTTCCAGAAGCGAGTTGATCTTCGCGGCGACCTCGCTCAAAGAGTCGATCAGATATCAATAATCCAAGATGCGTACGGCCCGCAGAGCGAATCACTACTGGTGAGACACGACCCTCGACCAAGATTGAAGGGGCACTTTCAACAATCTGCTTGTTGGTGAGATAACTCAAATCTTTATCCTCGGAGAGAATTGCTCCCGTAATTGATTCACCCGCAGCTAGTCGAATATCAATGATGGCCCGCGCAATACTCTCTGCTTCGTCGGGAGAGAGGAGGCGAGTATTTGAGATGGGTTGCAACTTTCGACCTTCAGAACGAGCCGCCAAGATTGATCGCGCAAAAGTACGTTCTTCGCCGGGGGCTAATCCAGCGATCACGTGAGATTGCCGTTACGAACGGCGCTTAACCACGTTGAGGCGTCTGTGAAATCTTTATCACTGCGACCACGGAGTACTTCGGTAGCGTATTTATCTGCACGCGGATATGAACCAAGGAAGCGAACATCCTCACAGATCCTCTTCAAACCCATTAATGCATCACCGATGCGAGCATCTGAGATGTGACCTTCGACATCGATCAAGAAATGATACGAACCCAACTCTGCACCTGTGGGGCGCGATTGAATAAAGGTGAGGTTAACGCCACGAACAGCAAACTCATTGAGGATTTCGAGGAGTGCACCTGCATGATCCGAAGCAATAAAGATGGCGAGTGAGGTTCGGTCATGACCTGTACGTTCGTTGATCTTTCCGACCTTTGTCACTAATACAAATCGAGTGACCGCGCCAGTGTTGTCACCAATATCTTCTGCAAGAACACTTAAACCATAATGATCAGCGGCTACCTTCGCAGCAATTGCTCCACGGGTACGGTCTTGTGATTGCGCAATTTCTTCAGCGGCCGCCGCAGTAGAAGATGAGACCAATATTTCTGCGTGCGGCAGATTCTTTGCGATGTAAGTGCGGCATTGCGCCTCTGCATGTGGGTGTGTGGCAATTTTAGTAATCTCTTGAAGCGTAACTCCGGGTTGCGCGATGAGCGCAAATTCCACAGGTAAAGTAGTTTCTGCAGTAATTACTAAGGGCTCACCGATCACTAACTCGTCGAGTGTTCGTGCTACGAAGCCTTCGACAGAGTTTTCGATGGGTACCAGAGCGCCAACAACCGCACCACTACGGACCGCATCAAGTGCTGCAGTGGTATTTGCATATGCTGATTTCGTATCACCTGGTTTTACTAGTTGATTCAGTGCGGCCTCGGTAAAAGTTCCGGCTGGGCCGAGATAGGCGTAAGTGCTCATGCGATCTGGCCTTTTTGTGCCATTCCAATTGCCTGCGACTCCTCTGGTGAGAGCTCGCTGCCAATGCTCTCGCCACTCTTAATACCCTTTATGTATGTGCGCCCCTCGGTACGTCCATTGATTGAGGTGATCACGATTCCGTCATTCACATCATCAAGAAAGGCCACCGAGAAAGACATCCGTCCACCTTGATCGCCGAAAGCGTCGTAACGAGTAACTGCTACATGGCGAATCGCATCTTTCAATTCGCTTTGAGTCACTGTGAGGTCTTTCCGAAGGTTCGTCACATCGGTACGCAGACCATTCACTACCTCTACTTGGCGAGCCACGGCGGTCACAAAGTCCACTTCAGTGCCGGAGCCTTGGAGAACCGCGTAACTCTTCTTCATCTTTTGAGCGCCCAAGAGCGCAAAGAGGGCAAGAATGAGCGCAATCACCGCGATAGCAGCCGCGATATATCCGAGATTTGTGGAATTCATCATGTCCTCGTCTAGAAGTCCTCATAATTCTACCCACTCTGGAATGATGGCGAAGTGAGTTTCCTAGCCATCATCACCACATTCGTGCTCATCTTTCCGATTGAGCTGCCCGATAAGACCTTCATCGCGACACTGGTGCTTGCTACCCGTTTTCCACCCAAGATGGTCTGGCTAGGT
This sequence comes from uncultured Actinomycetes bacterium, assembly GCA_903863015.1. GTDB lineage: Bacteria > Actinomycetota > Actinomycetes > Nanopelagicales > Nanopelagicaceae. The sequence continues at coordinate 3,776 of CAIPAI010000030.1, forward strand.
GTGAGTCTGGCCTTCGGCATCCAATCGCTAGTGGCAGTAGTTGCCGGTCGATTGCTCATCTTGATGCCGGAATACATTGTCACCGTCATCAGCACCGTCGGTTTTCTTCTCGGCGGATTTCTCCTTTTCCGTGGCGCTAGTCATGAGCCTGAGAAGGAAGAACGCGAAGAGCATGAGTTCGAAGCCAAAATTAAGAAGAGTGCGACCGGCCTTAAAGCCGCTGGAATCTCTTTTGCAATTATCTTTGCGGCTGAGTGGGGCGACCTATCACAGCTGCTCGCGGTCGGATTAGTAGCGCAAGGGCGACCACCGCTCAGTGTTTTCATCGGCTCATGGGCAGCCCTGATTGCGGTTGCTGGTTTGGGTGTCATAGTGGGCAAGCGGCTACAGCATAAAATCTCCGTAGTTCTCCTCCGCCGAATTGGTGGCACCCTCTGTTTTGCTCTGGCGCTTTGGGAAATCATTCATCTACTCTCCTCATAGAGAGGTAACGAATGTCAGCAAAGAATAGAAGTGCAATTGTTATCGGTGCTGGTGTCATCGGTTCTGCTGTTGCATTCGAATTAGCACGTGATGGCTGGAACGTCACAGTCATTGATAAAGCTGGTGGACCTGGTCAAGGTTCCACAAGTTCATCGAGTTCCATTATTCGCTTCAACTACTCCACCTATGCAGGTGTGGTGCTGGCTTGGGAATCATTTCAAACATGGCTTGATTGGCGCGCGCATTTAGGTGCTGCGCCTGAAGAGCAGATTGCCGAGATGGTCAATCTCGGAGTCGTCATGCTTGATGTTCCTGTCATGAATATAGCTGCCACCACGGAACTCTTTAACAAAGTGGGTATCGAGTACGAAATTTGGGACGCACGTACCTTGGCAGCGCGAATTCCTGGAATAGATCCTGGGAAATTTTGGCCGCCGAAACCTATTGATGATCCGGCATTTTGGGAGGATGCCACCGATAGCACGGGCGCGCTTTACACACCCGCTGGTGGGTATATCAGCGACCCATCTCTCTCTGCAGTGAATTTAGCGGATGCAGCAAAACGCCATGGGGCAAACTTTCGATTTAAAGAAGAGATCGTCTCGGTGATCAAATCAATTGACCGCGTTACCGGTGTGCGTTTAGCAAGCGGCGAAGAGGTACTTGCTGATGTAGTCGTCAACGTCGCTGGACCTTGGTCTGGAAAAATCAATGCGATGGCGGAAGTAGGAAACGACTTCACTGTGGAACTTGCTCCAATGCGGCAAGAGGTGCACCACGTAGATGCACCGCCCGGCATGGAGAGCGGCCCTATGATTGGCGATCTCGATGTGGGTGTTTATATGCGCCCCACCCCAGGTGGCGGTTTTCTCGTCGGTGGTACCGAACCAGAGTGTGAACCGATGCAATGGATCGATGACCCCGATCAGGCACATATGTTGCGCACACAAGAGCTCTACGATGCACAGGTAACGCGCGCCGCACGACGCTTCCCCGATCTCAAAGTGCCGCCAGTTGCTAAAGGTATAGCGGGCGTTTACGACGTTTCATCCGATTGGACGCCTATCTACGACAAGAGCGAGTTACCCGGTTTTTATTTGGCGATCGGTACAAGTGGGAATCAATTTAAGAATGCACCGGGTGCCGGAGTCATCATGGCCAAACTCATCGATTATGTAGAAGGTGGTGGGGACCACGATGTAAATCCTTTGGTAGTTACTGGCGTCCGCACTGGTTTACCTATTGATCTCGCCACATTTTCACGCAAGCGGCCCCGGAATGAAAACTCTTCCGGAACAGTGATGGGTTAAAGCTGTTACCGAAGTGTGAGTTGACGTCCCACTAGACCTGCACGTGCCCGACGTTCTGCACTGGTAAGTGGTGCATTCTCTTCGAAAGATGACATGAAGAGGCGGGAGAGAGTGGTGAGAGCCAACTCGAAAGCACGGATCGGTGTTTCATGTTGAACGTCGAAGACGGGCACTAAGAGACCATCGGCGCGGAAAGCACCGAGGTACCGAGTTCCATTTCCGAGATTAAGTTCGTCACTGGCGGCTAAGCGAGCAAGCGCGTTGAGAGATCGCTCTTCTTCATGAGGAAGTAACCAACGAACTACAGTGCGATCCGGGAAAGCACACCAGAAAGCAGTTCCGAGATCGACCCGAATTCGCTCCGTCTCAATAATGCTTCCTTCGAACTCCGCTAAGGCAGCGCTCGTTTCAGGTTTAGCCATCTCATCTTCAGTAAACCAAAAATCAAAGTTTGCATGCGTCTCAGGAGCAAAGGGCACTGATAGATCTAAGAGATCTTGGAGTCGTGAAGTATTTCCTAAATCGCCACCAACTATGGTTGAGCCGTTATCTGCTTTAAGAATCGCAGTGAGTGCGGCAGCCATATCCCGACTAGCATCGCCGCTACTTGTTTGCACTTGCAAGGCAAGCATTACTAAGCCATCAGTGCGTTTCATGGCACTCACTGAATTTGGAAGAAGTGAGGCTACAACGATTTCTTGGCCGGTTGCCTTAACGCGGGCTTTGCCCGCTGCTGCTGGCACGATTTCACGAAGGGCGACCCATTCGGTTTCATTCGGCAATCCCTCAAACGGACGCGAAACAAAGGCAAGCGGCGCCCGATCTTTTCCGTGGCAAGCCTTGTACCTGCGGCCGGATCCACATGGACACGGTTCGCGTGGGGCAACTACGGCTACCTCTTCAGAGCTCATTCCGATGACTTTAGTTGATTTCGCCAAGGAGTGCTCGTACCTCGCGTGGCTTATTGCTGATGATTGCCTCAACTCCTAAGTTCACACAAAGTTCTACGTCTTCTTCCTCATCAACCGTCCACACGTGCACTTCATAACCCTGATCATGTAACCGCTTCACTATTTCGGGTTCTCTTCTTAGCCGTGCAATTCCTGGACCAATCACGGGAACTTTAGGTAGCGCAGTAATCGGCCGATGATCGATTAAGTAGACAGCCGGAATATCAGGTCGTAATTTGCTCCACCGTTGCACCGCGATCAAAGAGAAAGACATGAGTCGAAAAGGTGCAAACGCTGCGCTCCCGGCAAAAAGTACGGGGGGTAATAAATCAGCTAATGCATGTTCGATTGCGCCGCCGCTTGGCACGGGGTGCTTTGTCTCAATCGAAATCGATTTTCGATGTATCTGTGCGAGTGCGAGTAATTCGCTAAACCGTAATGGTGGTTGCGGGGCGCCGCTCCGATGCCAAGATCCGGCATCGACATTTTCGAGATCTTTCCAAGCGCGTGAAAATAGTGGGCCAGATGCGTTACTTGTGCGATTAAGGGTGGCGTCGTGCCAGCAGAGTATTTCGCCATCCCGCAATAATCGAACGTCGCACTCAAATCCGTCCGCACCAGCTGCAACGGCTTCGTCATATGCCGCCCGCGTATGTTCCGGATAACGAAATGAAGCTCCGCGATGGGCAATGACTGTGGTCATGATTTCAATATGGTACTTCGTGGGTTGAGCGCGAGAGCGGTTAAAGCACTGACAATAAACGCGAGAAGTGATGCGCTCATCCAGGTTTGTGGAGTGAAATTCACGAGGGATTGTGTGTTTCGCCAAAAATCGGACCAGCCGGCCACATAACCCGGGTTGATGATTTGGTAAGTGATGAAACCAACGAGCCAAGCAATAGCCAATGATGGACGCCATCGGGCTGCGCTAGATAGATCCCACTTACCTTTAGATATAACAAACCAATCGATAAGAACCACACCACAGAGCGGTACGAAAATAGCTCCAATTGCAAAGAGGAAGGATTCATAACCCACTACATCGATGATGAGTGAGAGTACGGTAGCGATACCTCCGATGAGATACGCCAATTTCTTTCTATTCCAATTTTCACTGAAGTTTTGTAGTGATGCCACAGTTGAGTAGATATTTGCGAAGGCCTCATCAACCTCGTCAACAATCAGAATAAGTAAGGCTATCGCACCAAATGGAAGCAAGAGAATTGCTTGGCTAAACCCATATACATCGGCCAAGTTATTTCCATTAAGAGTGACTAAAGCCAACAGTCCTAAGAGGAAGAAGGTGCCAGCGCCGGCTAGATAACCTGAGAAGGTTGCAAGAAAGGAACTCTGCTTGGCATGGCGAGAGTAATCCGCAACTAAGGGCGCCCATGAAATAGGCAACGCCACCGCTATATCGACTGCGAGCCAGAATCCATTCCAACTACTTCCACTCTTGATTTCAACACCATGGGAGAGCACTTCAATGAAGAGGTAAATAGTGGTGAGAATGACCGCCCACAATATGTATTTGCGGAGAGCCTTAATGAACTTGATTGGTCGCAGCGCCAACAAAGTGCTCACCACTCCGGAGCCAATAAGCCAGAGCGCCAGTGGACCACCGATTACTTTTTCACCTGCATGACCGATAACTAATATCTCGACAGCACTCCACCCCACGCATTGCGCAATATTAAAGATGGTGGGCACGTAGGAGCCGCGTCGACCAAAGATTCCCCGCATCATCACCATGGCTGGAACGCCCACTCGCGCACCAATGTGGGCAACGCCTCCGAGTACTGCAGAGCCGAGGAGTAATCCAAGGGCAAGGGCTACAAGCGAGGCTGTAAAGGAGAAGTCGGAGGTGCCGAGGGGCTGTTGAATGAAGAGTGCGGCCGCTGGGATGGTCAAAGTAATTCCCAATGAACTCCAGAGAGCGAATTGGTCTGCGAAAGTGAGCGTCTTTGGATTCTCTCCGGCAAGTGAATTGGGTACGTCGTTAAAAGACATCTGGCTCCCTACGCCGGCATGACCCGGATCAGGTGAAGCGGTCGACCCCGAAGGTCCTCTCAGCCGATTCCTGTCTTCGGCTCCCGCGCCCGGCTAGCGTATCGGGATTACTGGGCTCTGGGATTACTGGGCTCTGGGATTACTGGGTGCGCGAGAGGGGAGTTGAACCCCCACACCCTTACGAGTACACGGACCTGAACCGTGCGCGTCTGCCATTCCGCCACTCGCGCTTACGGGCAGGCTAGCAGGGGCGAGTAAGGTCTAGCCAAAGGAGGTCTCATGCTTACCCTGAAGGCGCACGGTCGGAGCGAGCTTGGGCTCCATCGTGAGGGCAATGAAGATTCTGCGTTGCTCTCCCCCACACTCTGTGCGGTAGCTGATGGGTTGGGCGGACATGCCGCTGGAGAAGTGGCTTCACGTTTTGCCATCAGCACCTTGGCTGCGCTTCTTCAAGAGAAGAAACTTTCAGCGGCCAGAATGAGTAAGCAAGTGCGCGAAGTAGATAAGGGATTAGCAACACTCATTGAGGGCGACAATAAATACGGCGGTATGGGCACTACCCTCACTGCAATTGCACTCATTGGCTCCACTCTTCAAGTTGCCCACATTGGTGATTCGCGCGCATATCTCTATCGCGACGGAAAATTAGAACAGATCACTAAAGACCACACCATGATTCAAGAATTAATCGACCGCGGTGAATTAACGCCCGCCGGTGCCAAGGAACATCCCAAGCGCGCGTTACTC
>CAIPAI010000031.1 GCA_903863015.1 uncultured Actinomycetes bacterium
CGGGGTCCAACTCGGGGTCCAACTCGGGGTCCAACTCGGGGTCCAACTCGGGGTTCAACTCGGGCGCCAGCAAGAGCAGAGAGAGCGCCGCACCCCGTGGCCTCTTCGCTCGATATCTCGCTCTCACCAAGCCACGCATTATCGAACTCCTTCTGGTCACCACCGTGCCGACGCTCTTCCTGGCGTCGAAAGGATGGCCATCGCTTTCGATCACGGTAATCACCTTGGTCGGTGGCACCTTTGCGGCGGCCAGCGCCAATTCTTACAACTCCATTATTGACAGGGATATCGACGCCCTCATGGAGCGCACCATGCATCGCCCGATGCCACGTGGCGAGATCTCTGTTCGGTCTGCGGTGATTTTCGCTTCTGCTCTTGCCTTAATTTCTGTTCTGCTTCTCTGGACGTTGGCCAATCCGCTCACTGGGATTCTCGCGCTAGTGGCGATTTTGCTTTACGTCCTCGGTTACACCATGGTTCTCAAGCGTCGCACCGCCGAAAACATCGTGTGGGGCGGTGCCGCTGGTTGCATGCCGGTCTTGATTGGTTGGGCGGCCGTGACCAATTCCCTCTCCTGGGCACCGGTCGTACTTTTTCTGATTATTTTCTTCTGGACTCCGCCGCACTACTGGCCTTTGGCTATTAAGTACAAAGAAGAATACGCCGCCGCATCGGTGCCAATGTTGCCTGTGATCGCAACCATGGAGAACGTGGCGCGACGTATCGTCATTTATGCGTGGGTCATGGTTGCGGTTTCGCTCGCACTTATTCCAGTTGCTGGCATGCATTGGCTCTATTCGGCGGCATCCGTCATCCTGGGCGGGATGTTCCTTTACGAGTCCCATGCCATTGCACACCGCGTTAAGCGAGGCGTCGATCCGAAGCCAATGCGACTCTTTCACGGATCAATCAGCTATTTATCATTGCTCTTTTTAGCTGTAGCAATCGACGCATTGCTTTAAATAGTTTCGTTGCTCTCTTTTTCGAAACTGTAGTAAAGGAAATTGGCGGCCGTCCATACCAGCGCAGAGCCGAGAAGGTGGATCGCAACTAATACTTCAGGCAAGCCGGTGAAATATTGCGTGTAACCAATCACGCCCTGGAGCACAATGGCGCCTACAAAGTAAAGGTATGCCTTGGGCGTGGGGCGCTTGGTGACGCGCAACATGAGCCAGAGAGAGATTGTCAAAACCACAAGTGCAATCACGATGTCTGCATGGAAGAGTGCCAAGCGCGCCGCATCAAGTGGATATCGAGGAGCTTTGTCGTCACCAGCATGTGGCCCACTGCCCGTAACGAAAGTGCCAACGATAAGTACCAGAGCGGTAATCCCAACGACCACTCTGCCTAATGTGAATACTTCACGCTTTACATTCACGGCCACATACTCTTCATCCATTTGATGGAGCGCACGCACAATGCCGGCGATCAAGATCGACGAGAGTAAGTAATGTCCAGCAACCGTGAATGGATTGAGATGAGTCCACACCGTGATGCCGCCGAGAACAATTTGAGCGATTAATCCACGAAGTTGGAACCAGGCTAATTTGCCGTGTCTCTTGTTGATGCGAGCTGCAATGACAACATAAGCAACGTTGAGTACCAGCAAGATAGTGAGCAGGCGATTTCCGAATTCGATCCAGCTATGAACACCTTCGATTTGGCTAGGTTGAGGCCCGAGAGAACCGTTGACGCAATCGGGCCACTCGGGACAGCCGAGGCCAGATTTGGTGAGGCGTACCGCGCCACCGGTCAGCACGATTCCTACTTGAAAGACGAGGAAGAGGCGCCACGCTTGGCGCTCATATGTAGTAATCAGACGGGCAGCTCGACGCGCGAGCGTGACTGCTCCGGGGGAGATGCGTAAGCGGAGCGAGTTGAGGCGCTCGGATCGAGAGAAGAGTGCCTTGAAGTTCACCTCTCAACAGTAGCCCTAAGCGGCCCCTCAGCGCCGTCCTCAGCGCCGTCCTCAGCGCCGTCCTCAGCGCCGTCCTCAAGAGGAGCTCGGCGACTCTCCGCCTCTCCGTTTGCAGGCACCACTGAATTAGGACACAATACTGTTGTGAAAAAGACCTCCACTCCTACTGCGGATGCCGTGTTGGTGGAGGGAAGTAAGAACGAGGAAGAGTCGACCCGCGAATGGGTCGCCCGCTCAGTCCTGGAAAACGGCCCATCGACCGCGGTAGTTCTCGGCGAACGTCTAGGGCTTACCCCGGCCGGAATCCGCCGCCACCTCGATACTTTGGTGGCTCAGGGAATCTTGGAAGCTCGCGAACCTCGCTTGGTCACCCGTGGTCGCGGTCGTCCGGCCAAAGTCTTTGTGGTGACGGATGCAGGACGAGCTCACTTCGCACAGTCTTATGACGATCTGGCAGCCGCTGCCCTGCGCTACTTGCGCGCCCAGGGCGGGGTAGAGGCCTTAGAAGGTTTCGCTCAAAGTCGGGCCCAGGATTTGGAGCGTCGAATCTCGGTCGCGCACTTAAAAGTGGAGGAGCGTCTTCCGGCGCTCGTCGAAGCGCTCTCCGCTGAGGGTTTTGCCGCATCGGTGGCCTCGCTTGGCAATGGAGATCAACTCTGCCAACACCACTGTCCGGTAGCCCACGTCGCTGCTGAATTCCCCGAATTGTGCGAGGCCGAGACGTCTGCGCTCTCTCGAATTTTAGGTTCTCATGTCCAGCGTTTGGCAACCATCGCCCATGGAGATGGTGTGTGCACTACATATATTCCCGCTCCACTCACTATCCAATCACCAGCAAAGATCAAGTAAACGAGAGGCACATCTGTGACTACCACTGCGCATCCAGAGCTCGACGGCATCGGCACGTACGAATTTGGTTGGTCTGATTCTGATAAAGCTGGAGCGAATGCCCGTCGCGGCATCAACGAAGATGTTGTACGCGATATCTCTGCAAAAAAGAGTGAGCCAGAGTGGATGTTAGAAATGCGCCTCAAGGGTTTAAGACTCTTCGAAAAGAAGCCAATGCCCACGTGGGGATCAGATCTCACTGGCATCTTCTTCGACACAATCAAATACTTTGTGCGTTCTACCGAGAAGCAAGCCACTACGTGGGAAGAGCTTCCAGAAGAAATTAAGAACACGTATGACCGGCTCGGAATCCCTGAAGCCGAGAAGAAGCGTTTGGTCTCTGGAGTCGCCGCGCAATATGAGTCCGAGGTTGTCTACCACCAGATTCGCGAAGATCTTGAAGAGCAGGGAGTTATCTTCCTCGATACGGATACTGCGCTGAAGACGCACCCAGAAATCTTCAAGGAGTATTTCGGAACCGTTATTCCGGTGGGCGACAACAAATTCGCTGCGCTCAATACTTCTGTATGGTCCGGGGGCTCTTTCATCTATGTGCCGAAGGGTGTGCACGTAGATATTCCGCTACAGGCTTATTTCCGCATTAACACTGAAAACATGGGTCAGTTTGAGCGCACCTTAATCATTGCCGATGAGGGCTCGTACGTGCACTACGTCGAGGGATGCACTGCTCCGATCTATAGCTCTGACTCGCTTCACTCTGCGGTGGTCGAAATCATCGTAAAGAAGGATGCCCGTGTCCGTTACACAACGATCCAAAATTGGTCGAATAACGTCTATAACTTGGTGACCAAGCGGGCCGTCTGCGAAGCAGGCGCCACAATGGAATGGATTGATGGCAATATCGGATCCAAGGTCACGATGAAGTATCCAGCCGTCTATCTCATGGGACCACATGCCAAGGGCGAGACGCTCTCTATTGCATTCGCCGGTGAGGGTCAGCATCAAGATGCTGGCGCAAAGATGGTGCATGCTGCGCCCTACACTTCGTCAACGATTATCTCGAAGTCAGTTGCACGCGGTGGCGGCCGTACCTCCTATCGCGGTTTGGTCCAGGTTCAAGAGGGTGCACATCACTCCAAGAGCACTGTCAAGTGCGATGCACTTTTGGTCGACACCATTAGTCGTTCAGATACATACCCCTACGTCGACGTGCGCGAAGATGATGTGTCTATGGGACACGAAGCTACTGTCTCGAAGGTGAGCGATGATCAACTCTTCTACTTAATGTCTCGCGGCATGACTGAAGACGAAGCCATGGCCATGATTGTTCGTGGATTCATCGAG
>CAIPAI010000032.1 GCA_903863015.1 uncultured Actinomycetes bacterium
TGCCACCGACAACTCCGAATCACGTCATGATTTACTTCTCTGAAAATCAAGTGAACTTCCGTTCCTTTACTTCTGCTTCTAACGAGTCGGGGGAGCAACTTCTCTGCACCGAGTCCACCGATTCCAAGTGCGCACCGACGCTCACGAGCAAGTGGACACGTTTTGGTGCGGATTCATCCGTGGGTAATTGTGCGGTCGCGCCGGAATCAATCTGCGTGAATTCGTTTTCGGCAATTTCCGAAGATGGCACCATCACCACCGGCATCCCTACGGAACGTGTTCATAAGAGCGATGGGGGAGTTGTCTCAACGTACGACGGCACAACTAACTTAGGTTTTGCAGGTGGCTCATCCCCGTGGATTTGGACGATGGGAAGTGGTAATTCTGCGGTTGAGTACTTAATGATCGGTGTCCTCGGGCAGGGCATGTTGGTGCGTAATGGCGCCTGGGATGTGGCGGATAAGAATTTGCGTTTTGCCATCTTCCCGATCAAGCGAGTAATGGGTGAGCGCTTTAAGGAATTCGCGCTGGAAGACGGATGTGTAGCCACAGACAACGGGGTCTGTTACGTTCGCCAACCGTTCGCTAAGAATTTGCGATTCAAAGTAGCTCTTCGCCTGCCGATTTCGATGTCGGGTTGGCTCAATGGCCGTCTACGCCAACCCAACGCGTACATCGAGGCTCATAACGCCAACTATTCAGATTTGATTGTTGAAGCTGCCCCGACTGATGAGATCGTTGCCGGCGGATGGGTTCCCATTGACGCTAAGGCAGATGCTGTCATGAAGCGCCGCAACTTTTACGCATCTGCTTCGGTGGTCAATAACAATTACGACGTACCCTCAATTAATCCGGATGATGCGGAAGCAGTAGATACTTTCAATACCTTCCCTGAAGTTCTCGGCGATAAAGCGCTGAGTAATTACCTCGCGTGGCGACTCAATACTTCATCTCACGTGGATGCCGCCCCCATGCCTGCACCGGGAGCCAGCCCGACACCTATGCCGGCGCCGATGACGAATTGCAACACCGGAAAGGGAATTCAAGGGATCGTGGCCACCAACGCAGCCGTGTACGACCCGGGCGCACCTACTTTTGATGCCGCAACCTCGACGTTGAATTACCGAGTAGCTTCTCCGCACTTGGCGAGTGATGGCACCGACAATCTAGGAACGTACGGATTCTCGATGCGTGCCGATCTGATTAAGTGCTACTACGGGCTCTCTACTCTGCCCACCTCGGCATCCGTATCCATCACTTATGGAACAGGTAGCGAACCGAAAATTTCCACGGTCGACCTCAAGGTGACGCGAGATTGGGTTTATCTCAACGCAAGTAACTTCACCTACTCTTCGCCTACGCTGAAAGTGAAGTTACTGGCGCCGCCGGCACCCACTCCAGTTGCTACTCCTGCACCCGTTGCGCCTGCGCCTATGGTGGCTCCTGCTCCGGTTGTTTCAAAGCCGGTATTGAAATCGATTACCTGCATGAAGGGTAAGACGAAGAAGGTTGTGAAAGCGGTGACTCCGAAGTGTCCGACGGGTTACAAGAAAGTCGCTTAGCCCTTTACGGCGATTTCATGCAGGATCCGGGCCGATTCAACTTCGTCGCTATCGACTAGGTTTGCGCTGAGTTTGACGATTACCGTTTTCTGAATCGGTAGCGCCATCACAATTTGCTCGTGCAGCCCGAGCATCATCGAAGTATTGGCGTACGGATGCCAGACGAATGCTCCGTAGCCCCAATTGTGGTCAAGAGTTTCCATCGGCGCCCATAGTCTTGCAAGCCATTGAGTATCTACTTGTGCCGAAGGTGATAACAGAAGCGTTCCGAGTTTGACGTAATCGCGCGCTGCCGCGTTGTAGCAACAGAAGGCCTTCTCGATTCCGCCGTTCACATCAGTACTCCACGATGCGGCGTACTCAGCACCTAGTGGTTGCCAGAGACGCTCCTGCGCAAGTTGCACGAGGCTCTTTCCGGAGATCTTGCGCAGCACCATGCCGACCATCTGGGTATCTACGCTGCGGTAATCGCCCTTGGTGCCAGGTTCAAAGAGCATCTTGCGGTGGTTCTGAATGAAATAATTCATATCAGTTGTCGCATACATCTGTGCAATGGAGCGTCCCCACCCGGATGGACCTGAAGGGTAATCATCAGGAACGTCGATACCACCGCGCATATCGAGGAGATCGCCGATGGTGATTTTGTCGTACGAGGTACCGGTCTTCCACTCGGGGAGGATGTCCACGAGTAGGTCACTCTCCTTGAGTTTTCCCTCGGCAATAAATTGCCCAGCAAGAATAGAAGTAATGCTCTTAGAGACAGAGTACGAAGGAAGTTTCTGATCTTTACTTATCCCCGCTGCGTACCACTCATGGGTGAGTTTGCCATCGCGATAGATCAAGAGCGCGTTGGTGGCGGTGGCTTTCAGATACTCATCAAAGGTGACTGTTTTGCCGCGGAAGACCACGGTTTGTGGAAGCGTCTCCTGCGAACCCACCTCTAATGGCTTCGGAGTTGAGCTCGCCGCAATGGGACTTGAGTTCATGTACTTCGGTGTATCCGTTGCCGCAGCAAAACCTACTCGTGCCACTTGAATCGGGTTGGGGTAACGGAAGCCAGCAAGCACGACCCAGAGCAGTACGAAGATCGTGAGCAGTGCGATGGCAGTTCTGCGCAGGAGCCGAACCAAGAACATGGTTACCCTCCGAGAGAGAATTCAGTGGATGAGGTGGAACGTGCTACCACCTTACCCCTGGAGATCACCACTTTCGGAGGTAGATGATGATTCAGCACTTCGTGTACATCGTCGTGTGAGTGCACGAGCAGATCCGCTACTGCGCCCTCAGTAATTTTCTTAGGCGTCGCTCCGATGGCGCGTGATGCGCGTTCGGTGATCATGTCGAAGAGATTTTCCATCCGCGCTCTCGTGTTGGCACCGAGGATATGCGCAGAGAGGAATGCGATCTCGAGCATGTTGTAGCGACCCCATGGGTAGTAAGGATCTTCGATGTCGTCGTGGCCGATACCAACGGCTTGCCCCATGTCGAAGAGTTCCAGAGCGCGAAGGTGGAGCGGTCCGGTATGTGGATCGGTGATGAAGCCCATCTGCGCTTGTTCGGCGAGTGCGGCCAATCTGCGGAAGGTCGGTTCTGGATAGAGCGCCATGGCGCGCGCGTGGCAACTCGTCACTTTGCCTTCGAGCCCGAATTCAAGTGCGGCCACTGCAAGCATTTCGCTGGTACGTAAGTTGGCATCGCCAGCATCATCATTGAGCATGGCAAGTCTGGTGCCGTGCTTCTGTGCCAACTTGGCCATCCGAGTCACATGTTCTTGTGATTGCGCATCCGTGTATTCAATCCACGGAATACCACCGACCACGTCGGCGCCTAACTTCATTGCTTCTTGTACATACTCTTCCGCACCTGGATCGCGGAGTAGACCATCTTGCGGGAATGCCACCACTTCAATCTTGATGACATCTTTGAGTTCATCGCGCACCCGCATGACGCCCTTGATGCCTTCAAGTCGGGCTTTCGTGTCAGTGTCTACAAATGCTTGTATGTGGAGCACGCCATGTTTGATCGCGTTAAGTGCTGCAGCTTTTGCGTTGTCGTAGATCCAACTCTCGTGATACTTCTCTTTGATCTTTGATGCGAGCTCGATGCCTGTCATGGCGCCACCCATTGTGCCGGTGCCGTACTCGCCGATAGTCGCGTCACCAAATGAGCGGTACGTGTAGACCTTGCAGAGATGCATGTGACCGTCAACGAACGATGTTGATACGAGCGCGCCTTCTGCATCGATGGTTTCCCCGCCTGAAAGTGCCTCCTTGGAAATCGCGGAGATCTTCCCGCCAGTGATTCCCAGGTGAGCAGGGCCGTCGTGGCCACGGAGGCGTGCGTTATTGATGACGAGATCAAATGAGGTCATGGATAGATCTAATCATGATCCAAAGTTGGGCGGGTACCCTTAGGCCATGGTTATTGCAGATTTAGCGGGCAGGGCGCGTACCGCCGCGCGGGCCCTGGCAGTAGCCACCCGAGCAGAGAAGGACGCGGCCCTGCTAGCGATGGCTGACGCATTAGAGGCGCGCACCGCTGAAATCCTGGCCGCCAATGTTCTCGATGTAGCCGCCGCGGCGAGCGCGGATAGCACTGGGCAATACCTCGATCGCCTCACTCTTACTTCTGCTCGCGTCACTTCGATGGCGAATGGATTGCGCCAGGTCGCCAGCCTTGCAGATCCGATTGGCGAAGTGATTCGCGATAACACCATGGCTAATGGTTTGAAGATTCGCCAAGTGCGCGTGCCTTTTGGTGTAGTCGGCATGATCTACGAGGCTCGTCCCAACGTCACTGTCGATGCGGCAGGTATTACCTTGAAGTCTGGTAGCGCTGTCCTGCTGCGTGGATCTTCGTCGGCGTCCAAGAGCAATGCCATTTTGGTAGAGGTGATGCGCGCAGCGCTTGCGACCACTTCGCTACCAGCAGATGTCGTACAGCTCGTACCTTCTGAAGATCATGCCACCGTGAAAGACTTACTCACTGCCCGCGGACTAGTTGACTTAGTGATTCCACGTGGGGGAGCGAGCCTTATTCGTCGAGTGGTTGAAGAGAGCACTGTCCCAGTCATCGAAACCGGTGTCGGAAATTGCCATGTCTATGTCGATGAGTTTGCTGATCTCGAAAAAGCAGTCGCCATCGTGGTCAACTCAAAGGTGCATCGACCAAGTGTCTGCAATGCTGCGGAGACTCTCCTGGTGCACGAAAAGATAGCGAGCGCCTTCCTGCCGCGCATCACTTCCGAACTCATCGCATCCGGCGTCACTATTCATGGCGACGCGGCATTTCTGGCATGTGACTCACACGTGGTGGCGGCCGAGGCTGACGATTGGGATATCGAATACGGCGCTCTCGAGATTGCAGCCCGGGTGGTTTCTTCTCTCGATGAAGCCGTGGAACATATCCGCACCCACGGCACCCAACACACGGAAGCGATCGTTACTGAGTCCGCCGTAACTGCCCAACGGTTCGTGGCAACCCTTGATAGCGCGGCCATCATGATCAACGCCTCGACCCGCTTCACCGACGGTGAAGAGTTCGGTTTTGGCGCTGAAATTGGGATCTCCACCCAGAAATTGCATGCCCGTGGCCCGATGGGGCTCACGGAAATGACCAGCACCACATGGATCGTGAGTGGCGAGGGACAAATCCGGGGCTAATCCCTGGCTAGACTGACGCCCATGTTCCATCTCCTTGCAGAAGAAGCTAAGCGTCAGATGTCGGCCCCCTCGGTTGCCTTTGGCGTCGTGGCTTTTGGCGCTCTCGCCTTCGGTCTCTACGTCGTTTTACGCCAAGACGTAGATAAGTAAACCGGTAGATAAGTAATCCGTATGAGTGCGGAGAACGCGCTCGTCACGCGCCATGTCGCGCTCTTTGGCGGCACCTTCGACCCTGTGCATCACACGCATCGAGCCATCATTGATGCGGTCCTTGATACTGACCTCGTAGATTTAGTCCTCGTTCTTCCCGCGGGTGATCCTTGGCAGAAGAGTGAAGTGATTGCCTCCGCGAAAGATCGACTTGAAATGTGTCGCTTGGCACTCGGGGCGCACGCCGATGTAGAGATTTCCGATATCGAAATTCAACGCGATGGGCCGACGTACACCATCGATACGGTGCACGAACTTTTGAGGGAACATCCCGAGTGGAAAATCTCCCTCGTACTAGGTGCAGACTCAGTAGCAAATTTTCATACCTGGCATCGCGCCGATCAACTCTCGGAACTCGTGGAAATTCTGGCGGTTGCCCGCCCCGGCCATGAATTGCATCCCGGGGCGCCGCTTGTGCATCCACTGCGCATCAATCGTGTGGATATGCCAGAGAGCTCGCTCTCAGCAACTGAGATTCGTGCCGAACTCAACGCCGGACGCGTTCCGCCAGGCTTAAATCCCGCTGTTCTGCACTACATTCATCAGCACTCGCTTTATGTGGGAGACTGATCTCCTCATGACAGCCACCTCAGTAGCGCGTAATAGCGCCAAAGTCGCAGTAGCGGCCGCACTCGACAAGATCGCCACCGAAGTTATCGCACTCGATGTTTCCGAACATTTTGCGCTCGCTGACATCTTTGTCATTGCCAGCGGCAATAACGAACCACAGGTCAACGCCATCATCGACGAGATGGAACGCAAACTCCTAGAAATCGGCGAGAAAGCGATTCGTCGCGAGGGTGCTCGTGAAGGACGGTGGGTGCTGCTGGATTACGGCGACATGATCATTCACGTGATGCACTTTGAAGAGCGCGCCTACTACGACTTAGAACGCCTCTGGAAAGATTGCCCACGGTTAGATCTTGCTGAATTAGGCATCTCGAGTGGCGCGTAAGTTACTGCTCTGGCGTCACGGTCGTACCGCATGGAATCTGGAGAATCGTTTTCAAGGCCATACCGATATTCCTCTTGACGAGACTGGCGTAGCGCAAGCAGCTCGCGCTGCTTCACTGCTCGCTTCTTTTGCTCCGCACTCTATTATCTGTAGCGATCTCGGACGCGCGCAGGCTACTGCCGCCCCGTTACTTGCATTAACCGGGCTGACTGCCGCGATAGAACCAGGTATTCGAGAGACGCATGGTGGGCAGTGGGAAGGTCGCACAGGGGCAGATATTCGTAGCACTGATGGCGAGAATTTTGCTCGATGGGTCAATAGTGAAGATGTCGTTGCTGGCGATACGGGGGAGCGACGCAGTGAAGTAGCCGCGCGCGCAGTGGCCACGATTGAGAAAGCTCTGCAATCGGTGCCCGACGATGAGACGTTGATCGCAGTCACCCATGGCGGCACGGCCCGTTGTGTGATCGCCACCCTGCTCGATCTACCGCCTGATGCCTGGGGCGCCATCGGGGGCCTGGCGAATTGTTCGTGGTCAGTCCTCGAAGAGGTCGATCGACCTGACGGTTCACGGGGCTGGCGCCTCGTGGAACATAACGCGGGCACCCTGCCTGAGCCGGTACTCGGCGAGGAGTCTGGGCCTTCGCACTCCTAGCCCCACTCTCAGCCCCACTCTCAGCCCCACTCTCAGCCCCACTCTCAGCCCCACTCTCAGCCCCACTCTCAGGCCCACCTCGGGTTCGCCTGCACGGAAAAAAAGGCATTCGGCTGAATTGGTATTAATGCGTACATCGGCTATGTTGGCGATTCCGGGGCTGTGGCGCAGCTGGTAGCGCACCTGCATGGCATGCAGGGGGTCAGGGGTTCAAGTCCCCTCAGCTCCACTCAAAGAGTGGTTTCTTCGGTACTTCTAAGGAGCCAAAATGGCAGTCATCTCTCCTATCCCGCGTCATTGGGATGCCAGAGCGATCCCAGATCTCCACGGCAAGCGTTACCTCGTCACTGGGGGAAATTCTGGTTTGGGATTTGAAACGGTGCGTGCGCTTGCAAGTCACGGCGCTGAAGTAGTGATGGCGAGTCGTAACCTTGCAAAGGCAGAAGTCGCCGCATCCAAAATTCGTGGCAATGTTCTTGTTGCTGAACTTGATCTTGCAAACCTTGCATCGATTGAAACATTTGCGCGCGAAATCACCTGGGATCATTTAGATGCGCTGATATTAAATGCTGGTGTGATGGCGACCCCGCTTCGTCACACTGTTGATGGATTTGAATTGCAGATGGGAACAAACCATTTAGGTCACTTCGCACTCGCGGCGCGCTTGCTCCAAAAGCTCCGAGGTGCACGCGTTGTTTCCGTGGCAAGCATGGCTCATCGGATGGCCGACTTCGATCAGAGTCGACTTAAAGAGCAGATGTGGATGAAGGGCGACGACGCGCTTAAGTACAACGCCTGGAAGACATATGGTCGGAGCAAGTTAGCCAACCTGCTCTTCACTCATGAGTTGCAACGTCGAAGCGATACTGGCGGCTGGGGAATTACCGCGCTCGCAGCTCACCCCGGTTGGTCCAATACCAATTTGCAGATGGTCGCCCCGGAGATGAAGGGTCAGGGTTTCGCGGCCTCGGCAACCTCTCTCGTAAACAAAGCCCTTGCACAATCTGCGCTCATGGGTGCGCTCCCGACGCTAGCGGCTGCGATCTTGCCCTCGATCCCGGGCGGGGCATACCTCGGACCCGATGGCCTCGGGGAGTTGCGCGGCCACCCGAAATTGGTCAGAGCGCGTGATATTGCCTACGACCCACGCTTAGCAGGAGCGCTCTGGGGGATCAGCGAGGATCTCACCGGGCTTTCCTGGCGGGTACTCTTTGAACCCTGATGAGTGAGAATTTAGAGCCAGCCAAGCGCGAGGGTTACGACGTCCACGGGGTCCAAGAGAAGTGGCTCCCCGTCTGGGATGAGATCGCCCCCTTCCGGTCGGGGCGAGCAGATGATCCGCGGCCGAAGAAGTACGTGCTCGACATGTTCCCTTATCCCTCCGGAGACCTTCATATGGGCCATGCCGAGGCGTATGCGCTCGGCGATGTCGTCGCCCGTTACTGGGTGCAACGCGGTTTCAATGTGATGCACCCGATCGGCTGGGATGCCTTCGGTCTACCTGCCGAGAATGCGGCCATCAAGCGGAATGAATCACCAGCGATCTGGACGTATGAAAACATCGCGGTGCAAAAAGCTTCGATGCGACGTTATGCATGTTCTTTCGATTGGGATCGCGTACTCAACACTTGTGACCCTGAGTATTACAAGTGGAATCAGTGGCTCTTCATTCAAATGTTTAAGAAGGGTCTTGCTTACCGCAAAGCTTCCGCAGTGAATTGGTGTCCTTCATGCCAAACAGTGCTTGCTAACGAGCAAGTAGTCGGCGGTGAGTGTGAGCGTTGCGATACACCGGTAACGAAGAAGAAGCTGACCCAGTGGTATTTCAAGATCACTGATTACGCCGATCGTCTCCTTGATGACATGGAACAACTCGAAGGCAAGTGGCCGGAGAAAGTGCTCACCATGCAACGCAACTGGGTGGGACGCTCTGCTGGCGCCGATGTGGTCTTTCAAATCGAAGGACGTAAAGATCCGGTCACGATTTACACCACGCGGCCCGACACGCTTTACGGCGCTACCTTTTTCGTAGTTGCAGCAGACGGAGATCTTGCCGCAGAACTCGCTGCTGATTCACCGGCAAAACAAGCATTCGATGATTACTTAGTTACCGTAAAACAAACGAGTGAAGTTGATCGTCTCTCCACCGATCGCCCTAAGACCGGTGTCTTCCTGGAGCGCTATGCCATCAATCCGGTGAACGGTGAGAAGTTGCCGATCTGGGCGAGTGATTACGTGCTTGCTGATTACGGTCACGGCGCGATCATGGCAGTTCCGGCGCACGATCAACGCGACTTAGATTTTGCCCGTGAAATGAAGCTTCCCGTACGCATTGTGGTGGCGAGTGAAGATTCAGATCCCAACGAGAGCGGTATTGCTACTGCCGGCGATGGCGTGCTGGTTAATTCTGGCGACCTCAATGGTCTTTCGAAGGTCGAAGCGATTGCCAAGATCACCGCGCAACTTGAGAGTAAGAACCTCGGTAAGAGTGCAAAGAATTACCGTCTGCGCGATTGGCTGATTTCTCGTCAACGATATTGGGGAACTCCAATTCCGATCATTCACTGTCCTAAGTGCGGTGAGGTCGCTGATGAAAACTTGCCAGTACTTCTGCCCGATGCCAAGGGATTAGATCTCAAACCCAAGGGAACATCACCTCTAGGTGGCGCTCGCGATTGGGTAGAAGTGAAGTGCCCCACGTGTGGCGGCGATGCGCAGCGCGATACCGACACCATGGATACCTTCGTCGATTCATCCTGGTACTTCCTTCGTTACACCAGCAATACGCGCGACGATGTGCCCTTCGATTTAGAAGCAGTGAAAACCTGGATGCCGGTTGATCAATATGTCGGCGGCGTCACACATGCGATTCTGCACCTGCTCTACAGCCGTTTCTTCACCAAGGTGTTGCACGATCTAGGAATGCTCGATTTTGATGAACCATTCAGCCGTTTGCTCAATCAGGGCATGGTCGTGATGGATGGTTCTGCGATGAGTAAGAGCCGCGGCAACCTTGTCCGGCTCTCCGATGAACTTGCGGTTCATGGTGTCGATGCGATTCGTCTCTCGATGGTCTTCTCTGGTCCGCCAGAAGATGATGTCGATTGGGCCGAAGTCTCACCCGGCGGTTCGGCGAAGTTCTTAGCCCGCGCCTGGCGTCTCTCCGGAGATATCACCAGTCCCGTCGGTGTGGACTTCACCCAGGGCGATATTGCGCTCCGCAAGGTCACGCACAAAACGCTGCACGAAGCAGCGCAAGCAGTCGAGACCTTTAAGTTCAACGTTGCAGTTGCTCGCGTTATGGAACTCGTCAATGCCACTCGCAAGGCGATTGACTCAGGCGCCGGTCCAGCAGATCCAGCTTCACGAGAAGCTGCCGAAACTGTTGCCATCATCTTGTCGCTCGTGGCTCCCTACACCGCAGAAGAGATGTGGGATCGACTCGGACATCAACCCACGGTGGCACTTGCAGGTTGGCCAGTGGTAGATCCAGCGCTGCTCGTACAAGATTCAGTGACATGCGTGGTGCAGGTGAACGGGAAGATTCGCGAACGCCTTGAAGTCTCTCCAGATATCAGCGAAGCTGACCTGCATGCCCTCGCTATGGCGGCAGACGAAGTGAAGAAGAGCATTGGTGATGCAGCCATCAAGAACATCATTGTTCGGCCACCGAAGCTCGTTAACATCGTGATCTGATTTCAGATGCGCACTCTGATCGTTGCTGACTCCACGGCATATATCCCTGCCGATTATGCGTCCAAACTTGGGATAGAAATTGTTCCCCTCCAAGTTCTTATCGGTGATAAATCGTATGAAGAGGGTGGCGAAGGCGCTGAGGCGATCCTGACCGCGCTTCGCCAAGGAGTAATGGCAACGACATCAAAGCCCACTCCCGAAAGATTTCTCGAGACCTACCGACGGGCAGCTGCCTCAGGTTACGAGGCTGTAGTGAGCATTCACTTGTCTAAAGCAATTTCCGGGACGTATGACTCCGCATTGGTCGCGGCATCACAAGCGCCAATTCCTGTACATGTAGTGGATTCAAAATCGCTTGCTATGGGCCTGGGATTCGCGGCAATTTCTGCAGCACATGCTGCTGAAGAAGAATTGGATGCAAGCGAGATCGCGCAGATTGCCACGACACGTGCACATGCCACAGTCTCCTACTTCACCGTTGCCACACTCGAACAACTGCGCCGCAGCGGGCGTATCTCACGAGGCAGGGCGCTCATTGCAAGCGCGCTCGCCATTCGCCCTATCCTCACCATGGAAGATGGCGAGATCGTTGCTTTCGAAAAGGTACGCACCAGTTCCAAGGCGATTGAGCGCATTGTGGAGTTGGCCATCGCGGCAGCGCGTGGTCGTTCAGTGGATCTTGCGATCCATCATCTAGGTGCGCTGGATTTGGCGCACACCGTTTCTGATTTGATCCAAGGCGGCCTTGCTGAGGATGGTTTAGTTTCTGAAGTGATTGTGAGCGAAGTTGGTGCGGTTGTCGGCGCGCATACTGGACCTGGCATGATCGCTGTTGTAATTTCACCACGTATCTAGCGCACAGAATCAAGTAAGGGAGCAGTAATGAATCGTCGTTTCGTTTCGCTAGCCATCGCATCGACACTTCTTATTGCTTCCGCGCTCACCGGTTGTTCGGGCAAAGCAGACCCCGCTATCATGAAAGCGGATTGTTCGCGGATGGCAGACATTTTGGGATTTGTCTTGGATGATCTGACCACAATTAATGACGGCCTTTCCAAACTCGATCTCTCCTCCTTCGCTGCTAAGCGAGCAGACTTGGCCGATCAAGAGAGGCGCCTTGCTGATTTGAAGATTACCGATGGCATTTTGGCTAATGACGTGAAGAAAGTTGATGAATCGCTCAAGGCCGTTATCGCCGATCTCAATGATGTGCAGAAGTCGGGACCGGCGGCCATCAAGAAGGCAGCGGCTGATATTGATCACATGGCCGCGGCGGCTGAACGCGCCTCCGGAAGTTGCCTGTAACAATCCTGCCCTCACCCTGAGTTATCGACCGGGGCGCCCTTCCACATCGATTCCTCCGATCGGAACTCTCAAGAGCTCTGCAAAGTAATCTCCCGCCATGCCTGCACTTCTCTTACGTCTGCCCTCCGCAAGTGACGCTTCCTTACTGGAGGTGAGTGAGGAGGAAACGTATGCGCCGACGCTGCGCGAACGGATCGCCCTTTCTCCGCGCAATCTGGTGGGCCTAGCGGTCATTCTCTTCTTTGCGTTGCTCTTTGCGGCCTGGCTCTTCTTCTCTGGGTCACCTGAAGTAGTAAGCGCACCCTCAACACGTCCGCAGATATCGAGTGAGTCTCTTGCGGGGTTAACGTCGACAGAAATGGCCACAGAAATTCCCGCAGAATTAGTAGTAGATGTCTCGGGAAAAGTTCTACACCCTGGTGTGTATCACTTAAGTGCAGGTGCTCGGGCAGAAGACGCGCTCCTCGCTGCTGGAGGCGCGCTGCCTGGCGTTGATCTCTCCTCAATCAATCGCGCCGAAGTACTCACGGATGGAACACAGATTTTGGTAGGTGTCACGCTCTCTGGAAGTAACGGGGGCTTGCTGAGTTTGAATCATGCAAGCTCTAGTGAACTCGATGCGTTACCTGGTGTAGGTCCGGTCCTAGCGGGGCGGATTGTGGCATGGCGCAAAGCTCATGGTCGTTTTACGTCGATTGATCAACTGCGAGATGTCAGTGGCGTGGGCGATGCGAAATTTGCTGATCTCAAATCACTTATCCGACTTTAGAAATCTCGTCGCCTCATGGGGCGACTTACGTTTACTTGCCCTCGCGCTCGGAATCTGGTCGGGGGTGCTTCTTTCTCACAGTTTCGGTTTCATTCCACTTCTCATAGCCGCGCTGGTCTCGTTGCTCATCACCGCCGCTCGCGGGCCCCGCACATTTCGTGTTGCACTCCTCTCTGTAGTGCTCTTTGGTGCAGTGCTGATGTATTTACGCACGCTCCCGTTGCATGAGTTAGAGAGATACGTGGGTAAGCGTGTAAATGTTGAGGTAGTTGTCACAGGTGATCCAGTTGCGCGGTCGCAAAAGTTTGGCTCAGTGCTAGGGGAGAGTTTTCGCACTCCCGCGCGATTAGAGATCTGTGAAGTTGGCGGTTCTCGTCTGCACTTGCGCGTCCCTGTCTCACTCGTGACTCCACATGGTGATTACACACCTAGCGAGAGAGTGCGATTCTCCGCTCGGGTGATCGCCCCTCACGGCGCGAGTGCTGGCACGTTGATTTCAATCGGTGCGGTGGAGCGCATTGGAAGTCCATCGCATCTGCAATCTTCGGCGATGAAGATCCGCCGTGGAATGCGCGACGCAGTAGATCATCGCTCGCCGGATGTCGCGGGCTTACTTCCGGGATTGGTGTTGGGTGACACCTCGCAAGTTGATGCTCGGCTCACTGCAGACATGAAAACCACAGGTCTCACTCATCTCACTGCCGTGAGTGGGGCAAACCTAGCGATTCTTTCGGCATTAATTCTCTTTGTGATGAAGTGGGTGCGCTCCCCGAGATGGATCACCATTGCAGTAGTCGCCCTCGTGCTTGCTTTCTTTGTGGTGTTGGTTCGCCCGCAGCCCTCGGTGATGCGGGCTGGTGCCATGGCTGTAGTCATGTTGGTGGCTTACGGCCGCGGAGTGAAGCGCGCCGCACTTCCGGCACTGGCTGCAGCAATCTTCTTCTTACTTCTCATCGATCCGTGGCAAGGGCTCACTTTTGGTTTTGCACTCTCGGTCGCTGCCACTGCGGGTCTGCTCCTGATTGCGCCTGGGTTGGCGTTGCGGTTTTCGCGACGGATGCCTTCGTGGCTAGCGCATGCATTAGCGATTCCGATTGCCGCACAGCTCATGTGTGCTCCGCTCATCCTGGCGCTCTCGGGAAATCTCTCAATCATCGGTGTGCTGGCTAATTGTGTAGCAGCGCCGTTGGTAGCGCCGGCGACGCTGCTGGGTTTACTCGCGGCAGTGCTCTCGGTTCTCTGGCTTCCGCTGGCTTCCTTTATTGCCTGGTGTGCTTGCATACCCACCGGGTGTATCTCCTGGATCGCACACCACTGTGCGGCGCTACCTTTTGCATCTTTGCCGTGGGGTTCGTCTGCCATCGCTATTGCACTCTTCGTTCTCCTGCTTGTTCTCATGGTCTTACTCTTCAAAGTGCATGCTCGGACCGCTCGCATCTCACTGGTCACGATTCTTGTAGTGCTCATTGTCTCCGCCTATGTGCCGACAGGATGGCCGCCGAGTAATTGGGTCATGGTGATGTGTGATGTGGGGCAAGGGGATGCGCTTGTCCTTAACGGTGGTGGCGGAAAATTTGTAGTCGTTGATACGGGACCCGACCCGATCGCTATCGATCGGTGTTTGCGAAATGTGGGGGTCAATCACATCGCGCTCCTGCTGCTCACGCACGACCATGCAGATCACGTGGAAGGTCTCCCGGGAGTTCTTCGTGGACGGAGAGTCGATGAAATATGGAGCTCACCGCTAGATGATCCGCCGTATGAAGTCGCACGGGTGCGCAAGTGGTCGCAGATTATTCGTATGAAACGCGCTCCGGTAGGTCGCACGGTACGCATTGGCGAGTTGGAGATATCTCCGCTCTGGCCACAACGCATCATCGGAGAATCTGCGCCAAATAATTCCAGCGTTGCGCTACTCGTCTCGATCAAAGGTATTCGCATCTTTCTTGCAGCCGACATGGAGGCTCCTGCGCAGGAAGAGTTGCTTTCCTTCTTGCTCCGTCATCGTGAAATCCCAGCGCGCAATGTCGATGTACTCAAGGTGGCACACCACGGTTCGGCAAAACAGAGCCCACTGCTTGCCGCTTATCTCCATCCGCTCTTTGCGTTAGTCAGTGTCGGAAAGGGCAATCCCTACCATCACCCGGCGCCACTCACGCTCCACCTCTTCGCGCACGCTCGCCTCTTTCGGACAGATCGGGATGGTTCGGTCGCGGTGGTCTCCCCGTTGGCCGTCGTGAAACCGAGGCGCACTATTTGGCGCCGCGCGGGCTAGGCTTACCCGTATGAATAGCCAACTCTTTCTCGCCTACGGGCCAGAGACACTGTTGGCTGATCGAGTAGTAGAAACCACAACAGCCGCGCTTAAAGCGCAATCCAATGATCTTGTCGTGGAGAGCGTCGAAGCCGGCGAAATCGATGATGCACGCTTTGGCGATCTCTTCGCCCCCTCGCTCTTTGGTGAAGCGCGCGCCGTAGTCATTCGCAACTTGCAAGATCTCGATAGCGAGATGAATCCTGCGCTGCTGGCTTACATCGCGGACCCCGATCCCACTATTACTGTCATCGCCCTCCACAAAGGGGGAGTGAAAGGTAAAGCGCTGTTAGAGGCGCTTCGCAAAGCAGGTGCGCGAGAGACTCCCTGCGAAGCGATGAAGCGCGATAGCGACAAGATTCAATTCCTCCGGACTGAAGCGCTTTCACGAGGACGCAAGATCTCACCCGATGCCGCCAAGGCACTTGTCGATGCGATCGGTTCGGATCTTCGAGAGTTGGCTAATAGTTTGAGCCAGCTCATCGCTGATACCGCGGGGGAGATCACCGTAGAAGCTGTCGAGCGTTTTCATGGCGGCCGTATCGAAGCGACCGGCTTCGATGTCACCGATGCCCTCCTTGAGGGGCGAGCAGGGGATGCCCTCGCTACGTTGCGACATGCCCTCGATACGGGAACAGATCCAGTCATGATCACCAGCGCTCTCGCTGGAGCGCTACGCACCTTGGCGCGCGTCGGTAGCGCACCGCGCTCCCTGCGCTCTGCTGAATTGGCCGGCGAGTTAGGGATGGCGCCCTGGCAGATCGATAAGGCTCGCCGCCAACTTCCCGGTTGGACCGGAGCGGGGATCGCTGCGGCTATCACCGAGGTGGCCCGCGCTGACGGAGCGGTCAAAGGCGGGGGAGCGGACCCCATATTCGCCCTGGAGCGTGCGGTCATCGCCATCGCCCGGACCCGCACCTGACCGGTTTACGCTCGGAAACACCCCCCGGTTTGGGCGCTTCCCGCGCTCGCTGGTACTCTCTGGAGGCTCACTTAGAGCAGATCAGTCCTCAGAGGTAGTAGAAGCAAAGGAAGCATTCAGTGGCGAATATCAAGTCGCAGATCAAGCGGATCAAGACGAACGAGAAGGCACGCGAACGCAACAAGGCCGCGAAGTCCTCGCTCAAGACCGCTGTGCGTCGCTTCCGTGACACTGCTGAGGCCGGCGATAAGAGCGCAACCACCGAAGCTCTCCGCCATGCATCT
The DNA here is from genome assembly GCA_903863015.1 of uncultured Actinomycetes bacterium. GTDB lineage: Bacteria > Actinomycetota > Actinomycetes > Nanopelagicales > Nanopelagicaceae. Next base: position 16,335 of record CAIPAI010000032.1, read on the forward strand.
CGCCAGCTTGATGTGGCTGTGACCAAGGGTGTCATTCACGCCAATCAAGCCGCCAACAAAAAGTCGGCGATGGCTAAGCGCGCCGCTGCGCTTTAACCCCCTCGCGAGGCTCCGATGCCTGCGCTCCCGTTAAACGAAGCATTTCTTCCGTCGCAAACTCCGCCGGAAAGCATCCGCAACTTTTGCATCATCGCGCACATCGATCACGGTAAATCTACGCTTGCTGATCGCATGCTCGGAATCACTGGCGTAGTTGAAGCACGCAACATGCGCGCCCAATATCTCGATCGCATGGATATCGAACGTGAGCGCGGCATCACCATTAAGAGCCAAGCTGTGCGTCTGCCTTGGCGTTCTGGTCTCGACGGCAAGCCCTATATCTTGAACATGATCGACACTCCTGGCCACGTCGACTTCACTTACGAAGTATCGCGCTCGCTGGCAGCGTGTGAAGGCGCCGTGCTCTTAGTTGATGCGGCCCAAGGAATTGAAGCTCAAACACTTGCCAACCTCTACTTGGCAATGGAAAACAACCTCACCATTATTCCCGTGTTGAATAAAATCGATTTACCGGCAGCCCAACCTGATAAGTATGCCGACGAGTTAGCTCGTCTGATTGGTTGCGATCCTAGTGATTGTCTTCGCGTCTCTGGCAAGACCGGAATCGGCGTTGAAGAATTGCTCGATCAGATTGTGTTGCAAATTCCTTCGCCACAAGGTGATGCAGATGCACCCGCGCGAGCCATGATCTTCGATTCGGTTTACGACACTTATCGGGGCGTGGTCACCTACGTTCGCGTGATCGATGGTCATCTCTCCGGCCGCGATCAAATCATGATGTTCTCGACAGGTGTACGCCACGAGATGTTAGAAGTGGGTGTCATCTCTCCTGAGCCGATCGCTGGTAAAGGCCTTGGCGTCGGCGAAGTGGGTTACTTGATTACGGGCGTGAAGGATGTGCGCCAATCACGTGTGGGTGACACGGTCACAAACGCAATTCGTCCGGCCACTGTGGCACTCGGCGGATATAAAGACCCTCGCCCTATGGTTTTCTCCGGGCTCTACCCAATGGATGGCGCGGATTACACGCAATTGCGTGAGGCGCTCGACAAGCTCCAACTCAACGATGCTGCGTTGGTCTATGAACCAGAGACTTCGGCTGCACTTGGTTTTGGCTTTCGCTGCGGCTTCCTGGGCTTGCTCCACTTAGAGATTGTGCGTGAGCGCCTTGAGCGCGAAGCCGGGCTTGATCTCATCTCTACCGCACCCAACGTGGTCTACCGAGTCATCATGGAAGATGGCAAAGAGATCCGCGTGACCAACCCCAGCGAATTTCCCACCGGAAAGATTGGGCAAGTCTTTGAGCCAGTTGTGCGCGCCACCATTTTGGCGCCGAGCGAGTTCATTGGAACCATCATGGAACTCTGCCAACAACGTCGCGGTTCTTTGATGGGAATGGATTACCTCTCCGAAGATCGTATTGAAATTCGCTACTCGCTACCGTTGGCAGAGATCGTCTTCGACTTCTTCGATAACTTAAAGTCACGTACTCGCGGGTATGCATCTCTCGATTACGAACCCACCGGTGAGGAAGATGGCGATCTTGTGAAGGTCGATATTTTGCTCCAAGGTGAAGCAGTCGACGCGTTTAGCGCAATTGTGCACAAAGATAAGGCCTACGCCTACGGTGTGATGATGACGCAAAAATTGCGTGAACTCATTCCGCGGCAACAATTCGAGGTTCCTATTCAGGCGGCCATTGGTTCGCGTGTCATTGCCCGCGAAAGCATTCGAGCTATTCGTAAAGACGTTCTTGCTAAGTGCTACGGCGGTGACATTTCTCGTAAACGCAAACTTCTGGAAAAGCAGAAGGAAGGTAAGAAGAGAATGAAGATGGTGGGACGTGTAGAAGTTCCACAAGAAGCCTTCATTGCGGCGCTCTCTACCGATGCAGATGTGAAAGAGAAAACGAAGAAATGAAGCGCCTCCTCTCGGTAAATATTGCAGCAGTCGTGCACGAGGGGGAGTGGACCGGTTCTGTGGGCCGCACCGGAATAGATAAGCGTCCTGTTGAGCACCGAATTCTTGTGGCAAATGATCATGTCGAAGGCGATGCCGTTCTTGATGTGAAGGCACATGGCGGTCGCGATAAAGCGGTCTATGCGTATGCCCGTGAAGATGGCGACTGGTGGGAGAACGAACTCGGAATTCAGATCGGCAACGGGCGCTTCGGAGAAAATCTCACCACGGAAGGCGTGGATGTCACCGGCGCTCTTATCGGTGAGCGGTGGCGTATTGGATCAGCGCTCTTGGAAGTCGCTGAGCCGCGCATCCCATGCACCGTCTTTGCTGGTTTTTGGCAACGCCCTGGTTTGGTCAAGGAATTCACAGAGGCTGGTCGTCCGGGTGCTTACCTTCGTATTATTGAAGAAGGAATCGTGGGCTCCGGTGATGAAATTGTCATTGAGTCTCGCCCCGAACGAGCCGCCACTATTTCAGATGCATTCGCCGCAAAGAGTGGAGATCGCTCCCAACTTGTGTTGCTTGCTGAAACTTCTGCATTTTCGCCCGCTTGGCACGAGTGGATCGCGCGGATAGCGAAGTAGTTATGCCCGGGGACTTGCCTGTAGGTGAACCTGTGCCGCGCGATGGATCGCTTCCCGCGGGAGTGACGGCCGGTAAGAGACCTTTTGCTCTCTACATTCATATTCCTTTCTGTTCCCGCCGCTGCGGTTACTGTGATTTCAATACGTACACGATTGCCGAGTTGGGCGGCGATGAATCTATCGAGAAGCGTTACGTAGATGCTTTGATCGCCGAGATTGCCATGGCGCGCGTGATTGTGGGAGATCAGCAGGTAGAAACTATTTTCTTTGGAGGTGGAACTCCCACGCTCCTTCCATCAAGTGAGATCACTCGAATTCTTAATGCGGTGCGCCTGCACTTTCGGCTCAGTGATGACGTAGAAATCACCACTGAGGCTAATCCAGATAGCGTTACCGCAGGGTCGCTCGGCGAATTGCGTGCTGCTGGAATTAATCGCATCTCGTTCGGGGTACAAAGCACAACTACACATGTTCTCAAGACGCTTGATCGCACACACAACCCCGAGCAAGTTCCTGTCGTGGTGCAAGCCGCACGCGACGCGGGGTTTTCTCATATTAGTGTGGATTTAATTTATGGCACGCCGGGGGAGACGATCGAGGAGTGGAGGGATAGCGTGCTTTCGCTCCTCACTCTCCCCATCGACCACATCAGCGCATATTCGCTCATCGTTGAAGAGGGCACCAAACTTGGAGCGCAAGTTCGTCGTGGAGTACTTGCGATGCCCGATGAAGATCTCAACGCAGATAAATACATAGTCGCCGATGATCTCTTCACTTCGGCTGGGTTCTCGTGGTACGAAGTGAGTAATTGGGCCAAGCCTGGCGGTGCTTGTAAACACAACGAGATGTATTGGATGAATAACGATTGGTGGGGACTCGGCGCGGGGGCCCATAGCCATGTAGATGGCGTGCGGTGGTGGAATAGAAAACTTCCTGCGGCCTACATCAAAGAGTTGCAAGAAGGAGCCTCACCAGCTCTTGCCCGTGAGATTCTCACAGATGACGAACGTGCATTTGAAGAGTTGATGTTGGGCATCAGGACCAGGGCAGGCCTACCGCTCTCCGCAGTCTCTCAAAGCGTCGCTGAGCAGGCTTTGGAAGATGGAAATCTTGACCCTGGGCAATATGCCTTAGGAAGAGTTGTACTTACTCGCTCTGGTCGGTTGATTGCTGACGCTCTTTTGCGTGCCTTCTCCGACGTCTAATTATCAAGAAGGTAACCACAAGTATTAACAGAGCAAAGAATGAGTAGCCCATCCGAGAGATGATCTTCTCTACTTTGGCAAGGTTGTCGCTGGCTATGCGCCCAATGATCAGCGCGGCTGGCGCCCAGATGGCTGCACCGAGTGCGTTGCCCAGAAGGAAGCGGCCATATTTCATTCTCATGGTGCCGGCGATTGCCGGGACAAGTGCGCGCATCACCGCAACGAAACGTCCGAGGAAAACAGCCCAGGGTCCGTGCTTGTGTAGAAATTCTTCGGCCTTATTCCAATGCTCTTCTGAGACTCGCCTGCCTGGCTTTGATGTGCGCAAGCGGGGCCCGAGTATGCGTCCGATTTCATATCCAGTGGAGTCGCCGATAATGGCGCCTAAAATCGCAATGGGTATGAGGATTGATAATTTCAAATGTCCAGTTGCGGTAGCTGCCCCTGCCACGATAAGTGTGGTTTCGGCGGGAAAGACGAGTCCTACAAACGCCGCGCCTTCGGCTATTGCGGCTACTGCCACGATGACGTAGACCCACGGGCCGGCGGCGGCAACGAGGTCGAGAATATGTGAGACGAAAGTACTGATCATGGCGTGTCTATCTTAGGGGTGCACCGAGGAACGTGCCTGTGATGCCGTACGGTGTTCACATGTCCTCTCACACTATTCATCTCATCCTCGCCCTGATTCTCTGCTTGATGTTCTTGCTCTCTGGCCTCATGAAGGCCAGCGGCAACGAGAAGGGACTCGCAGGCACTCGCGCGGTGAACGTCCCCGACGGTCTTGGTCGATTTACTGGAGCACTTGAGGCGCTCGGCGCGCTCGGCATCCTTATTGGTTTCAAGCTCACGCTCTTCGCATGGCTTGGATTCGTCGGGCTCTGGCTGATTATGGCAGGGGCTATCTTCTTCCACTTCCGCGCCAAAGACACTAAAGGGGCCATACCCGCATTCGTCGTACTGGTGCTCCTCTCTGTCGCGATCATCACCATCAACGCGTAGCGCACAATGGCGAGTTCCGCAGGCGCGTTGGCGCTGGTCGGATCTGGTGAGTATCTAGCGGAATCTTTCGATTTCGAACGATCTCTTGTCTTATCTGGTCAACGTCTTCGCGGGGATCTTGCAAAGTATTACGTGCAGATCCCAACGGCTGCTGGACACGAAAGTGCGCAGCGACGCGATTATTGGCGCAACCTTGGTGCCAGCGCCGCGTCGAGAATCGGGATCGAGCAAAAGTATTTAGCAGTACAAAATCGCGAAGATGCGCTTCACGTGGATGACGCATCGTTGGATGCGGTGGAAAATGCGGCGTTGATTTACTTCTCCGGAGGGGATCCCTATCTCTTGGCAGAAGCCATGGAGGGGACGGCGCTCTGGAAAGCCATTGTGCGTGCCTATTTAAATGGCGCCTCATTGGCGGGGTGTAGCGCGGGAGCGATGGCTTTCTGCTCGCATCTCGTGGAGTTTCGTTCGTTGGGGCGCCACTCTCGTCCTGGTCTCGGATTAATTGGTGACCTTCAAGTCATTCCGCACTTTGATCGGATGCATGGTGCCTCGCGAGTTCGTTCGCTCTCTGGAAAGCCATGGTGGGAGGTGCCCACGTTAGGAATAGATGAGATGACGGCGGTGGTCTGGGAGGGCGGGGTCTGGCAGGTCTCGGGTCGCGGCGCCGCCTACCTCTTTGGAGATCCGCACGAAGAGCGGGTGGTGGCCCACGCCGGGGAGGCGCTCGAGCTACCTGCGCCCGTGGGCTCGCACGGGGGTTAACTTCCACCTAGAATTGGCACTCACATACGGACAGTGCCAAGAGTGGGCGCGTGAGAGAGCGGAGGTGCCATGAGTAGAAAGCTCGAGGTCCTTCGCGCCATTGTGGAAGATTACGTCGCCACCGAAGAGCCCGTGGGCTCTAAGTCCCTCGCCGAACGTCATGCGCTGGGAGTTTCGCCGGCCACTATCCGCAATGACATGGCGCTCTTGGAAGAAGAAGGTTTCATTACGCAACCTCATACCAGCGCGGGCCGAGTGCCTACCGACAAGGGGTATCGACTCTTCGTAGATCGCCTTGCAGGTGTGAAACCTCTTTCGGGTGCCGAGCGACGCGCCATCGAATCATTCCTTGAAGGCGCAGTTGATCTCGACGATGTCATCGGTCGCACTGTTCGCTTGCTCTCGCAGATCACTCGCCAAGTCGCGGTGGTGCAATACCCTTCGCTTACTCGCTCGACAGTGCGTCATATTGAATTAGTTAATCTCGGTACGCGTCGAGTCATGATCGTGCTCATTACTGATACTGGTCGCGTTGAGCAACGAATTCTTGATGCGAAAGAAGAAGTCTCCGACATCTTGCTTGGCGAATTGCGCGCCCGAGTGAATGCGCTCTGTGTAGGGAAACGACTCAACGAACTTCCTGATCTGTTGATTTCGGTTGCGCCGCGAGCTGACAAAGAAGAGCAGGTTCTCTCCAGTGTTGTGGTTTCCACCATTCTTGAAATGGCAATCGAACAGAGTGAAGAACGGATTGTGCTTTCGGGAACGGCAAACCTGGCACGACTCGGAACGGATTTCACGCATTCAGTGCGCCCAGTGCTCGAAGCGCTCGAAGAGCAAGTAGTGCTCCTTCGACTTCTTGGAGACGCGGCCGAGAGCATGACGGTACGCATTGGACACGAACACGAATTACATAGTTTGCAAGGGACATCGCTTGTCGCAACCGGGTACGGTCGCGCGGGCGAACCAGTAGGAACGATGGGAATCCTTGGACCAACGCGCATGGATTACCCGGGCAGCATTGCATCTGTCCGAGCAGTAGCGCAGTACGTGGGACATTTCTTGACGGAAAGTGGTTCATAGAGTGGCCGATCATTACGTAACGCTGGGTGTCGCACGCGAGGCCAGCGCAGATGAGATCAAGCGCGCATATCGCAAGTTGGCGCGAGAGTTGCATCCGGATGTGAATCCAGATCCCACGACGCACGACAAATTTAAAGAAGTCACCGAAGCCTATGAAACTTTGAGCGACCCACAGAAGCGCCAGAACTACGACATGGGTGGCGGGAGCAGCTTTGGCGGCGGAGGTTTTGGTTTCGGCGATGTGATGGATGCTTTCTTCGGTGGCGGTGGTTCCCGTGGACCTAAGCCGCGAGTGCGTCGAGGACAAGATGCGCTCATCCGTGTTGAGATCGATCTCCACGATGCAGTCTTTGGTGTTGATCACGAACTGCATGTAGATACCGCCGTGGGTTGTGAAAAATGCGATGCCACCGGCTGTAAACCAGGAACCTCCACCAAGATCTGCGATATTTGTCGTGGGCGCGGTGAAGTTCAGCAAGTGGTGAAATCTTTCCTCGGACAAGTGATGACGAGTCGGCCATGCAACTCTTGCCAAGGCCATGGAAGCACCATCATTTCTCCTTGCGTCGAGTGTGCCGGAGATGGACGTGTGCGATCACGTCGCACGATCGAGATTCATATTCCAGCAGGTGTAGAGACCGGATCGCGATTGCGTCTTGATGGTCGGGGCGAAGTGGGTCCAGGCGGTGGGCCGGCTGGTGATCTCTATGTAGAAATGGTGGTTATCCCGCATCCGTCAATTGTGCGAGAGGGAGAAAACCTCCACCTGCCAATTTCAATTCCCATGACAGCGGCCGCGCTCGGTGCCACTGTCGAGGTTGAGACCCTTGACGGCATGGAAGAGGTTGATATCAAGCCTGGAATTCAAAGCGGAGAACAGATTATTTTGCGCGGGCTAGGTGTGGGTCGCTTGCGCCATCATGGGCGTGGCGACTTCGTTGTTCACGTAGAAGTTCTTACGCCTAGCAAGCTCGATGCTGAGCAAATTGAATTGCTCAGAAATCTTGCCCAAAAGCGCGATGAGGTTATGCCGGCAGGTGAGCACGAGCCGCTTGAAAGTGGGTTCATGTCGAAGATCAAGGATGCGTTTACCCGCTAATGCTCTCCCTCTTCTTTGCTGACTCGGTAACGCAAGAGGTAGTCACGCTCGTTCCGAGTGAATCACGCCACGCTGAAAAGGTGTTGCGTATCGCCGTGGGTGAAGAGATCCGCGTAGCCGATCAACGCGGTGCGTGGGTCGAAGGTCCGGTCGACTCGCTCTCGCCGGTCAGCGTGCGGGTCGTGCGTCGCGGAGAAGATTTGCATACTGGAATTTCAGTTCTTCAAGCAATCACAAAAGGCGATGCGGCAACTGATGCCGTGGCACTACTTACAGAGGTGGGCGCCGAGGAAATTATTCCGTGGAATGCTCATCACTCTATTGCTCGATGGGATGGCGAAAAGATCGCCAAAGCGAGAGATAAGTGGCAAGTTGTCGCAGAGGAATCAGCGAAGCAATCCCGTCGCGCGTTAGTTCCTCGCATCGGCGAAATGGTGTCATCAAAAGAATTACCGGAACTTATTTCGCGATTTATTGCCGTGGTAGTGCTGCACGAGAGCGCGCGTGTTGGAATCGATCACATTGATCTACCTAGCGAGGGCGAAGTGCTGATAGTTGTGGGGCCAGAAGGAGGCATCTCGGATGCCGAAATCGCGACCCTCGCAGAAAGTGCGCAGATAGTTCATCTCGGGCCACATGTCTTGCGATCCAAGAACGCAGGAGCGATCGCTGCTGCACTCATCTTGCAACGACGCAATTGGTATTCCAGTGCTAAGAATTTAGAGGAGTAGAGATGGAAAGAAATTGCCTCTTCTGCAAGATTGTCGCGGGCGAGATTCCGGCAAAAATTGTGGCAAGTAACGAATTGGCGATCGCATTCAACGACATCTCCCCAGTAGCGCCCACACACCTGCTGGTCATCCCCAAAGCTCACTACGAAAACGTCTCGGAATTGACCAGGGAAGATGGCGCCTCACTCCTAGCGCTGCTCTCCCTGGCCGGAGAGGTGGCCGCCGGAGTGGACTTTCGACTGGTCTTCAACTCGGGTGCAGGGGTCGGGCAGAGCGTCTTTCACGCTCACGGGCATCTCCTTGCTGGGCGAGATTTCGCCTGGCCACCCGGCTAAGTAAGATGGCATCAATGGATTCTCGAACTTCTACGCTCCGCATCCCTGCCAGTCTGCCCTCGGTCGCGCTGCTGGGTGCAGGTGACTCTTTCCTGAAGGTCATCGAGCACGCTTTCCCGACCATTGAGTTCTTGGTCCGGGGTAATCAGATGATGCTTACCGGTGACTCTCCCGAGCTCGCGATGGCTGAGAGACTTATCTCCGAGCTGGTCATGATCATTCGTTCTGGTCAACCACTCTCTGATGAAGCGGTGGCTCGTTCCATCAAGATGCTGCGCGATGAGCCTCACGAAAAGCCCGCTGAAGTACTCTCGCTCAATATTCTTTCAAACCGTGGGAAAACAATTCGACCCAAGACTCTCAATCAGAAGCATTACGTGGATGCCATCGATAAGAACACGATCGTCTTTGGTATTGGGCCTGCTGGTACCGGTAAGACTTACCTTGCCGTAGCGAAAGCCGTTCAGGCGCTGCAAGCAAAACAAGTTTCCCGAATCATTCTTACTCGCCCGGCGGTTGAAGCCGGGGAGCGCCTGGGTTTCTTGCCGGGAACACTTTACGAGAAGATCGATCCATATCTACGTCCGCTCTACGACGCACTTCACGACATGATCGAGCCCGAATCTATTCCTAAGTTAATGCAGTCCGGTGTTATTGAAGTAGCGCCGCTTGCTTACATGCGCGGTCGCACACTGAATGACGCATTCATTATTCTTGATGAAGCGCAGAACACCACGCCCGAGCAGATGAAGATGTTTCTTACGCGCCTGGGCTTTGGTTCCAAGATTGTCGTTACTGGAGACGTCACTCAAGTTGATCTTCCGCATGGAAATCAATCGGGCCTGCGCGTGGTTACCGAGATTCTTGATGGTGTCGAAGATGTTGCATTCATGTCGCTCACCTCGGCAGACGTTGTGCGCCATAAGTTAGTGGGCGACATCGTCGATGCGTACAGTCGCTGGGATGCCACCCATGCCTCACCTAGGCGAGTGGATCGTTGAATATAGATCTGGCAAACGAGTCGGAGTTCGAGATTGACGCAGATCGTCTCTCCGACCTCTTTAATTTCTTGATCTTGGCCCTTGGCATACACCCAAACGCCGAGTTATCCGTGGTTTTTGTCGACGAGGAGCAGATGACGAAACTCCATGTTCAATGGATGGACGAGCCAGGTGCAACAGATGTGCTCTCCTTTCCCATGGATGAAGTCTCTCCACATACGTTCTCTGGCAACGTTGACGACGAAGCGCCGATCTTGGGTGACCTGGTGCTCTGCCCTGCTTTTGCACAGCGGCAAGCAGAGCAAGCCGGTCAGAACCTAGAGCAAGAACTTGAATTGCTCTCGACTCATGGCATCTTGCACCTCCTTGGCTATGACCATGCTGAGGAAGACGAAGAAGTCACCATGTTCGCTTTACAGAATGCCTTGCTCGCAGAGTGGCGGGCGCTCTAATGAATCCGATCCAAGTAGTACTGGCGCTGCTCTTTGTAGTTTTCGCCGGATTTTTGGCCGGTACCGAAGCGGCCCTTACCTCAATCTCGCGCTATCGCGTTGATGAGATGGTCGACGCAAAGCAACGCGGTGCCGTCACCGTTAAGCGAGTCTTGGCAGATGCTCCGCGATACCTCAATGTGATTCTCTTCGTGCGCAAAGCATGCGAGCTCACTGCCACGCTTCTGGTCGCTCTCATTTTCTTGGATCATATTGTGAGCCAAACAGTTGCCTTGGCTTACACCGTGGGTCTCATGCTCGTAGTGCTTTACGTCTTGGTGGGCGTCGGACCGCGAACGCTAGGAAAGCAACGTCCTGAGAGTTGGGTACGTCCCGGAGCTAGTGCTGCGGTAGCGCTGGCCTTCATTCTGGGTCCGGTCACGCGCATCCTTATTGGCATCGGTAACGCCATCACCCCCGGAAAAGGATTCCGCGAAGGTCCCTTTGCTTCCGCTGAAGAACTTAAAGATCTAGTCGATCAGGCGCGCGAACGTGGGCTCGTGGAAGAAGACGAGCACGAAATGATCCATTCAGTTTTTGAATTGGGCGAAACATTTGTACGTGAACTCATGGTTCCGCGGACTGAAGTGGTGTGGATCGAGAGCGATCGAAATGTGCGCCAAGCGCTCTCACTCGCGCTCCGTTCAGGATTCTCGCGCATCCCTGTTATTGGCGAGAGCGTCGATGACATTGTTGGCATCGTTTATCTCAAGGATCTAGCAAAGCGCGCGCAAGCCGATCAACAGAACGGTTCTCAAGTTCCGGTAAGCGAAGCCATGCGACCAGCTACCTTCGTTCCTGAGAGCAAAGCGGCTGATGAGCTTCTCCGAGAGATGCAGAGCCAACAGATCCATATGGTGGTAGTTATCGATGAGTACGGCGGCACTGCTGGATTGATCACCATCGAAGATATTCTTGAAGAGATCGTGGGCGAGATCGAAGATGAGTACGACACTGACGATTCCGCTGTTGAATGGTTGGGCGAAAATAAGGCTCGAGTCTTTGCTCGAGTTCATCTAGAAGATTTGGCAAGCGAGTTCGATGTGGAATTCACTGACGAACAACTTTCGGATGTTGATTCTGTCGGGGGATACATGGCCAAAGAGCTGGGTCGAGTACCGCTACCCGGAAGCCACGTTGAAGTCGGTGGCCTTCGTTTTACCGCAGAGCGGCCGATCGGACGACGCAAGCGCCTTGGTACTGTGTTGGTTGAACGACTGATCAGTGAAGAAGGTGAAGAGAATGAGTGAGAACGAGAAGCTTCGTACTCTGGCAAGGAGCACGGCTGTACGCCTTGAACGAAATCAGGGCGCTGCTGTTCGTGATCTCACCGGCCGTACATATGCGGCCACCAATGTCGTTCTTCCTTCACTCACTTTAGACGCCCTCGAGGCCACGCTCGCGGCGGCCATTTCGAGTGGCGCAACTGGAATCGAAGCGTTCTCTATCTGGGGAGAGCCGGCCTCTGCCCGTGCGTTGACTGCGATGAATGAATTTGCGCCCCAAGCCGAGCAAGTGTGAAGCGCTCCGGGTTTGTTGCGATAGTTGGAAGACCCAACACTGGGAAGTCCACCCTTACTAATGCACTTGTGGGCACCAAGGTGGCGATTACCTCATCCAAGCCACAGACTACGCGTCACACGATTCGCGGCATTGTAAATACTGAAGATTCACAAATTATTCTCGTTGATACCCCGGGCATACATCGTCCGCGCACACTCTTGGGCGAGCGCCTCAATGAACTCGTGCGCGCTGCATACGCCGACGTTGAAGTTATTGCCATGTGTTTACCAGCGAACGAAGAGTGCGGCACGGGAGATCAATTTATTTGTCATGAACTCTCCGCTGCCTATAAAACCAAACGCATTGCTTTGCTGACAAAGATCGACACCATTCCTAAGGCGGAGCTGCCAGGCAAGCTTATTGAAGTTGCGGAATTGGCGAAGAAGTCAGGGTTCGAATGGGACGAAATTGTTCCCGTATCGGCGCTCACCGGTGAGCAATTAGCAGTAGTTATTGACGTGCTCTCGGGCGCCTTGCCTGAAGGTGGGATGCTCTACCTCGACGGTGAAGTCACCGACGAACCACAAGACATTATGGTGGCTGAGTTAATTCGTGAGGCGGCCCTTGAGGGCGTCCGTGATGAATTGCCACACTCCATCGCTGTCATGGTGGAGGAGATCGTTCCAAGAACGTCCGGAAAGAAGATCACCGACGTCCGCGCCTTCATTTATGTAGAGCGTCCGAGTCAGAAGTCGATCGTGATTGGCACGGGCGGGGCTCGCCTTAAAGACGTAGGCACTCGAGCTCGCCATGCGATCGAGGCATATTTAGGAACACCGATTTTCCTTGACTTACACGTCAAGGTTGCTAAAGAGTGGCAGAGCGATCCTAAGGCGCTTAACCGATTGGGTTGGTGATGGAGAAGAGGCGAGCCACCGAGCGGGGATTCTTTGCGCGCTCCGGTTTTCTAGATACCACCCAGGCCGAAATTTTGATGGGCCTCTTGCCTTCGCGAGAAGTCTTTGCCGATGCCCTTTCACATGCTGCAGATCCGGACCAGGCGCTCGCACTCCTTGTGCGTTTGATCGAGGCCGATCAGGCGGTGGCACAGACTTTGTTAGTTGATGCTTTGCTGACAGATCGCATCGTTGCGCTTCTCGGGGCCAGCGCCTCTTTGGGAGAGCATCTCATTCGCTTCCCCGGAGACATCACCCTGCTGCTGGGTGAAGATCTAGCTTCAGCGCCCCAACTCTTCCTCCCGGCGTCAACGTGGTTGGAGAGTGCTAATGCGTTACGCGTAAATTACCGGCGCGCACTTCTTCAAATAGCGGCAGCTGATCTCACAGGTACTCGCGGTTTTGAAGCGACCTCGCTGGCGCTCTCAGATTTGGCGGATCGAGCTCTTGAGGCCGCATTACTCATTGCGCGCCAAGAGACCGGAATTTCGGATACTGAACTAGCGATCATTGCGATGGGTAAGTGTGGGGCGCGGGAGCTGAATTACATTTCAGATGTCGATGTCATCTTCGTTGCCGACGATGTTGATGGCGAGCAATTGCGCAATGCCACCAAACTGGCCACTCAGGTGATGCGTGCCTGCCACGAAACCACGAGCGAAGGTTCGCTCTGGGAAGTTGACGCAGGATTACGTCCCGAAGGAAAAGATGGTCCGCTCGTGCGAACCATTGAAAGTCACACGGCTTACTACGAGCGCTGGGCGCAACCTTGGGAATTTCAGGCGCTGTTAAAGGCACGTACCGCTGCTGGTAGCAAGGAGGTCGGTGCTCGATTTATTGCCATGGCCTCTATCGGTACGTGGAGTGTGGCAGAGAAGCCCACCTTTGTTGATGACGTCCGAAAGATGCGCAAACGTGTAGAAGAGCATATTCCGAGTAAGGATGCAGATCGACATCTCAAACTAGGTGTAGGCGGCTTGCGTGATGTGGAGTTTGCAGTTCAACTTTTGCAACTAGTTCACGGCAAGGCCGACGAAGATCTTCGCGTGCAGAGCACCATGTCGGCGCTGCGTGCACTGAGTGCTGCTGGTTATGTAGGGCGCGAGGACGGCGCTGCGTTACTTGAAGCCTATGGCTGGATGCGAACGCTCGAACATCGCATTCAACTCAACCAACTCAAGCGTAGTCATCTCATTCCAGAAGCTGAGGGGGACCTCAGGCGGATCGCTCGGTCGATGGCGTACGAGTCGAGTGCTGAGCTCCTCCAGCAGTGGCGCGAACGACGATCACTGGTCCGCAGTATTCATGAGAAGCTCTTCTTTAGGCCGCTTCTCTCGGCAGTGGCGCGGTTAGCGGCAGATGAACAACGCCTCACCCCAGAAGCTGCACAAGCGCGACTCTTAGCTCTCGGTTATAGAGATCCAGTAGGAGCCCTAGCGCATATTCAAGCGCTCACATCAGGAGTATCTCGCCGCGCTGCCATTCAACGTCAATTGCTTCCGGCGATGTTGGAGTGGTTCACCCAGGGTCCCGATCCAGATGCCGGGCTCTTTGCCTTTAGACAAGTTTCGGATGCGCTCGGTGATACGCCTTGGTATTTGCGGATGTTGCGCGATAGTGGAGCCACCGCCCAACGACTTGCGCTGGTGCTCTCCTCGTCGCGTTATGCATCTGAACTCATCTTGCGGGCGCCAGAGGCGACCGCCATGCTAGATGACGATGGCGATCTAGCGCCCCGCGGTGTGGAGCAATTAACTCTTGAATCACTCAAAGTCGTTCGTCGCCAAGACGAAAGTGATAAGGCCATTGAATCCGTCCGTGCGGTACGGCGGCGCGAACTCTTTCGTACTGCAGTAGCCGACTTGCTTGGCACGCTCTCGGTTGCCGAAGTGGGTGACGCGCTCAGTGATGTTGCGGGCGCCACTTTAGAAGCAGCGTGCGACGCTGCGAGCCGCGCATACATCAGGGAACACGGACCGCTCACCATAAAGTTCTCTGTTATCGCGCTTGGTCGTCTCGGTGGAAACGAGATGAGTTACCAGAGTGATGCAGATGTGCTCTTCGTGCATGAGTACCTTCCAGGAACCGATGAGAAGGTGGGGACCGATACGGCGCATTGGATCGCGGGGGAGATGCGACGGCTCACCTCGCTTCCGAATCCTGAGCCACCGTTGATTATTGATCCCGATCTGCGTCCCGACGGAAAACAAGGTCCGTTGGTTCGGTCTCTCTCGGCTTATGCGCACTATTACGCAGAGCAGGCCCTGCTGTGGGAGCGACAAGCGCTGCTCCGCGCCCGGCCCATTGCTGGCGACAAAGAACTCGGAGAACGTTTCACAGCGCTCATCGATTTTTATAGATATCCCGTCTCGGGTATCGGAATGAATGACTTTCGCGAGATGCGTCGCCTGAAGGCTCGTGTGGAATCCGAACGCTTGCCGAGAGGTGCAGATAAGTCGCTCCATCTCAAGCTAGGTCCTGGCGGCTTATCCGATGTCGAATGGATGGCTCAGTACTTGCAATTAAAATATGCAGGAAAGCATCCACGGCTACGTATCACCGGGACTCTCGAAGTACTCAATCGTGCGGTGGCGGCAAATTTACTGGCGATTGCCGATGCAGCGACGCTCTCCGATGCGTGGTTACTGGCAACTCGTATCCGTAATGCAGTCATGTTGGTAACTGCTAGACACTCTGATGAAGTGCCGAAAGCTGCCGAAAGTGCACGCGCGGTCTCGCAGGTGCTTGGTTTTGCTTCAGGCGAAGCGCTCATGGAAGAGTGGCGCCGGCAGAGTCGGCGAGCACGCGCAGTCTTTGAGCGGCTCTTTTATGAGGATGGCAATGAGTAACGATTCGAGCATGTACCAGGGGAGTGTCGATCGGCCCGTACTTAAGGCCATCGTCGCGAATGTTCGCGATTTCCCCCGCGCACTCTCCTGGAGTGCGCTGCTTTCGGGACTTTTGATTGTTCTCATCTCGTGTACCGGCCCGGTGGCGATGTTGGTGCAAGCAGCGCACGCTGGTCATCTCACCGATACGCAAACTGCTACCTGGCTCTGGTCGTGCTGGATTGGGTCGGGACTCTTTGGTCTTTATCTTTCGCTGAGATTGCGGATGCCGATGATCGGCGCCTGGTCCACACCATCAATCGCACTCTTACTCACGGGTCTTGCTGAACATTCATTAAAAGATGCCGTAGGCGCTTACTTCATTGCAGCAGTGGTCATCATCTTGATCGGCGTCACTGGTATCTTCAAGAAGATTTTGATGCTCGCGCCGCCACCCGTCATTATGGCGATGCTTGCGGGTGTGCTCTTTGAATTTGGCGTCGGAGTTTTTAAAGTGCTTCCGGATCAACCTGGAATCGTTATCGCAATGGTGGCCGGATACTTCGTCGCCCGTAGATTTGGTTGGCGAGCTCCGGTCATTGCAAGTGTTATCGCAGGTCTTGCGGTAGCTTTTGCACTTCGCGAAGTGCACTCGCCTCATCTGCATGTGGCACTTGCGAAACCTGAGTGGGTCAATCCCACTTTCTCGGTCAGTGCGCTCATCACGCTTGCGATCCCACTTATTCTTCTCACGCTTACTTCGCAGTACGCCCCTGGTATGGCCGTTATGACCTCTTACGGATACGAGGCGCCCATCAATCGTTCGCTGGTCACCGGTGGCTTGATTTCACTTGCCGGCGCTGGATTTGTGGGAAGTGGGGTGAACTCTGCAGCTATCACCGCAGCTATCGGTGCGGGCGACCATGCAGAGCCAGATAAGACGCGTCGATATACCGCCGGTGTAGTCTGCGGCATTGCTTACGTCATTGTCGGACTGCTCGGTTCCACGCTCCTCGGTCTCTTCGGTGCCCTCCCGGCGCCGCTACTCGCAGCCCTTGCTGGTCTAGGTATTTTGCCGGCCATCGGCAATAGCGCACACGAGGCGATGGCAAACCCGGAGTATCGCGAAGCTGCGCTCATTACTCTGCTCGTCACCGTCTCCGGGATCCATCCCCTCCAACTCGGTTCACCCTTCTGGGGGCTGCTTGCGGGCATCGCCACGCACCAAGTGGTGGCATTTGGACGGCGCCGAGGTGATCAGGTAAGGTAGTTGAAGATTCAACTACTTCAGGAGGAAGCATGAGAGCGGCGGCGATCTACCTCAGCCATGGCGCTCCGCCGCTCGTCGATGATCCGTACTGGCCCACCCAATTGCGCACGTGGACCGATCACATGGATGCGCGCTCCGGAAAGCCTTCAGCCATTTTGGTAGTGAGTGCGCATTGGGAATCGGCGCCGTTGACCATTGGAGCGATCGAACAGGGTGTGCCGCTCTTTTATGACTTCTACGGTTTCCCGCAGAAGTATTACCAAGTGCAATACAAGTCGCCGGGCGCTGCTGCACTCGCTGCAGAAGTAAGTGCCCTCATGCCCGACCATGAGGAGATCGCCCATCAACCCGATCGGGGTTTGGACCACGGCGCTTATGTTCCCTTAACGGTGATGTATCCGAATGCAGACGTTCCGGTATTACAAATTTCCATGCCCACTCTGGATCCTGCCAAACTCTTTGAACTCGGTCGCAGGCTTGCACCTCTGCGCGATCAAGGTGTGATGATCATGGCTTCTGGCTTTACCACTCATGGTCTTCCGTATATCGACTTTTCAAATCCACACAGCAAGGCACCAACGTGGTCGGTGGAATTTGATGCCTGGATGACCGAGGCGCTTTCGCGTGGAGATATAGACACGTTAATGGATTTCAAACATCGAGCGCCAGGAATGCCTTATGCGCATCCAACGACTGAACACTTCGCACCACTCTTTGTTGCACTCGGCGCATCGATTGAGCCCACCGCAAATCCCAGCACTCAAGTTGATGGATATTGGTATGGCCTCTCGAAGCGATCTTTACAACTCGCTTAACTCTTGCTCATGACCGTAGGGCTTTAGTTAATTCCACAATCACTGCCAACGTTTCATGGACGTCTGCTTCGGTGGTGCGGAAATTCGTAAAGCACGGACGTAGCCATACCTCTCCGTCGATGACGGCTTGGCTGAGATAGACGCGGCCATCAGATTGAATTGCGTCGCAGAGGGCAGTGTTGAAAGCATTCAGGTCTGCCACTTCCTCTGGTACTGCTCTTAGCGGCACGATTGAAAGAGCGGGACGGAAAGGCATTACGGCGAATCCAGGAGTTGCTGTCGCGAGGTCGTGTAGCAATTGTGCCTGTTGTAGATTTTGTGAAATAGCAGACCTAAATTCATCAGCGCCATGAACCATGAACGCTAACCAGAGTTTCAGGGCGCGCAGTGGCCTGGAGTACTCCAATGTGTAATCGACAGCATTCAGTAAGGCTCCATCGTGCGGGATATACGCCTCTTCGTGGCTAAATACCGAGACCAACGAGTTTCGATCACGCACCATGACAGCGCTGCATGCCTTTGGAACATACATCCACTTGTGCGCATCAATGCTGATCGAGTCGGCTCGTGCAAGGCCGGAGAAAGCTGATGCTCGCTCTTGGGTGGCTGCGGCTGGCAGTCCATAGGCACCGTCAATATGAAGCCAGATTCCGAACTCTTCGCACACATCGGCAATTGCATCGATGGGATCGACGGCTCCGATGAGGGTAGTGCCACCCGTTGCAACTACTGCGATGGGCGTCAATCCCTCGGAAATATCTGAAGTAATCATCTCGCGGAGCGCAGCAGGCGCGAGGCGTCGCTCGCTATCGATCGGGACGCTGCGCACATTGCGCGATCCAATTCCCAGTAGTTCTATTCCGCGCCTCACTGAGTAATGCGCATCTGCAGAACAGTAAACGACAGGTTTGGCGTTTCCCAGTCCGTTGAACCGACTTCCAGGGATGGCCCTCTCGCGGGCGGCCACTAGTGCGGTGATATTGCTGATGGTGCCACCGCTGGTAAATGCCCCACCCCCAGAGGGGAAGCCGAGAAACTCGCCGAGCCATTGCAATGTTTGATGATCCATGAGGCTTGCTGCTCTGGCATCAAGAGCTAAGTTGACGTCGTAAGAGTGGGCAAGCAGATCGGCAAGCGCGCCAATTTCCAATCCACTTGAACCAATGTAGGCCAAGTAGCGCGGGCGTGATTGCGCAAGTGAAGTATCAAGCACTTCGGCAGCCAGATCTAGCCCCGCCATAGCGCTCATGCCTGATTTGGGAAGCGGTTCGTGCAAGCGCGTAATCAGTGACTCGCTAGGTACGTGTTCTTCCTCGCGTGCGTGGTCAAAGTCTTTCCAAGCGCGCAAGACGATTTGAGCGGCATGATGGAGAGCTGCTTCCCGATCTGCTCCGAGGGTAAGTGGATTGCCACGTTTTGACTCGGAGTTACTCACAAGGAGTTAGTTAACCAGATCCTTGAGCATCTCTTCATTTTCGTTTCGGCGAATAGTTGAAACAACGACGCCTACGACAAAAATAACGAAGGGCAGGAGGATGAGGAACCATCCCAGAGGACTGAGCCCCCAAGATTGCGTCGTTGGGTCTACGCCCTTAGCTACGGTGCCAGCGAGTAAGCCAAAGCGTGACATGAGGAGGTACTCCCCGAGACCCAAGCCAATGATGGCGAGAATAGGAGCGATGAGAGTGTTCCACGGACGAGTATCTTCCTTGGTTTTCTGGAAGTAACGAATCACCGCGAGGGAAACCAATATCTCGACTAAGACCATGGCTACTACAGAGAGACCGCTAAACCAGTAGAAGAGATTAAGGACTGGATCGAGACCGCGAACCGCAAAAATGATCACGACAAGTGCGCCTACGGCTGCCGTTGAGTAGGTGGCATTGCTTGGAGCGCCTTGCTTATTTACCTTGGCGAGTGCTGAAGGCAGAACTCCGGCGCGACCCATGGAGAAGAAGTAACGTGCGATGGAGTTGTGGAATGCCAGGAGTCCAGCGAAGAGACTTGAGATAACTAACCAACTCATTAAAGTAGCGAGCCACGATCCCACATATTGATCCGCCATCGTGAAGAGTACGTTGGCTGGATTCACCAATGGCACATCTCCGACGCTGGAGTATTCAACGACTTTATCCACTACCTTGCTCGCGCCCATGCCATTGACCATTGCGAGAGTGGTTATGACAAAGAGCCCAGTAATCAAAAGGATGGAGATATAAGTGGCGCGTGGTACGACGCGCTTGGGATCTTTTGATTCCTCACCATAAATTGCAGAAGCTTCAAATCCGATGAAGGAGGCGAAAGCGAAGGAGAGCGCGATACCGGCAGTGCCATTGAGGCCACCGGCAAAAATGTTGGATGGGTTAAATGAAGCACCCAGATTAAAATTCTCAGGCCCACCTTGTACCAAGATTGCAATTGCTAGAACAAAAAGTGAGAGAACTTCGGCGATCATGAAAACACCGAGCACCTTCGCTCCTACGTCGACTGCGCGGAGTGAAAGAAGAGTAACGACGGCCCAAGCGATGAGTGTCCATGCCCACCAAGGCATATCAAGGCCGAGAGATTCTTTCATCTGCCCTGCAGCGACAGCGCCAAAGAATCCGAAGATGGCAACTTGCACCGCGATATATGCGAGCAGGGAGACGAATGCGGCACCCACACCAGCTCGAGTGCCGAGTCCGCGACCAACGTAGGCAAAGAATGCGCCCGTGTTCGTAACGCGATGGCTCATGGCCGCGTATCCCACGCTGAAAAGTAGAAGAGCGAGGCCGACCGCGAGGTAGGCACCAGGAACGGCAGCTCCATCACCGAGCACCACAGCTACGGGAACTGCGCCAGTCATGCCGACCAGTGGAGAGGCGGCAGCAACGACGAAGAAGACCACGCCCCAGACGCCAAGTCGATTCTTCTTTAAAGTTTCTCCCTGAGTTTGTGACATCACTTCTCCTTGCGTGGGAACGTATGGATACGAACGATGCGGTAAGCATCTCTCAGGGAATTGGCCGGGTCAAGCAAATAAGTAACTTTTTTCTCAGGTATTGTGAAGGCTATGAGTGATTCAAAAGGATTCCTGCCACCCCTTACGCCGACCGGTCAGAGCGCGCTTGTGCCCGAAATGCCCTGGTATTACTCCGGAACTCTCCTCACCGTTGAATATCGGACCGAGCCCGGGTACGTGCGAGCGCTCCTGCCTGACGATGTCGAATTGGCCGATGAAGATCCTGATGCGGTCGCGTTGATTTGGGCTGATTGGCAATCATGCAGTGAAGGCGGTGCCGAGCTACTTGACCCAGTGCGTTCGCAATATTTGGAGGCGTTCGCGGTAGTGCGCTGCAAGTTCCAAGGTGTTACCTACAGCCGATGTGTCCTCATCTGGGTAACTAAAGATTTTGCTATTGGCCGAGGTTGGTTCCAGGGCTACCCAAAGAAGTTTGGCAATATCGCGGTAACACGTATCTTCAACCACGGTAAAGCTTCGCCTCGCCTTGAAGCAGGTGCCAAGCTCGGTGCATCACTTGCTGCATACGATCATCGCTTAGCGAGCGCACTTGTCACTTTGCGCGAACCGGCGAAGAGCAATGGATTTGTGAATGGCCATCCCATGCTCCATCACCGTCTCATGCCTTCCATCACGATTGGCGCCGGCTACTCGATGGATCAAGTAGTGACGATGGGTGGAGTTGAAGCAGATCTCGGAACACCTTGGGTAGGAGATGCCCAACTCACGCTGGCGGATTCACAATGGGATGAGTTGAAGTCTGTTCTGCCCGTGAAGGAAATCATCGCCGGTTACTACCGCGAAGTAGGCGTGAAGTTTGCCGGTGGAACGCTCCTTGAGGATCGTTCCCGCCCGGTTTAGAAATCTTGAAGGTATTCGGTGATTTCCCAATCGCTGACGTGTTGGTTGTAGCGATCCACTTCGTCGCGCTTGAGTGCGATGAATGAGTTGAAGAGTAATTCCCCGAGCGCATCCTTTAACACATCATTTGCTTCGAGCTCGTCGAGCGCCTTTGCCAATGTCCCTGGTAATACTGCAGCAATTTCGTCATCGTATGCCCAGCCAGCGATCGGATCTGGTGGCGTGATCTTCTTCTTAATTCCATCAAGTCCGGCCGCAAAGATGGCAGCCATTACTAAGTAGGCATTTGCCGCACCGTCAGCAACCCGGACCTCGATGCGGGTTCCTTCGCCTCTTTCGGGTGGAATACGCATGTAGGTACTGCGATTGTCGTGTCCCCAGTTGATTCGGTAAGGCGCTAATGAATCGGGACGGATCCGGCGGTATGAATTGACGGTGGGGTTAGTGAGCGCTGTCATGGCAGGAGCGTGTTTGATAACGCCACCGATAAAGTGGAGGGTTGTTTCGCTCAACTCACTGCCAGCATGCATGACGTTCTTGCCATTCTTGTCGACGAGAGAGACGTGCATGTGGAAGCCGCTACCGCCTTCGTCATTCCATGGCTTACCCATAAACGTGGCGTATACGCCGGCGCGCGCAGCAATGTCTTTCACTGCGTACTTCATCAGGAAAGTACGGTCAGCAGCATCCATAGCTTCGCTATGCCAGAGATTAATTTCGTACTGTGATGGCGAAAATTCATGGTTGCCGGCAAAGGTTCCGATGTTGAATTCACCGAGATTGCGGAGCATGGACAAGAAGAGGCCGTTGGGATCTACGAGTGCGCCCGTCATGTAAACGCGACCGGTCTTTTCAATCGCTCGCTTGAAATGCCCGTGCTCATCAAGCTTGGCAACGTAGAACTCAAGTTCGGGACCAGCTATTGGTGTGAGTCCTAAAGATTTGTACTCGTTAAGAATATTTCCGAGCACAGTGCGCGGAGAGACTTGGTTAGGAGTGCCGTCTGGATCAAGGGCGTGTGCAATAACCATCGCGACGCCAGGATCCCAAGGGATCGGGCGCAACGTGGGCCAATCGATGTCGGTGAGCAAATCGGGGAGTCCGTCCGCAAGCGAGGCATGTCCGCTCTCGATGACGCCACCCACTGTGCTGGTGATCCAGACCCCTTGGCAGAATGCTGGGCCGTGTGCTGCTGAGCGAGCGAGCTCTGAGACGAGTAGATCCTTCGAGCGCGCAATACCAAGGACGTCGACATAAGCAACGCGCAGGATGTCGATTCCTAAGGCCTTCAGTTCGATCGCCTTGCTAGTGAGGTCGGTGCTCATGCTGACTCCTTGGTTCTCATGGCTAGGCAGCGAGCTGCCTGACCGTTTGCATCCGTACGATTCTAGAGATAGATAAAGAATTTAGATATATCCTCGCCATTTTTCCCCCAATCAGGCAACATGGGCGCGTGCGCGCCCTCTTCATTCAACATGATCCGTTTAGCCCTACTGGCCCTGTGGGCGAAGCCTTTGCCGATCTTGGGTATGAGATCTCTGAATTTCTTGTGGTGCCACACGCAGATTTTCACTCCCCGAACGTCGTTGCGAAGTGGCCGGACTTCTCCGATTACGACCTCCTAGTGCCGATGGGATCACCTTGGGGCGCGTGGGATGAAGCCAAAATTGGTAGTTGGCTCCTGCCTGAGTTGGAGCTTTTGAAGGCGGCCCACGAGAGCGAGATCCCCATCTTTGGAATCTGTTTCGGCGGCCAATTGATGGCCCGAGCACTTGGTGGTTCAGTTGCCCCCGGGCCGCGCCCCGAGATCGGCTGGTTTCCCGTGCATAGCGATCGGCCAGAGTTGATTGCTGAAGGGCCGTGGTTTCAATTCCATTACGACCGGTGGACTCTTCCCGCTCACATCAAGGAGATCGCTCGCACACCAGTGGCTTCGCAGGCCTTTGTGAGTGGACGGACGCTTGGCATCCAATTCCATCCAGAAGTAATTACCTCCACTTTGCAGGGGTGGATTGATAATGGGGGGGAGGGCGCGGTCGCCGGAGATGGGCAATCAGTTAAAGCGCTTATCAATATGACTAGAGCACAAGAAGTTGCGGCGATTGCTCGCGCACACACATTGGTAAAGAATTTTGTGAGTCAGGTAGTGAAAGCATGAGTGACTTACAAGCCTTTCTTTCAGCAGTCACTGTGGAAGATCTTGAGCGAGATCCTTACCCGATCTACCAACGGTTACGAGAGTCCCAAGAAATCGGTTACTTGCCTTGTGTGGATCTATGGCTTGCCACGTGTTGGGGCGATGTCGCCACGGTAGGTACCGAGAACACAATCTATTCGGCCGAGCTGGGAGGCAATAGTCCACTCGATATCGCTTTCGACGGACCAAGCGTGTTGACCATGGAAGGTCCTCATCACTTAGCGCTGCGCCAGAGCATGGATGAGAAATATCGCCCCAAGAACGTTTCCAATTGGATTGAAGATGTTGTCAGGCCCATTGCGCGCGCCCAGGTAGCGAAATTAACTTCAGGGAAAGTGGATCTGCTCTCGCAATACTTTGAGCCGATCTCCGTCCTCTCCCTCGGCGCAGTTCTGGGTGTGGGTCATCTTGATGATTCGACTCTTCGCCGATGGTTCTACGGGTTACGCGAAGGTGCCATCAATTACGAATCCTCGCAAGACAGGTTTGCCGAAAGTGCGATTATCGCCCGTGAAATCGATGAAACGATGGCTGAAGTATTTGATCGGTTAGAACAACACCCAGATGACTCCACCATTTCGCACATGCTCTTCACGGGGATGCCCGAGGGGCAGATGCGCTCGCGAAATGCGCTCATGCCCACGATCAAGGTGATGTTGTTGGGAGGGGCGCAAGAGCCGGGACACGGCGCTGCTTCAACTATGTATGGATTACTTTCGAACCCAGATCAACTCGCGGCGGTACTAGCCGAACGCTCTTTGATTCCCGTTGCGGTCGATGAAGGCGTTCGTTGGGTCTCTCCCATCGGAACCCAGGTTCGAGAAACTCAGAGTGACGTAATCCTGGGAAGCACCGCGATCGGTAAGGGTGCGCGTGTAGCTGCTGTGTTGTCTTCCGCTAACCGCGACACGGCAGTCTTCGGCGCGAGCGCCGATGAGTTTGATATCAACCGCGAGAAGCGTGCGCACGCTGGCTTTGGATTTGGCCGCCACTTCTGCACTGGTCATGCTTTTTCGAAGCAGCAAATAGCAATAGCTCTTGAAGAGTTGTTAGCTCGCTTCCCGGAGATGTCGTTAAACCCAGATCATGAAGTGCGCTTTGAAGGGTGGGAATTCAGGGCTCCCACTGCACTGCACGTTATCTTGCAGTAAATAAGTTGAAGTAACGTTTACTCGAACTCAACTCGTACAGGCAATCGCTTAATGCCATGGACGAAATTGCTGCGCAAGTAATCCGTCTCGCCGATACGCTCCATATGTTTTACTCGAGGCAGTAGTTGCGTAAACATAATCTGCATCTCAAGCCTGGCGAGTGCATTGCCCATGCACATATGTGGTCCACCACGGCCAAATGCCATGTGTTCGTTGGGCTTACGGGTCACATCGAAGGTATATGGATTGGTGAAAGTCTCCGGATCACGGTTGCCGGATGCAAACCAGACCACTACTTTCTCGCCCTTCTTAATCTTCTTCCCATGCATCTCCACATCGCGCGTTGCGGTGCGACGGAAGTGATAGACCGGGCTTGCTTGGCGCAGGAATTCTTCGATGGCCCAAGGGATGAGTTCTGGCTTGGCCTTGAGAAGCGCCATTTGCTCAGGATGATCTATAAGCGCGTTCATCGAGTGAGTGATGGCGTGACGAGTCGTTTCGTTACCTGCAATAACGATGAGCAGGAAGTAGTTCCGGAAGTCGCGATCGTCTAGCGCTAAACCATCGGTGGGAACGTTGTGTGCAAGTTGGGAGACCAAATCGTTCTCACTCTTACCGCGACGTGCTTCTCGTAACTTGAATCCGTAATCAAAAACTTCCAATGCGGCAGGGGATCGGAAGGGGAGGAGGCGGTACTTCTCGCTCTCTGCGCTATCGAGGAGTACGTCGGTGTGTTCTGGGTCGGTGTTACCCACCATGCGATTTCCCCAGTTAATCAGTTGGCCGGTATCCGTATCTGGCACTCCGAGCATGCGTGCTAATACGCGAATCGGGAAATCAGCGCTTACCTCTTTCACGAACTCGAATTGATTCTTTGAGAATGCTGCGTCGAGAGTGGTCTTAGTCAGTGCCTCTAGAAAGTTTGTATACCCTGCGACGGATTTTGGCGTGAAGTTATCCATCATCAATTTGCGGAGGACGCGATGACGGTTCCCGTCTGTTTCTAGCATGGAGCGACGCACCTCGAGTTGTTCTTCGTCTAGCTCCTCAAGATTGGTGCCCTGCTCACTATTAAACGTTTCGGTATCGCGCAGCACTGACACGATGTCGGCATACCGCGTGAGTGACCAGAAGCCTGCTCCACCTTCTTCGTTGCTCCAATGGCATGGGTCTTCGCTGCGCATCTGCTCGAAGAGGGACCACGGAGCGCCGTTCTCAAATAAACTCATATCTGCAAGTGATACATCGCGAAGGTTGCGTGATGTTCCAGTGCTTGCCGCCATCAGATTCTCCCAATCATTCGGATCAAAACGAATTTACCTTATCTCTTCCATCAAATGAAGTAGGGATATTTCGGGCACATTCTCTAATTTGCCACTATCCTGGCGCGCAGGGGGAGATATCAATGGCCGGTGCACATACGCTCAGCGAGACCGAGCGCGCAGTTCAGGAGCGCCTCGACAGTTTGCCGATCGACTTCGAGGCGATGGCTGCTGTTTCTAATCTCTTCCGCGCCGCAAACGCCGTAAGAAATCACCTCGAGCGCACCGCGCTGGCTCCTAGCGGTATGACATGGACTGGCTTTGTAGTTCTCTGGGTGGTCTGGATCTGGTCACCGATCGAGACGCGGGACATTGCATCTGAAGCGGGAATCTCGAAGGCCACACTGACTGGTGTGCTAAATACGCTTGAGGGCCGCGGTTGGCTTGAGCGTCAACGGAGTTCAGAAGACGGACGCCTCATGGTGGTCACTCTGACGCCGGCGGGGTCAAAGTTAATGAAGAAGCTCTTCCCGAAGTTCAATGATCAAGAAATTGCCACCGTGTCGCAGGTGCCTCGTGCCGAGTTAGAGAAATTCACTGCCAACTTGCGCTCACTTACTCGATCAGTTGAAGGAAGTTAGCCGATCCGTTCGCGGAACTTCTTAAATATTGAAAGTTGATCGGAATCAATCTCCCATCGATCCTCCGGATGCCATTGCACGGCGACCCCGTTCGCTCCATCTACCGTGAGGGCTTCGATGCAACCGTCGGTGGAGTAGGCAACGGCGCGGACACCACTTCCTAATTTCGCTACTGATTGATGGTGGTAGCACGAGCTTGTCACCACTGGCAGTTCGAGGCCGAATTCGTCCCATGCTTTTTCGAAGACCACATCATGCGTCAGATGACGATGTGGCGGTTCGATGTGCTGATTCAAGGTGCCACCAAGAGCGACGTTAAGTAGATGCATTCCTCGGCAGAGCGCGAGGAAGGGGATGTCTTCAGCGAGCACGTGCTTCATCAGGGCCAGATCGTTTGCGTCCTGGACATCATCGATGTCGTAGAGGTGCTCAGAGTTGGGTTGCTCGCCATAGGTCGCAGGATTGATGTCTCCGCCACCGGCAAAGAGCACCCCGTCGAAACCTTTTAACCGCTCGTGCCAATCGGAGGAATCCTGGGTGGGCAGGAGCGTGACCGGATCCAAGCCCGCAGCCCAAAGCCCTTCGAGGAGCATTCGAGCAGAGACCACGCCTCGAAACCGGAGCGCGCTCGCGCTCTCTGTGAAGCGTCCTAGGAGGGCGACCTTGGGTCGAACGCCAGTTGAATTCTCGGATGCTGGGCTCATCTGGCTCCTCATTGGGCTCTTCAGGCTCGAATTCGCGTACTTTGGGCTACCTAAAAAGAATATCTGGTGGCATCCTATACCGTTAGGATCCTAACGATTATGGGAATGAGGGAGATGTCCAAGATCGTCGTTGCGGGAGTATCTGTTGATACCGGGCATTTCATCGGTGGTCAGCGGGTCTACTCTGCGCAGACTTTTTCAGATCACTCGCCGATTGATGGCTCCTTTCTGGGCGAAATCTCGCGCGGTGGGGCAGCAGAAATCGATCTCGCTGTTTCGGCCGCTCGCGCGGCATTCCCGGGTTGGGCAAAGACTCCTCGGGTCGAGCGCGCACGCATCATGCACGCCATCGCAGATGGCGTTGAAGCTCGCTTAGAAGAGTTAGCCCAAGTTGAGACCCACGATAACGGAGCACTCATCCGTTCACATCGTCGTGGCGTGATGCCTCGAGTTGCTCACAATTTCCGCTTCTTCGCTGATTGGTTACTTAACGAGTTGCATCACGATCCATTCGAAACACGTGGGCATACCAACGTAGTTTCTTGGGATCCATCTGGTGTGGCCGCACTCATCACTCCGTGGAATGCGCCACTTATGCTGGCAAGTTGGAAGATTGCACCTGCGCTCGCATCAGGTGACACCGTGATTTTGAAACCTGCTGAGTGGACGCCGCTGAGCGCTTCTCTCCTCTGCGACATTGCGAAAGAAGCAGGTTTGCCAGATGGTGTTTTCAATGTGGTGCAAGGTTTCGGAAATGAGGCAGGAGCCGCGCTCGTGGCCCATCCGGGAATTTCACGGATCTCATTTACCGGCTCGGTACCCACTGCAAAACTCGTTGCTCGAGCCGCAGCAGATAATTTGACGCCATGTTCGCTTGAGTTAGGCGGTAAGAGCCCGCTTATCGTCATGGACGATGCTGATTTGGAACTTGCAGTCACTCTCGCCGTTGAGCAGTACGACAATGCTGGGCAAGTCTGCTTAGCTGGAACGCGCCTACTGGTGCACGAAAAGATTCGTGAAGATTTTCTGACCGGCTTTAAAGAGCGCGTCTCCAAGATTGTGCAAGGTGATCCTCGTGTTGATGGAACTGATATTGGGCCGCAGATTCACGAGAAACAATTCACCAAAATTCTTGGCTACATTAATCGCGCGAAAGCAGCAGGTGCTGACGTAGAAGTAGGCGGGGGAGCGAACGAAAACCTAGGTGGTCTCTATATCCACCCGACGTTGATTTCACACGCCGCTCCCGGCAGTGAAATTCTCACTGACGAAGTGTTTGGCCCAGTATTAACGCTGCAAACATTTTCAACTGACGAAGAAGCCGTATCGATGGCCAATGGAACTGAGTTTGGGCTCGCCGCTGTACTCGTTTCAGGTAATCGCGAAAGAGCAGAGCGCATCTCCGAGCAGTTGGTTGCCGGCACTACCTGGGTCAATTGTTTCTTCGTGCGCGATCTCCGTGCTCCATTCGGTGGGGCACGTAAGTCTGGTGTGGGTCGCGAAGGCGGTTCCTGGTCTTTTGATTTTTATTCTGAACTAAAAAATACAGTGTTCTCACCAAACGGCTGGAGGGATTGAGATGGGCGAGGTAGTTGGAGCGGGGCTTTTGGCACATGTACCTACGATCATGTTGCCGAAAGAAGTGCGTTACGAACTCAACGAAGGGAAAGAGATTTCTCTTGTTACGGGTCTGGAGCGTCTACGTAAAGAAGTCTTTGAAACCGCCGATTACGACACCGTTGTCGTACTTGACTCTCACTGGGCTACGACCGTCGAGTTTGTGACCACGTCGCACGAGCGCCGTACCGGCAAGTACACCTCTGAGGAATTACCTCGTGGCATGTCTTCGGTCCCTTATGATTTTAAGGGCGATCCTGAACTAGCTATCGAAATCAGCAAGTATGCCGAGAAGCACGGCACGTGGATTACGCCTATCGACGACCCTCACCTACCGACGTTTTACGCGACGTTGAATCTTTGGAAGTACCTAGGTGAAGGTTTAGACAAGCAATGGGTCAGTATCGGTTGCTGCCAAACTGCCGAGACTGAAGATAACCTGCGTCTCGGTCGCGCACTCGGAGATGCCATCGATAAGTTGGATCGCAAGGTGCTATTGCTCGCTTCGGGTGCGCTTTCACACACTTTCTATCCGCTCCAAGAATTGCGCAAACACGAAGCAAGCGACATCTCACACATCTTCACGCCGGAAGCCCGTGAAGCTGATCTTGAGCGGATCGAATGGTTTAAGAGCGGGGATCACGATCAAGTACTGCGAACGATGCCGGAGTTTTATAAGTACAAGCCAGAGGCGCGATTTGGTCACTATCTCATGATGATTGGTGCGCTTGGAGAGAATGAGTGCACCGCACCAGGGCGCCTCTTCAGCGAGTATGAGAACTCAATTGGAACCGGACAGGTACATATCTGGTTTGATCAACCGGAAGCTGGCTGGACCGCAAAGCTGAATGCCAGTGTCTAAGAATGTAGAGACACGGAGAATTCTCCTTGATGGGTATCCGGCTGAGGTAGTGCGCCACGGGGACGTTCTCGTAGCCGGAGACGGAAGAGAAGTAGCCATTGCAGATGCTACGCACTTGGCTCCAGTGGAACCTACCAAAATCATTGCAGTGCATCTGAACTTTCAGAGCCGTACTGACGAGTTCATGACCAAGCTCCCTCCTGCGCCTACTTACTTCCACAAACCCATCACGGCATTGAATTCCCACCATGGTGATGTGGTTCGCCCGCAGGGATGTAAGTGGCTCAATTATGAAGGCGAGATCGTTATTGTCATCGGACGAACTTGTCGCAACATTTCTCCCAAGGATGCCGCCGATTACATTGCCGGGTACACCATCGGCAATGATTACGGTTTGCACGATTTTAGAGATACCGATGCCGGTTCAATGCTGCGTGTAAAGGGGAGCGACACTCTTGCTCCGGTTGGTCCTGGCTTAGTTCGTAATTGGGATTTCAGAAATAAGCAGATCCGTACATTGGTAAATGGAGTTGTGAAGCAAGATGACAACACCAAAAATATGGAGTGGGACATGCACTACTTGGTCGCTGACATCGCGCGTACCATCACCCTTGTTCCCGGCGACATCCTCTTCTCGGGTACGCCAGCATTTTCACGTCCTGTGCAACCAGGCGATTTAGTCGAAGTCGAAGTCGAAGGCTTGGGAATGCTCAGTAATCGAATCGTAGAAGGCCCAACGCCGATCCGCACAGATGTGGGCGCGCAACCCACGGAGAGTGAAGAGGTTATCTCCACAGCCCTTGGCGGGGATTGGGAATTCCGCGGTATACGTACGCCATCTAAAGATCTCTACCCATCTCGAATTGAGGAGAAGAAGTGAAGATTCACGTTGACATGGAGAAATGCCAGCATTACGGACAATGTGTCTTCGAAGCTGAAGATGTTTTCTCTTTAGGCGATGATGGGAAGTTGATTTACAAGGTTGATGTTGATGATAGTCGTCGCGCGGACGTGGAGTCCGCCGTCGATGTATGTCCGATGCAAGCCATTACGGTCGAGTAGTCGTTCTTGAAGGTTCTTATCGTTGGTGCCGGGCTGGCGGGATTACGGACAGCAGAGTCCCTCCGTGGCGCGGGCTTTGCTGGCGAGATCACGCTCGTGGGGGATGAGCCTTACTTTCCGTATAACCGGCCACCACTTTCAAAAGATGCACTTGCTAACGGGCTAGAAATAGCGGACCTTGAGTTCAAGCGACGTGAAAGCGTCGCAGACGTAACCTGGATATTTGATGATTCTGCAACCAGCACTGATTATCAACAGCGGGGTGTGCTTCTTAAATCTGGGCGTCTCGAGTCTTTCGACGTCTTGGTTGCGGCTACAGGTATTCGCCCTCGCACGCTCAACGTTCCTGGTGCTGAGAAGAGCAAGTTTTCGCTCCGTAACTTTGCGGAAGCGCAAGAGCTCCGTACTTCGATGTTGGGTGTCCAAAGAATTGTGATTGTCGGCGCAGGTTTCATTGGTTGTGAGATTGCGGCGACGGCTCGCAAACTTGGAATTGACGTAGCAGTGGTGGCGGCCGATCCAGAGCCGATGTTTCGGCCACTCGGTGCAGAGTTTGGCCATGCCATGAAACATCGCCATGAAGCACATGGCGTGAGCTTTCACATGAACGCGAAAATCGCGGGGTATCTCGGAGGGGAGAGCGCCACCGGGGTATCTCTGGAGAGTGGCGAAGAAATTCTGGGTGACTTGTTGATCGAGGCCATCGGATCACTTCCCAACACTGAATGGTTAGCGGGGGGATCTCTCGATCTCAAAGACGGCGTGCTCGTCGATTCTTCGATGCGTGCCACGGCCCCTAGCGATGTCTCTATTTACGCTGTAGGTGATGTTGCTCGATATGCATTCGATCTCTTCGATACCACTCCTCGCAGAATTGAACATTGGAATCTCCCTACGGAGACAGGTCGTCGAGCAGGCAAGTCGATTGCTCATTTTCTTCACACAGGTGAAGTACTTGCCGAGTCGGTTAATTTTGTCCCATCATTTTGGTCGGATCAATATGAAGATAATCTGCAATCTTTTGGGATGCCCGGCATCGCTGACTCTATAAACGTGGTTGAAGGCGATCTCATGGGCGATTGTGTGGTCGAGTATTTGCGTGGCAATAAAGTTGTGGGAGTCGTCGGTGTAAATACCAGCGCGAAATTAGCGCCGTATCGGAAGAGTTTTCAAGAAACTAATTGAGTACGTCAGAGAGCGTGACAGCAGCAAAGATAAAGAGGAATGTAGCCAGGGCGCGTTGGCGAAGCAGCGGATTAATGCGCTGAGTGAAACGGGCTGCGAGTAAGACGCCAAGTCCGGCAGCCAATCCGAGGAAGAGCGTATGCGTAGGCGGCATCACTCGTTTGCCAGCGAGCGCCGAGAGGGCGTTGATGGCTAAAACGAATGAACTTGTTCCTACTGCAACAGACATTTTTAATTTGCTGATGAGGCGAAGCGCTGGAATGACCACAAAGCCAGCCCCAACGCCAAGGGCACCGGCCGCACTTCCTGCTAGCGCTGCACCGATCCAACCCTTCCAACTTGCGCTGGGCACCTCGCTCTTACTCCGTCGGAAGAGAGAGGCTGAGGAAGTGAAGAGCAGGATAGATAGCAAAATAGCGGTGAGAGTATTCGATGCATTGCGCATGAGATAACCAACGATGATGGCTGCGGGAATTGAGAGCACGAGAAAGGGCAGAGCTGCCCGGAAGTCGATCTCGCCTCGACGTGTAACCACCATGGTGTTGACTGCTCCCGAGATGAGCACGACCGAGAGTCCGGCGATAGAGGCTTCGCTGTAGGTCATGTTGAGTAGATGGACCGCGAGCGGAACAGTAAGTGAACCAGCGCCAGCTCCGAAGAAGGCCATAAAGCAGCCGAGTACTACACCGACGAGCAGTATCTCCATCAGGCAGAAGCCTTTGGCTTGCGACCTTCGTCTGCCAACGCCATCATTTCGCGTGCAAGCTTTTCAAAGGCTTCGCCACGCTCGTTTTTATGGGAGTCGGTGGAAAAGAGATTTTTACCATCGTCTGCGTCGCTTGAGCGATCGTAGAGTTCGCCGTATTCCTGACCTGCGTAGGCGGTGAGTCGGTAATCAGGTGTAATAAGAGTACGCAGTCGTACCGGCCCAGACATGCCTTCAAGGCCGAAGGGCTGATCTTCTTCCACGATGAGCGCATCGCGCCAGGGTTTCTTTGATTTACCAACGAGTGATCGTCCCTGAATACCTCGCCAACCACGGCATCCAGTGAGTTCGAGAAGCGTCGGCGCAATATCAGCGCTGGAAACGAGGCGATCATCAATCCCTAGATCGAGCATGGGTCCAGATATGAGAAGTGGCACCCGAGTTACTGCTTCGTAGTGCACAAAATGCTTAAGCATTAAACCGTGATCGCCAAAGAGATCGCCGTGATCGGTGGTGAAGACGATGATGAGCGGGCGATCTTTGGTGGCTTCGCGAGCAGCGCTCACTATCTTTCCTACGGCTTGATCAACAAATTGAATCTGGCCAATCTGCGCACGCAGAGCATCTTGGAATTGCTCCACTGTAGGCGCCCATGTCATCGTGGGATCTTCCGGGGGAGTACCGCGGTGCGCGGCTATCTGTTGGAGATGCGGCGGCGACTCCGAGTGCGATGCGAAGAACGTTTCTGGAAGTGGCAGCGTGGTTGGATCTATATCCGGCATGAATTCTGCAGGCGGAGCAAATGGATGATGTGGATCAGGGAAAGATACAAAGCAGAGGAAAGGATCCTCTGAGCTCGCAGCATCCTTTAAGCGCGCGGTGGCGCGCTCAACTACGAAAGATGATGGGTGGAGCTCTGCCGGTACTTGGGAAACGTAAACCTGATCCCAGTCGGCGCGCCTATCCTTTGAGTTTTGCCAACCAGCGAGCTCTTCAAGGTTGGCTCCACGCGATTTAGCCCAATGCCAGTAATGGCCACTTGGTCGATCGCCATGACCTACAGCTAAATCAACAGTGTCGAAGCCGTAGTAGTCAGTTGGTAATTCGATGTAGCCCTCGCGATGTCTTTCGGAGTTCTCCCATTGCTGCCAATCCTTACCTTCTCCGATTCCTGAGTAGACGCGAGCGTCGGGAAGGTCGTTGAGAACTTCTGGGGCGTGCTCTTCGATATCTGCGAGTTGGAATCCTTCATAGGGCCAACCCATTGTCTGGAAGTGTAATTTTCCAATAGCAGAAGTCTTGTAACCGGTGCGGCGCATCGAGCGCATAAAAGTTTCTGCTTGCCAATCGAGAGTGACGCCGTTTGTTCGTGTTCCGTGAACGGAGGGCCACCGCCCCGTTGCGATCGTTGCGCGGTTCGGCATGCAGGTTGGGTTAGCAACGTAAGCCCGGGTAAAACGTCGACTATCGAGTGCGATGGCATCGATGTGGGGAGTGCTGATCGGGAGATCTTTATTGGCATGACCTAGATGGTCGGCGCGAAGTTGGTCGGCGACAATCACTAAGACGTTAGGGCGCATGACTTTATCCTTCCAGGCTTCCGTACTTACACTCTCCGGCGACCATCGTTGCCTGGACTTTACTCTCAAGGAGGGAACTTCCATCGTCGTTCCAGTCGATTTGGCGGTCGAGTAGAACTAAGTCTGCAGCGAATCCTTCCTGGATTTGCCCTCGCCATCCTTCTGTTCGATTTTGGCGTGCTCCGCCTTCAGTCATTGACCGTAAGCCATCGAGTAGTGAAATCTTTTGAACATCGTTCGGAGAAGCTTCAAGATCGCGGAGATCTCGCCGATGGGCAGTGACGACTATTCGCTTCCAGTCGGGTTCGGAAACAGGTGCGTCAGAAGAGAGAGCTAAGGGGATGCCAGCATCTAAAACGCTACGTAAGGGTTGATTAGCTCGAGCTCGAGTAATTCCAAGTTTTGCATCATTACCTTGCCCGACCATCCAACGAATTAACGGATTCGTATTCAACCCGATTCCAGCTTCGCTCATTCTGCGCATATTGGATTCGCTCAAGTAGTTACCGTGAATCAAGTAATGCCCAGCTGTTCTACCATCTTTTTGTGCTCGAATTATCGACTCGATGATGGCCTCGGACGTGGCATCTCCCGTTGAGTGAAGCCCTGCCTGCCAACCTCGTCGGTGAATCTCGTGAACTATGAGATCAAGTTCGCGGAGACGTTCATCGTCTGAGGAACCTTCGATTGTCATATGCCCACACGTGCCGTCGTCGTACGCCTCTTTCATCCATGAAGTTCTACTGCGGGGGACTCCGTCGGCAAAAATCTTTACCTGATCGATACCGAGAAAAGCGTGGGGGAGAAGTGGACGTGCCCTGCCGAAGTTCTCAAGGCCACTGGCGATATCTTTCACATTACTACCGCCGAGCCCGCTAAAGAGCAGCATCAATGTGGTGCGAATTGGTAGCTCTTCTGATTCAGCAAGGTCTTGATAGATAGCGAGAGCTTCCTCGCCGGCTGCACCGCCAAGGAGTGAGTCCGCACCCGGTCCAATTCCCGGTTCTGTAAAGGCGGTGATTCCGCGAGAGAGCAAATCTTCTACGCCCAACATGATTGCACTTCTTAAGTCCGCTCGACTGGGAGGAGGCATCTTTGCTAGCACGAGTGCGGATGCAGATTCGAAGAGTAAGCCGGTAGGGGTGCCATCGGAGTAGCGATCGATCCGTCCACCAATCGGATCAGGAGTATGCGCATCTATTCCTGCGTGCGTTAGTGCACTCTTATTTACTAAGGTGCTATGGCCCGTGAAGTCGCCCAATACGGTCGGTGCGTTAATGCCAGCTTCGGCGATGAGGGCACCTGTAGGGCGTTGCTCAGGGCCATCTCCTTTCAAAGAAGTGATGTCCCAACCTTGACCTCGGATCCATCCGTTCTTTTCAGGAAGCGCGCTGCGAAGGGTTGCAACAAAACGCTCGTTACTCTCTGCGCTGCGGAGGTCAACCGCGGTGAACGCTCTTCCCATTTCAACAAGGTGTAGATGTGAATCGTCGATGCCCGCGATCAAGGTCCTCCCGTGCAGATCGAAATTCTCACCTTCTCTTGCCCGTCGTTCGCTGGACAACGAGATTGCGGCAATTTGCCCGGCGCGCACGCTCACATCGAAAAGGGTTGATGGGCTCTGGGCTAACGAAACATTTCTAAAGGTAATTTGAGAAGGCACTTAGCGTTTCTAGGGCATCTTTCCGGTGGCGTCAACGTGCTGAGGTCGGCTTACTCAGGGTCGGCGTGTCGAAAATAAAAGTATTGTCATTGGAGAATTACTCCGCTACGGTCAGACCGTTCGTACGCAAACGGATTTTGATACCCGGAGGTTTACATGCTCAAGACAAGTACCCTGTCCAGAATCGCGGCGAGTGCGCTCATCGCTTCAGTGGCTTTTGCCCCCGGCGCTTTCGCCGCCAATAAGCCTGCTCCGAAACCGGTAACGAAGACGACCGCTAAGCCAGTCGCCAAGCCGGTGGCCGCGCCTTCGGGACCGTGCGCAATCGTGACGCCAGCTCCAACGCTGCAAACAATCAAAATTGCTGGAACTCAGATCAACACGACCGCTGCCGTTCTCGCAGCTGATAAGGCTAATTGCTTTGCCAAGTACGGAATCAAGTTGGCTTGGACCGACGCGTTCCCTGCGCCGGGCGTTGCTCTCACGGCACTCGCCGGGGGATCTATTGAAGTGACATACGCACCCACAGTGCCGATCATCAACTTCGTAGTAAACGCTGGCTTGAAGGCCAAGATTTTGGCACCAGGCGACGGATACGCCCCAGGGCAACAAGCGAAGATTCTCGATAGCGGTACCTCAAAGATGAACGATGACACCGCCGTCCTGGTTAAGACTGGTGGTTCAATTAAGTCTTGGGCCGATCTTGAAGGTAAGACGGTCGCCGTCCCAGCCCGCAAGGCTCAGCTCGAAGTCACCATCGCTGCCAAGGTTCGCGAAGATGGCGGAGATCCCAGCAAGGTGAAGTTCCTTGCTCTCGGAATGCCAGACATGGCTGCCGCTATCAAGAAGGGCGATATTGACGCCGGTGGCGTTGTAGAGCCTTTTGGCACATCTGGACTTGCTGATGGGCTTACGCTTCTCGGATTCCCAGCTGCTGGTTTCTTCAATGATGGTGGCGCTGTCGGAGTTTGGTTGGCAACGGACGCCTGGGCATCCGCTCATCGCGATCTTGCGCTTGCTTTCCAGAAAGCTATGAGTGAGTCGAACGCCTGGGCTGCAGCTCCTGCAAACCTCTCCAAGGTTCGGGCAGAAATTCCTAAGATCACTGGTGTTACAGCAGCTGAAGCAGCGGCAAGCAATATCCCATTCTTGCCGACCGCAGCAGTTACAGCATCGGATATTTCTAGTGTGGCAACCAAGATGAACTTCCTGGGCTACATCTCAAAGAAGGTTGATGCCGCTTCGCTACTATTTAAGTAGTAGCAACTGCTCGCAATCGGCTGGTAATTAGTACGAAAGGGTCGGTCGTGAGGTTTGCGAATCCGAAGAACTGGCTGTGGCTCATCTCCCTCGGGGGATCGATCCTCATCTGGCAATTGGTTTCCGTAAATCTCAACGACCGGCCTTTTCCGTCTGCATCGAAAATCTCTAACGCCCTATGGGCGATGCTTCAAACGGGCGAGTTTTGGGGCGACTTAGGAGTCACCTTTTTAATTGCCATGGTGGGTCTCATAATCGGCATAGTCCTTGCTGTACCGCTGGGGTTGTTGGTGGGGCTCAACGAGTTTGCCTTTAGATCTACCAAGTTCATCCTGGACTTCTTGAAAGTAATTCCCCCCATCGTGGTACTTCCGCTCGTCTTGCTTATGTTTGGTACCACCATAAAATTCAGCATTACGCTCGTGGTGTTTGGCGTTCTCTTCTCCGTGATTGTGCAAGCAACATATGGAGTGCGGGATACCGATCCGGTGTTGTTAGATACGCTTTCGGCATTCAACGCTTCTAAATATGCGCGCTTAAAGTATGCGGTGTTACCTTCGGCCCTACCTTTCATTGCTACCGGTACGAAAATCGCAACTTCTGCAGCAGTCATTGTGTCAATCGTTACCGGCCTGGTGGGTAGCGGCCCCGGGTTAGGTCACTCCCTCTCTGTTGCAGAAACCGGCGGTAACTTTCCCAATGTCTACGCCTATGTCGTCGTCTTAGGAGTTGTCGGAATCCTCGTTAATATGCTGGTCTCTGCGATAGATAAGCGGATTATTTTTTGGCGAGGTAAATAATGCTCGCACTTTTGCGTCGATTTCTTATTTCGAGTTGGCTTGTGGTGGTTCTGTTACTTTTCTGGTGGAAAGTATCGGCAAATTCAGAAAGTTACTTTTGGCCACCGCTAAGTCAAATCGCTTCCCAATTCAAAACGAACTGGCTTTTCGCAAACGTTGCAGATGATGTGCTTCCAAGTTTGAAGAATCTTGCTGTTGGTTATTTTATCGGCGCCCCATTGGCACTTTTTGTAGGTGCTCATTTAGGACTCAGCGAAATTGCACAGAAAATATTTTCGCCACTTGTTAACTTCTTCCGGTCGATTCCTGGGGTAGCACTGGTCCCTATCTTCATCATGCTCTTCGGTATCGGTGATCAATCTCGACGTGTCTCCATCGCTGTTGCGGTTTTCTTCCCTACCCTGATAGCCACAATCGAAGCGGTGCGTACCTCTGATGCAGTGCTGTTGGACGTATCTCGCAGCTTTAGATTTTCATCTTTTCAGAGTCTCTGGCGAGTGCGTGTTCCAAGCGGGGCACCGATGATCTCGTCGGGTCTTCAGGTGAGCTTGCAGGTGGGATTCATAGTTATGATCGTGAGCGAAATGCTGGGTGCTTTTCGAGGGTTAGGAGCATTCACGGTGGAGGCGCAACAATCATTCATGATTATTGATATGTGGACTGGCATCATCATGCTAGGAATTTTGGGTTACATCTTCAACGTAATATTCGAGTTAATAGAAAAGCGGGCCCTTCGCTGGTATCGCGGACAGAAAGGCCTCACCTCATGACCCACCCTATGCGCACCGGAGCACGCCTCGAGCTTAAAGACGTGACGAAAACTTATACGGGACACGGAGCAGATAAGCACGTACTAGATCACATTAGTTGCATTGTGGAGCCGGGAGAGTTCCTCTCAATTGTGGGTCCCAGTGGTGTGGGAAAAACAACTCTCCTTCGCCTCTTAACTGGCTTAACGCCCGTTACTAGTGGCGAGATCTTGCTTGATGGGAAGAAAGTCACATCTCCTCCTGAAGATCTGGCAATCGTATTACAGGAGTACACGCGCTCTCTTATGCCCTGGCTAACGGTGGAGAAGAATATTGAACTTCCATTGAAGTTAAAGAAAATTGCCAAAGATGAGCGAGGGGAACGAGTTCAATCCGCGATTATCGAAGTGGGGCTGGAAGGAAATGGTTCTCGCTATCCATGGCAGCTCTCGGGGGGAATGCAACAACGCGTTGCGATTGCTCGCGCCCTTGCCAGTAGGCCCCGAATTCTCGTCATGGATGAGCCGTTTGCATCGGTTGATGCCCAGACACGCTTAGATCTTGAAGATTTGGTGCTTAAGGTAAGAGATGATTTCGGTATCACTACGTTGCTTGTTACCCATGACATGGACGAGGCGGTCTATTTAGCCGATCGTGTGTTAGTGCTGACAGGTAAACCCGCACATGTAGCTGCTGAGATTGCAGTTCCCCTTGTGTACCCTCGAGATCAGGTCGAAACACGAGCTCATCCAGATTTCGGACATCTACGCGGCGAGATCTATCAACTGATCAGAGGCAAGCGGTAATTATGAGCAAAGTTCGTTGGGTCCTCGTCCTCAGTGAGAACTGGACGATCGTTGATCCTAACGACATGAAAGCTCTGGTTCGGATCGCCCAAGAGGCCGAAGGCGCCGGCATTGATGCGGTGATGTTGAGCGAGCACATCGTTTTGGGACGCTCTGCCGGCTCGAATGGTGTGATGGATAACCCACGAGAATATGCATACCCCGGAAATCAACCGCCAGATATGTCATGGCCGAATTCAATCGTGTTGCTTTCGGCCATTGCGGCAGTGACTGAAAAATTACGCCTCGTTGGAGGCGCAATTATCGCGCCGTTACGTCACCCGCTCTTACTTGCAAAAGAGATCGCAACTCTCGACCGGCTTTCGGAAGGTCGGTTCGTCATGTTGCCGACGGTGAGTTGGCACGAAGATGAATACGCAGCATTGGGTATTCCCTTTAATCGCCGCGGCGCCATTCTTGATGAACAGCTCGAAGTGCTCGCTAAGTGTTGGCAGCCTGGGCCGGTGAGCCATCATGGCGAGTTCTTTAATTTCGACGACGTCTGGGTAGAACCACGACCGCAACGTGAAGATGGGCCTCGTCTCTGGTTCGGTGGGCAAGAGATGCATGCACCGCTGCTTCGCCGCCTCGTCAAGTACGGTCACGGTTTTAATCCGCTGGGTGTTCCTTCTAGCGCTGATATGGACGCGCTGCAGAGCGGGCTCGAGGAGGCGGGGCGTTCACTCTCGGATATCGAATTAGTGGGTGGGATCAATGGAAAGTTTGAAACGCCCGATTCACTTCTTGATCTAGACCAAGTTCTTGAGCCACTTCCTGCGAAGGTGGCGGCAGGTTTTGAGACCATCTGCTTCAAGCCGTCAATGTATATAGATGATGCCAAGCAGATGGGTGCCTTCTGTCGCTCATTGATAAAGAAGAGCGATGCCTTACTGAGCTAGTTCTTTCTTCTTACTGCTTGCAAGGTATGAACCAATCAGCACGAGTGGGAAACCGATGAGGGTTCCAGTGGTGATCTTCTCGCTCAGGAAAATTATTCCCAGAATGATTGCCACGGCTGGATTTACGTATGTAACAAGCGTGACGCGAATAGGGCCAATGGTTTTGATGAGCTCAAACAGCACCAAAAAGGCCGTAGCCGTGCAAACCACACCAAGGACGATGACTGAAAGTATCCCCTGAGTGGTCGGTTGGACTGAGTGCCAGGTCATGATCGAAGTAGGAGCGTAAATGATGGCAACCATCGCGGCGGAGACTCCCACCAGCCCGATGATGGAGACGCCTTGTAATTTACGAGCGGCAATTGCTGGCGCGAGTGAATAACCAAAGGCCACGAGTATGAGTTGCACGATAGATCGCGTATCGACTCTGCCCGCATTGATATCGAGCCCCACTAAACTCACAACACCGATGAAACCAATCGCCATACCGATGAGTCGGCGGCTCTGGAAAACCGTCTTATCGCCCATTAAGAAATTGACGATGATTCCGGTCAGCGGCACGGTGGCAAGCATGAGGCCAGCAAAGCCAGAAGAGACGCGGGTTTCCGAATCATTGAGTAACCACCAGGGGCCGACCATTTCCAGAACGGCGAACACCAGAACCCATCGCCATGCCTTTATGGCCGGCATGAGATCGCCGCGTTTGGCAGCAAATGGGATCAGGAGAACTGCCGCGATAGCGGTGCGGAGAAAGACCACAATGATGGGGGAGAAGTCAGCAATAGCCACCTTGATGAGGAGGTATGGAATACCCCAGATCAGGCAGAGCGCGGAGAAGAGCAGAAACTCGCGTTTAGTCACTAAGTGACCTTATCAGCGAGCAATGGGATCCTTAAGCAACCCGCTCTTCATTGATGAGTGTGCGCTTGGTGCAGATGCCATTTTCAAACCATTGCCAGACACGTGAGCGCTTATTGCCGGTGGCGTCGAGCTGAATCATCTCGTAGAAGTAGCCGCTGGGATCATCCTTGCGCACCCAGGTGAGCATCATGGTGTTTACGTCAACCTCCCAAGCGCGACCGGTGATGCGATCGGTATCAAACCAGAGTTGCCCGTCTTTGTACTTGGCCGGAAAGTGGATCACTTCATGGCGACCATCGTCGTAATCGTAAGTATTGATTTGGTAGTACTCGTACGGACCTTCGGTAGGAAATGAATTCTCGAGGCGGGCCTCATGGCGCTCCACAAAGTTTCCTTGTTGATCAACCCAGACGTAGTGACCCATCCACTTACCTTCGTGGCGTGCCAGCAATGGCATCTCTTCGCGGATTCCCATGATGATCCCTTCGGTGACGATTCCGATACTTTGGATACAAACTAACTTGCATAATCTATCGAAATAAATTTTAATATCAACCCTCTGGCCACCACCACGGGTCACGCCCGGTTGATGAATTAATTAAAAGCGATTGTCGACGATAAAACCGCCGGATAGAAATTTTACCCATTCGCGAGCCACCAATTCCGGAGAGTTTGAAAGCTTGTTTCTCGCCCTCATGCATGACGCCGGTGAGCGCGGCATCATTAATGCTCACAGCGCCAGCATCAATCTGTCGTCCTAGTTTCTTAGCGCGTTCCTCATCTCCGAAGATGGCGGCGGAGAGACCGTAAATGGTGTCGTTGGCGAGAGAGAGTACCTCTTCATCGCTCGTAAATTTCATGACTGGAATAATCGGTCCAAAAGTTTCTTCAGTCATGACCTTCATCGAGTGATTTACATTGGTGAGGATGGTTGGTTCGAGATAGGCACCGCCGCCGAGGATCTTTAATTCCCCGCCAGCAGTTGCCACTGCGCCTTTGGCGTAGGCATCTTCAAGATGGCTTTGAATAGTGGCAATTTGGTCTTCCGCGATCATGGGGCCAATGCCGCGTCCCTCAAGATCCGGGTAGTTAACGCCGAGCGCCGAAGCCATGGGGGAGATGCGCGAAACGAATTCATCGTGAAGAGATTCGTGAATATAGACGCGTTCAATCGAAAGGCAGCTCTGTCCGGAGTTCGCAGTGGCGCCCCAGAGAATTCCGGGAACTGCGCGATCTAGGTTGGCGCCTGGCAGCACGATTGCTGGATCTTTTCCGCCTAATTCAAGTGATGCGGGTATGAAATTGCGGGCGGCATTTTCTGCGACGATGCGGCCGGTTTCTACGCTTCCGGTGAAGCAGACCAGATCAACGAGCGGAATCAGTGCGGCACCGGTTTCGCCTGCTCCTTCGATGAGACCAACGACTTCACCGATCTCTGGAACATCGATGAGTGTCTTTTCCAAAGGTGCTAAGAATCGCGGGGTGATTTCGCTGGGTTTGATGATGACGGCGCACCCTGCGGCAAGTGCTGGGATGGCATCAATCAATGCAAGAAGGAGTGGGAAGTTCCACGGGCTGATGATTCCCACAAGCGGGTATGGACGTATGGAAGGGGCTACTGAGACACCAGGCATTGTGGTCTGTTGAATGGTTTCTTCATCGAGCAGTTCGACAACTTGACCGGCCCAGCGCTTTAAGCCATCGACACTCACTTGTACTTCAATGCTGCTCTCGGTTCGACGACCCGTATCTTCGGTGAGAGCTTGAGCAAGTTCGTCCTTGTGTGCAATGAGTGCATCACGCCACCGAAGGAGTACTTCGGCGCGATGTGTTGGACCGGCATCTTGCCACCGCTTTTGATTTGCCCGGAGGCGACTTGTGAGAGCAACTAATTCCTCATGCGAGGGAGCCTCGAGTGGGCGATCGTTCAAGCCGGTGCGAGGATTCCTTACTTGCACGCCTGCATCTAGATTGCTCACTTCGATTCCCAATTTCGTGCCAAGTTCTCGATCGCTTCGCGATGGTGCGATAAGAAGTAAGAACGCTCTGCAGTGGCGTCGGCTAGACCATTCGGAGCATCGACATTGTGGCGCGCATATTCTTGAGCCCACATCGCGGTCTTGGTGCGCGCAAGCAGATTTCCCATGGCGGGTTTGGCTTTATGGCGACGCACAGCGCTGAGATCGATAGCGGCATTTGCCACCATTGATTCGCCAAAGCCCGCCTCGGCAAGAACGAGTCCGGTGTAATCGAGTACTTTGCTCATTCCGTCGGTGGAATTCGCAGGCACGGGTGATCCGTAAAGGCCGCCTGAGTTGGCGCTCACCAAGTAGCAGCCGCTCTCCCAAGCGCGTGCGCGCTTTGCAACATCTTTGGGCGTGAGCGCAGGTGAGCCCACTTCACTCGTGGAGTGCACGAGCACTTCGGCACCCCGTAGCGCGAAGGCGCGCGCAAGTTCTGGATATTGAATCTCTTCGCTGGCGATAGCCGCGAGATTTCCGATTTCAGTTTTTACTACGGGGAAAACTGCATCGATGCCGTAGAGATCTAAATACTTATCCCATACATCCCAGGGACTGGGGGAGAACATGGA
Organism: uncultured Actinomycetes bacterium; assembly: GCA_903863015.1. Taxonomy (GTDB): domain Bacteria; phylum Actinomycetota; class Actinomycetes; order Nanopelagicales; family Nanopelagicaceae. Next base: position 60,524 of record CAIPAI010000032.1, read on the forward strand.
GTGCAAGCGGCGATAGCGGAGCACTACTTCGCCGCTCGGGTCGATGATGAAAGATGTTTGAAAGTAGAGCTCGGCAAAATTGGGATCGCTCTCGTACACATTTCCGGAAAGGAACGTAGAGTGCTTCTGAGCCACTTCACCTAATTTTTCGTATTCGACTCCGGCTGGATCGAGCGCCGCCTTCTCTTTCCATGCAGGCACTGCATCGCCCATGGGGTAACCGGTGAGGAAGTACTCGGGGAGCACGACGAGTTTGATATCTCCGCCGAGAAAGGCGTTAGCGGCTCCGATATTTGCCGAGATGCGCGAGATCGAGGAGAGCATCGCAGCGCGGGCTTCTTCGTGATTGCAATTATTGACAGCTTCGGTGCGCGCTTGCAGAGCGAGTGCCCGATAGTGAGTTCGCTCTTCGGTAAATGGTTTGTTCTTCGCGCCGACAAAAGTCATGACTTACTCGCTGGAGTAACCCAATCGCCGGCGCCATATGGATCGGGAAGTGGTTGAGAAGCGTGCTCATGCACAATTCCCCACTTGCCCGTCTCGTCTTTGCGCAGCACCCAGGTGAATCGAAGGCGGAGCATGTCTGCTTTGCCATGTGCTTGGTAATCGAGATCAAGAATTCCCTGAATGCTCACCAACGATTCGTTGCCGATCATCTCGGGACCTTCGATCCAGCGATGACCAGTGACTCCCATCGGCGAGGTTTGATAGGCACTCCACCCGCGGGCCACATTTTCATAACCGTGGCTCGCCCAACGAGGCCCCTCGATGAAGACATAGACCTCTTCGCTCTGCTCGTAGCCGTTTAAGACACCGGGGATTTCACGGGCTTCGATTGCCACCATGAAAGCCTCAAGGGCGCTTAGAGCGGAACGGCATTCCGCCTCGTGGAACATGTCGGAGAATCTACTAGGAAGAGGGGGTACTTGCCCAGAGGGGGTGCAAGGGCGTTAACTCCTCCTGTGTCCGACAATTCCGCCCTCATCGCAACTGCCGCCAATGAGCTCACTCTTGGCCTCGGTTCCCCTGCTATTCCCGGAGAGGTCGAACTTGAACTGGTCATTTCCCAGATCTCACCACTCGACCGGCAGGTAGTTGCTGGCTTCTTCCCGCCGGCCAAACCGTGGCCCTTGATTCCTGGGACAGCGGCGGTAGCAAAGGACGCGGACGGCAATCACTACTTTGCATTCGCGGAAAGTGTGGGTGGCGGTCTCACGCGAGATGGCATTCATGCACAGCGCTTCTCGTTGCCGCAATCGGTGCTTCACCCGATCCCCACTGGTTGCGATTATGTTGCCATCGCGTCAGCGGTTACCTCGCTCGCCACTGCGCGTTCGATTCTGCAAGATATCGCCAAAGTAAAGAGCGGAGATACTCTCCTTATTCTCGGTGGTACCGGTTCGGTGGGTCAGGCCAGTATCGCCGTAGGGCGTGCGCTCGGTCTCACCATGGCGGTCGCATCTCGTGATGGTGCTGACATTGATGGTGTGCGCGGCGTTCGTAACGATGCAATTGCGGAAGGTGCTCGCGCAATCCTCGGTCGTGGTGCAGATGTCATCATCGACCCTGTCGGCGGGGAAATTACTGGAAATGCAATGAGCGCAGGCGCTCCCGATTGCAAGCACATCCTCCTGGGGTTCAGCTCGGGCGCCATGATGCCCATCCTCGCCCCCAAGTTCCTCGGTGGAGAGCATCAACTCATCGGTTTCAATCTCCTCCGTCGTTCTCATGAAGGGTTGGCAGAACACGTGCGAGCTGCTGTGCAAGACGTGATCGCAGGAGGTTTTGCTCCAGAAATAGATTCCATTCATCCGCTCGCTGATGGTGTTGCTGCTTATGCACACGCGGCTAAAGTTCGCGGTCGTGTGCTCCTGCAAGGAAGTGGAGCATGAATACACAATTCGATCTCATCGTTATAGGCGCGGGGACTACGGGCATTCCATGTGCCGTAGAAGCCGCCAATCTCGGTGCGAAAGTCTTGTTGCTTGAAAAATCTCACGAAGTAGGTGGCACGCTCTTCACTTCTGGTGGTCATATGTCAGGAGCCGGCACTAAGCGCCAAAAGGAACGTGGAATTGAAGATTCGCACGCGGCGCACCTGGCAGACATAGATCGCATTAGTCATGGAACCGCTCGAAAAGATCTCTCAACGCTTGCCGTAACCCTTGGAACTGAAACCATCGATTGGTTAGATGATCAAGGTTTCGAATTTCACGAAAAGGCACCGCGGATTGTTTACGGACACGAACCCTACGGAATTGCTCGCACCTACTATGGAACAGAATCCGGACTCTCAATTTTAAAAGTTCTCAAGCGATTACTTGACGAACGCATCGCCCTTGGGGGTATTGACCTGCGGCTCAATACGGGGGCGACATCTCTCATCGAAGAGGGCGGAGTGGTAGCGGGTGTGCGTACATCCGCTGGTGATTTCACGGCCAAGAACGTCGTCATTGCTACCGGTGGCTTTGGTGCTAATCCAGAAATGTTTGCCCGACTGGAAGGTGCGCCGCTGGTTTCTGCGGCGTGGCCCACCTCTACCGGAGATGGAATCGCCATGGCTGAAGAGGTCGGGGCGGCGATCGCTGGGGCTGGCACTTACCTTCCGACATTTGGTGGTCTTCCGTCGCCGGACGGCGGAGTTCGTATCCGTTGGGACGACCGTCCACTCTTAGTCGCTAAAGAGCGACCACCACACGAAATTTATGTCGATCGAAGCGGTAATCGTTGGGTTGCAGAAGATGAGCCAAGTATCGATATTAAAGAGCACGCACTTGTCGGCATTGAGGGAATGACCTTCTGGACTTTCTTCGATTCGGCAGCGCTCGAGGCGAGCCAACCTATGGTGATCGGTTGGAGTACTGATGATCTGAAAGCGCACGCAAATGTGCTTCCGGGAGTTTTTTCTGGAAATACTATTGAAGAGACCGCCGCGCACATGGGTGTAGACCCTGCTGGTCTTGTCTCAACCGTGGCCCGTTACAACGAGCATGTGGCCGCGGGTGTAGATACTGATTTTGGAAGGATGCACCTCCCGGCTCCCATTGCGCAGGCTCCGTTTTACGCTATTCAAAATCATGCAGTTACTTTGATTACGTTCTCGGGCATTGATGTGGATGTGAACTTGCGTGTACGTAAGGCTGACGGATCGATCATCCCAGGGCTTTACGCTGCAGGAGAGGCGTTGGGTGCGGCTGCAACGATGGGCAAGTCTTTCTGTGGCGGTTTGTTGGCGATGCCGGCAATTGCTTTCGGTCGACATATCGCTCGCGAACTTGCAGGAGCCGGAAGTTTTTCACAATGAGTGAGCGCGGCTTCAATCGTGTGGCGGGTGAGTTGCGCAAGCAGATTCTCGCTGGAGAGTTAGCGCAGGGCGTGCGACTCCCGAGCGAAGCAGAATTATCCACGCAACATTCGGTAAGTCGTTCAACGGTCCGCGAGGCGCTTCGTGTTTTAGAATCGCAAAATCTCATTGTCACTACCCGCGGCGCTTCCGGTGGCAGCTGGATCAATCATCCCAATCAGAATGAGATCGCAGGTTACTTAGAGACTGGCTTCAAGTTGATGACGCTCGCGCGAGATATGCCCAGTGTGGAAGCCTTGCTTGAAGTACGTGCCATTGTAGAAGTTCCCGCCGCGCAATTAGCGGCAGAGCGTCGAACCGAAGAACATATTGAGCAATTGGCCGAAAGCATGCGAAGCCACAAGCCTTCGGCAGAGAATCATACGGTTCACCGCTCTTTCCACAATATTATTTTTGAAGCTGCCAATAACACTTTGCTGCACACTGTCTCCCAGCCCATTTTCGCAGTTGTTGATGAGAGATTCGCGCGTGATAAGGCTCCACAAGAAATGTGGGAAGAGGTAGCCCGTTTTCACAAAGAAATTTTCGAAGCCGTACGAGATCAAGATTCCAAGGCGGCTGGAGAATTGATGCGCGAGCACCTTGCGCAGTTAACAACTGCCTACTTGGCGATGACGCGTACGAGCATTCGGGCAGAAGCCTCCATGCACAATTCGTCTAATTGATTGAGCACTCGCCACTTCATTCGCAAGAGTTCACGCCCTTGGCTCTTCCAGGGTAGGAATTCACTCTCGCTCCATTCGAGACGAATCGAATCTCCAGCCACTACGGGGCTCAGGAAATTCACGTCATCGATACCAAGGAGTGCAATTGCATGGTCGAATTTTCCGGTGCGTTCCATGGCGCCGCCAACAAGTAATAAGACTGCTTGTCCCGGAAGTGGACGACCGCGCATGCCAATTTCTTTCCAGCCTTCTTGAAAGAGTGGGTGCGGGTATCCGCCGGTTGCTACCAGCGTAGAAATCATTTCGTCAGTGATGGCGATTTGTTCACTCACGCCGGAGCGAAGTGTTATGGCCATGATGGCTTCCTCTTCTCAACCCATGAACGGTATCCCTCAGAAGCGAGCGGATCGTGTGTTACGAAATCGGCGAAGAGGGCAAGTTCGGCAGCACATCCCGGGCGAGTGGGTTCGGCTTGTATGAGTGCCAATTTGGTCGCAGCGATTGCCGTGCGCGATGTCGGTAATAACTTCGTGATGAACCGAGCGATCTCATCATGCAAGTCCGCACGCGGTACCGCTCGCAAGGCGACTCCACCTGCGACGGCTTCGGTGGCAGTAAGCCACGATGCGGTGAGTAAGAGTTCCTTGGCGCGCTGTGTTCCCATGGCCCGTTGAGCGCGAATTGCAGCCCCGGCCCCTGGGGGTAGGCCGCTTGCTAAGTGGTGGTCGCCAATCTTTGCTTCTTCGGCGATGAAGACGAAGTCGCAGGCGAGCAAGAGTTCAAAACCGCCAGCTCGAGCGAGTCCATTGACGGCGGCAATAATGGGAACCGGGTGCTCTTCTATTCGATGGAGGAGCTCGTGATAGCGCGTGACGAAGGGGGCGAAGACTCCCTCGGGGTCGGCGAAACACTCCCCAAGAAAGTCGATATTCATGCCGATGGAGAAGATGGATTCAAAGTGCTCGCGATTGCCGGTGATCACCATGGCTCTCACCGTTTCATCAGCTCTGACCTGGTCTAATGCATCTTCCAGTTGGTCCAGCAGGGCAGGGGTGAGGCTCGTGGCTGGTAATTCCCACCAGAGGGCTCGATCTCGAATCTCGCTCATCAGAGTCTTCCCCTCATTAGGCTCACTCATAAGGCTGGTTCCAGCGGACTGCCTATGGCAGAATAGCGAAGAATCAATTGTCAGACCTTTATTTTGAGGTCGCGTAGAGAGGCAAGTCCATGACCGTGCATGAACCCAGCTTAGGAAATTACTTTGAGGCCTTCACGGTCGGGGATGTCTACCAGCATCCGCTCGGGCGCACCATCAACGAAACCGATAACACCTGGTTTACCTTGCTGACGATGAATACGAACCAGTACCACTTCAACACACACTTTTCGAAGAACCACCCCATCACTAACGGACGCATCATCGTGAATTCAGGATTCACGATTGCTCTCGTCCTCGGGATGACGGTGAGCGACATTAGCCACCATGCCATCGTGAATTTGGAATTGACCGACATTAAGTTGACTCATCCGGTATTCGTCAATGACACCATTTATGCCGAATCGATCATTGTGGCGAAGCGGGAGAGCGCTTCGCGCCCCTATGCCGGCATCGTTACCGTCAAGACTCGTGGGCTGAACCAAGATGGCGATGTCGTAGTGAGTTGGACTCGATCCGTCATGGTCTACAAGGAATCTGCTCGCGAAACCAACAAGTACTTTCCTCAGGCGAAGACCGGACCGTTGGAAATCTGATGAGCATCTCGATCACGTACGGCCCGTGGGGCGAGACGCTCGAAGAGCTTGTCGATGCTGGTCGGCGAGCAGAGGCGGCAGGTGCCGATGTGATTTGGGTTCCAGAACTACACCGCAGTGCCACAGTGGGTGCGGCCGCACTCGCTGCAGGTACTTCTACGGTGGGAGTGGGAACGGCAATCGCCCTTGCCTTTACGCGTAGTCCCATGGTGACGGCGCTCGAGGCGCTCGACGTAGATGAAATGAGCGGTGGACGTTTCATTCTTGGGATCGGTTCGGGCGTACAGCGGTTGAATGAAGATTGGCACAATGCGCAATGGGGAAAGCCCGTGGCGCATATGCGCGAAACAATCGGCATCATTCGACATTTCATTGCTCACTCTCATTTGGGTGAGCGCATGACCGTTGAAGGTGAGTACGAGCACATCGATATTCGCGGATACCAACGCCCGTTTAAACCTGTGCGCACAGAAATCCCTATCTATATCGCGGGGATGGGCCCAGTCATGACCAAACTTTCGGGTGAAATCGGTGACGGTTGGATTTCGCATGAACTCTGCTCTCCAAAATACATGCGTGAGCAACTCTTACCTTGGCTCGAAGAAGGTCTGGCCAAATCCGGACGACCACGTAAGAAATTAGATGTAGTTGTGTCGGCCGCGTGCGCAATTGATGAGGATCCAAAGGTGGCGAAGCGTTGGAATGCCGGGCTTATCGGTTTCTATGCCACGGTGAAGACGTATGCCGAATTCTTTGAATTCCACGGTCTTGCAGCAGAGCAACAAGCAATTATTGAGAAATTTAAATCAGGGGTTTCTAGTGATCACCTCGGTGACGCTGTTCCCGATCATATGGTCGATGCGCTCACTCTGGCCGGCACGGCAGAGCAAGTCCGTGACCGGATCCGGGAATATGAAGGAATTGCAGACACCGTTAAGTTAACGCCGCCTACGCATGGCCTCTCTGCCGACATAACCCGCAAAGCTCAGAATCAGATTCTTGAAATGATTCCCGTACTGACAGGAAAGAAGTAATGAGACCGCTTGCAGATATTCGCATTCTCTCCCTTGAACAATATGGTGCTGGCCCTTTCGGAACTTTGCACTTGGCCGACCTCGGCGCTGAAGTCATTAAGGTTGAAGATCCCCGAGTGGGTGGCGATGTGGGCCGCTATGTGCCGCCGTATGCCAACGAAGAAGATTCACACTTCTTTGAAGCGTTTAATAGAAATAAGAAATCAATATCCATCGACCTATTGACCCCAGAGGGTCGCGCAGTCTTTGAAGATCTCGTGAAGGTGTGTGATGTCGTGTACAGCAATTTGCGCGGCGACGTACCGGCAAAGATGAAAATCACGTATAACGATTTGAAGCATCTCAATCCAAAGATTGTCTGTTGCTCGCTGACCGGCTTTGGAATGACCGGACCACGTTCGAGTGAACCAGGGTATGACTATATCCTTCAAGGACTAGCCGGTTGGATGGATCTTACGGGGGAGCCCGATGGCCCACCCACCAAATCCGGTCTCTCTATGGTCGATTATTCAGGCGGTTTCGTAGCGGCCATTTCATTACTCGCCGGCGTGCATGCTGCTCGTCGCGACGGTGTGGGCATGGATTGCGATCTCTCGCTCTATGACGCAGCCATTGGAATGCTCACCTACCCAGGTGTGTGGCATATGAACGCTGGGTTTACTCCGATTCGCACACATCATTCGGCCCACCCATCACTCGTGCCGTTTCAGGCATTCGAGGCTTCAGATGGCTGGATCATCGTGGGTTGTGCGAAAGAGAAGTTCTGGCAACGTCTTACTGAAGTTATTGGAAAGCCAGAGTGGGCATCCGATCCAAGGTTTACCACTTTTGCCGATCGCCAAAAGAATGCGACCACACTTCTTCCGATGCTTGAAGAGATCATTCGTCAGCGCACAGTTGATGAGTGGCTCTCAGTGCTCTACCCAGCGTCCATTCCTTGTGGGCCCATCAACGATGTCGCTCAAGCGATGCTGGAACCTCATACCATCGCACGAAATCTCATCTTTGAGACCGAGCATCCTCGTTATGGAACGCTGAAGAATCTGGCTTCCCCGGTCAAAGTGGGCAACGAAGCTGTTGTTCATCGTCGGGCTCCACAACGAAATGAAAACTTCGATGAAGTCATGGGCGGTCTGCTCAATTACTCGCCCGAGAAAATCTCTTCTCTCAGTGATGCTGGAGCATTTGGTAAATGAGCGTTGCTGGCACGTTAACTGATTGGGCACTCTCGCTGGAGAGCGTTCCTGATGACGTGCGCACGGTCGCCATATCGCACCTTTACGATGGTTTTGGAGATGCGTTAGGAGGTCTCTACTCGCGCACTGCGGTGCCGGCGACTGCAGTGGCAGAAATCTATGCGTCTAAGAGTGGTGAGAGTCCATTGCTCGGTCGGGGGAGTCGGGTGAGTGCGCCTTTTGCAGCACTCTCCTTGGGGGCTCTTATTCATCACCTTGATTTTGATGATACGCACGCAGGTGGTCTCGTGCATGCGACGTCTGTCTCCCTCCCGGCTGCCATAGCTGTTGGCGCATCAGCAGATGCGTCGTGGGATGACGTGGTTACAGCTGCAACGATTGGCCTCGAAACTGTCACACGAATTGCAATGGGCTCTTCGCATGGTTTCCATGCGAGAGGCATTCATGCCACACATGCGTGTGGAACGATCGCCGCTGCACTTGTCTCGGCCAAGTTACTTGGACTTTCTCGTGAGGAAACCATCAATGCAATCGGCATTGCCGGTAGCGCATCCGGAGGTTTGCTGGAATTCCTTAACACCGGATCGAGCACCAAGCAGTTGCACCCTGGCACTGCTTCGATGAATGGTGTGGTCGCAGCGCTCTTGGCGCGCGCCGGCGGGACTGGTCCAGAGAGCGCCGTTGAAGGGCGCTATGGCATTTATGCCACGCTCTCTGCGCGCGAAGTCGACCTAGATTTAGTTACCTCCGATTTGGGGAGTCGCTGGGAGGCAACTCAGATCACCATCAAGCCATACCCCGCATGTCAGCTCTCGCACGTCTCACTCGATGCCGTGCAGAGCATCATGGTTGGTTATGGAACCATGGCAGCGGAGGATATTGAAAAGATCGAGGTCTGGGTGCACCCAGATTCGTCTGCAATCGTCTGTGAACCGATCGAAGAGAAACTCGCTCCTCGTACGCCATACGATGCAAAATTCTCGCTTCCTTGGTCAATCGCCGCGCTCATTATTGATGGTGCAATCACGGTAGGGACATACTCAATTGAGTCGATCCATCGTCCCGAGGTGGCGGCTCTTGCGCAGAAGGTCGTTATCAATCTGACTCCAGCAGAGGGAGCGGCTGCGGATGCTGCAGGTAAGACCCGCATTTCGCTGCGGAGCGGAGCCTCACTCAATGGCGGTGTCAACGCGAGCGCAGGCGGACCGAGGAATCGACTCACTCGCCAAGCCCTCATCAACAAGTTCGCGGGCAACGCGCAGTGCACGCCTAAAAAGGCCGCAGAGTTCTACGATGTGTTGGAGTCGCCTGAGGCCACTCTTGCGCAAGTTGTGAAAGCTTTTGAACTACTCGCGAAAGGTGCATGACGTGCATGCAATAACCCCTGCCGATTTCCCCTGGTTTAAGTACTCCGATTACACATTTTCCTTGGGGTTGATGCACGGTAACGACGCATTTCTGTCGGGGCACTCGGCGAGTGAACATGATCCTGAATCGGGGCGCATGGTTGTTAAGGGCGATATGACAGCCCAGACGCGCACCGCATACGCCAAAATTGAAAGAATTCTTGGGGCCGAGGGACTTACGTTTGCAGATGTCACTCACGTCGTTGAGAACGTCACCGTCCAAGGAATTCTTGATTACGATGCCGCGAAATCCGTCCGAGATGCGATGTTCGGCGCTCACCGGCCGTCATTGACGACCGTCGTGGTTGAGCGCCTATTGCGCCCCGCGGCATTGATTGAAATTGAAGTGCATGCCTCGCGCGGTGGCGGGAAATCGCTTATCAACGAAGCGGATGCAGGTTGGTCACGGTCAGCTGTACGAGAAGGTCACGATGGCTCAGTCTTTCTTCCCACCATGCTTCCAGTAGATGCCAAAGGCGATGTGGTGCACCAAGGCGATTTCGTAGCGCAATATCGTTACTGCCTCGAAAAGGCTGGCGCACTGCTTGATCGCATCGGCATGAATCTTGATCAAGCTGTCACTACTTACGATTTCTCTACTCCGGCAACGCGCGATGTGTATCCCAAGAGCGGGCGCGCGCGTAAAGAATTGCTCGGCGGGGCGGGCGTCTTTCCTGGAGCTGGCGGAATCCTGATGAGTCGTTTACATCATCCTGAAATTTTGGTTGCGGTCGACATCACCGCCAGTCGTCATGAGCTCAAAGGAGTCAACCCAGGTTGGAAGCGTTACGACACGCTCACTTACACTCCAGGTGTATTGGCTGGCGACACCTTATATATGTCTGGTTTTGCATCACTCGATATGGAGTCCCAAGAAGCACTTCATCCTGGTGACGTGGTCGCACAAGCCGAAGTGACATACGGCGCAGTGATGGAAGTACTCGAAGCTGCTGGTGCTACCGCTGCAGACTTGGTCTCTACTATTGAATTTGTCACCCCCGAGGGGCTTCCTGAATATCGTGGAGTAGCTGGTGTACGTCAATCACTGTTGCGTGCCCCATGGCCAGCATCCACTGGTGCGCTCTGCGCAGCACTTCTCCGTCCAGAATTTATGTTGGAAGTCTTCCCGATGGCGGTATTAAATGCTCACTCCTGAAATTTCGGCTTTCGTCGGAAAGAGCATCTCCTACACGGCTCCTGAGCCAGTAGGTAAGGCGAGCATCCGTTACTTTGCCATGGCAATTGGCGACGCGAATCCGCTTTACACCGATGATGACTTTGCGCGGAAGCATGGATATTCAGGAGTTATCGCACCTCCCACTTGGATTTGCGAAACAAATCAATATGCCGGCCTTCCTATGGATGCCGATGGTTACGCCGGGCACCTTTGGAAGATAGAGGTTCCAAATACACGGCTCGTTCGCGGTGGAAATGATTACCGCTTCCATCAAGCAATCGTCGAGGGCGATGTCATCACCGCAACCTGGGTGATCGATTCGATCACGGAGCGGACCAACTCCAAGGGTTTGAAAATGATGACGATGTTTTCTACTGCGACATATACAAATCAGAAGAATGAACTCTTGGCAACGAACACAGAGTCGCTCATATGGTCGGAGATTCCACGATGAACCACCAATTGTCTGTTGGATCCCAAATGCCGACCCTCACGCGCACCATCGATATCACCAACATGATTGCTTACGCCGGCGCTACCTGGGATTGGCATCGCCTCCACTACGACAACGAGTTCTTGGCGTCGAAGAAGATCAAGGCCCCGATCGTTGATGGCCAGGCCCTTGGCGCTATCTTGGCGGAAGCCGTACAAGATTGGTTGGGGCCTGATTCTTTTATCACTCGTTTGCATTTTCGGTTCTCGGCAATGGTTTTTGCCGGGGAGACCATCACCTGCCACGGTGCGGTAACTCATGTAGAAGGTAACGAGATCACGATAGAGCTCTCAATGACTGCCGGCGATGATAATCATCTTGTCCTTTCGCCAGCGGGAGCTCAGGTGCGTACCTAATGCAAGGCGTTCTTCCAGAGGTCTTTATCGTCGGGGCCGCCGAGTGTGATTTAGGGGTAACAAATAAGTCGATCCTAGAGTTACAAGGCCAGGCGGTTACTCGCGCACTTGCTGATGCCGGTTTGTCGACTCGTGATGTCGACGGCATTGCCACAAACGGTATTTCGCGCTTCTCGGCAACACAGTTGGCCGATTACCTAGGTATCGTGCCGAGTTTCACCGATTCTTCGTTCGCCGGTGGTAGTTCATTTGAAATTTACGTCGCTCGCGCCGTGGAGGCATTGCGCAGCGGGCAATGCACTACAGTCGTGATTTCCTTCGCTTCAAACCAACGTTCGGCAAAATCACGTTCGCTCGGTGGGGTGATCGAACATCACACGCCTGAGGCGCAATTCGAGACGCCATTTGGCCCGCTCTTCCCACTTTCTTATTATGCGATGGCGGCGCAACGCTACCTGCACGAAGTACCCCATGGACGCGCTGCACTTTCGGAAGTAGCCATCAGTGCCCGCGAGTGGGCTTTGCTCAATCCTGCGGCATTTCGATATGGCACTAAGTCGCTCACTCCTGCTGACATTGAACGTGCAGACCTCATCTCGTCACCGCTCACTAATGCAGATTGTTGTTTAGTTACCGATGGCGGCGGTGCAATTGTGCTCACAACGAAAGTTGTAGATAAGAAGCGCGCAGTAAAAGTAATCGGTTACGGCGAGGCAACTACGAATACTTCGATGACGAGTGTCGACGATTTGATGGTGACTGGCGCGGTTGAAAGTGGCAAGCGAGCTTTCGCCATGGCTGGTATTACGCCACAGGACATAGATGTAGTTGAGGTATATGACTCCTTCACCATCACCGTTCTCTTGACGCTGGAAGCTTTGGGCTTTGCACCGCGTGGGGGAGCGGCCGAGTTAATGCTGAGTGGTAAGACTCGACCGGGTGGGTCATTCCCGCTCAATACTTCGGGCGGCGGTCTCTCGTACTGCCATCCGGGGCAATATGGAATTCTGCTGCTCATCGAAGCGGTACGGCAGCTTCGTGGAGAGTGCGGCGAACGCCAAGTGCCTCATGCGAAACGTGCTCTGGCTCACGGCACCGGAGGTATTTTCTCCACTCATGCCACCGTGATTTTGGAGAAGGCCTCATGACATTCCCTTACCTGCCTATCGAAGATTCCATCTCCGCTCCGTACTGGGAGGGGACTCGTGCAGAGGAGTTGCGTCTCCAAAAATGTGTCGCCTGCAGTAAATTTCAACATTATCCGCGTGCGCTCTGCTCCCATTGCGGTCACACAAATCTTGAATGGCAGAAAGTTTCAGGCCAAGGAATAATCGACTCGTGGACAGAAGTAATGCGTGCACCACAAGAGGGATTTGAAGCGCCTTACATTATTGCTCGGGTCCGGCTAGCTGAGGGCCCCATCATGCTGTCCCGTATAGATGTGAGCAGTAGCGAGGTCTCATGCGATCAACCGGTCGTACTGAAATGGCAACACCTGAGTGATGGCAGAGCGCTACCACTCTTTGTACCAGTGGGAGGATAGAGATGGATTTCACGCTCAACGAGGAGCAAGCAGCATTTAAGGCAGTCTTGCGCGACTTCGTCGAAAAAGAAATCAAGCCCGTAGCAAATGAGTGGGAACGGAGCGGGCGCTATCCCACCGAAATTGTCAAAGGTCTTGCAGATATGGGTCTCTTTGGAATGACTATTCCGGAGGAGTACGGCGGGCTAGACATCGATATGGTCTCGTTCGCTTTAGTCTTTGAGGAACTTGCTCGTGGCTGGATGGGTATCGCTGGCATTTTGGGAAGTCACTCACTCTCTTGCTGGATGATCGCCAAGCACGGAACCGAAGAGCAGAAGAATAAGTATCTTCCAGAGTTGGCTACCGGCAAGCGTCGTACGGGCATTGGCTTAACCGAGCCAGGTGCGGGCACTGACCTTCAAGGTATTCGAACCACGGCAAAGCGTGAAGGCGATGAGTACGTCATCAACGGCACCAAGATGTGGATCACTAACGCTCGCTATGCAAATCCGTTGCCCGTCTTGGTCAAAACAGATCCCAACGCATCTCCTGCACACAAGGGCATGAGTGTGATCTTGGTGGAAGCAGGGACTCCAGGATTTACGGTAAGCCGCGATATCGGCAAGTTAGGTTATAAGGGAACCGAGTCATGCGAGGTTGTTCTCGATAATGTGCGCGTACCGGTAGAAAACTTGCTGGGTGGCGTTGAAGGACGCGGTATGCAGCAAGTGCTCTCTGGTCTGGAGACCGGTCGCATCAATATTGCGGCCCGCAGTGTGGGTATTGCACAAGCTGCCTATGAAGCCGGACTGGAATACGCCAAGAACCGTCATGCATTCGGTCAGCCAATTAGCGATTTCCAAGCGATTCAATTAAAGATTGCTACGATCGCTACCCAGACCCAAGCCGCACGGCTGATGACATACTGGGCAGCCTCAAAGGCAGATGCCGGCGAGCGCGTCGACATGGAGGCAGGCATGGCTAAGTACTTCGCCAGCGAGGTTGCCATTGAAGCTTCACTAGAAGCGATGCGCATCCATGGTGGCTATGGCTATTCGACGGAGTATGTCGTCGAGCGCCTTTACCGCGATGCTCCGCTGATGAGCATTGGTGAAGGTACCAACGACATTATGAAGACGATCATTTCCAAGTCGCTCGTTTCTGGGAAAACGCAGATCGGATGAGAAGTTACCTCTACGTCCCTGGCGATCAACCCGATCGATTAGCTAAGTGCCTCGAGAGGGGCGCTGACTATGTGATTCTTGATCTCGAGGACGCGGTACCGCCGAATCGTAAGCAAGAGGGCCGTGAGATTGCTGGGGCCTGGATTGCGGAGAATGCTGTCCATGCAAACAAGATTTGGGTGAGAGTAAATAACTCAGACGATCTCTCAGCAGACTTGCACGCAGTAATAACGGCACCGATCGTGGGGCTGCTCTTTCCAAAGTGCGAAACGGTGGAGCAGCTCGCAGCTCTTGATCTCATCATTTCCAATCTAGAACGCAAAATTGGCATTCCCGAACGCAGTATCACCGTTTCAGCCTTGGTCGAAACGGCGGCGGGCATCCTCAATGCTCGTGAGATAGCGCGTGGTCCACGTGTGAGCCGGATGCAAATTGGTGAGTATGACCTCAAGGCTGATATGAGCGTCGAACTTGGCGAGGACGAGAAAGAGTTTCTTTATGCTCGCTCCTATGTAGTGCTCTGCAGCGCCGCGGCCGGAATTAATCCTCCTATCGCACCTGTGGGTACTGATTTTAAGGATCTCGAAGCTTTCCGTCAGAGCACCATCGAACATGCACGTATGGGTTACTTCGGCCGAACTTGCATCCATCCTGCTCAGGTTGCCATTGTGAACGAAGTCTTTACTCCCTCCGCTGAGGCAATGGCAGAGGCGCAAGACATGATTGATCGCTACGACGCGCAGGGTGGTGGAGTTCTCACGGACGCGAAGGGCCGACTTCTGGACGAAGCCGTTATCCGCTCAGCCCGAAGGGTGGTCAATCTTGGTAAATCTCTTTGATGTCACCGAGTGGATGAACGTTCCTATCCCAGGATCAAACATCAACGTGGATATGCATCGCCTTGATTCGGCGGAGAGTGGCGCAGCCTCTCTCCTCGTCCGTTTCCCCGCAGGCTGGCGACGCGATGAGGTAGGTCACTACTTATGCGATGAAGAATTCATCGTAATTAAGGGCCAACTCAATCTCTCAGGGCATGTTTATGCGCCAGGTGAATATGGTTTTGTCCCCGCACTTGGGCAACGTTTTGCCTCTTCTGTTGATGGGCAAACATGGGCAGTGGCGTGGTTTAACGCGCGCCCGAAATGGATTCTTGAGGAAACCACAGATACGCATGCGCATGAGAAAACTCTGAAGTATTCGGCAAAGGCTCCTCGTGTATTGCGCGAAGCTACTTCTGAGATGCCGTTGCTGGTGGTGGGCGCGGATTCTAGATTGTCAGATGAGGTCGAAATTGTTGACGTTGAAGGGGCTACCTGGAATCTAGATAAGCCATCAGCAACATTAGTTAATCGTGGACGGTGGCAGTAAGCGCTTTCTTTAAGAGGAAGTAACAGCTCAGCGTTGCGACGCCAGCGAGCGCGATAGCCAGGCTCTTTCCGTTGTCGATCGAAGTGGCGCGACCAAAGAGCTCCGATGCCGAGCCAATGAGAGCAATACCAAAGACTGCACCAATTTGGCGCACCAAACTTAACGTTGCTAAGCCCGATGACGCCTTGGCTGGTTCCAGAATATTCAGAATAGCAATGGTGTCACCGCTAAAGAGCAATCCAGCACAGAATCCAGCGATTGAAAGTGTGGCGAGCATCAGCAAGAAAGGCCCTTGGGAGAGCGCGGCAATTATTACGTAGCCGACGGAGAGTGCAATTGATCCACGCAACATAATCTTTCGAAGATCGGGCACGTTTTTGATCCTTCCACTGATGCGTGATCCCACGGGCATCAGGATGCAAGACATCCACACCACGATTCCGCCCTGGAGGGGCGACAGATGGCGGCTATCTTGACTGAGTACGGAAATTAAGAAGGTCGATGCGGCGATAGTGCCGTTGTAAATGGCGCAGGCCAAGAGGACCCCGCGAGTTCGCACGTCAGTGAGCCAACTGGGATCTACCAGAGGGTGTTCGACTCGATGTTCAATGCGGTAGAAGAGGTAGCCAAGAAGTAAGCCGAGCACGATGAGTGTCGTAGCTAGCGGATAATTTGCATGACGCCGTCCGAATTGAATGAGCCCAGCGCAGAGGGCAAGCGCGGTAGCGCTCGCGGTAAAAATTCCTGGGAAATCAAGAGAATTCTCTCGGCGCGGGCCGTCATCGAGTTTGCCAATGCGCCACGCCCCAAAGAGAGCGATGACTGTGTGCCCGTAGAGAGCGGCGCGCCATCCGAAGTGCGAGATAAGCAATCCACCGCCCAGTGGGCCGACGATGAGTCCGGTGGCACTGATGCTGATCCATAATCCCACCGTGTGATTGCGTGTTTCGGGTGTGACATTTGCGTTGAGTAGCGCGGTGCTATTCGGTAAGAGAAGTGCTCCGCCAAAACCTTGTAGAACGCGAAAACCGATGAGCATTCCGATTGAAGTGGAGAAGGAGCCCATCAATGCGGCTGCTGCAAAGAGCAGAATTCCTGCGCGGAATGTGCGCTTAGGGCCGAAACGGTCTCCGAGCGCGCCGGAAAATGGGAGCATGGAGCCCGTCATCAGGCTCAAGCCGTTGAGCATCCATTGAAGAGAACTCGTGTCAGTGTGGAAAGCGTCTCTGATGGCTGGCAGGGCGACAGTAACGGCAGTGTTGTCATACATCACCATGCCAAGGCCGGCGGCGGCAACGCTGGCGACAAGTAATGGTGATTTCTGGGTCATGAGAGCACTTTAAGAAAACGTTCGAGTTCGTCGCGATTCTTGAGGGCGCTATTGGCGAGAAGTTCACTCACTGCATTTTCAGAGAGCGCTCTCGAAGCATTCAGCGTGAACTTTGTGAGCACATCTTCTCTGGTGAGTGGTGCGAGTTCGCTTCCGCGACTTGCATCGACGCGGTGTTCGTAGGTGGAGCCATCCTTCATGGTGATTTTAAGGTGGGCGGCGAAGGCTCGAGGGAAGATCTCGGTAGCGCGCTCGTCGGCATGCACTTCAACTTTGCTAGCAAGTTCTAGGCGCAGCGGGGTGTCCCATCCGGATCCGAAATCGTCGAGATAGAGACCAAGTCCGCCGCCACCCGTGAGTGCGGCAGCAATGGTGTACGGGCCAGAGAATTTCGCGTGGTATCCGCTCTTAGGTTGCGTCTTCTCTTCGCGCGGTTCGGCGATAGTGCGCATTACTGGCATGGCCACACCGAGATCAATGCGTGCGATATTTGCAAGGTCGGAGATGCGGCTACGAAGCGCAAGGGCGCAATCGATTCCCGGATGAGTGAAATGATTCGTGGGGTATGGCTTGTAAACAGTTCGGAGTAATTCCCAGCGCGTTCCCAAATCATCGATGAGCGCGTGATGGTCATACTTGCCGTCCAGGTAAGCATTGAAGAAACCAAAACGTCCCTCAAGAACTGTGGGGGGACCAGTGACGCCCTCACGTGCAAAGGCAGCCGCCGTGATGCCACCGTGCGCTGCCCACCCGCAGTGAATGCGCTTTACGGTTCCGCCGGTGCGGTTAGCTTCGATCACACCTGCGCCCATGCTGACCGCGATACCCATGGCATTTGCGATGCCATCTGCATCAAGTCCGTATAAGTAGGCAGCGGCGGCGGCCGAGCCGATGGTTCCGCAGATAGAAGTAGCGTGGAAACCCTTTTCGAAGAAAAGTGAGTTTCTGATCTCTGGAATATAGGAAGCCATTCCTAGGCGATTGCAAATCTCGATACCTACTGCAATTGCGTGAATGAGTTGATCTGGGGTGGCGTCGACTTCCTGTGCCACAGCTAAAGCCGCCGGAACAATCGATGCTGAAGGATGAAGTACCGAGGGGAGGTGCGTATCGTCAAAATCGAGAACATGTGCCAGCGTGCCGTTGATGAGAGCGGCGCTCGCCGCCGGCAGGTGGTCACTTTCTCCACCGATGACTATCGATTTCCCGATGCCGCCCCAACTACGCACTGCCCGTTCCACCGCTAGGTCTGGTTCGTGAGCACCGCTCTTGAGAGATTCTGCTCGGCCCGCGAGTGAGTTACCGATGGTGTCCAGGATGCGTTCGGTGACATCTTTGCGGATGACATCGGTGATCTGTGCGCTCAGCGCAAACCTCGCAAGCTGCTTGACGTATTCGGTCACGGAAGAATCGCTAACGGTCGCACCGGAGCTCCTGTTGCGCCGACCACGCGCAATGGTGAAACCACGAAGAGAAATTCAGAAACTTTGGCATCGAGTAATTCGTCGAGCTTCAAGGTTTCCATAATGTGGATTCCGTGTTCGACCAAGAGAATGCGATGTACGGGAAGCAAACTATGGCCGGCACCTGCGGTGATTTGCTCGAACGCGATGGTTTCGCCCGCGGCAATCTTTACTTTGCGGGAGGCGATCCATTCCGCCCCACTTGTGTCGACTCCTGGAACGCCATCGGTAAGACCGATAAATGCATCCCGTTCGCTCCACCGTCTTGACCAACCCGAACCAATGAGTACTGAGTCGCCAGCTTGCACCGAAATACCTTGAGCTTTCTCGGCACGTGTTAAATCGTCAGCAGTAATGCCATAACCAGCAGGAAGCGTGGGGACGCCGTGCAAACGAGCGATATCGAGAAGCACGCCTCTTCCAACAAACGGTGTCATCGTGTCGATGCCATGAACTTTGAAGCCATCAGCGCCCTGGGCTTCGTAGGCATCTACACCGCCGTAGAGTTTTCCTTCGTGAGAAACATGCGACAGGCCATCTATGTGAGTTCCTACGTGGCCACCAGTGACGATGATTTCATTCGATGCCGAACCACCGTCGGCGCGCACCATGTCTCCATGGCGACGCTCAAGAATCATGCGAAATGGTGGATGGTTTGGTGATTGTGGCATCCCGCGCTTCATGGGTTGTGCGAGGTCGATGATGCGAGCGCCCGAAAGGCCAGCGAGAATCGTGTTCAGGTTGCTCATTATTTCTCCGCCTCTGCGATGACTTCATCAAGGATGAGTTGCGCCCACTGCTCGTGTGAAATTGCATTGCACTCTTCTAATACGGCTCGAGTATCGGCTCCACGCTTGCGGCCCGTCCAGCGGATGCGACCGGGGTTTCCGCTGAGTCGATATAAGACGTTCTGCATGCGAAGAGGTCCCAGATCCGGATCTTCGACAGTAGTAATAGTATCGAGCGCTTGGAACTGCGCATCAGCAAAAATATCGCGGATGTCATAAATCGGTGCTACCGCAGCCTGGGCTTCCTCGAAAGATTTAATCACGGTGGGTAGGTCGCGTTCAGCAATCCAATCTCCGACATATTTGTCGAGTAATTCGGCATGCTCAGCGCGGGAGGATCCTTTGGCAAACCAAGGTTCTTCAATGACTTCTGGGTGTCCGACGAGGCGCATAACACGTTCGGCAATGGATTGGGCTGACGTTGAAATTGCCACCCACTTACCTTCGCTCGTGATGTAAGTGTTGCGCGGTGCATTATTCACGGAGCGGTTACCGGTGCGTTTTTGTACCGTGCCGAGTTGATCGAAGATGATGGGTTGTGGGCCAAGGATGGAAAGAATGGGCTCAATGATGGCGAGATCTACTACCTGGCCTTTGCCGCCGTTCTTTTCGCGCGCATAGAGAGCGGTCATGATTGCTTGCGATGTGGCTAACGCGGCGATTCCGTCTGCTAATCCAAAGGGAGGCAGGGTCGGCGGACCATTCGGCTCGCCAGTCATTGCGGCAAAACCGCTCATTGATTCGGCAAGCGTGCCAAAACCAGGTCGAGATGAGTACGGTCCAAATTGACCGAAGCCAGTAACTCGAGCAATGACCAGCCCGGGGTTGATGCGATGTAGCTCTTCGGGAGAGAGGCCCCACCCTTCCAAAGTTCCAGGTCGGAAGTTTTCGATCAATACATCACAGGTGGCGATGATCTTCTTTGCTATCTCCGCGCCTCTAGGGTCGCCCAGGTAGAGCGCGATAGTGCGCTTATTACGAGAGAGCATCGCCCACCAGAGGGGAGTGCCGTTCTTGCTCGGCCCATGGTTGCGTACCGGATCACCCTTGGTGGGGTGTTCCACCTTGATCACGTCAGCGCCGAAGTCTCCCAAGATGGTGGCGGCCATGGGGCCGGCAAAAAGAGTCGCCAAATCGAGCACTCGAACGCCGTCTAACGCCCCGGGGGGTGAACTTAGCGAAGGGGTCGCGGCGCTCACCTGGGCGTTCCACTCTGTGAAACCACGTTCCGCACGGTACCGGGAATCAGGGTCGAGAGACAAGGTCTGAGCGGAGATATTTACCACCAGGCGGAATCGGGTTACGCTCTGCGGAACAGGCTCTCCGCCATCAGTGGACCGAGCCACCTTTAAATGAGGAGATTTCAGTGATCTATCTCGTCTACAAGATGAAACTCAGCTCCCACTCTAGGCGCAATATGAAGGATTTCTGGCATTGGCTCGAAGATCGCGAGAGTTGGTTCTATAAAGACCTGCCCATGGTCAAGTCTGTCCGCTGGTATTACAGCCTCGTAGGGGATGTCTACACCATCGAAAATTGGGCCTCTTTTGACGATGAAGCCGGCTTCGGCGAGTATCGCAAGACTTTAGCAACGCTCAAGGGCGACGCGAACTGGGAGAACCTGCGCGTCACTCAAGACGAGTGGTGGGAATTTTTAGAGACTCGCTTGGTGGTTGATCCACCGGTGAAAATTGGCTTTGGCACTTGATGGTCGAGTCCACCAGTCAAACAATTGCGACGGTTGAAAGAGCAGCTGACGTACTTCTTCTCTTTGCGCGACCAAATCATCCGCATTTAGGCGTTACTGACATAGCTGAGGAGCTCTCGCTCTCGAAAGCTGCCGTTCACCGCATTCTGGCATCGTTGCGCTCGCGAGGATTTATTGAGCTCATTGAAGAGAGTCGCCGCTATCAATTGGGGCCAGCATCGCTATCTCTGGGGATTGCTTACCTAGCGCGTATTGATGTGCGCCAACTCGCGGCTGCAGAGCTGCAACAACTTTCCCTTGCCAGTAAAGAGACGGCCACGCTTTCTATACGTACCGGCGACGAGCGTATCTATGTGGATCAGATTCGTCCTGAACGTGAGATCGTGATGAGCGTGCTCATCGGTATGCCTTATCCACTCCATGCCGGCGGTTCGTCGAAAGCATTTCTCGCATTTCTCACTGCTGAAGATCAGAGTCGTTATCTTGCTACCAGCATGGGGCAGGTCACGGAAAAGACGATTACCAATAGTGATCAACTTCGAAGCGAGCTTGCAGAGATTAGACAACGCGGATTTGCAAGTTCATTCGGCGAACGCCAGGCAGGGGCTGCCTCTATCGCGGCGCCCGTCTTTGATCACACTGGTGCGCCAGCAGCAGTGATTAGTATTTGCGGCCCTGCGGATCGCTTCAAGAACGAAATTGACGATTGTATCCCGCTCCTTCTTGCGGCTACTGCTCGGGTTTCACGACGACTTGGTTTTAGCGCACACTCTTAATTCAACTCACACGCAAGGAGAAAGATATGTCGTTCGATCTCGTCATCAAGGGCGGAACTCTCGTTATTCCGTTTACTGGAGAAGTAAAAGCGGATATTGGAGTCATCGACGGGAAGATTGCGGCCATTGGAGCCGATCTTCAAGGTGGCAAGAAGGTAGTCGACGCGACTGGTAAGTACGTTGCGCCTGGTGCAGTCGATGCGCACTTTCATATTGGTATCTATCGTCCGATCGCACAAGACGCATTCGAAGAGACGCGCTCATCTTTAGTAGGTGGAGCGACAACGGTTATCTCTTACTTCCGTACCGGTCAGCACTATCTCAACAAGACCGGCACTTATGCCGACATCTTCCCGGAGGTGCTCGATGCGGTGAAGGGACAGGTTCATACGGACGTCGGTTTCCACTTAGCCCCGATGACTGCTGGGCAAGTTGATGAAGTGAGCTCGCTCGTTAAGAACCATGGAATTCCTTCATACAAGTACTACATGTTCTACAAGGGATTTAATCTCGCGGCCAATAGTCGTGACTCGAAGGCATTTACCATGAGTGAAGAGTACGACCTCGGTCACCTCTTCTCGATTATGGAATCGGTTGCGTCAGCGCAACAAGAGAATCCAAATAGTCGTATCTCATTAAGTCTTCACTGCGAACAATCCGAGTTAATGCGCCTCTTTATTGATCGCGTGCAAAGTAACGGAAATCCACAAACTCTCAAGGCCTACTCTGATGGTCGACCACCACTCACCGAAGAAGTCGCCATTGGTGAAGCGACCACGCTTGCTGCTGCGGCCGGAACAAATATCAACTTATTGCACATCTCCAGCGGTGCTGCGCTCAATGCGGCTAAGCGGGCGCGTGCTACTTATCCAGATTTGGATATGCGCATCGAAGTCACTCTTCATCATCTCTGCCTTGATTACGAAACGCTCGACAAGAAGGGCGGGCTAGGTGGAAAAGTGAATCCACCAATCCGAACTCACAATGACAATGAAGCTTTGTGGAACGGCGTTCTAGATGGCACCGTCTCTTGGGTTGCTTCAGATCACGCGTGCTGCATGGAAGAGGAGAAGGGCGACCAACTCTGGCCTGCGCTTCCTGGCTTTGGTGGAACTGCGCTGCTCTACCCAGTTCTCCTCTCGGAAGGCCATCACAAGCGCGGCCTTTCGCTCTCTCGAGTAGTTGAATTAGCAAGTAGCAATCCTGCAAAGGCCTATGGTCTCTGGCCGCAGAAGGGCAGCATGAATATTGGTGCCGATGCTGACTTGGTCGTGCTGGATCTCGATAAGAAAGCCACTGTCACGACCGACATGTTGCTCTCTGCACAAGATCATTGCCCCTTTGAAGGCGTCGAAGTGCAAGGTTGGCCCGAGACCACAGTGCTCCGTGGAAACGTGGTTTATACCGATGGCCAAGTTCAGGGCGCACCTACCGGCCAATACGTTCGACGCGCTTAAGCCACTCGAGAGAAGGCAGAGAAATGAAAGCGGCTCTTGCCATTGGCCTAGCGGGCATTCCGCTATCGCAATACGGGCCCATCATTGCTGCAGCGGAGAATGCTCATTCTTATGCGCTCTGCGTCGGCGAAGCAGCGCAAGAGACCTTTGCGGCGGCTTCGTTTGTCTCCACCTTGACGACCAAGCCAAAGATTATTTCCGGTATTGCTACCTGGGCGAGGCCACCGGTCACCACTGCCTTAGCTGCCGCCACCGTTGATGAAATCTCTGGTGGTAGGTATGAGTTGGGTTTAGGCACCATGCCCGACCATTGGAATCGCGATCACTACGGAATCGACCCAGCGAGGCCGCTCGTACGTATGCGTGAGTACGTTGAGGTGATTCGCTTAGCGTGGAAGGCGTACGGGGGCCGCACTGCCGATTTCACGGGTGAGTTCTACACAGTGAAGGGTTATCAGAGGTTGATCCCGCCACTGCGTGAGGAGATGCCGATCCACTTGGCAGCAACTCGGCCAGGGATGGCAAGACTTGCGGGGGAGATCTCCGATGGTGTCTTGGTCAATTGGCTCCATACTCAGGAGTGGCTCCACGAGGTGCTTGAACCTGCCTTTGCGGAGGGGATCCAGCGCGGAACCCGCTCGCCGGAACGTGCGGCGATGGTGCGCGTTCTTGTTGAGCCCGATCCAGTGAAGGCGCGGGAGATCCTGCGCCCCTCATTTGCCATGTACCAGCAGGTTCCCTACTTCCATGAAGTTGCCGCCTCTGCTGGCTTTATCGGAACTGACTTGGCAGATGGCCTCGTCGATGCGATGACGGTCCACGGAGATCTCGACTCGGTGGTGGGGCAATTACGTGATCGGTACGGCGCTTGGGCTGACTGGTTGGAGCTCACCCCGCCCGGCGCGGTCGGCGGGGAAGCTCTCGCTGCCGCTTACGAAAACCTCTTTAAAGTGGTCTCCAGGCTTAATGGAGATCTCTAAAGCCTCTGGCAAAATCCACCGAGAAATAACTCCGCGCGCCTCTTG
This sequence comes from uncultured Actinomycetes bacterium, assembly GCA_903863015.1. Taxonomy (GTDB): domain Bacteria; phylum Actinomycetota; class Actinomycetes; order Nanopelagicales; family Nanopelagicaceae. The sequence continues at coordinate 84,591 of CAIPAI010000032.1, forward strand.
ACCTCCGCCTACTGAGGCGACAAGATTACCGGAACAGCGTTCCGCAAGGTGGAACCGAACGGCTCGCTCCCTACCCTGCTTGGAGGATACGTGCGTAAA
>CAIPAI010000033.1 GCA_903863015.1 uncultured Actinomycetes bacterium
AAGGAGAGTACGTTGAAACAGAGAGCGGCATCGCACCCAAGAAATTTGGGGTGCATGTGGCAATCGCTTGGTCCACCTTCAATCGCGCTGCCGCATCTAACTCGGACGTCGACTTTCGAGTGAGAGTGAATGTGTATTTCGCCGTTGAGATCTCTTTGTCGGGAGCGGTAGGTACATACATCTCAAGAGTATGAGAACCCGAACTGAGCGAACTGGTACTCAAAGTGCCGGAGAAGTCATTCACGTTGTTGAAGAGCACGTCACACGGGAAGGTCTTTTCATTACCGTCAATACGGAAACAAAAAGACCCAAAAGATTTAGCGTTCGGCTTGATGAAGTCAGTGCCACCAGTCATAGCGGAGACCCCGAGTGCTTTTCCTGAGTATGTGATCTGGTTTTCGTCATTAGAGAACTTTGCGGTAAAGCGGGGAGTCATAAAGTGTTGAACATCGTATCCACTCATGAAAATCATGAGAGTGCGACCGTCGCTTATTGTGGAGAGATAAAAGAAACCTACACCGGCAATATTTGGAGAAATCTTTTTATCGACATCGAAAACAAAAGGGACCTTGGCGTCACAAAGATGAGTCGTGAGAGTTGCGGCGGGAATGTACTGAATCTTCTTATAGTCAGTCGCTAGAGGAGTCGTGTCATAGCGGACTACCTTGGCCGGCACGTCGAAGTACTTCATGTCGGAAGAAGCCCCGCCGATTTCTGAATCCTTCTGGAAGAAGTCATTTTCCACTGGAGTAGACAGGTAATTCTTCTTCCAGGATGTGGATGCAGTGAACGCCATGACGATGCGGGCGTTGCTGACGCCAATGCTTCCGCTGCCTCTATTGATACAGGTGACCGTCATGCCACTCGCGTAATCAGCCGTCTCGTGAAATGGCATGGCATTGGAACCACTCATAGATTGAGAATTGCTCCACGCGGACGGCATACAGCTCGCTGAAGTACAGGCATCTTTCGCGGGCGTCGCCGGTGTACTGCTTTGTGCGGAAGGGTCAGGGGGCGCCACATAATCAGGCGGAAGCGTCACTCCGGACCCCGTGCATGATGAGTTGTAATTAGCGAACTCTTGCTTGATCAAACTCGCTTGGAGGCTTACATGTTGCATGTCTTGTACATAATTCTGTATGTCAATGTTGTACTTCGCCGCATCTGACATCTTGCCCCAGGAAATAGCATTTTGCGCCTTAATACGAGCGGCATACATGCCCTCAATATCAATCTTTAAGAGGTCCTGTTGATACTGATACTGCGAGGCGAGCGAATACAACTGAGATTTGATAGAGGCAGTGCAGGGGCTCTTCTTTCCTGTCGATGCCGTCGCCGCGTCGTATTTGCATGTCTTAGTAATAGCGTCTTGCTTCGCACGCACTGCCGTCATCTGACGGTTATAAGAGTCGATACTTCCCTGCGCACTTTGCATATCCAATTTTGCGAGAGCAGCAGCAGAGGCATTTCCAGTTGCCGAGGCACTTTCATACTTAAGTTTGGCCTGCGAAAGTTTTGTTTCATAGAGCTTGCGCAAATCGGCAAGCGAGTAGTACTGACGTGAATAGTTTGTGACCTGGGCCTTCTGCGTAGCAGTGCACGGCTTTAACGAGGCCGCGTTTGCTCCAGGTAATAACGGAGTCATTACCCCTGCGAAGAGGAGGGCAGTCACTCCGATTCTCAGTACGCGAGTTCTCATAGGGCAATTATGGCAACCAACTGGCCAAAGTGCGCTCACCAAGCCAAAAGAAAGGGTGTGGGGCTCTGGATTCCAGGGCCCCACACCCCCTTAATTGGGGGACCTAGAGATTTTCTTCTCTGTAGTACTGACGCCAAATCAAACGCTGAATCGGAATTCGACGTGGGAGCTGGTTCAGTATCGGAATCTTTGGGAGAAAGAGTAACCCGAGAGTAAGAAGGCCCATGATCGCCCAAACTTGTGCATCAGCATTCTCTGACGACTTGAGAGGTTCAATCTGATACCAGAACGAGTAGAGCCACATCCATGACTGTCCTGGATAAGAACCTGTCTCGTTCATCATGCCCCATTGATCTCCACCGAGGTGTTGTTCTACGGCAAGATCTTCAAGGTAGGTGCCATCTGCCAAGAAGAGCAGTGGTTTCGTGAAATCGGTAGGTAGCGGACTTGCTTGCGTCGTAAGCATGCCATCGAGCGCGCCCACCTGTGCAATATCCAGGAGTCCAGACGCCATTGTGGGAACTGGACCAAAGGAACCATTCGAATCTGCAACAGAGGTCACCTCCCCCGCTTTCTCCAACGCATCTGCATAACCGGTTGCCCACTTACTTTGAGTGGCAGCAGTTGCAGATTTCCATTGGACTAACGCGGCTTGTATTGCTGGCTTGTCGCTCATAGCAAGTGGAGCGACCACAAAATCTCGTGCCGCTTCAATCGGAACTTTCACGCCAAACCACTTTTGGAGCTTCAGCGGTCCCAGCACCTGTCCCTCGCTCGCTTGGTTGTACGGCGCTCCATAAGTTGCGCTCGTAGTCCCACCCGCAAGTTCTGAAGTTGTCGTTTTCACAAAATCAGATGGCGTATTCTTCGCCCAATCTTGCAAAGTAATTGCACGCTCGTCCGGCGATCCGAAGATCGAGGAGCAAGCAAAGACCAACACGGCCACCGCCACCATGGCAACTACAAATTCCTTGACTAGGTCATAGGGGCGCTTCCGACCCTGCCACTTCTCCAAATCAACTGCACGCTCTTTGGTTCTCATTTGGCACCTCCTGCAATATCGAGAGCATCAAGTGGTGGAACCACGCCTCGGCGCCGGACCAGAATCACATGCCAGATGACGATGATTCCCACGGCAAGGGGAGCTACAGCAACGTGGAGCAGTAGTGACTGCCCCGTATTTAGCGTGTTGAAGAAGGATCCGATTCCTACCGAGTTCAATCCATCTTTTGCCTCTGATGCAATCCACTGCGAATCAAAGTTGGTTTGGATCAGGTACCCGGTGAATGCAGTACCGATGGAAGCCACAAAAGCGATGCCACCGGTGACCCAAGTAGCAAAGCGCCGTCCACGCCAGGCAGCCATCCAGAATTTCCCCCAGAGGTGCACCACCATGAACACGAAGAAAAATTCTGTCGCCCAAAGGTGGAGAGAGTTTACGTAACGACCCACATCAGAGACATGAAACCACGAGGAACCTTTAGTTGCGAGCGTGATTCCGGTAGCAATGACCATCGTCAGAGCCGCCAACGTAAGCACTCCAAACACGTATATCCACGAGGCAACATACGCAGGTTGCTCATCGGGAAGAATGTCTGTTGGCTCAAATTTTTCAACAGTTGCCTTGCGCAGCCGAGTGGTCCACATTGTGCTCATCCAGCTCACCGCTTCCGATGCTTAGGAAATGGAAGCGAGAGAGCCAAAACAAAGAAACCCACCAAAACCAAGATCATGATGAGATTCGGAACGGAAATCGAGATAGGTCCCCACGAAATATATTTCGCTGGATGATCAAGTGATATCGCCAAAAGATGCATTCTTGAGTCTCCCCCTCATTTATGTGATGTAGTTTGGAAGCAAACTTCCTCTCTCAAAAGCGAAATAGATACACAATCCACCTGAGAGTTCTAAAAGAATAAAAAAATAAAAGAATTACCCGCTTACTCCGTGATATACCGACGGTCGTCGCTATGCTGAAAGTCCTATGGCACTCCTCTTTGGTCTCGGCACTGCAGTGATGTTTGCGTGCAGCACATTGATGTCTTCCCGATCCATTCGAATGATCGGCAACAACTCGGTTATCGGTTGGATCATGCTGGTGGGCACCCTGATCACGATTCCGTTCCTCTTTGCCAGTGGCTGGCCGGACATCTCGGGTAAGAACATCGCCATCATGGCGTTAGCAGGAGTGGGCAACGTCGGGGGGCTGATGTTGAGCTTGCGCGCATTACAAGTCGGCAAGGTGGGCTTAGTCGCACCGATCATTTCGACTGAAGGTGCACTTGCGGCATTCATGTCTGCGCTCTCAGGCGAATCACTCAAGGCAGCGGTAATTTTTGCGCTCTTGGCAATCGTGGCTGGCGTGGTTATCGCAGCTATCGCTCCCGACCCCGCGCCCATCGAACATGAGAATCCGCCGAAAGCGGTTTTATTCAGCACACTCGCCTCGCTCTGCTTTGCCTCCACGCTCTTTGCCACAGGTGGCCTCAGCGGAGAGATTCCCACCGCATGGCTCTCATTGCCTCCACGACTGGCTGGCGTGCTGCTCATGACAATTCCGCTCGCGCTCTCCGGGAAGATGCGCATTTCAAAGAAGGCACTTCCCCTCGTTCTAGGTTCCGGCATTACGGAAGTCACCGGGTTCACCTGTTTTGCGGTGGGTGCTGGCTACTCCATTGCAATTACCTCGGTGGTTTCTTCGCAATTTGCACCAATCGCTGCGATATTTGCGTACATCATTTTCAAAGAGAAACTTGGAAAGATGCAGATTGGTGGCATCGCGCTCATCATTTTGGGCGTAGCCACGCTCACAGCCCTCACTAGCTAAGCCGTAGCCTTTCGATACAGTAATCGACTAACCTCCTTCCATGTTCAATCTCAGCGGCAAGCGCTTTCTCATCACCGGCACCGGTTCAAGTAATGGAATTGGGTTTGCCTCAGCTCGCGCTTTGCAATCTCTCGGAGCGCAGGTATTCCTTACTTCACTTTCCGATCGTGTCAATGAACGAGCGACCGAATTGAATTGTCCCGGCGCTAGCGCCGACCTCACCGATGAGAATGCCGTCCAAGGGCTGATCGCCTTAGCAGTCAAAGAACTCGGCGGCATCGATGGCGTGGTTAACAACGCTGGCATGACAAGCATCGTTGACTCAGCGCAAGGCGAATTCGCTTCGATCGACGACACCTCGTTAGCCACGTGGCGCAAGTCGTTCGCCCGAAATCTAGATTCAGCTTTTCTCGTCACCAAAGCCGCACTCCCCTACATCCGAAAGAATCCTTGGGGTCGAGTTGTGATGGTCTCCAGCGCAACGGGTCCCCTGATGGCGATTCGTAATGATGTCGCTTACGCATCCGCCAAAGCAGCAATGATCGGCTTAGTGCGCGGGTTGGCATTAGACGAAGCGCCCAACGCGATCACCGTAAATGCAATTGCACCAGGGTGGGTGGCAACAGAATCGCAAACACCATCAGAGGCATTGCATAGCGCAGCAACGCCGCTGGGTCGCGCTGGCACCCCCGACGAGATGGCCAGTGCGGTGGCTTGGCTCTGCACCCCCGGAGCGGCCTATGTGACGGGGCAAATGATTGTGATCGATGGCGCGAACTCACTTCCAGAGCAGAGATTTTTGCCACCTACGAATTAACGGGTACTTCTAAAGTTAATGTAGCGCCGCGGGAACCTTCATTTCCTACGAGTGACCATTTCCCTGCGGTGAGAATGTCAAAAGTTTGACTTCCAATTCCATGCACTCCGCCGTGAGGGCCCACGCCATTATCTTCCAACACAACTGTCACTCTCTTTCCATCATTTGCGACCAGGATTCTTAGGGAAGTTGCTCTGCCATGTCTAAATGAATTCGTAATTCCTTCTTCGACTGCTTGAGATATTCCCTCGACTCGTGAGCCCACGAAATCGTCTCCAGTGAAACCGAGTTCAATCGAGAGGAAGTCTCGCCACCTCGCGACAACTTCTGTAACTCCGATCCGAAGCGAGAGATGCGAGACATCTCCCTCCTGCGGCGGATTGTTGAGCACATCTAGAGCAGCCGCGATGGCGCTATCCACGCGCACTTGATCGCCAGACCCCGTAGCAGAGTTCATCACGGCCGCGAGCGTGAGCAGTTGAGATTGGATTCCTCCATGTACATATTGCGCCAACTCACGACTAAGAACCGAACGTTGATGCGCATTAGAAATGGAGTCGAGCCTTGCCGCATCGATCGACTCTCGCAACTCTCGATTGAGATCGTCCTGGGCCGCGAGTGCCACTCGAATAACGGAAGCCACGATGGTAACGATCGGAATCCAAAAAAGGATATTGACGGCTGAAGTACGTGTATCAATCCAAGCAGAGGGTGAAATTGCGACCACGATGATCGCTTCAACGGACGCAACACCGGCAATCAAGAGCCCAGCCACTCGGCCGCGAAAGCGTGTGAAGCGATTTTGTAACCTACTTGCTGCGGTAAGTGCAAGGAAAGTGCTCACACCTATGACCAAAACTTGATAGATCCGCGTGCCGAGATCAACCGTATTGAGCAGAAGCGTGGGTAGCACCGTGAGAATCGTCCCCACCCATGGATGAAAGGGATCAAGTCGGAAAGCTCGACCAAAAACCTCCGCAACCGAGACGCGAGGAATCTCCAAATCATTCTGCGCCCAGAGCGAATGGCTCAGTGGCCGGAAGTAGTCGCGTGCCACTCTCTCGATGCGCTCAGCGATGCGTTTCCACTCGTCGCTCCCCTTGGCAGCCTGGAGCGAAGTGAGTTCTGCTTTGATGTGCTCGATTTCCGCCGTAAAAGTTGCCGCACCGCTCACGCCCAAGAAAGCGCCCAGATTATCGAGCATCTCCTTTTCTCGTTGCTCACCACTTTCGAGTGCCAACTTCTCCAGAATCAATTTCCGACGCTCGATCTGATAGCGATCACGCATCGTGAAAACGAGCGCTGTGATAAAAAGTGAGAAAGCACCGATGATTGCTGATGAGATAGTGCGACCCACAATTTCAGATGCAATATGTAAGTGACCAATTAAATCTAGGCGGTAGCTCGCATATCCAGTGCCAAACCCCTTGACCGCGCCGACTAAAACACCGGTAATGATGATGCTCTGGTAGGAGCGCGGGACTAAGTGGCTCTTCCTAAAGTAGGTGAACTTGGCGCCGAGCAAGACCACGGCTGCACCGATTGTTCCCAGCGTTGATGCCCAAATCCATCGACTTACATCGTGTGAATCGGAAAGATCTGCGCGCTGTCCTACGACAGAGAAAATGGTGATTGGCAGGAGCAGGAGTGAGGGCCAGACCATAATGGCCCGCCGTCCGCCTACCGCATCGAGAATACGAGTCTCAGTCGGCGTCATGCGAAGGAGCGCCTCCGGTGAGCCGGTAATAAAGACGCGAAATAGCAACCCGCTGATTTTGCCCGGCAGGGATGAGTGGCATGCTGAGTTGTCCAAAAATACGCGAGATCATTTGCTCGACGGACTTTTCACTTACCCCTCGTCGTCCAGCGATCTGCGCATTTGTCATCCCGAGTGAGACAAGGCGCATGGTTTCGATCTGCGAATCAGTGAATTCCTTGACTCTTGGTACACCAGCGGGACGAATGCGATGACCTGTGGGCGTACTCGCGGCTCGCTTAGCATTCTGGAGTGCAGTGACGACTTTTTCAATGTCACCCATCTCCCGCTTAATGAGGAATTCAACTCCGACAGGTGCTTGCGACAAATTAGGACCAAGCAAACGAGGATCCTCAATACTCGTAAGCATCACAATCCCTACGTGGGGAGCGCGCTGCCTCACGGTAACTGCGAGGTCTAGGCCATTCGGGCCTTTTCCTAAGTTGAGGTCTAGCAGAGCAACATCAGGTTGAAGGTCGAGAATCAATTTCAATCCAGCACTTGCATTATCTGCAGCCCCGGCGATGATCAAACCTTGGGAGGTCAGTGAAGTGCTCAATAATCCGCGAGTGAAATCATCATCTTCAACTAGGACGACCCTCAGATTCTCCATGGTCTAATTATGGTGCCTGCCGACGGCTATCCCATAGGTCGTAGGGTAAACCCAGGACAGATTTACGGCATTGGCTCGGTCGGAAGCTCCACCACTTCTTCACTCTGACCATCACTTAAGGGTTTGTCGTATTTGATCGAAACCCTCGAGAAGACCTGGTGCCCGTCGGGAGAGGTAACGAGGTCTGAGAGTAAGAGGCTTGCGGTACGCACGTCGTAATTGCCACTCGCGCAATCGGGATTGCAGGTGTTCTTAGTTGATGTGGCTAACGCGAAAGCAGATTCCTTAGTCCATGAGGCCCACATAATTTTAGAAAGCTGCTGCCCACCGTCTGCGCAATACAATTGCAATTCCTTCGGAGCTTCCACATACTCCATGCAATCAACCACAAATATTCCAGAGGGAGTCGAAACCGGCGATGGGTCAGCGCTTACCTCAGCGGAAGCGGAGGGAGTGGCTTCTTCCCGAGGCACTCCTGAAGTTGAGCAACCTGCTATCGCCAACGATGACAGCGCCAGCGCCGACCAAATGCGAAGAGTGAGCAAAGAATTAATCCTTAGCTAGGGCGCGAAACTTTAACGAGTCACGGCCATGATCCTTGCTTCGCTCATGAATCTTTCTGATCTGCTGTTCGACATCTGCGATTGCTAGATCGAAAGCTGCAAGATCATTGAACGCGGCGCTCTCAGCCCTCAGGAGAGGTCCGGCTCCTCGCGAAGTGAGAATTACGCGGTGAGATTCCTTCCCTTGCCTGGGATTCTGTTCGTGAAGAACTTCTACTTCAATTCGTTCAATCACTACGTTGAAGCGATCCATGCTTTTTAGCTTGGACTTAACAGCCTCATTAAAATCTTCTGCGAGGCCTGCGTGGCGGGCGTGAATGGTAATTTCCATAATTGCCTCCTCGATGTATCTAGTAATGACTATACCCGCGAGGACTCCGCTGCGCAGGAAGTTCATCTACACCTTTTTGTACCCTGGCGGACAGCTAGCGCTTCAGCACTGCGCCCATCATTGCTCGCCGATGCGATGAAAGATGCCCGAGTCCGCGCCAAGGCAATTACTGAAGGCTCAGGCAATACCGTGGGATCTGTCAAGAGCGTAAGAAGTGGCCCATTCCAAGTAACTGCCGCGGACTTCATCGTCAAATAGTTGCAGGGATCAGAGCGTGCGATGAATGACGAACTGGAAGCGACCTTCGACAAAGTAGGTATCGCTAGCCATCACCGGAACGCCGTCGCGCAAGAAGTGCAGCTGCTTCAAAAGTAAATAGAGCCCCGACTTGGGACGACCCTTCCCCCAGCCCACCTCAGTAGAACTGATCGCGTGAATTTCCGCGAGCGCGCGCACTGGAAAGATCCCCAATTTGGCAAAGGCGCCGAAAACGCTCCCCTTGCCCATTTCGCCAATGCTCTTCTCCGGAAGGTCGCGAATCGCCACCGCGTCATATGAGTAGGCGACCACTTCGTCATCGGCGAGAATGGCTCGCTCCATATAGAGGACGGGCTCACCTTCTGCGATTTGCAACCGAACCGCCTCGTCCGCACTTGCCCCTCGTCGCTTCACCACCCGGTGGGTCATCCCAGGTTCCAGACCCATTTCACGAATCGTTTCGGTAATCGAGCGGAGCTCCTGGAGCCCGGCGCGGATGGAGGAACCGAAATTAGCTACGTACGCCCCTGAGCCATGCCTGATATCAAGGAGTCCCTGGGCTTCCAGCGCTTTCAGTGCGGTGCGAATGGTGACCCGGGAGACGTGATACTGCCCCGCGAGGTCAAACTCGCTAGGGATTTTCTTTCCCTCATTCCACTCATGGGTCAATATCCGAGTCCGCAAATGGTCCCTGATCTGAGTCGCCAAGGAGCCCCGTCCGCCGATTGTGGACGGTGGAGATATTTCTGAACGAACTCTTGACAACGCCATGGGCGTGAGTAGCCTCTCAATCAAGTTGTAGGACAACTATTGACTCGAGGGGTAGAGATGTCAAGCGTGCCAAGAACTATCGAATGGCGTAATAGTGCCGTGGTGCTACTCGATCAGACGTTGCTACCCACAGAAGTAAAGAGCACCGAAATCACCACGGTCTCGGTCCTAGTCGATGCCATTCAACGTCTCGCCGTTCGCGGCGCCCCCGCCCTCGGAGTCGCCGGCGCACTCGGCGTTGTCCTAGCGATGGATCAAGGTATCCGTGAAAGTTGGAGCCCTGCTC
>CAIPAI010000034.1 GCA_903863015.1 uncultured Actinomycetes bacterium
ATTGGTCTGAACTGAATTGGTCTGAACTGAATTGGTCTGAACTGAATTGGCTTGTGAACTTGTATTCGAATTACTGGTGTTCGTTTTACTACTTACTGCTGGTATTGCTCGAAGCAGTGAAATCTCTGCTTCGAAATCTTCTAGAGATTCAAATGAGCGGTAGACCGAGGCGTAACGCAGGTATGCAACTTCATCGAGTTCGCGAAGCGGCGCCAAGATGGCCAGGCCAACTTCTTGAGCTTCAATTTCGGCGCGGCCGCTCTCACGCAACGCTTCTTCGACTCGTTGAGCGAGCAGCGCCAGATCGTCGTCGTTCACCGGACGACCTTGGCAAGCCTTGCGCACGCCAGCAACGACTTTTTCACGGCTAAAGGGCTCTGATGCTCCACTGCGCTTGATGATGTAGAGGGCTGCCGTCTCTTGAGTGGTGAAGCGGCGGCCGCAGGTGGTGCACTCGCGACGGCGGCGGATGGAGGTTCCTTCATCCACAGGGCGCGAATCGACGACTCGGGAATCCTCGTTACGGCAGTAAGGGCAGTACATCGTTCGCCTCCTTTTTACGCTTAACTCATGAGAGTTCAGACCCCTAAAAAAGGGGTCGTCTGTGGATAAACCTGTGTGTGGTCTGGGGAGAACCGCTATCTGGTGACCACAACCTGTGGAGGAAGTACACGGTTGTGAGCACTACATATAGGGGTAAGAGTAGAGCGGGAGTCGAGGGTTTGCAATGTTGGCGGTGAAGACGGCGTGTTGGGCGTGTCGAGGTGCGCAGAGCCCGTCGAGGGCGTATCTTGCTCCGATTTCTACTGGGTGATCGGGAGAGTGAGGCGTTGCCCCGCGACCAATCCAGCAGAGTCCAAATGGTTGAGCTCAACGATGCTATCCACGACGCTGCGGACATCTGCGCCCGTACTCACGTGCCGGGCGATCGACCAGAGCGTCTCCCCCGGCAGGACGATGATCTCCTCGTAGGTGAGCGTGCTTACGGCCCGGTTTCCGGCTCCTGAACTCCCCGCCGTGGAGCCATCTTCTGCGAGCGCGCCCGCGATCAAGGAGTGCGAGAAGGTGGCGACCGAGAGAGTGAGAGTCAGGAGAGAGGCGAGTACGAGAAGGCGCACTACGAGGCGACCGCGCGCCGTGAGGCGGAGCGGAACGGCGCTCGCCATCGGCTGGATCGCTTGAACGCTCTCCCGATGATTCACTCCCTGATGCTTCAAACGGGGAGCCATCTGGTAAGAAACCACGTAGCTGCTCATCTCGTCCTCATCTCTCTAACCTTCATATCTCTCTAGCCGTCATATCTCCTGCTTTTCGAACATTTGTTCTAATCAAACACCTTCTGAGCCAATATTGCAAGATATATTCGAACAGGTGTTTGAATTTCTCTCCTCCGAAGGCTATCTTGGGGGTATGACACGTTCCGATATGGCTCCAGATACAACTCCCGAGAGCTCTCCCGAATCCACTATCGACGCCAGCGAAGCGCTCGTTCCTACCTTCGCCGAGCTCCCCGACGGTCCAGCCGACGACCATGGCCTCACCGCTCGTCAACGGAAGATTCTGGAAGTCATCTCCGCTTCGGTCTCAGAGCGCGGATTTCCGCCCACGATGCGCGAAATTGGGGCAGCAGTGGGGCTAGCGAGCTCGGCCTCAGTGGCCTACCAACTCTCTAACCTGGTGGAGAAGGGGCTCATCAAACGTTCTGGCGGTCGCCAAATGGATGTCATCTCACCAGAGAGCGGTGAACAGATCATCCCCGGCAGCGCTTATGGCTCGCCTGCCGCTCCGCAGGGACGTAAGAGCGGAAGTATGCGCGAGGTGCCGCTCGTCGGTCGTATCGCCGCCGGAGCGCCCATCTTGGCTGAAGCCCATATCGAAGAGAGTTACTCACTCCCCTCGGATCTCGTAGGCAGCGGTGAACTCTTCCTTCTTACCGTCGTTGGCGACTCGATGGTCGATGCCGCTATCTGCGATGGTGATCTGGTGGTGATTCGTTCACAGAAACAGTGCGAACCCGGCGAGATCGTTGCTGCCATGATCGATGGCGAAGCCACCGTTAAGACTTTCAAACGGAGCGATGGCCATATCTGGTTAATGCCCGCCAACCCTGCCTACGCGCCTATTCTTGGCGACCACGCAGAGATACTTGGAAAAGTTACTGCAGTCTTGCGTTCAATTCGTTAAACGTTGCCTTCAGTAAAAATTCACTACGGTAAAATTCACTGCGGTAAAATTCACTGCGGTAAATTTCGCTGCGGTAAAGATGTATGCAGTTAACGAAGCGCAAGCGCTTCCTTAATACGTTCGGCAACATTGCGATCCACCTGCGCTTCAACTGTGGTCCCCTCTTCGCCATGCACTTCACGATGCACATCTCCGAACTCGTGTACAAGGTGGAGCAAATCGCCACGCGAATAGGGAATTAAGAGCTCAAGGCTCACGCGACGCTTCGGTAATTCTGCTTCAACTCGTGCAAGTAACTCAGCGACGCCTTCTCCGGTAAAGGCAGAGACCACCATGGAACGCGACTCTCGTCGCCGGATAAGATCGATGGTGTCTGGATCTGCGATATCAGCCTTATTAATAACGATGATCTCAGGAATTGCGCGGGCGCCAATCTCATCAAGCACTTCACGCACAGCATCGATCTGTCCTAATGGATCTACGTGTGAGCCATCAACAATATGCAAAATAAGATCTGAACCACTCACCTCTTCGAGCGTTGATTTAAATGCCTCGATGAGCTGATGTGGAAGGTGACGCACAAATCCCACTGTGTCAACGAATGTGTAGGTCTCGCCGTCGCTACTCTCCGTCTTGCGCACGGTCGGGTCGAGAGTGGCAAAGAGTGCATTCTCTACGAGCACGCCGGCACCAGTGAAACGATTAAGGAGAGAGGACTTACCCGCGTTGGTATAGCCCGCGATCGCCACCGAAGGAACTTGGTACTTCACACGTTCCTGGCGCATCGTGTCGCGCGACTTCTTCATCTCAATAATTTCTTTGCGCAACTTCGCCATACGATCGCGAATTCGACGACGATCGGTCTCGATCTTAGTTTCACCCGGACCGCGTCCACCGATTCCAGCACCGCCGGCAGCTCGCCCACCGGCCTGACGGGAGAGAGATTCACCCCAACCACGCAATCGAGGAAGCATGTACGTCATCTGAGCAAGCTCTACTTGCGCTTTACCTTCACGACTCTTGGCATGCTGAGCAAAAATATCGAGAATCAGTGCGGTGCGATCGACAACTTTTACCTTTACTTGCGCCTCGAGTTGGCGCAGTTGGCTAGGAGAAAGTTCGCCGTCGCAGATCACCGTGTCGGCACCTGTGGCGATGACGACATCGCGCAACTCTTTCACCTTGCCGCTACCGATGTATGTAGACGAATCCGGCGCATCCCGCCGCTGAATGAGTCCATCTAATACTTCAGAGCCCGCCGTCTCCGCCAATGCTGCCAACTCGGCGAGTGAATTCTCCGCCTCCAGCGCGCTACCTTGAGTCCAGACACCCACAAGTACTACGCGCTCCAAGCGAAGTTGGCGATATTCAACCTCTGTGACGTCTTGCAATTCTGTCGAGAGACCGACAACGCGTCGCAGCGCATGACGTTCGGCTAAATCAAATTCCCCCGACGATGCCTCTTCAATCTCGGCATCGTTATTCATCTATTTTTACCTCGAAGTCATTTACGAGTACCGCCGGTCCAGTCATGGTCACTTCCCCCAGCGCATCGATAGCGATCTCTAACGATCCTCCCAGCACATCAACGCGCCACGTGCTGGCCCCGACAACTCCTGAGTGCGCAGCGGCGGCTACCGCTGCCGCACAAGTACCAGTTCCGCAGGAACGCGTCTCCCCTACACCCCGCTCGAATACGCGCATTGAGAGATGGCGATCACCCAGAATTTCTACAAACTCAACATTGACACCATCTGGAAAGAGAGTTGTCGGTTCCACCAAAGGTTTTTCCAACACTTCAGGAAGGAGTGCAAGAGACTCAATAAAAACCACCGCATGCGGATTTCCTACGGAGACTTTAAAACCTTGCCAACTCATATTTCCGTAAGTCACCGTCGGCGTGCCGGCTTCAATAACGACTACCCCCATGCCGACTGAAATACGTCCATCTGCCGCGATATCGATTCGCTTCATTCCCGCACGCGTATCAATGTCGAAAGAGGTGCGGGACTCTAATCCTCGATCTACTAAATACTTAGCCATCACCCGAATGCCGTTGCCGCACATCTCAGCAAGGCTCCCATCGTTATTTCGATAATCCATAAACCAACGGCCTTCGCGCTGCTTAATTTGAATGAGCCCATCGGCGCCCACTCCGGAGTTGCGGTTGCACAGGAATGCAATTTCACTCGGGCTGAGATCGCCCTCCGGAATGAGAATAAATTCATTCTCGGTGCCGTGGCCTTTGGTGGCGCGCAGCGGCGTGCTCGGGTTCATACCCACGATCGTAGGCGCTACCGTAGGTGGATGCGCGCTCGCCTAACCATCCTCTTCTCGGCGATCTGCTTTGGCACCACTGGGACGGCGGCCGCACTGGGTCCAGCCAATGCCAACTCGCTCGCAGTCGGCACCAGTCGGATCGTTATCGGCGCCCTCCTGCTCCAACTCTTTGCACTCGGCAAGAGCGCAGGACGCTCACCGATTCGCCTGCGCGCCTGGCTCTGGGCCGGAGCCGGCATGGCCAGCTACCAACTCACCTTCTTCGCAGCCGTTCACCTCAGTGGCGTCACTGTGGGCACTGTGGTGGCCCTCGGCTCAGCGCCAGCCCTCACTGGAGCGATCGATTGGCTCTGGTCTGGCACTCGTCCTCGTGGCCGCTGGTGGATCGCCACTGCATGCGCAGTCGTCGGTGTCATCATCTTGACCGCCTCCAAAGGCAGCCCCACGCAAAAACATTCGATGCTGGGAATTCTGCTCGCACTCGGGGCGGGGGCCTCTTATGCGATCTTCGCAGTATGCAGCAAAGAAATATTGGCCAGCGGAACCACATTTCAATTCGCTATGGCCCGCGTCTTTGGAATCGGGGCCATCATGCTTGCCCCGCTCCTTTTCATCCTTCCCATGGAGTGGATTGCGACTCCGCAAGGTGCGGCCATGGCAATCTGGCTCGGCGCGGTTCCCACAGCAATCGCCTATCTGGCTTACGCATATGGTCTGCAGAGCGTGGCGCCCAACGAAGCAGCCACCCTCACTCTGGCCGAGCCAGTCACCGCAACACTCTTCGGGGTACTGATACTGAGTGAGCGCTCCTCGCTCACCACATGGGTGGGAGTAGCGATTGTGGCGCTTGGATTATTACTTCTCGCTATGCAACGTTCGACGAACGTGCGACCTGGCGTGAGCAAGGGCATCGCTTAAGTCTTCAAAAATGTGATGATCGGCAGTCACTGCACTCAGGGCGTTACTGCGCTCGAGTATTTGCCGTTGGGCCGGAAATACTCCTTGCAAGAAGACGTCGATCCGCTTCTTGTGTAGTTCTCGAATAATCTCTCCCACTGCTTGAGCACCACTTGCATCAATACTTGTAAGAGAACCCATCCGCAATACCACTACCTTGACGCCGGAAACCTGCGTGAGATGGTGAAGGAAAAGATGTGCATCTCCGAAGAAGAGCGCGCCATCAAGGCGGTACGTCACGATGTGTTCATGAAGGAGTCGATGGCCTTCATTCAAGTCGAGATGTTCGCTCACATCTTCTAACTCCACAGATGATGAGTGCACAAGGTGACGTAATGCCATGACTCCAGCAAGCAATAAGCCCACTTCGACAGCGATGATCAAATCAAGTGCCACCGTGACAAATGCAGTAACGAGGAAGACTGCCGCATCGGAGCGAGTTGAACGCAGCACCGAGCGCACGCTTCCGAAATCAATCATTCGAAAAGCAGTTCCAATCAAAATTCCGGCGAGCACCGATGTGGGAATCTGCCCCACAATCGGAGCGAGGAAGAGCACTACGAGTAAGAGGAATAACGAATGGAATATGGAAGCCAGCCGCGTTCGCGCACCTGATCTGACGTTTACTGCAGTACGGGCAATCGCGCCGGTAGCTGGCATACCGCCCATTAACGAGGCCGCCACCGTTCCCAAACCTTGGCCAAAGAGTTCGCGGTCGGGATCTGATTTGGACGAACTATCGGCCATCCCATCAGCTACCCGCGCAGAGAGCAACGACTCGATAGCGCCGAGAGCGGTCACCGCCAAAGCGGCGGAGAAGAAGTCAGATGCCACGCTCGGATCTAGATGCGGGAGGTGCGGAAATGGAAGAGTCCGAGGAAGAGAACCAATGCGCGCCACTTCAAAACCGGAAAATTGCACCACAAGAGTTCCGGCGACTACCGCCACAATGCTCGGCGGAACTTTGGATCCAAGCGTTGAGAGCAAAATAACTAAGAGCGCAGAACCAAGGCCCAGAAGGATTGCCGTGTGATTAATTCCCTGGACCGAGAGAGTGTGCCAAGCAACTTGTGCAGCATTACTTCCGGCCGGTTTCTTCACGTCGAGAAGCAGGGGAATTTGCTGAAGCGCAATCACGATCGCAATTCCGACAGTAAAACCTTCAATGACCGGCCAAGGAATTGCGCTGATCAATCTTCCTAGTTTAAAAACCCCCAACAAAATGATGAGTACTCCGGCGAGTAAACCTACGACGGGAACAGCGCCCGCACCGTATTGAGTGACAATGGGCACGAGCACCACAGTCATCGCGCCGGTCGGACCGCTTACTTGGAAACGCGAGCCCCCAAAGAGCGCCGCTAGGAACCCGGCCACGATTGCGGTGACAAGGCCCGCACCTGCGCTTAAACCTGTGGTGATTCCAAAAGCTAAAGCCAGCGGCAGGGCAACCACTCCGACGGCAACTCCGGCTAATAAATCTTCCCGCCACGAACGGAATTCAAAATCGCTCTTACGTGGAAGGAATCGCTTCACCTCAACAGGCTATCGCCTTACTAGCTCCTTGAACTCCACCATTGCATGTGAGTTCCTGCGGGAATCCATTCAATCTTTTCGTCCCGCCGAAACCAGCTCTCTTGTCGGCGCGCAAACTTACGAGTAGAGATGATGGTCGAAGCTTTCGCATACTCGCTACTTTCGCCGCGATCTTTCGCATCGAGGATCTGCGCATATCCCAGGGCGGCACGCGCTGTCTTACCTTCGCGTAAACCATGCAACTCAAGATGTGTCACCTCGGCCTCAATCCCGCTCTCCCACATTTCCTCAACTCTGATCGCGATGCGTGCATCGAGGAGTTCACGAGGGGAGAGCAAGCCCACTCTGATGGCCTGAGGATAGGGAGTTGCGCCATTACGTGGCAGATTTGCAGTAAATGGCTGCCCAGTGATCTCGATAACCTCAAGTGCGCGCACAACGCGACGCACGTTGCCCGGCAAGATTGCCAGCGCCGCCATGGGATCCTTCTCGCTGAGTTCTTGATGAAGCGCCGCCCCGCCAATTCGATCCGCACGCGCCTCTATCTCTGCGCGAATCTCTGGATCGCTCTCCGGGAAACGTAACTCTTGCAGGAGTGAAGCAATATAGAGACCGGATCCACCCACCACAATCAGAGGGGCGCCATTCTTGCTAGCGATGAGTTCATGAACTTTTCGTTGGTAGGTAGCCACACTTGCTTCCTCCACCACGTCTAGCACATCGATCATGTGGTGTGGAATCCCCCGACGCAAAGCCAGCGGCAGTTTGGCAGTTCCAATATCCATCCCTCGGTAGAGCTGAAGGGCGTCAGCATTAATTATTTCCGCCCCCATCGCCTCAGCCAAGTCCAGTGCAGCATCACTCTTGCCGACCGCTGTGGGACCCACGAGGAAGAGCAACATCACTACGGCCTTGGAGTAAGCGAGAGGAAGGTGCGAGTTTCATTCGAAGATTGGGCGCTCTCCCAGACATCACCAGATCGTGTCCGCCGCACAGCACGAGGGGGGTTCTCCGCGACTAAATGGTGTGGAGCTGCTTGGGTCACCGTGACCGTTGCTAGGTCACCTGGCCGGAGCCGTTCTTCGCATGCAAAGTGCACGAGATTGAAATCTCGCGCACGCCCACTTTGTCGCAAAGTCGCATCATCTTTGCGCCCCGGCATATCGGAGACGAGTACTTCTACCTCGCGACCTACTTGCGCCTTCTTCTGTTGCCAGGCGATCTCTTCAGTAAATGCATGGAGGCGCACATACCGCTCGCCGACTACATCTTCGGAGATTTGATTATCCATCTCTGCCGCCGCAGTACCTGGACGCTTGGAATACTTAAAAGTGAAGGCCATATCGAATCTGGCAGCCTTAATGAGATCGAGCGTCTGCTGGAAATCACTTTCACTCTCGCCCGGGAATCCCACAATGATGTCGGTGGTAATGCTGGCCAGCGGAAGCGCCTCGCGCACTCTTTCAACTATCCCCAAGTAGCGATCAGCCCTATACGAGCGCCGCATCGATTTAAGAATGGCATCTGATCCTGATTGCAAAGGCATATGAAGATGTGGCATCACATTATGAGTCTCTGCCATCGCCGCAATGACATCATCGGTAAAGTCACGGGGATGGGGGCTAGTGAAACGAACTCTCTCTAGCCCTTCGACCTCACCACATGAGCGCAAGAGATCAGCAAAGGCTCCACGTTCGCCAAGTTCAACGCCGTACGCATTTACGTTTTGCCCTAGCAAGGTGATCTCATTGACTCCGTCTGCGACTAAAGCGCGAACTTCATCAAGAATTTCTTTCTTATTGCGATCTTTCTCCACACCCCGCAATGCCGGAACGATGCAGAACGTGCATGTGTTATTGCACCCTACAGAGATGGAAACCCACGCTGAGTGCAATGAGTCTCGTTTTGATGGAAGCGTCGAGGGAAATATCTCGAGTGATTCCACGATCTCAAGTTGTGACTCTCGCTGTATACGAGCTCTTTCTAAAAGTAATGGCAGCGAGCCAACATTATGAGTGCCGAAGACCACATCCACCCAAGGTGCTCGACGCAATATTTCTCCGCGATCTTTTTGGGCCAAACATCCACCCACCGCAATTTGCATTGTCGGATGCTGCAACTTCTCAGCAGCGAGCATTCCTAGGGTTCCGTAAAGTTTTTGATCAGCATTTTCGCGCACCGCGCATGTGTTGAAAACCATGACATCGGCTAACGCGCTCTCCGACTCTTGAGCTTGATACCCCGCCTCTTCAAGAAGGCCCGCCAGGCGCTCTGAGTCGTGCGCATTCATTTGACAACCGAAGGTTCTCACAAGATATGTCCGTGCCTCGGTTGCCATAACTTCAGTCTACGAGTCAGGGTTCAAAAAAGAAATTTATGTTCCATTCATCCCGAGGAGAGTCTGCTAGATCACGCTGCGATTTGCTGATTTTTACTTGAAGGAAAATGAACTCCTTCTAATGTAGTTCCTGTCCAAACAATCACGGACTAGGGAGAAAAAGATGAAAAGAAAGACTTTTGACCGCTTACTTTCCGCCGCCGGGGCGATGCTTTCGATAGTCCTTATCGTGGCTGGAGGCATGCTCCTCTGGGGCGCCAACTTTGCCAATAATCAGGTGAATACTCAGCTCAAAGACCAGAACGTTTTCTTTCCGAAGGCGGGCTCACCTGGTTTTGACGCCAAGAAGTTTCCAGAAATTCAAAAGTACGCTGGTCAACAGATGACCACCGGTCAGCAAGCCAAGGATTACGCAAACTTCTACATCGCCGTTCACCTCAAGGGTATTAATGGCGGAAAGAATTATGCAGAGACTAGCGCTGACGCACTAGATGCTACGTCGAAGGCAGGCCAAGCCGCACTCGCGGCCGAAGCTTCACCGGATGATATGGACCTCACCGCCGCCGCCGAACAAGCACAAGTGGATGCCGATGTACTCGACACAAAGGTGCAAACACTCTTCCGAGGAGAGACTCTTCGCGGCCTCCTCCTCACTTCATTTGCTTTCTGGCAAGTCGGGCAGATCGCACTCATCTCGGCGTACTTCGCCTTTGCTGCGGGTGTTGTGATGCTCCTCCTCACTCTCCTTGGATTTGCGCATCTACGTAAGACACCTGCAGACGCACAGATCTAACTCCCTACGGAATCTCCCCTGCGGGGAGAAGGAGAACGAGAGGCTGTCGGAAACGACAGCCTCTCGTTATTGAGTGGAGTAAAACTCGTGGAGGGCGGTACGCACCGCTTGGCCGGCGCGATCACCGCGATGTCCCTTCCGCATCAGGAAACCAAGGAGAGCTCGCTCCTGCTTCTTCCTATCCCCCGGGCGCAAGGAGCGCATCTTCTTAGCGAGCAATTCGGTGAGCGCTTCCTCTTCGCTCTCCGAGGAGACCTCCGCAATAACCTCAAGAATGAGATCAGCATCGATACCTTTCTCCCGGAGTTCGCGAGCAATCACTCGAGGCGCCAGGCCTCGTGATCGCATCCGAGAATCTCTCCATGCTCGAGCGAACTCGCCATCATCGAGCAAATTACTTCGAGTGAGCGCCATGATGATTTCTTCGCCTATCTCGGTTGGAATTGCACGCTTTGCAAAAGCAGCGCGTAACTCTCCACAACTATGCGACCTTCGAGCCAATCGATCGAGCGCCATCCGCCGAGCAAGTGCCTGATACTCCTCGTCATTGAGTTCACGAGGGCCCCGCTCTTTCGAAAAGAGAGAGGAGCCCAGCAATATGCCAGGCTCCTCTAATAACTCTTCCATCGGCGAGAAAAGTGATTTCAGGTTAGAAATCTACAACCGGAAGTGCGTCCTCGGAGATCACTGCTGCCGGAGCAACCGCGCGAACCCCAATTCCCATTTGCTCTTTGATCTTCTTCTCGATCTCATTTGCTAGGTCAGGATTATCAATGAGGAAGGTACGCGCATTCTCTTTACCTTGACCCAGTTGATCGCCTTCGTAGGTATACCAAGAGCCGGACTTCTTGACGAAGCCTTCATCGACACCGAGGTCGATTAGTGAGCCTTCGCGGGAGATACCATGGCCGTAAAGAATGTCGAACTCAGCTTGCTTAAACGGCGGGGCCATCTTGTTCTTGACAACTTTGACGCGAGTGCGGTTACCGACTGCATCTTGGCCATCTTTCAAAGTTTCGATGCGACGGACATCGAGACGAATGGAGGCATAGAACTTGAGTGCCTTACCGCCGGTCGTGGTCTCTGGTGATCCGAAGAAGACGCCGATCTTTTCACGTAACTGATTAATGAAAACTGCGGTTGTTTTTGATTGCGCCAATGCACCAGTGATCTTGCGAAGCGCTTGACTCATCAAGCGAGCTTGCAGGCCGACGTGGCTATCGCCCATCTCGCCTTCGATTTCGGCGCGTGGCACGAGTGCTGCCACCGAGTCGATGACGACGATGTCGAGCGCGCCGGAGCGAATCAACATATCCATGATCTCGAGGGCTTGCTCACCCGTATCAGGCTGCGAGACGAGGAGTGCATCGATATCGACTCCCAGCTTCTTTGCATACTCAGGATCAAGGGCGTGCTCAGCATCGATGAATGCTGCGATGCCACCCGCCTTCTGTGCATTCGCAATGGCGTGCAGAGCGACGGTGGTCTTACCGGAAGACTCTGGACCATAAATCTCAACGACGCGGCCACGAGGGAAGCCACCAATTCCGAGAGCAAGATCAAGTGCGATAGAGCCAGAAGGAATGACCTCGACTGGCGCGCGCCCCTCCTCGCCCATCTTCATGATGGAGCCCTTGCCGAATTGGCGTTCAATTTGGGCAAGTGCGCTCTCAAGCGCCTTGCTGCGATCTGGAGTACTCGGTGCCATCTCTCTACCTCTCAAGCTCTGGACCCGTTCCAGTGGGGAGCGGGCTATCGCGGCGACGGTAGCGGGTGGCACTGACACGATCCGCTCTTGCAAGCGGGTTGTGGAGGGCTTTGCCTGCTCACCTATCTGTGGATGAGGTTATACGAACATTTGTTCGAACGCGACCCGACACGCCCAAAAAACCACTCTTCCCCTAGCGCAGGTGCGCCGGCACCCTCGGGTCATGGCGGCAGAGCGCCCGCCAGACCTCCTTCGCATCCTCGCCTTGGGCCAGCGCCTGGTCGATCGTGCGACCTTGCAGCTCAGAAAGGACGACATCGGCTGCGAACGAGCGTGACCACTGGGGCCCCAAGTACTCATCCATGCGGCGCCAAAATTCAGTAAGTCGCATTAGCGCTGCTTCGCACGATACGTGTTCATCAGGTTCTTCATCAAAAGAGGGTTGCTCCGCCGCGAGAACTCTTCGCGAGCGCGCTCGCCACTAATGCATCCACATCTGCCACTGGCATGATCACACTTGAGATCAACACCCGCATGAGAATTTCGCGTTGCATGGCATTACTCACGCCAAACTTTTCAAAGAGTCGATGGCACTCTTCGCGCAAGGAGAGCCACAAGGGATCAGAGGTAGCAGCCAACATGCGACCGAATACCGTGGGCTCTGTTGTCGCGATGAATCGCAATGCATCATGCGTCGCCAGAAAAGTAAGCAGGCTACCCATCGCGCTACGAAGATCTTCAGCGCTCTCGGCCGCCGCAATTGCGCGTGCGATTTCTTCAGCCATCAAAGCGCGCAAGAGTTCCTGCTTCGACCTGAAATGGTTATAAAGAGTGGCCCGCGCGATCTTCCCCTCGTCGGCAATTTCAATCATTGACGTGGCTTTGACGCCTTGTCGAGCAATACATGAAAGGGCACCAGCGAAGAGGCCAGCGCGTGCACGTCCCATGGCGTTACCGGCGCGAGTATGCTCCCCGGCGCTCATGGCGTGGAATTAAGCAGCAACAGAGGTGGACGAAGCGGCCACCGGAAGGAGCGAAACATTCGAAGGAACCGTCAGCGAGAGCGCCACTTCGGAGAGCAGTTCAGCGAGCTCGATCTCCAACGCTTGGCAGATAGCTGAGAGCAGTTCAGAAGAGGCTTCTTTCTGACCACGCTCCACTTCGGAGAGGTAGCCCAGAGAGACGCGCGCTTTGGCGCTCACTTGTCGCAAGGTCTGTGATTGCGCAACACGGCGACGGCGAAGCGCCGCTCCCATGTGATCTCGCAACAACATCTCTACTCCTCAGTAATAAAGCTTGCCTGCGCTCCTATGGGGAGCCCAGCGATACATCTGCGAAGCAAGTCTAGTGCGTGGGCGGCGCTGGCGCCGCGTACGCGCGCACGATCATCTGCCATTTGTCCGGTTAGCACCACTTTGAAAGCGCGTTCCCCTGCGGGGGAACTGATTCCCACATAAAGGGTGCCGGCCGGATGACCCTCGAAATCTCCAGGCCCTGCCACCCCCGTCGTGGAGAGCGCCCACGTCGAGTTAAGGCGCAGACGAATCCCCCGAGCCATCGCGGTGGCGACCTGCGCATCTACTGTGCCTCGGCTGGACATCAACTCTTTCGGCACATCGGCGAGCTGATTCTTACTGCCTGCCTGATAAGTGACTGCGCCTCCGAGGTAGACATCCGAGGCGCCCGGAATATCCGTAAGCAATTGGGCCAGCCCTCCACCGGTGAGGGATTCTGCGGTGGCCAAAGTTGCGCCTTCTTTACCTAACAAGTGAAGTACCGTCGAAGCGAGTGTGGAACGGGGAACTCGCGATTCATCGATGGCATAGATGGAATCGCCAATGAGCCCGGCTGCCAGCGTGGCATATTCGTGCGCTTGCTCTGCGTTACTTGCTGAGATTTTGACTTCTACATCTCCCAGAGACGCCAAATAAGCTACGGAGACTCCGAGCGGCAACTTACTTTCCCAATCACGCAAGCGCTCAGAGACCGTAGATTCGCCGAGCAATGAGACTCTCACTATCACCGTGTACTGATGCGCTCCCGAGAATCGCTTTCGCAATTCAGGTAACACTTCACCGATGAACATGTCTCGCATTTCATGTGGCACTCCAGGAAGCGCAAAGAGCGGCACGCTATCGATATCCATAAATATTCCCGGAGCACTACCACTGTTATTCGTCAAAGCATTAGCACCGACGGGAAGATCGGCCATGACAAGGGCTTGACTCGGAACTTGTATCTTCCGAGCGGCATAGCGCGCGCTAATTAACTCCACCAATTCACTGCGTTGCTCAACTTCTACACGTGCTGCACGCGCGACACCCAGGCGTGTGAGGTCATCGCTTGTGGGCCCGAGTCCCCCAGCAACAATGACGGCGTCCGCGCGGGCTACCGCTGCGAGAATTGCATCACTAATCGCAGAGAGATCGTCCTGAACTGAAATTGAAAGAACGAGGGTGTGCCCTTCGAGCGCGAGTTGATCACCAAGCCACGCCGTGGAAGTGTCGACGACGGCACCATTGAGCAATTCGTCGCCCACGGTAACAAGCGCTATGCGACTCATGATGCGCGCAGTCGCGCAATTTCCTTGAGATATTGGAAACCTGTGACCAGTGTCAAAACGATCGCAACACCCATCAAGAGCGCATTCAACGGATCAAACCAATGCGGCATCGGAAAAATGTAAAAACCGATGGCAAAACCTTGCGTGAGGGTTTTTGCCTTACCGCCTCGGCTTGCCGGGATCACTTTCTTGGAGATCACCGTAAAGCGCAGCAAGGTGATTCCGATTTCGCGCACCATGATGAGAATCGTGACCCACCACCACACGTCGCCAAGGATAGAAAGACCAATGAGGCCGGCGCCGATGAGTGCTTTATCCGCGATCGGATCAAGCAGCGCTCCAAGATCAGTGCCGATTCCTCGCTTGCGAGCCAACTCCCCGTCCAAGCGATCGGTGAAAGCGGCAAGAGCGAAAATGAACCATGCGAAGGCACGCCACCAAGAATTCGTGCCATCGTGAGCGAAGAGCGCCCAGAGCATTACGGGAACTAAGAGAATCCGAATCAAGGTGAGCCAGTTGGCAATATTTGCGATGCCTACTTTGGGGGTCTCTTCATTCATGAAGTTAACTCAACGGTTCCGCACGCACGTCTGCACCCTCAGAAGCATAGATTCGTCCTTGCAAAATATCTCCCACCCGCGCCCGAGGGAAACCCACCAAAGTAGTGTTCCCGTCTACTTCTGGACCCTGATGGAGGGCGCGGCCTTCATACTCATCGCCTTGTATGGCTTCGACGAGAACGCTCACCTCTTCACCCACTCGCTCTTCTGCTCGCTGAGCCATCAGCTCTTCGACAAGCGCGCTCGTTCTTTCCACGCGGTATCGAATCTCGTCTTCATCCAACTTCCCCGGCAAATCAACTGCTGAAGTTCCCTCTTCATCGCTATACCCAAAGACTCCTACGGCATCGAGTCTGGCCTCTTCCAAGAAGTGCAACAGAGTTTCAAAATCGTCTTCGCTCTCACCTGGAAAACCTACGATGAAATTGGAACGCACTCCGGCCAAAGGAGCACGGTCTCTGATTTGTGAAAGCAGAGAGAGAAACTTTTCGCTATCTCCGAACCGTTTCATATTGCGAAGTACATCTCCGCTGGAATGCTGAAAGGAGAGATCGAAGTAAGGAGCAATTCCGGCAGTGCTTGCCATGACATCTAGCAATGTGGGGCGGACTTCAGCTGGCTGCAAATAGGCAACGCGAATGCGATCAACGCCATCTACAAGCGCTAACGCAGGAAGGAGGGACTCAAGTAATCGAATATCCCCAAGATCTTTTCCGTACGAAGTTGAATTCTCACTCACGAGAACTAGCTCTTTAACGCCTTGTTCAGCGAGCCAGCGCGCCTCATCGACGATGTCGGTAGGGCGGCGCGAGATGAACGAACCACGGAAGGCCGGAATCGCACAGAAAGAACATCTCCGGTCACAACCTGAAGCAATCTTGATCGACGCCACTGGTTCATTACCGAGACGGCGACGGAGCATTCTCCGAGCCGGCGCGCTTCCTTCAACCGCCGGCTCGTCAACTCGCTCCCCGTGACCTGGAATCTTGATGAGCGCATCTGATCTTTCACTCGGCGCGATGGGCAGCAAATTACGTCGATCG
The DNA here is from genome assembly GCA_903863015.1 of uncultured Actinomycetes bacterium. Classification (GTDB taxonomy): domain Bacteria; phylum Actinomycetota; class Actinomycetes; order Nanopelagicales; family Nanopelagicaceae. The sequence continues at coordinate 15,960 of CAIPAI010000034.1, forward strand.
CGCGGCGTGTGAGTCTCGATAATTCCGCCTTCAAGAATGTGCGAAAGCCGAGCCGAGATATCTTCATAGTCGTCGAATCCAAGAACGGCATCTGCCTCAGGGAGTGATTGCGCAAGTTCTTTGCCATAACGCTCAGCCAGGCAACCCACGGCAACCACTCGCTGCGTGCGCTTCCCCTCTTTCTGGGAGGCAGCTTCAAGAATGGCATCGATGGAGTCTTTCTTGGCGCTCTCTACGAACCCGCAGGTATTGACCACTGCAATATCAGCTTCGGCGGCATCATCGACCAACTGCCAGCCGTCACTTTCTAGACGTGCGGCTAATTCCTCGGAATCAACTTCATTCCGGGCGCACCCCATGGTGACCAGTGCGACCTTTTTCATGAGCACTAGCCTAGTTGGTGGATGCAGTAACTCAGGCAAATCTGGCGAATCTGTGGGGGTTAGCCTTGTGTTGGGTCTCCGGTACCAAAATCAAAGTGGAGTACTTCACGACTCCCACCGGGCGTGCCAAGTTTCTTGCCATTGACAGCGAGGGTGACTGCCCCGGCGTTACCAATGACCACACGCAGATGCTGAGGATCATGAAATTCCTTGGTGGATCCCTTTTTAAGAATGCCGGCAAAGAGTTGCGTTCCGGAATCGCTTGTAATGGCGATCCAGGAAGAATCTGAAATTGCCGTGATGACAACAGTGACATCGTCGGTGATGAGCGCAGTGGCTTCACTCGCACTCGGAAGGGCAGCTGCCGTGGCCTGATCAGTCGACACCGACGCGGCAAGAGTCGAATCAGCGCGCGAGATAATTACTGGATTCTTCCCTCCGACGAAGAGTGAGAAACCGACGACGCCAGCAATGACCACTGCGGCCGCAGCCATGATGGGCGCCCAAGGGAGTGTGCGCTTCTCTGACTGCAACATGGACGCCATCTCTCCGAGTGCGCTCACCGCAGGTTTTACTTGTAGCCCAAAATCCACCATGAGCTCATCAACATTCATGCCCAGCACGGACGCTATGGAACGAACATGCCCACGCGCATAGACCTCGCCACCGCAAGGATGGAAATTATCTGATTCGATGGCCGCCAAAACTGAATTACGCAGACGCACCTTGGCAGCGACTTCGGCCAGGCTCAAGCCCGCGGCGATACGCGCCTGCGCGATTTGAGCACCAACGGTCATGAATCCTCCTCGAGGTGGGGAAACCCGTACGGGAATGCGACTCTAAGGGTACGCAACCCTGACGCGATTGACCAACCAGTAAAAAAGTTATCGGCTCTGCCCGCCTGGGCCGGCGTGAAATTCACTTAGAGGCTTGCAAGGACCCCGGGGAGATCGTCCGCCTTTATCAGGACATCGCGCGCCTTGGATCCTTCCGATGGCCCCACGATGCCGCGACTTTCCATGAGGTCCATCAATCTCCCGGCCTTAGCAAAACCCACTCTTAATTTTCTTTGGAGCATCGAAGTCGAACCAAATTGTGTGGAGACCACAAGCTCGATGGCTTGCATGAGCAGATCAAGATCATCACCAATGTCATCGTCAACTTCTTTGCGTTGGGCGGCAACGCTAAAGACATCTTCCCGATAGATCGGCTCATGTTGCGCCTTAACGTGTTTCACCACGGCCTCAATCTCGCGCTCTGAAACATATGCTCCCTGAATGCGCATGGCCTTACTGGCGCCCATCGGCAAGAAGAGACCATCGCCTTGTCCCACAAGTTTCTCTGCACCAGGTTGATCAAGAATGACGCGTGAATCTGCGAGCGATGAAGTTGCAAAGGAGAGCCGCGAGGGTACGTTGGCTTTGATAAGACCTGTCACAACGTCAACGCTGGGTCGTTGAGTAGCGAGCACCAAGTGGATACCCGCCGCACGGGCTAATTGCGTGATGCGCACGATCGATTCTTCAACATCACGTGGAGCCACCATCATAAGGTCGGCGAGCTCATCGACGATGACAAGTAAGTAGGGATACGGCCGAAGTTTGCGATCTGATCCAAGTGGTGGCGTAAGTTTTCCGCTACGCACTGCTTTGTTGAAATCATCGATATGACGGAACCCGAAGTTGGAGAGATCGTCATAGCGCGCATCCATTTCGCGCACTACCCATTGGAGCGCCTCTGCGGCCTTCTTCGGATTGGTCAAAATGGGAGTGATCAAGTGCGGAATACCCTGATACGCATTGAGCTCCACGCGCTTAGGATCAATCAAGATCATCCGCACATCGCTTGGCGTGGCTCGCATCATCACTGAAGTGACGAGCGCATTGATCCAACTTGATTTTCCGGCACCCGTAGCGCCCGCAACCAAGAGGTGGGGCATCTTGGTGAGGTTGGCACAGACAAAACCACCCTCGACATCTTTTCCAAGGGAGACGACCATCGGGTGGTGATCGTTTCCGGCAACCGTCGATCTCAACACATCGCCAAGCAATACGGTTTCGCGATCGGTATTAGGAATTTCGATACCCACAGCGGATTTGCCTGGAATGGGACTCAAGATGCGAACATCACTGCTGGCAACTGCGTAAGAAATATTCTTCGAAAGCGCCGTGATGCGTTCAACCTTCACCGCAGCGCCTAACTCAACTTCATAGCGAGTGACTGTAGGGCCGCGCAAAAAGCCGGTAACTTTTGCATCGATTTGAAACTCTTCAAAGACTTGAGTGAGCGATTCCACAATTTTGTCGTTAGCTGCGCTCTTGGCTTTGCTTGGCGCACCAGCCTTCAAAATATCTAATGGCGGCAACACGTACTCGGCACCCTCAGTAAATTCCATTTGAGTAGGAACCGCTGGTGACTTGGCGCCTTCAAAGGATGCAACCTGCGCAGGTGGGGCCGCTCGAACTGGCTCTTCAAGGGATTCCAACACCTGTTCAGCTAATTCATCTTGCGCAACTTCCTCTTCAATCTCTTCTTCGAACTCCTCAATCTCTTCTTCTACTTCACGAAGGATCGGAGATTCAAAAGGTTCGCTTTCCGATATTTCAAACTCTTCTTCTAGTTCGCGCGCCTCGCGGCGATCTGCCAACCGGTCAGAGATGGGAGAGATGAGAGCGCGGAACTTCTCAGGGACTGCATGCAACGGAGTGGCAGTGACGATTAAGAGTCCGAAAACAATGACAAGAAGTAGGACGGGAAATGCGAGGTACTTGGTGACCAATGCAGAGAGCGGGGCCGCGATGAGGTATCCGAGCCAACCACCCGAATGGCGAGCCCCCGAAAGTGCAGGGTTATCTGTGACTACATGAACGAGTCCAGCCACACCGAACGTCAAAATGATGACGCCGATAGTAATTCGGCCAGTGGCGGCTCCTTCTTGTGGTTTACGCAGAATGCGCACCGCCAGGAGTATGAGCGCGAGTGGAATGAAGAGTGCGAGCCGGCCAACGAGGTCGTGGGCCGCTCCGTTCATGAACCGGCCGAAGAAGTTCGGCACATGCCACCAGACTCCAGCAGCCACCAAGATCGCGATCACAATGAGCCCTAATCCGAGGCCATCACGACGATGACTCGGATCGAGATCGCGCGCCTCGCGGCTCAGGAATCGGACGCCGCCGCCTAACCCACGAGCGATCCCGCGCCAGATATTTGCGAGCACGCCAAAGAACCCTCGACCTTTTCTAGGTTCTGGGCGTGCGGGTTTCTTGGCTTTGGATGCCACGGAAATACAGTACGAGAATGGGGCGAATCGGACGGGCAGGCGCGCCGGTCTAGACCTCAACCACGATCGGCAAGATCATGGGACGACGGCGATGGGTGGTGTTGACCCATTGGCCCACCGTGCGGCGAACAATCTGCGCCAGCTGATGCGAACCGCCCACACCATCACTGGCCGCATCACGAAGAGCTTCCACAATCTTGATCTTGACCTCGTCAAAAACATCTTCGGTTTCGGCAAAACCACGAGCATGGATATCTGGTCCCGACACGATCTTTCCGGTGGTCGAGTCAACAGCAACTACGATCGATATGAAGCCTTCTTCACCAAGCACGCGTCGATCTTTGAGTGAAGCTTCAGTGATGTCTCCGACACTTTGCCCATCTACGTAGATATACCCGACCGTAATTACTCCAGCAATATTAACTCGACCATCTCGAAGATCGACCACTACACCATCGTCGACGGTAACGATATTCTCATCTGCAATTCCAGTGAGCCGTGCCAGGTCGGCGTTGGCTCGCAAGTGGCGCCACTCGCCGTGAATCGGCATGACATTCTTTGGCTTTACTAAGTTGTAGCAGTAGATCAATTCGCCGGCGCTTGCATGACCAGAAACGTGCACCATCGCGTTGCTCTTGTGAACAACCTTGGCACCAAACCTCATCAAGCCGTTAATCACTCGATAAACAGAATTCTCATTGCCAGGGATGAGCGAGGAAGCCAAAATAACGGTATCGCCCTCCCCCACACGGATCTGGTGATCTCCACTTGCCATTCGCGAAAGTGCTGCCATTGGTTCACCCTGCGAACCCGTGCAGATAAGAACTAATTCACTATCTTTGAAGTTCTCCATCTGCTTTGCATCAATAAGAACACCCTCGGGGATAGTGAGATACCCGAGTTCATGAGCAACTCGCATATTGCGCACCATCGAACGACCAACGAGCGCGACTTTTCTAGAATGTGCAGCTGCAGTATCGATCACTTGTTGCACGCGGTGTACGTGGGAGGCAAATGATGCCACGACCACTCGACGCTCGGTCTTAGCAAAAACTCGATCAAGTACCGGCAAAATTTCGCGCTCGCTTGTGGTAAATCCGGGCACTTCAGCATTGGTGGAATCGACCATGAAGAGGTCGACCCCTTCAGCGCCGAGTCGAGCAAAAGTTGCGAGATCGGTGAGGCGACCGTCAAGTGGAAGTTGATCCATCTTGAAATCGCCTGTGTGCAGCATGCGTCCTGCCGATGTCGTGATTGAAATTGCGAGCGCGTCGGGGATGGAATGGTTAACTGCAATAAATTCAAGGGTGAATGGACCGAATTGTTCGACCTGTCCCTCTTTTACCTCAAGGGAGCGAGGGCGAATGCGGTGTTCTTTAAGTTTTTCTTCAAGGAGCGCAAGAGTTAAACGAGATCCCACCAATGGAATCTCGCCAGCTTCGCGCAAGATGAATGGAACTGCACCGATATGGTCTTCGTGTGCATGCGTCAGCACAATCGCCAAAACATCACTCCAGCGTTCACGCAGATACGAGTAATCCGGCAAGATCAAATCAACGCCAGGTTGGTTCTCTTCAGGGAAGAGCACACCTGCATCAACAATTAGAATCTTTCCATCGTGCTCAAAGACCGTCATGTTTCGACCAACATCCCCTAAGCCGCCTAGGGCAACAATGCGGGTCGTGCCCTTTTCTAGAGCAGCTGGTTCAGAGAGTTCTGGATGTGAATGGCTCATGAGGGAAGAGTGATACCGCCAGCGATGAGATCAAGTGTGAGTTGATCGATCTGTGCCGGCGTGGCATCAACAAGTGGGAGACGAGTATGACCACCAGGCAGGCCGAGCAAGTTAAGAGCTGCCTTAGTGAGGATGGCTCCTTGCGTACGGAAAGTTCCCGTATAGATCGGGAGCAGAGCGTGATGAATTTCAGTAGCGCGTACACGATCTCCGGCGAACCAGGCGTTCAACATATCTTTCAGTTGATTCCCGATGACGTGGCCGCAGACGCTCACGAAACCGACAGCGCCGATAGAGAGCAACGGCAGGTTATTAATATCGTCACCGCTATAGACCGGTATTCCTGATCGCTTGATCACCCATGAAGTGGCACCAAGATCACCCTTTGCATCTTTGAGCGCCACCATTTTGGGATGTTCGGCCAATCGACAAATAGTGTCGGTTTCAATAGCCACACCTGTGCGCCCTGGAATGTCGTAGATCAAAATGTTGAGATCAGTTGCATCTGCCACAGCTTTGAAGTGAGCTTCAATGCCTGCTTGTGGTGGCTTGTTGTAATAAGGCGTCACCACCATAAGCGCGTGAGCGCCAGCTTTGGCATGACGTTTGGCAAGTTCAACCGAGTGCGCAGTTTCATTATTTCCGGCACCGGAAATGATCGTGGCGCGATCCCCCACTGAACGAACCACAAGTTTGATGATTTCATCTTTCTCATCATCAGTAGTGGTAGGAGCCTCACCGGTAGTGCCATTGACCACGATGCCATCATGACCAGTATCAACGAGGTGATGGGCTAGTCGTTCCACACCGGCAAAATCGATCTCACCGGCGGCGGTAAATGGGGTCACCATTGCCGTCAGGAGACGGCCAAACGGAGGCGTGATATCACTCATGGGGAAAGGGTACCGGTCTGGCGTACTAAGGACAGACCCGGCCGCCAGTATTAAAGGCGCCGTGCGTGAGCGGCATCAATCCAGCCCAGATCACTTCCATCTTCTCGGCGACCATTTCGATCTCCCGCTGAGGGTAGGAGGGGAAGTGTGAGCCTTCCGATTTTGTGCGTAGCGAAAGGAAGTTCATGAGCGCTCGAGCATTCATGGTGACGTACATATTTGAGTAGAGCCCCACCGGTAGGACAGTGCGAGCCACTTCTCGGGCAATCCCGACTTCGAGCATTTCTTGGTAAGACTCATATGAAACCTCGTACGAGCGCTTCATTGCGGCCACTGAGGTCTCGTACTGCGCATCGGTTCCGTCAATAAATTCATACGCTCCGGTCTTACCCACCTGAATCAGCTTGCGCTCAGGGCCAGGAATATAAAAAACAGGCTTCAATTCACGGTAGCGGCCGCTCTCTTCGTTATATGAGGCGATGCGGTGACGCATGAATTCGCGGAAGACAAAAATGGGAGCAGAAATGAAGAAAGTCATGGAGGTGTGTTCAAAGGGTGAACCGTGGCGTTCGCGGGCCAGGTAATTAATGAGCCCTTTTGCCTTCTCTGGATCAGAGCCCACATCTTCGAGTGATTGCTCCCCGGCGGTCGAGACTCGGGCGGCCCAAATAACATCGGCATCACTAGCGCTAGCCTTGACCAATTCGACGGTCACATCGGAGCGAAATACGATCTTGTCCACCCTTGGACACTAACGGAGAAAGGCACCAATGCCAGAGCTAACACGCGCGAACGAAGAGGTCCGAGTGGCTCATATCACCGATGCCTTTTCCATCGCCGCCATCTCCCACCGCGCTTGGACCGCCCGCAATCTTCCCGCCCTGCCGCTACCGACACTGCCCGACATGGAATCTCAATGGCAGAGCTCACTCACCTCCCCACCATCGGCACGCCATCGAGTACTCGTGGCGCTTTCCAATGGGGTAGTCGTTGGGTTTGCCTGCCTCATTCCGATTTCGGAGAGCATCGATGAAGTGAGCGAGTTACTTATCGATCCCGATCTCACACGGCGCGGGCATGGCTCCCGGCTTATCAACGCCATCGCAGATACTTCGCCAAGCGAGGTCGCGGGTCTTTCGATCTGGAGTGACCTACCTGCGCTCGATACTTTTCTCGAGAGCGCCGGTTGGGGTAAGAGCGATCGAACCCGAACCTTAGAGAGTCAGGATTTGACGCTCACACAGCACCGGTGGGTAACCTCACTGCGAGATTCACCGAGTGAGAGCGACGGTTCGTGAACCAAGAAGTTGAATTACCCGATAACGAACGTCGTCGCATCACCCGCGATGGCGTGAGTTTGGCCTTTACCGTCGGGCTCTACGGCACTGCTTTTGGCGCCGCCGCGAGCAGCAGTGGCCTCTCACCATGGCAAGCACTTGCCCTCTCGGCCTTACTCTTTTCTGGCGCTTCACAATTTGCCGTCGTGGGTGTTGGCGTCATCACCTCTTGGTCCTTAGCCGTCACCGCGATCACTGGAGCGCTCCTTCTGGGAACGCGTAATGCACTTTACGGATTACGTATGGCTCCCATTTTGCAGCTGCGTGGAATCAAACGAGCCGTGGCCGCGCAAATCACGATAGATGAATCAACCGGTGTCGCTATTTCGCAAGAGCACCTTGGCTTGCCCGCTATGCGCCACGGGTTTTGGGTGACTGGCCTGGGTGTCTACCTCTTCTGGAATTCTTTTACGTTACTGGGCGCACTCGGCGCCGATGCGTTGGGCGACCCCGCACAATTTGGCCTCGACGCTGCCGTGCCGGCTGCTTTTCTTGGATTGCTGTGGCCCCGCCTGAAAGGGCGCACCCCGTGGGCTGTGGGCATGGCGGCGGCGATCACCGTGCTGATTCTGCTTCCCCATGCGCCGGTCGGAGTTCCCGTCATCACCAGCGCATTAGCTGCAGTAGTTGCTGGTTGGAAGAACGGCGGCGGCAAATGATTTGGGCGACCGTGCTGATTTCTAGTGCCGGATGTTTCTTGTTGAAGTACGCCGGCATGGCCATGCCGGAGGCGTGGCTCTCCTCGCCTCGCGTGCAACGCATCGCCAATCTCATGCCCGTAGCGCTATTAAGCGCTCTTGTGATTGCACAAACATTCGGAGTGGGACACACGTTGACACTCGACGCGCGCGCCGCCGGTGTAGCAGTAGCGATTGTGGTGCTCTTATTGCGCGCACCATTCCCCGTTGTAGTGGTGGCCGCTGCCGTAACTTCGGCGCTTTTACATCGACTATAGAAATAAACCGGTGAACTCTAAAGGTTGAGGAACTTCTCTAATCCAAGAGTGAGGCCAGGGTGGGCTGCAATATTGCGCACAGCCAGAACCACGCCTGGCATGAACCCACTGCGATCGAGTGAATCATGCCGGATGGTGAAGGTTTCACCGGGATCGCCGAAGATCACTTCCTGATGTGCAACCAACCCACGAAGACGAACAGAGTGCACAGGAACGCCGTCAACATCAGCGCCACGTGCACCGGGTAGCCCACTTGAAGTCGCGTCGGGTTGTGCGCCGAGACCAGCAGATTTACGTGCGGCCGCGATGCGCTTGGCGGTATGGGTTGCCGTTCCGCTTGGGGCATCGGCTTTATTCGGATGATGGAGTTCCACAATTTCTACGGACTCGAAGAAACGCGCTGCACTCTCGGCGAACTTCATCATTAATACTGCGCCTAAACCGAAGTTAGGCGCCACGATGACGCCGCTCTTAGAAGAAGTGAGCCAAGTACGAAGTTCTGCTAGACGTGCATCATCAAACCCAGTAGTTCCCACAACGCCGTGAATGTTGTGACCGACGAGGAACTTCACATTCTCCATCACTGAATCTGGGTGGGTGAAGTCAACAACTACATCTACTTGAGAGGAGAGCAGGGCGTCGAGTGAATCTCCAAGATCAAGAGCAGCAACAACTTCCATACCGTCTGACGCTGTGACCGCACGAACTACCTCAGAGCCCATGCGCCCTTTGGCGCCGAGAACTCCCACTCGAATCATGTGGTGAATTATGCCAGTACCCGTGCAAACTTGCTTTGGGCGCGACCAGGGAAGGGGCCAATTACTGCCAACGAGAGCTGCTTTCCGAGGAAATCACGCGCCGCTTGATGAACCTGGTCTGGGGTCACTGCTTCGATTTCTGCAAGTAACTCATCAACGCTCTTCTGATCGCCATACATCAATTCAGATTTTCCAATTCGAGACATCCGCGATCCGGTGTCTTCCAATCCAAGCACCAGTCCCCCACGGGCCTGCCCTTTGGCTCTGCCTACCTCTTCCTCGGTAAGCCCGTTCTCAACTACATCGTTGATAACCTCGCGAGCAATTGAAATGACATCGTAGGCACGGGCAGGCTGCGTGCCCGCATAAATACTGAATATTCCAGACCCAGCAAATTGTTGCCCGAATGCATAAACCGAATACGCCAGACCGCGTTTCTCTCGAATCTCCTGAAAGAGACGCGATGACATGCCGCCGCCAAGAGCGATGCTGAGCATCGCCAATGCAAAGCGGCGATCATCACTTCGCGAAACGCCTTCTACACCCAACATAATGTGCGCTTGCTCGCCTGGGCGATTCACAACGTCGACCGCACCCACGCCCACCGGCTTAATGCGCTTAGCTCGACGAATATCTGCAGGCTTAGCCACTTGATCACTAAAGCCATCGCGATCAAAAGCTTTGCTTACCATCTTGACGATTTTGTCATGCTTGATGTTGCCGGCAACCGCGACGACCAGATTCTCGGGGCGATACTTACGCTTGTAGTAGCGATACACCGCCTCACGACTCATAGATTTAATCGACTCCGTCGTTCCCAAAATTGGTTTACCAATCGAACTGTCGCCAAAGAGTGTTTCGGAGAAAACATCATGGATAAGATCGCCTGGGTCATCATCGCGCATAGCGATTTCTTCTAGGACGACTCCACGCTCGGAATCCACATCTGCCTTGGTGACCAACGAGGAAGTGATCATGTCGGAGATGACTTCAACGGCTAATGGCAAATCCTGATCGAGAGTGCGCGCATAGAAGCATGTGTTCTCTTTGCCGGTAAATGCATTGGTTTCGCCACCCACCGCTTCGATACTAGAAGAAATATCAAGCGCAGAACGAGTTGCTGTGCCCTTGAAAAGTAAGTGTTCAAGAAAGTGTGAGGCTCCGGCCACGGAATTACTTTCATCTCTGGAACCCACATTTGCCCATACGCCGTAAGCAGCCGATCGCACGGTATGGACTTCTTCCGTGACAATTCGCAGGCCAGACGGAAGAACGGTGCGGCGAATAGTCATCGCACGCACCGTCCTTTCGTTATGTACTGCAATTAGTTAGCTGCTGCTTCGCCTTCAAGAACGGGAACAAGCGAAAGCTTGCCCTTTGGATCGATCTCTGCGATTTCGACTTGAATCTTGTCGCCGACCTTCATGACATCTTCCACGTTCTCGATGCGCTTTCCGCCATGCATCTTCTTGATCTGCGAAATATGAAGCAGACCATCCTTGCCTGGAAGGAGCGAAACGAAAGCGCCAAAAGTAGCAAGCTTGACGACGGTTCCGAGGTAGCGCTCGCCAACCTCAGGCATCGTTGGGTTTGCAATGGCATTGATCTGCGCACGGGCAGCCTCTGCGGCACTGCCGACAGTTGCACCGATGTAGATCGTGCCGTCATCTTCAATGGAGATTTCAGCGCCAGTTTCATCTTGAATCTGATTGATGATCTTGCCCTTAGGCCCAATCACTGCACCGATTTGATCCACTGGAATCTTGATGGAGATGATGCGAGGAGCGAAGAGGCTCATCTCATCAGGAGCATCAATAGCTTCTGCCATCACCTCGAGGATTTCGAGACGGGCTTCGCGAGCTTGTTGTAGCGCACCACCAAGAACACTGGCAGGAATTCCATCGAGCTTGGTATCGAGCTGAAGCGCGGTGATGAAGTCCTTAGTTCCGGCAACCTTGAAGTCCATGTCGCCGAATGCATCTTCTGCACCGAGGATGTCGGTGAGCGCAACATATTCAGTCTTGCCATCGACCACGTCAGAGACAAGGCCCATTGCAATACCGGCAACAGGAGCGCGCAAAGGCACGCCTGCATTGAGGAGCGCCATGGTTGAGGCACAGACAGAACCCATGGATGTTGAGCCGTTTGAACCAAGCGCCTCAGATACTTGACGAATCGCGTATGGGAAATCGGCACGTGATGGAAGCACTGGAAGCAGTGCGCGCTCAGCAAGAGCACCATGACCAATTTCGCGACGCTTAGGAGTTCCTACGCGCCCGGTCTCACCAGTTGAATATGGTGGGAAGTTGTAATTGTGCATGTAGCGCTTCGTCGTCTCGGGATCGAGAGTGTCGAGCTGTTGTTCCATCTTGAGCATGTTCAAAGTAGTGACACCAAGAATCTGAGTCTCACCACGTTCGAAGAGTGCTGAACCATGAACGCGAGGAATGACAGCGACCTCAGCAGAGAGTTCGCGGATATCGCGAAGCCCACGGCCATCGATGCGCACCTTGTCGCGAAGAATACGAAGGCGAACCAACTTCTTCGTAACCGACTTGAATGCAGCAGAAACTTCACCTTCGCGACCCTCGAATTGGGTAGCAAGTGCGGCCTTAACGCCATCCTTGATGCGATCAATCTCAGTCTCACGAACTTGCTTACCGGCGATGGTCATTGCCTTTTCAAGTTCTGTCGAAACAGCACTTGAAACAGCTTCGTATACATCTGCTTGGTACTCAAGGAAGATGGGGAAATCGCCAGTGGCCTTAGCGGCCTTTGAAGCAACCTCCATTTGTGCCTCGCAGAGAGCCTTGATGAATGGCTTTGAAGCCTCAAGACCTTGGGCAACAACTTCTTCAGTAGGTGCGATGCCACCGTCTGCGATGAGATCGATAGTACGAGCGGTAGCTTCGGCTTCAACCATCATGATGGCGACGTCATCGCCAGCGATGCGACCGGCAACGACCATGTCGAATACGGCATTTTGAAGTTGTGGATGTGAAGGGAATGCCACCCATTGGCCTTCGATCAAAGCAACGCGAACGCCACCGATAGGACCAGAGAACGGCAAGCCAGCAAGCTGAGTGGACATTGATGCTGCGTTGATCGCGATAACGTCGTAGAGCTCCTCAGGATTGAGAGCCATGACAGTGACAACGACCTGAACCTCGTTACGAAGTCCCTTCACAAAAGATGGGCGCAATGGACGATCGATGAGGCGGCAAGTAAGGATGGCGCCTTCGCTGGGGCGTCCTTCACGACGGAAGAACGATCCTGGAATGCGGCCGACTGAGTACATGCGCTCTTCGACGTCGACAGTGAGTGGGAAGAAGTCAAAGTGATCCTTTGGCGACTTCGATGCAGTGGTTGCCGAGAAGAGCATGGTGTCTTCATCGAAATAAACTGCGGTGCTTCCAGCTGCTTGACGTGCCAAGCGACCGGTTTCGAATTTGATAGTGCGTTTGCCATGTTTGCCGTTATCGATAACGGCCGTGGCGCTGTAAACCTGACCCTCCATGGGTCATCTCCATTTCTGGCAGGAGAGCGGTCTTCGATCGAAGCCCACGGGCATTCATCCCGGAGGCCACTACCGAGGAGCGATCAACCTGCACACTCGGACGGATCCTTGTTGACCCGTTGCGATTTTTTCGTCGCCCTACTGACTGATCACAACGTACTGATCACAGCAAGCAGCAGTGAATTAGCGACGCAGACCAAGACGTTCGATGATTGAGCGGTAGCGCGCAATATCGGTCTTGGCTAAGTATTGAAGAAGACGACGACGACGTCCGACCATCAAAAGCAGGCCGCGGCGGCTGTGGTGATCTTGCTTATGGCTCTTCAAATGTCCGGTGAGGTCGTCGATACGCTTGGAAAGCATCGCGATTTGAGCTTCGGGGCTACCAGTATCGGTAGCAGAGGCGCCGTAGGTGGTGATGATCTGCTTCTTCTCAGAACTTTCGAGTGCCATGTGGCGCTCCCTTATCTCTCGCGTGGCGGTTACCGGTCTTTTACTCGGCAACTCACTTATCCAACGGGGGAAATCTATCAGCGGGGCCCGAATCGACCCAATTGGGGCGGGTTTTACGCTCAAGCGCACGCGCAGAGAGGCGCTCTGCCTTGAATTGTCGGACTTCCCTGCCTCTAGGATGTGCCCATGGATATCGTGATGTATGGCGCCGAGTGGTGCGGCGATTGTCGACGATCAAAGGCGCTCCTGGACAAATTGGGTGCCAGCCATCAACTGACCTATACATATATAGATGTCGAAGCCGACCCCGCGGCCGCAGATCGAGTAATCGAGATCAATGGCGGGATGCGCTCCATCCCCGTCATCTGCTTCCCCGATGGCACCCACCTGACCGAACCGAGCGATAACGCCCTCCGAGAAAAACTCGTCGAACTGAAAGCGATCTAATGGCTATTCATCCTGGTGGATCTCAGCTCAACATTGCTAATGGAATCCGGGAGTTTGCCCACGCCACTCCCCGCACCATCGCGGTCATCGACGGAGATCGCACACTCACTTTTGGCGCCATCAACGAACGAGCCTCACGCCTTGCATCTGGTTTATTAAAAGCTGGATTAAAGAAGGGTGACACCGTCGCGCTTCTCCTCGGTAATCGTTTTGAATATCCAGAGATTGCCGCCGGCCTAGCCATGGCTGGGCTCGTACTCGTGCCTCTCAACCCACGTCAAGTTGCAAACGAAATTGCTTTCGTCCTTGAACATGCAAATATTCAGGCGATCATCGTCGACTCGACTCTCGCCGGAAACCTGCCATCAAGCGGACTACCGAAAGTTATTTTCGCGATTGACGGAAACGACGTCGGCAAGAACTACGAAGATTTTCTTGCGGCATCCGCTGCAGTGGATCCGCGCGTTCCGACTCTGGAGAGCGATCCCTTCTGCATCACCTACACGTCAGGCACTACTGGCCAACCTAAAGGCGTGATGATTAGCCACCGCTCACGTTCACTTACTTTCTACGCAACCGCCCTCGAGTGGGGCCTCGGCCCCAATACGCGCACCGTTGCGGTTGCGCCGATGTATCACGGGGCCGGGTTTGCTTTTGGCTACGCACCAATATTTACCGGCGGAACCGTTGTCATGCAACGCAAGTTCGATCCGGATGAGACTTTACAAATGGTGCAAGACCAACGCATCGAATCGATGTTCCTAGTTCCCACTCATGCTCAGATGATGCGCGCCTTGGGCGATGAAGCCATCACACGTCGGGATCTTTCTTCACTCCATACTCTCTACTTCAATGCTGCTGCACTTCCCGTCGCGTTAAAGAAGTGGGTTCTCGATGTATTTCCAAATACTGGAGTGCACGAACTTTACGGATCCACTGAAGCTGGCATTGTGACTAACTCACGTCCACAAGATGCACTCCGCAAGGCAGGATCGGTGGGTCATCCATGGTTCATGACTGAGGTACGCGTGGTGCGCGAAGATGGTTCACTCGTGGATCCTGGTGAGTCGGGCGAACTCTTTAGTCGCTCTCCCTATTTGATGAACGGATACCTCAACGATCCAGCCGCCACCGCAGCGTGCACCACCGATGATGGATTCCTCACTTCAGGCGATGTTGTCGTCGTCGACGACGAAGGCTTCATTAGCATCGTCGATCGCAAGAAAGACTTGATCATCACTGGCGGGGCAAATGTGTACCCCCGCGAAATCGAAGAAGTACTCGCCACCCATGAAGGCGTCGCAGAATGTGCCGTTATCGGCATCACCGACGAAACCTGGGGCGAACGCGTCGTAGCTGTCGTCGTGGCACGCGCCGGCAAGAGTCTTGATCATGAGGTCATCGAAGCCCACCTCCGCGGCAAGCTCGCCGGCTACAAAATGCCGAAGGAGACCGTGGTCATCGACGCCCTCCCCCGCAACGCGGCCGGCAAGATCGTCAAGCGCGACCTCAAGGTGCACTTCTCCTAAGCAGCCGGTTGTACCCACCATGAAACTCATGGAAAGTCTGGATAAAAACCTTTCCAGGATCCTTGTCTGCGAAATGCTCCCCCGATAGGCTGATGAAACAGCGTTCCACTAGACGGAACAGCCACTCGTGACTTAAGAGGAGCCGCTATGCGTCCACACGTCGAACTCATTTCAGAACACGATTACATCTGGCATGCCGCTGAACTGCCACAGGGCGAAGGCAAAGCCCATCAGCGCAACCTCTCCGTGGACGAAGAGGATGGCTCCGCCTCTATGCGCGTTGATTTCCAATCGAAGTGGGGACGCGGTCCCGGCCTTCACCATGCCGATACCGAGTACTACGTCATGTCAGGATCGATGACGCTCGGCAATCAAAAGATTGGTCCTGGCGGTTACGTGCACGCGCCTAAGGGCGTTCCCATGGATGCCATCGTCTTCGAAGAGGGCACACAGATCCTGCACTATCGCGAATTTGGCGATGCCGGTTTTGATCGCACCGATAATGCAAATGTCGGTCGCAAAGCTGATGCCCGCGGCGACATCCTCGTCGTCGACAGTGGCGCTATGAATTGGACCGAAGTCCCCAACGCTGGTCCACAACCTGGCTTGCTCATCAAGTACTTACACGTAGATCCAGTCACCGGTTTCTACACCCGCCTCGTCCACTCAAAGGAAGGTTGGACCGATCACCGTCTGGCCCACCACCCTTGCTACGAAGAGGCTTACACACTTCAAGGAAAGATGTCTTATAACTTCGGTGATCTCGATGTCGGTACCTACTTCTTCCGCCCAGCTCGAGTGAAGCACGGTCACTTCGTTTCGCTTGAAGGTGGCGCTACCTGGCTACTTCGTTCTGACGGCGAACTCACCAACTGGTACACCCAGAACGAGTGGCTCCGTTGGGGCGGCGAGGCAGTCAATTACGGGCCCGACGGCGGTCGCATGACCTACTCACAATCGAGTTGGGATTTAGCTGCTCGTCCAAGCACGCGTTCAGCGCACGATCTCAAGCAAATGGAAGACTCAGTTGCTTACCAACGTTCGCAAGGATTGCCAGATAAGGAATACCACCAACACGGAACACACGTGGATCCCAGTCTCTTGGCGCTTGGCATGATCGATGAGCATGGTCACGATCACGAACATTCACACGACGTCATGTCGGAGTGGCCAGAGCCTTCATCACTCGAGCACCCAGAAGAGCGCACCGATCGTGCACATAACTGGGGCACCGGTCGTCCCTACAAGCAAAATGTGGGACAAGAGACTCCCGTGCCGATCATTTCCTCACTCCCAGTCCGTTCGCGCTCGCGCGGTCGCTGGGATGGGGATGGAATGTAATGCCATACAAACCTTTATGGCTGATCATCCACGTCTTCTTGCTGGTCTATTGGTTAGGTGCTGACCTCGGCGTCTATTACTCAAGCAAATTTGTCGTGCGCCGCGACCTCACTAACGAGACGCGTGCCATCACTGCCAAAGTCATGGAAGCCGTAGATCTCTCACCTCGCGTCTGCTTGGTGCTCTTCCTTCCTAGCGGAATCTCGTTGATGTCAACCGATCCACACGGTGCTTCGTGGCTTACCTGGCAACTCGCAACCCTCTCTTGGGTGCTTGCTCTCGGCTGGCTCTACATGGTGGTGACGCAATACCGCACCCATGGGAAGAATCCATTCCTGAGCAAAGTTGACCTTTATATACGCTATGGGCTCATCGTGGGATTGATTGGCATGGCGCTCTACACACTCATTGCGAGTGAACCATTTGGTGTCACGACCAATCCGAAGTGGCTCGGTGGAAAGGTGCTCGTTTACGCGATTGCTATCGCCGGCGGTGTCGGGATTCGCAAAGCTCTCGTACCGTTCGGTCCCGCATTCGGATCGATTATGAGCAAGGGCTCCACACCAGAAGCCGAGGACGCGCTTACCGCTTCAATGAAGCGGGCGATCCCTTGGGTCCATCTCATCTGGGCATGCGTGATCATCGCAGCGATTCTAGGAATCGCTAAACCGGGAATGAAGGTCTACTAAAACCACTCGGTGATGCGTGCGGCCGGGGAATCCTGAGGGATTCGCCGTTCCTCAATCAAGGTGAGTTTCACGATCGCACCATGTTCAAAGGTTTGCCATACGCGAGTGCGGTAATCGCCGGTGAGATTGTGAATGGTTTCCAAGATCGTGCGATCTGGATTCTTCTTCCAGTAATAAGGAAACATCAAAGTCTGCTCGTCGACAATGTGCGTACGGCCCATAAAGTCATCGTCTTCGAAGAGCATATCGTTGCCGCGCACTTTGGCACGGAAATCGAGGATCTCCGGTTCTTTACCTTCCCGCGTGTAAATGATCCGCTCGTACCACTCTTCACCAATCAAACGCGTCTCTTGGCGACTACCGTACTTTTCGATCAAAGTGCCATCGGGATTGTGGTGAGCATACGTGCCCTCCCATACACCGGTAACTCCATGTAAGACATCTTCAAGCGTGCGCGTCATTGTGGGTCTCCATTCAATTCGGCGAGTACATATGAGGTTTTAAGCACGTCCCAATAAATCTTTACCAACTGATTGGAACCCGGCATCACCCAGACCTGCTCAGGAGCCCAACCGTAATGATCCAAATGGTAGGTGTAGTGATACGTATCGAAAGTTCCTGCTGGAACAGTGATGCGCTCCTCTCCAATGAATTCGATATCGAACTCCCACTCCCCCAACATCGGTCCGGTGGAACCGTCAGGCGAGTGCGAAGAGTTCAAAATATTGGTAACGCGCTGGCGCTTGGGTCCGCCGTGCTTATATAAGGAAGCGTGAAGGCAATCGCAGAGAACTGGATGAGCTCCGAAGGAAGCTGCTGGTCCTGGGGTCTTCATGGTCTGGCTGACGCGGCCACCACCGGCGATGATGGCTTCGCAGCGCGCCTCATTTTCGTCAAAGGTGAACCAACCTGAACCTTCATGCTTTCCCTTGATCACGATTCGGATGTACGCCTCTTCAGGGGTAAAGCCATTCATTGAATAGGTGACGTCGCGCATGATCTCGGTGTCGTCCATTTCGCAGCGCGCACGCACCACTCGATGTCCATCTTGATGAGTCGTGACGGTAAACCATTCACGACCACGCTCGCCGCGTTCGTCGTGAATGTAATCGATCCGACCAGACCAGGCGTGTTGTTCCATTAGATGCTCTCCCATAGCTCGATGAATGCGCCTTCAGGTGTTTCAGCAGATGCCAGCCGAGCCTTGCCGTGGATTGGATCATCGGTGACGATAGGCGCAGAGAGCACCACGCCACCCTGTTTTGTAACAACTTCTAGGGCACCGTCGAGATCGTGTGTTTTAAAAGACCACCCAGCGTGGCCAAGTGCTTTGCCAGGGCGCTGCTCGACACGTAAATCGCGCGGAGGCTCGACGTTATTCACCTTAATCACTTCGATGCGGGCAGTGCTCTCTCCGGCGAGAAATACCAAAGTGATTTCAGCATCAGCCGGAAGCTGCGCCATCTTATTAAGGCCCTCAGAAGTGAAACTTACGTCGTACCACTTCGCCATTCCAAGACCTTCCGGCCCAAAGAATGCGGTGAGCCCCTCAAGATCACGCACTCCGCAGACTACTGAAGTGAGTTCCGTGTAAGGAAGGTTTGGATTGGCCTCCCATGCCTTAGTAACGCGGGCATTCTTGGCTTCAACAAAGACCACTGCAGTGCCCTCAGGGCCAAAGAGGAATGCTTCGGTAATTTCGACAACTGTCTCACCGAGCGGCACCTGATACGCCTCGGGTTCGCGCACCCATTTATGGCCCGCCTTACTCATCTGCTGATACGTGGCAGCGCTATCTTTCGTATAGAGATCAAGTGCATGAAATCCAAGTTCACTCGTGTGCGGATGGCGGGCAGTCAGGGAATCAGCATTCTGCGTACGAAAAAGGTAGACCTGACCGGTATCGGATCCCGCGGCACAAAGTACCTTTACTTCAATCTCTCCCTCAACGTTGTAAACCTTCTTAGCCACTTCCGCGGAGATCACGCCGCTCTTGCAGTTATCCCAACCGAGCTCACCAGACCAAAACTCTAAGTGCGGAGCAAAATCTTGCACACCCACAAATGCACCAGTAACACCAGTAATAAACGTCATGAGTTCAACCCGTATATCCGGTAGCGACTTGGATGAACTACCCCAAGCTGCGTCCCCTCGTTGGAGAGCGCTCGCTGCATACCAGCCAGCGCTTGTTCGCCGAGAGTGGATCGAATGAGCCACTCCCACTTCTCTTGTGCTGCTGCATCAATGGCAAGTTCACACTCGCCCCAAATGGTGAGATGCGCGAGGTCACCTTCACGCGAGACGGAGATACACACCCGCGGGTCGCGTTCAATATTCTTACTTTTTTGTTTACCTGTGACACTTAAATAGAGAGCATCGCTGTCATATCCCAAGACAACCGGAGTGACGTGCGGCCCACCATCGGGAGCAACTGTTGCTAAGTGCACCCACTTGCCCGGAGTGAGCAACGCTTCTAAAGCCGTCACAAGCTCAGTAGCAAGCGGGGTGGCGGACATGATTTATCCCGCGTGACCGAGGTATGCAGCTACTACTGCTGGATCATCTTTGAGCGACTCGGAAGTGCCGCTGATGGCAACGACGCCACGTTCGAGTACATAGCCGCGTTGCGAGATTTGCAGAGCAAGACGGGCCTGCTGCTCTACTAACAGAATAGTGAGGCCCTTCTCTTTGTGGAGGCGCTTGAGGTAGCCAAACATTTCAATAACGAGGCGTGGAGCAAGACCTAAACTTGGCTCATCGAGCATCAACAACCTTGGTTGCCCCATCAGAGCGCGACCGACCGCGAGCATCTGTGCCTCGCCACCACTGAGAGTTCCTGCCTTCTGCTCGCGGCGTTCGGCCAGTCGCGGGAAGAGCTGGAAGATTTCATCGATCGTGGAATGAAGTTTCGCTACATCTCTACGGACGGTAAACCCGCCAAGTTGCAGATTCTCCGCCACAGTATGATCCGGAAAAATTTGCCGTCCTTCTGGCACGTGAGCAATTCCTAGTTCGGACCGGCGAAAACTTTGCGTCTTAACCAGGTCACGACCTTCAAAAATAATCTCACCACTCGCTGGCTTGAGCAGGCCCGAGATTGAGCGGAGAGTGGTTGTCTTCCCCGCACCGTTGGCACCAAGAAGCACAACGAACTCGCCCTCTTCGATTCCAATATGGAGGTTATCTAGGGCTTTTGCCCCACCGTATGCGACCGTCAGGTCTTTAATCTCGAGAAGCATTACTCCCCCATCAATTCAGAGATATCCGTGCGACCCAAATAAGCTTCGATGACGCGTGGATCGTTACGTACAGCTTCTGGCCTATCTTCGGCAATAACCTTGCCGCTCTCCAAAACGGTGACAACGTCAGCAAGGCCCATTAAGAACTCCACGTTGTGCTCAATGAGCACAACTGCAAGACCCTCGTTTTTCAAGAAGAGAATCAAATTATGAAGCGCGTCTAGCTCGCCCTGCGTTAAGCCGGTAGCAGGCTCATCAAGAATAAGAACTCTTGGCCTAGCAGACACAGCTCTCACGATCTCCAGGAGGCGCTTTTGTCCATGACTGAGATTCGCTGCTGCAATCTCGCTCTTCTTACCCAAACCTACAAGATGCAAAAGTGCTGCTGCCTGCTTCTCCTCGGCACGATTGGCAATAACGTAACGCGGTAAGCGCAACACCGCCTCAAGCCAGGTGTACTTTTCATGCAAATACATTCCAGTAAGGACATTATCTCGAACCGATACTCGCTCGAAGAGATGTGGAATCTGAAAAACGCGCGTCACTCCACCGCGTGCGACACCGTGGGGAGTCTTTGGCATCGGGGACCCAAAGAGCTTAACTTCGCCATCCGTTAAGGAGTGATAGCGAGTAAGGCAAGAGACAAGAGTTGATTTACCCGAACCGTTGGGACCAATGATGCCGTGCACCCGACCACTCTTAATCGAGATAGAAACGCCGTCCACGGCCTTAATGCCACCAAAGTGCTTGAC
>CAIPAI010000035.1 GCA_903863015.1 uncultured Actinomycetes bacterium
ATCTCTGGAATCGACCCTTGCTTACACAGGGTCACCCTCTACTTTTAAATCAGCCGAGAGGGGTCTCGGTAGTAGGGAATAGGGGCAGATATGTCATACCGCTTAGCGAGAACAACGCTCGCTGTCGCACTCTCAAGTTCACTCCTCCTCTTGAGTGTTGGCGCCGGTATGTCAGTTGCAGCGTCACCCACCACCCCGGTTAAGCCGTCGATCCAGGGAGGCGGCCCCGGGGGTGGTGGTGACGATGACAATGAGAATGAAGGCAATGAAGGTGCTGAGCACGCTGCAGGTAGTGCTGAAGGCAAGGGTCATAAAGAAGGTGGCAAGAAAAAAGGTACGCATGTTGAAGGTAATGAAGGCACCGGTACTGGTGGCGGCTTAGTCAATAAAGCTGCGCCCACTCCATCGGCAAGCAGTACTGCAAACTTGAAACAAGGCGCCACTACTCAAGTCGCTCCTAAAGTTGCCGCGAAAGTTGCCCCTAAGGTTGCCGCGAAAGTTGCCCCCAAGGTTGCCGCGAAAGTTGCCCCCAAGGTTGCCGCGAAAGTCGCCCCCAAGGTGATTGCTAAGAAGCCCGTTGCAAAACCGATTGTGAAACCCACCGCGAAGGCGAGTGCCAAGCCCAAAGTTGCTTCGGCATAATTCTGCGTCTAAGTTTTCCTTCGAAATTCTTGGCTCTGGGTGGAAGGTAATTTCATGGCGTTCGTAGGTACTTATCTTAATTTTCCGTTGAAGAGCGAAGAAGCATTCAACTGGTATCGCTCTATCTTTAATCCAGAAGCACCCATGACCATCATGCGTTTTTCTGACACGCCTATGGCGGGCAACCTTCCGGAGAACGAGCGCAATGGCGTGATGCATGCAACGTTGGAAATTCTCGATGGACATAAACTCTTTGCCACCGACATGTTGGAATCAATGGGCCACGAAGTAAAAGTAGGGAATAACACCACCCTTAACTTGAACATCGAATCACGAGAAGAGATCGATCGCATCTATGCGCAACTCTCACAAGGCGCTACCGAAAAAGCAGATCCGCACGAAGAGCCATGGGGCTACTGGGGTGTCTGCTTAGATAAATACGGCGTGCGTTGGATGTTTAATCAAATCCCAAGCGCGTAGATCAGTCGTTAAATCCCAGCCACGTGTGCCAAGTGGCCGATACCTGCCGTGATGGCCATCGCTAACGTGCCACCGAGCATTACTCGCATCGTGGGCTTGAAGTAACTCGTACCCGCAGCACGTGCACCAGCAGCTCCTGCAACCGCAAGACCCAGCATGGTGATTGCAATAATTGTGATCACGCGCGTACCGGAATCTTTAGGGAAGATACCGAGCAACGGAATGATTCCACCGAGTGTGAACATGGCGGCCGACGCCATAGCAGCTTGCGCGGGGCGAGCCTTGGTATGTTCGAATTGGCCGAGTTCATCGCGAAGGTGTGCTTCGAGTGCATCCTTCTCGTGCATATGTACAGCAACTTGCATGGCAAGCTCTTTGGGAAGTCCACGTTCTTCGTAGATCTCGGCAAGCTCTTCTAGCTCACCCTGCGGATCGTTAAGCAGTTGATTGCGTTCGACTGCCGCGTCGGCCTCTTCAATATCTGTTTGCGAACTGACGGAAACGTACTCGCCGGCCGCCATAGCCATCGCGCCTGCGGCGATACCTGCAATACCAGCGGTGAGGATTGCCGAATACCCACCCTTTGCTGCTGCTACGCCGATCATGAGGCTTGAAGTAGATACCAATCCATCGTTTGCTCCGAGGACAGCGGCACGAAGCCAACCGGCACGGTGGGCGCGATGTTGCATATTTCCTTCGGTAATTCCAGGCGTAGGCATGCTCTGAAGATATCGGTTCCCTCCGCATTGTGCATGGAAGGTATACCTAACCTCACTAGAATTCTCCGGTGAGCACCACCAAAGAAACTCTTGCGATGCCGGGCGTACGGCGGTTACTGCTTGCGCGCCTCGTCTCAAATTTGGGTAATGGCATGGCTCCTATTGCGCTCGCATTTGCGGTCTTGGAATCCAAAGATGGATCTGCTTCAAAGCTCGGCATTCTGTTGAGTGTGCAGGCAGTGGCGATGGTGCTCTTCTTGCCACTCGGCGGAATATGGGCAGACCGTCATCGGCGCCCCACCATCATCGCCACCACAGATTTCATTCTTGGTTTAGATTTGCTCGTTACGGCTTATCTCTTTTGGAGTGAGCAGACCGGAATGCCGCTTCTCATTGCCCTCAGTATTTTCGCGGGATTTCTCAATGCCTTTTGGTCGCCGGCATTCCCAGGGTTAGTACCGCTAGTTGTTGAAGAAGAACATCTACAACAGATGAATGGATTTGTCTCCATCGCCAGCAATATCGGTTACATCAGTGGAGCGGCCGTTGCGGGCCTCCTAGTGAGCGCATTTGGCGGAGCTGCTGGCATCGCTGGTGACGCTCTCTCATTCTTGCTCGCCGCCTCTCTTGTGTGGAAGTTGCGCCATCGACATAAAGTTGCTGAACCTTCCGGCGAAAGCATGTTTCATGAATTGAAATCTGGATGGAAGATATTTCTCTCCTTCCGCTGGGTAGTAGTGGCCGTCGCTGGTTTCTCTGTTGTCATGATGGTGATGCGGGGTGCTGAAGGTGTGCTCGGACCCGTTCTGATGAAGGAACATTTTGGCGGCGCAAAAGCGTGGGCGTTTGTGGCCACCGTGGAATCGATCGGCTTTGTGCTCGGGTCGGCAATTAATACGCGTTACAAACCAAAGCACCCGCTCTATGTCTGCACCCTGCTCTCATTTACAGCGGCCTTCTATGTCTTCGTTCTTCGCCCGTCCACGCCTCTCTTAGTGATTGCGGGAGCAGCACTTCTCTGGGGTATTACTATTGAGAGTTGGTACATCCACTGGATGACCGCTCTGCAATTGCACATTCCACGAGAGTCCCTCTCTCGGGTGAGTTCATACGACATGACTTTTTCATTGATCTTCCAACCCATTGGCCTCGCCATCGCAGGGCCAGCCATTGCAGGGCTGGGGATCGCGCGGACAAGTTTGATCGGCGCCATTGTTGTTACTGTGGCAATTATCGTGATTCTCTTCGAGCCAACGATCCGAAAACTCAGCAACGCTCGCTAACCGGGCTTTCTGCAGGAGAGCACGGATTCTTGGCGTCCTGAAGGACCGTTCCGATCAGTTAGACTAACCGCCTTGGGGCCTTTAGCTCAGTCGGTAGAGCAACGGACTTTTAATCCGTGGGTCGTCGGTTCGAGCCCGACAGGGCCCACTTATTTTTTGCTTGGCTGATGAGTTAGAAGGACAAATCAGGGAATACTTGCCTCATGATCTGGTGGCCTTCTGAAGTTCCAACGCTTTCCTACGGACTCACTACGCTACGTGCGCTTACTTCAGCAGATATCCCAGACGTTTATCGTGAACTGCAAGACCCGGTGATACATCAATTCACGACAATCCTCCCTAACTACACCATGGAGGATGCAAAATCATATGTCACTAAGAAATCAACTCAATACTTGGCCGAAAAGAACGAACTCGCCTTTGGAATTGTGCACGATGGAATCTTCTCCGGTGTCGTATCTCTGCACGATATTCACTTGGCAGATCACTCCGCCGAAGTTGGCTATTGGATAGCCGCCTCGATGCGTCGCAAAGGTATCGGAAGCACTGCCGTACGTCTCATCACCGATTACGCATTTACAACTTTGGGATTTCGCAGAATCGAAGCAAAAGTCGATGTGAAGAACGAAGCATCAAATGCGGTATTCCTTAAGGAGGGTTTCCAATTCGAGGCAATCATGCGTTCAGCTAAGACTGCATTAGACGGAACTCAAGAGGATATGAATCTTTACAGCTCAATTTTTGGTTAACAAAGATTCACTTCCCGTGTCACCGATGCGACATGCGCATGAAAACTATCTTGGTAGAGAAGCGGACTGTAAATCCCCCGGCTCAGCGTCCGAAGGACGCATGGCGCGATTCTCTACTTTTTTATGGCGTAGCCCGTGGGGCACTTTGGGTTCGTTCCCGTTATCTTCTTCACGGTCTTGCCCTTGACACATGAGATTGTCTTGGCAGGGCTCTTCGTTGCAGAAGTGGTCGCGCTGGGAGTCTTCGTCGTGGCTGACGTAGAAGTTGATGCAGAAGTTGATGCAGAAGTCGATGCGGAGGTAGCAGTTGGCTGGCTTAGCTTCACTCGGATTGTGGGGCTAGAGAATGTGAAGCCCGTTGCCGATAGTCGGAGGAAGCCATCAGAAGCACGGATTGAGGTGGTTGCGACCTTTGACGTGCCATCGACTGCTACCACTGAGACGGTCGCGGATACCGGTGCGTCTGTAAATCCGTAGAGACAGCGAGCAAGAGTGTCACTGATTTGTAAGTTGTAAGTTCCTTGGAATTCATTTCCATTTGCCAAGTAGTGAGGTGCGGCAACTTTGTAATCAAGACTTTGATTAGTGACGTCGAAAGTTGGCGGGCCAGAGACGTATTGCGTCGCATTTGTGGAGACCACACCGCTAAATTCTCCGCCACTCTTGATGTAGCACTCCGTCGATTTATCGAGCGTAGGAGGGGTTGATCCACCTTGTGGTCCGCCCTGTGGCATACCGGAAGGTCCGCCCTGTGGCATACCGGAAGGTCCGCCCTGTGGCATACCGGAAGGTCCGCCCTGTGGCATACCGGAAGGTCCGCCCTGTGGCATACCTTGTTGTGGTTGTTGGGTGCTTGTAGTTTGCCCGCCGGTACCAAGTATTGGGCTATTAATTACCGAACTGTCCATGCTCTGGTAAATCCATCGCGTGGGACTAGCGGCAGCCTTATCTCCAAAACTTGAAATCCAAGTATTGAGCTGATCAATGGAGATCTGGTCGTATTCTTTTGCTCGCGTCTGAATAGACATCGCATCTTCAAAGGTAATTCCGCCAGCGAATTCACTGCCAGGTGTGGTGGCTGTGGCTGATTTATTCTTACTTCCGTAAATCAGACCGCCAGAGACACGCTTTGGATTCTTGGCATTAAAAGCAGCGATCGCAGCGGGAAGATCAGCGCTCTTTGCCCACGCGGAATATGTAGGAACTACAACGGGGTTTCCTCCGAAGGAGATCGTGGAGACTCTAGCTGTGCCACTTTGATCAAGATTAAATGAAGTACTTGCATTGGAGATACGCCCATGGAACCAACCCATGATGTAAATCGAAGTCTTGATATTAATTTTAAAAGTAACGTCGAGCGGCATCGCGTAGGCAAGTGCACATGATTTATCGGCAGCGGAAAAAATTACGCAAGCTGAATTAACAATGTCGCCGCCTTTTGGCATATCACCAAGCTTCTGACCTGGAAACACGGCGGTTGTTTGATACGCCTTGTCGGCTCCAGCGGGGGCTGGTCCGAGTTTGATTCCGAAAATCTGCGCATTAAAACTTTTTGAGAGTGATTTATCGGAGCCATTCATAAAGGCGCCATCGTTGTGAACATCGATCAAGTACTGAGTTCCGCCAGAGTGCGGTGCGCCGGGAATATCAACGATTTCTGCTGCGCCGCCGTTGGGAATTCCCTTTTCCGGATATCCAGTAAAGGGAAGATATTTAGTTCCTGAGAGCGACTTAACTTTGTTTACTGCTAGTGCTTTACCCGAGGCGTCAACTGCCTCAACACTTGTGATGCAATCAGTCGTTACAGTCGATGAACAAAACCCTAAGGTTGCCGAATATTGAAAGTACTTTACTTTTGCACACTCAGGATCTGAGACTGCTTTGCACCAGTGATTTGCTAAGACATTGCTGGTACCCACGGTGGTGCCGTCTGCATCTTGTCCTAAAAGATAAGTGTCTCCGGAGTTTGGAGCGGCTCCAATGCCGTCGGCGAGAAAGCCTAAGTAGGCAGTGGTGAGCAGATCGGCCGGTTGCGCGGCAATCCATTGCTCGTCGGGAGTCCCATCAGCATATGCCGGGGAGATCATGGCAGAGACCAGAGCGATGATCGAGAGGAGAAGTAACCCGGTGCGCTTCATGAGATACCCGTTCTGGTTGGCTCCGTAACTTTTTTACGAGGCGCCAGAAATCATAGCGGGATCGCTACGCCAGGGACTACGCGAGGGAGAGGAAGAGCTTCTCTAATTCCTCAGGCGTCATAGGTGCGTTGTCATCATTCATGCATTGGCGAATTCCACTTGCGATGATCTTGAAGCCGGCCCGATCGAGGGCCTTTGAAGCGGCAGCGAGTTGGGTGACGACATCCTTACAGGAGCGCCCCTCTTCGATCATGGCGAGCACGCCATCGATCTGCCCGCGAGCTCTACGCAAACGATTAGTGATATCTCCGACTACCTCGGCATCGATCTGCATGAGCTCTCCCTTATTGGTTGGTAGGCAATTATTGCGGGTCTGCTTAGCCATTAGGCGACCCTCGCTGGGGAATTCTTCCAGGTGAGATAGCCGCCGTCGAGGTTGGTGGCATCTACTCCTTGTTCACGGAGCAGAACAGTCGCGGTATGCCCACGTTGGCCTACCTGACAGAGAACCACCACATGTTCTTTGGGAATTTCAGAGATGCGCTCTCGAAGGTCATCGATGGGAATGTTGATGGCACCGGGGATGCTCCCCTCTGCAAACTCTTTCGCCGATCGCACGTCGAGCAAATACGAACCCTTTGATTTGAGTGCAGCGATATCGCTCCACTGCACATTGCTCGTGAGTCCAGAGAGAATATTCTCCGCCATATAGCCCAACATGTTCACTGGATCCTTCGCAGAGCCGAATGGTGGTGCGTAGGCCAACTCCAAATCAGCAAGCTCCACCGCTTCAAGCCCTGCGCGTATCGCCGTAGCAATAACATCGATGCGTTTATCAACACCATCTTTACCGACACCTTGCGCGCCGAGAATCAAACCCGTTGTGGGATCAATGATGATCTTGAGTGCCATGGTTTTTGCGCCAGGGTAGTAACCGGCGTGTGAACCAGGGTGTGAATGTAGGACCAAAATCTCCCGACCACTTGCTCGCAAACGCTTCTCATTCCAACCGGTCACTGCAATGGCGAGGTCAAAGACTTTGACGATCGCAGTTCCGATAGTGGGGACCACGCGAGTGGCGCGACCCATGATGTGGTCAGCAATCACGCGACCCTGGCGGTTAGCAATGTTTGCTAGCGGAACAAGTGTTGCACTTCCGTCGAGCGCATCACGTTTCTCGGCTGCATCTCCGATTGCATAAATCCATTCATTGCTAGTGCGGTTATGTTGATCAACTTGAATTCCACCGCGTTCTCCAATGGTGACGCCCGCACTCTTAGCGAGCGAAGTATCTGGTTTTACACCAATGGCGAGGATCACAAGATCGGCTGGTAAGTAAGCACCATTAGCCAGGTGAACACCACCGGCATCAACCGAAGCAATTCCGCTCCCCAGACGCAGTTCGATTCCGTGTCCGGTGAGCTCAGCAGCAACGAGCGTTGCCATCTCTGGGTCGAGTGGAGCCAGGACTTGATCCATCGCTTCGACGATGGTGGTTTGGATTCCCTTGTGATGCAGATTCTCGGCAGTTTCCAGACCAATAAATCCGCCGCCCACTACAACTGCCTTCTCTGGTTTCTTTGATACAGCTAATGCAATGCGATCTACATCTTCGACAGTGCGGAGCGTGTAAGCCAATTCAATTCCTGGCAGCGGCGGCACCACTGGCAAAGCACCGGGGCTCATCACCAAGTAGTCATATGGGTATTGCGATTCTGTGCCGGCCAACATGTCACGTACGACTATGTATTTTTCTTCGGCATTTACAGAGAGCACATCGTGATTGACTCGCACATCAAGGCGAAAGCGTGCGTGCAGCGATTCCGGAGTCTGAAGCAACAGAGCGTCATGATCTTCGATGATCCCACCTACGAAGTATGGAAGTCCACAGTTGGCATACGACACGTGTCCAGAGCGCTCTAAGACGATGATTGACGCTTCTGGATCAAGACGACGCAAACGCGTAGCGGCAGACATTCCTCCGGCGACTCCGCCAATAATCAGGATCTTCTTCATGCTACATCCCACCAAATTGTTGCTACTTCACGAATGGTGTCAGCAGGTGCCGACTCCAGAATTCCCTGAATTTCAGCGTCACTCTCCGGGCTAAGGCAGAGGCGTATGCGCGTGAACTCCACCATCTTTTGCATCGCTACTGAACTTCTTGACGCAATAGTGGAGTGCTCTATCTCCGCTGCAAACCCGAGTTCTCTTGCGATAGAGAGCGCAAGTTCCGCACTAGGCTCCGTGGGACGATCAAGATTCCAGAAGTGTTTCCACAATCCACTCGATGAGGTGAGCGGATGGTGTTCTGGAATCTCTATAACCACACGTTTGCGGGCGTGCTCGTTGAGGGCAATAAGAAACGGAGCCAGATCTTGCACGTTGTAGAGCACGTGATGGCAAACAACGACATCAGCAGCCGGTACTTTCCCTGCAACGTCTGGCCAATCACCGTGGAAAGTCTCAACCGATATCTCTCGGGATTGCGCCATCTCTTGGTACTTCTCAAGCATTTCGGGTTGATGGTCAACACCGATGACGTGCGCTGCCGTTGGCAGGAGCTGGGCTGTCGCTTTTCCTCCACCAGATCCGACATCGAGAATCGATCCACCAAGCGGCAACGCTTCTAATGCTTTCTGTGCAGAAGGTGTAATAGTTACAGCTTCAGATTCCTTGACTTCAAAGATCTCGACAGGATGAATCCAAGGCGATGTGGGCGCTTGGGACAGAATCTCTTGCGGGATGTCCCATGCAAGAAGTGCTTGGCGCCATTGATCGGTCAAGGTGCTCATGAGGTAACTAAGGCACCGCCGTTAGCTTGCCAAGCACCGATACCACCGTCGAGATTAAAGAGGCTAGTAAATCCCGTGTCGTTCATCTTGGTTGTGGCGATAGCTGAGCGGCGACCAGAGTGGCAGTACACCGCGTAAGTTACAGATTTATCGAGTGTGGCGACCTTGCTATCGAAAGATGCATCTTCAACATCAATGTTGATCGCGTTGGCAAGGTGACCCTGTGAAAACTCACCGGGGGTGCGCACATCGATAACTTGTACGCCGCTCTTTGCGATGGTCTTTGCAAAGTCGGATGCTCCTTGGGTGGTGACGCCACCTGAAGAACAAGCGGTGACGAGCGCGAGTAGTCCAGCGCCGACCAAGGTTTTCTTAACGAGTAATTTCATCGACCGAAGATCTTGGAGAACATGCCACCGGACTTCTCTTTCGGAGCAGGTGGGTTGTTGGCGCAATCGCACTGTTGGCTCTTGGGGATGCCAGCCATCACTTGCTTCACATGTTGACCGCAGCCGGACCAGGTGGTCTTCTTGCAGCGGCGGCAGGTAACTGGGCTACACATAAGGATCCTTTCCAATCTTTCTGATGAGGATCAGCATACCCCTGGGGGTATAAGAAAAGCAAGTGGATCAGGAGGTGGCGGTAGCGCTCTCGGAGGGTGCAACCGGCGCAGGGGTAGGTGCAGGGGTGGGCGCTGGTTTAGGAGCGCAGAACTTGGTGTACTTCGGTGCGATCGCCGGCAAGGAACGCAGCGAACCACTGCCGTCGTAGGCGTTAATGCGTAATTGCGCATCCTTTGCCGCGCAGGTCATCTGTGACCATTGATAGATACCGCCACCGATAATTCCAGCACCCGCGAGTTGCATGGAATCGACCATCCCTGCAATTTCCTTTCCGTTACTGCTCAGGCCACCGACAATATTGAAACGTGCCGTCGGTCCAAGATGCACTCGCAAACCGTTAATTGTGTGTGTGGTGTACGCCGCGCCCTTCGCCAGATCACCTTTGCGTACATTCCAATACGTCATCGGTTGCCACACGGCGAAATCTTTCGCAAGCGCAGCCCACGGAAAGTATGGCCACGTGCTCGGTTGCACTTCGTCAAGGTTGTATGGCGTATATGTAACAGCGGCCATTGCCATGTTGGGAAGTGCGGCGTGTAGTCGATCAGAAAGTTCTACGAGACGTTTGTTGCGATCAAATACCTCGCCTACTTTTCTGGATTCGATATCCAGCGCAAAGGCATCGACACCAGGAAGTTTCGCTGAAGCTAAAGCTCTAGTGAAATCTAGATTCACGTTAAGTAATTGCGGGTAATACCAAGAAACAACGTACAAGTTGTTCCTCTTTGCACACGCGATCAATTGCGTAAGATATTCAGGATCCAAAATAGTGGCATCTTCAACAGGCATCGCTGTTTGAATAAATAGTGTGCGTGCTCCATAAGACGCAGCTTCGTCAATACTGTCGCAGGTGAACGGTTGATACGTCGCGGTAAATTTCTTGCTCTTTACATGCACTTTCCGCCATGAATACATGTCGATCCAAAAACCCAAACCTTGGTAGGGGGCGAGCGCGGCATCAGTCAATGGAAGTGGTGTGGGATAACTGGCACTTGCATTGACCATCGAAACCGAACTAATTCCTTTCACATTCACCGCACTC
Organism: uncultured Actinomycetes bacterium; assembly: GCA_903863015.1. Classification (GTDB taxonomy): domain Bacteria; phylum Actinomycetota; class Actinomycetes; order Nanopelagicales; family Nanopelagicaceae. Next base: position 10,472 of record CAIPAI010000035.1, read on the forward strand.
ACGGCAAAGGTGTAGACCGTATTTGTTTCGACATTCGTCATTGAAAAAGTGGTTTTGGTGACTCGTTGATCTGAAAGCCAAGTAATGCCCCCGTCACTACTCCACATCACCAGATAGGAATCGAGGGGCAAACCTTTGCTTGGCGCCTGCCAGCCGAGGGTGATCCGATCTGGTCGCGTATCGACGGCCATCAATCCACGAACCGGTGTGGGGATGACGGTGGCGACCTTGGTGGTGGCCTTGGTGGGTTTGGAGGCGGCCCACGCCGGGAGGAGTGAGGAGGGAAGGAGTAAGAGCGTGCTCAACAGGGCAGCGAGACGAAGGCGAGAACGCATGAGCTCCCCCTTTCCGCTAAATAATGCAGATGCAAATGACTTGCATTAACCTACTCACATGACCAGCGTAGCCAGTCCAGCTAAGCCGAGCCTTCGCCACGCGCTGAAGTTCGAGCGGAGCGAATGGCCGGCGCTCCTTGGAGTCCTGGGCTTTGTCGCGATGCTGCATATCGTGGGCTGGGGTCTTTTCATCTACTTTAACTCCAATCCGAAGTATCACGCGATTACAGATAGCAAAGGCGCACTCATTTACGCGAGCGCCGGTGCTCTGGCGTACGGTTTTGGTTTGCGTCACGCATTCGATGCCGATCACATCGCCGCAATCGATGACACCACCCGTTTGATGTTGGCAAAAGGTAAGAAGCCACTGGGCGTGGGTCTCTTCTTTTCCCTCGGCCATTCTTCTGTCGTGATGGCACTTTCAGTTCTTGTGGCGTTCGCCGCTAAGAAGGCAGTGCAATGGCAATCATCGTTTGCCGATATGGGAAGCACCATCGGCGCCAGTGTTTCTGGCTTCTTCCTTTACCTCGTGGGCATTCTCAACTTGGTAATTCTTGTAGGCATTATCAAGGTATGGAAAAACGCGAAGAGTGGAAAGTTTTCACACGAACACTTAGACCAAATGCTCAACGATCGTGGATTGATCAAGCGATTCTTTAAGGGACGCTTCGCTAAGGGGTTCGACCACTCCTGGCAGCTCTATCCAATCGGTCTGCTCTTTGGATTGGGATTCGATACTGCAACCGAAGTTGCACTCCTTGGTCTTTCCGCCACTGCTGCGGTGGGAACCGTAGGTGGATTCCTGCCACCGCTTGCGATCATCGCGCTACCAATCATTTTCGCTGCGGGAATGTCGCTCATGGATTCACTCGATGGCATCTTCATGATCAAGGCGTACTCGTGGGCCTTCACCAGCCCACTTCGCAAGATCTATTACAACCTCACCACGACGACCCTTTCTATCTTCGTTGCCCTCGTGATTGGCACCATAGAACTAGTAAGTGTTCTAGCCGGGCATACGTCGATCGGCAATTACGAACCTTTCAAGACCATCGCAAATATCGATCTTGGATCCCTCGGCTACTTTATTGTCGGATCTTTCGTGGGTGCCTGGCTTCTTTCGGTGATTATCTGGCGGGTACGCAAGTACGAAGCGAAGTATTCATCTGGAATTAGTGAGACAGAACATAGTCACCGCGAGCTTCATATCGACTAGAGTATTTCTGGAGGTTCAACATGCCTACAGAACCAGTTGCTGAAAGTCCCCTTGCTACCGCCCTCTCACAATTGCGCACCGCAGTTGATTATTTAGGGCTCTCTGAAAGCGAGTGGGCCACCCTTTCCACCCCCCGTCGCATCCTCGAAGTAGCGGTACCACTGCGCCGCGACGATGAGCGAGTGGAGATGTTTAAGGGATATCGAGTCCAGTACTCGACCACCCGCGGACCTTCGAAGGGCGGTGTGCGCTTCCACCCGGATATTGATCTGGACGAGACGATTGCGTTGGCAATGCTCATGACATGGAAGTGTGCACTCACTAACTTGCCTTACGGAGGCGCAAAAGGTGGCGTTGCTGTTGATTCCGGAACATTGTCGCTACGTGAGAACGAGCGGCTCACTCGCCGCTACACCAGCGAGATCCTCCCGATCATCGGACCAGAGCGCGATATTCCTGCACCCGATGTCGGAACAGACGAACGCAATATGGCGTGGATGATGGATACCTACTCGGTCAATGCGGGTTATTCAGTTCCTGGTGTTGTTACGGGTAAGCCGATTGTGCTCGGCGGATCTCTTGGTCGTAACAGTGCGACAGGTGATGGTGTGGCGATTGCTGCGCGCGAAGCGTTGAAGGCACGCAACATTCCAATTGAAGGTGCCCGCGTTGCTATTCAAGGATTTGGAAAAGTCGGATATTGGGCAGCTAAGGCTGTCGAGAAGATGGGCATGAAAGTTGTGGCTATCACCGACGTTTCCGGTGGTGCGACAGGTTTTGCGACCATCGATGAGTTGTGGGAGGGCATTAAAGAGCACGGAACACTGGCAAACATTCCAGGGCTAGAGCGCATCACCAACGAAGAACTCTTGCACTTTGAGTGTGATGTCTTGATTCCTGCTGCCCTTGCTGACTCTCTCACCGGAAAGTCGGCTCTTGGTGTGCGCGCAAAAGTTATTGTCGAGGGTGCCAACGCACCTACGACTCCAGCTGGAGATGACATCTTGAACGACAAGGGCATCCTTGTGGTTCCAGATATTTTGGCAAACAGCGGCGGCGTCATCGTTTCCTACTTCGAGTGGGTCCAAGATAATCAGGATTACTTCTGGACCGCTGATGAAGTTGCTGAACGCCTCAACAAGATGATGATGCGCGCAGTTACCGAAGTTCATGAGTTGGCAGATGGCAAGGGAATTAGTTGGCGGACCGCGGCACATGCCTTAGGCGTGGGTCGAGTAGCCGAGGCGCATAAACTCCGCGGCCTCTACCCCTGATCCACCCCGCGAGTTTCACTCTCTCCTCTAGCCGAAACGTGGTTTTTCAGCCACGATAGACGCCATGAGTAGTCGTTGCAGCGTGGCCTCCATCTTGGCCGAATCCGCCCGTCGTTTTCCCACCAAAGATGCCCTCGTGTTGGGACCCGTTCGGGTGCCATATGCCGCGGTCTGGGATCAAGCCTTGCGCTACGGCGCGGTGTTGCAAGCCCGCGGCGTGAAGCCGGGGGATCGAGTCGCACTACTTATTCCAAACATTCCGCAATTCGCTTTTGCTTATTACGGCGCACTTGCGGTCGGTGCCAGTGTGGTTCCGGTGCACTCGCTTTTGAAGCACGACGAGATGGAGTACATCCTCCGCGATTGCGGCGCCAAGGTCATGGTGGGCGCAGCTCCACTTCTTGGTGAGGGTGCGGTAGCAGCAAAGGCTGCAGGTGTGGATTTATTAGGTGTGCTCGATGGTTGTCCGGAGGGCATTGATCGCATTGAGGCGTTAGCGGCTGCCGCCACACCGCTTGAAACGTACCTTCCCCGCAATCCGCAAGATGAAGCCGTTGTTCTCTACACATCGGGCACCACTGGAAAGCCCAAGGGCGCCATGCTTTCGCATGACAACATTCTTTGGAATGTGAACACGATTGCATTCGACACTATTGAACTGAAATCCACTGACGTGCTCTTAGGTGCACTTCCGCTCTTTCATTCGTTCGGACAAACCGTTGTTCTTAATGGTGGATTCCGCGTAGGTGCCACCATCGCTTTGGTTCCAAGGTTTGAACCGGCATCCGCGCTTGAATTATTAGTGAGTGAGAAAGTCACGATTTTGGCGGGTGTTCCCACCATGTTCATTGCACTCTTAGAGGCCGCGAAGACAAACCCAGATCGTCCACCGCTTCGCATGGCGGTCAGCGGCGGGGCCGCTATCCCAGTGGCCACCATTGAAAAGGTAAAAGAAGTCTTCGACATTGATATTTACGAAGGCTATGGCCTTTCAGAAACTTCACCGGTCGCAACTTTTAATCAAGAACGCTACGGCCGCAAGCCAGGAACGGTGGGTTGTGCGATCTGGGGTATTGACGTAGAGATCGCCGATGCAGATGTTGCAGATCGCATTGTGTTCATGCCTCAAGGCGAGCGCGGAGAAATCGTAATTCGCGGGCACAATATCTTTAACGGTTATCTCAATAAGCCTCAAGCGACGGCCGAAGCGATTATTGATGGATGGTTCCGCAGTGGCGACGTCGGCATCAAAGACGAAGACGGATTCATCAGCATTGTGGACCGCACGAAGGACATGATTATTCGCGGTGGTTTCAATGTGTATCCGCGCGAAGTTGAAGAAGTCATCATTCGCTTCCCTGGCGTCAAGCAAGTTGCGGTGATCGGTATTCCGCACGACGTACATGGTGAAGAGATTGTGGCCGTCATCGTCGCTGAAGAAGGCGCCGTAACTGCGGTTGAACTTATTGAATGGACCAAAGAGAACATCGGTTCGTACAAATACCCGCGACACGTGGAATTTGTGGCCGAAATGCCTCTCGGCCCGAGTGGCAAGGTACTAAAGCGGGTACTTCTGGAGCAGTTTAAGAAGTAATTACGCCAGTGGACGATTGTTGGAATCTGGAATATTGCGCATGGCGATCAAGATGAGATCGATGAGGTGCCAAACTCCGCAGCCGCCGAGCGTGAGTAACTTCGCGATGCCCAGCCCGGTATAACCGAGGTAGAAGCGATCGATACCGAGGCCGCCAAGGAAGATGCTCAAAAGTAGCGCAGTTAAGAAATCCTTGTCGGAGAAGATCCCAGGGATCTGCTTGAGTTGGTAGGAAGCACCCGATGCATCATCGCGCACCATGAGATCACCAGAGATGAGTTTTGCTTGCGCCCAACTTTGCAGGGTTAAGTAATCAACTGATTGTGGTCCTTGGCCCGGTAAGAAGATCGTCCAGGTGGGGTTTTGCATGGTGGTCTCTCCTGTAAAAGTAGCAGCGTATGTAGGTGAAGTAGGTGAAGTAGGTGAAATAGGTGAAACAGGTGACTCAATTGCTTCGTGAGCTCGTTTCTTCAACCCAATGATGCCGAAAATTACCAGCCAAATTGGAGCGAGATAATTTGTTGGGAAATAGTGACTGAAGAACTGACTCCTAAATGTCCACTCAAATTCGTCACCAAATTTTATGAATATAAGAATGAAAATCAACGGGAACATGATTAAGGAGAAGAGGCCAATTATGGCGGAGACGATTCTTAATGCTCTCACCTGAAAGAGTGAACCAAAGACCAAAAGAATGAGGCCAACTACAGTCAGCATCGCGGCGAGGGAGTTAAGTGCAAAGTAGGAATTTAAGAATGTGAAACTAGAAAATCCGTAAGTAAATTCTTGCTGAAGTGCATTGACGGATTGCCAGAACCATTGCGGCGAACGCCACAGCTCATTCCATGAGAGTGTGATGATCAGCAGGAGCGCAGCGCCGGCGGCTGCCACAATGGAAATTGGTTGCAGTTTCTGCTTCATGGCAGTAGCGCAATCACCCGAGCCGGACTGCCAGAACCATCGACAAGCGGCAGGACTCCCACAATTACCCAAGCACCGAGCGGTGGGAGTTGGCTGAGGTTGGTGAGATTCTCGAGATGCCAAAGACCCTTGGGGTGGGAGATCGTTGAGTGCACTGGGTAGTCGGTGGCGTATCCCGGATCGATTCCTAGGGTGTCAGTACCAAGACCGACAGCTTTACGCTCCTCGACCAGGAATCGTGCAGCTTCCGCCCCGAAGCCAGGGAAGCGAGTCTTTCCGGGCTCTCCGGCATATTTACGCACATCGTTATTGAAGCGCTCCCAACCGGTACGCAGGAGGATCGCGGCTTCGTGAGGCATCTCGCCATGCGCACTTTCAAATGCGTGCACATCCGCAAGTGTGAGTTCGCCATCTGCATCGTCACCGATTCGCTCAGAGATATCGATAACTACTGCTGGTCGTACAAGTTTCTCTGCTGGAAATTTGTCGACAGTGTTATGTCCTTCAATGAAGTGTGAAGGTGCATCGAAGTGCGTGCCAGTGTGCTCGAAAAAGGAAACAATACGTGCGAAGTAACCGTCGTTCTTGATCGAAGTGAGATTCTCGAACGTGGGTTCTGGAGCACCGGGCCACATGATGGTGTTAGGTCCGAGTGGAATAGTGAGATCTACTACGCGCATACCTTGAAGCATGGAACCCCGATCTTGTTGTTATTGGCTTTACGAAAGTGAGTGCGACGCAATTTCTCCAGTGGCACGATTGATCTCAAGCATCGAGTAGTTCTCAATCCTGGTGCCCGCCTCTTTCCGAACGTACGAAGACCACGCTGTAAAGATTCCCGCTTCGTCTTTTCGCCAAGCCAGCTCGTAATAGTCTTCTGGTTGCCCGCTCGGACGGTTCTCTTTGCGGTTTGCGCAGACAATGAAGATACTTTCTGAAGTCAAGATGAAAGCGTTGAGCGATGAGTACTTCAGCTCGTGGACGTCGTGCAAAAAAGTACGGTACGCCTCTACGAGTGATCCGCCGTTCTTGCGCATGAGCGAAATAATGGCGGCGAAATATTGTTCGGAGTCGCCCTCACCTTCGAGCGCGGAGTAGAGATCGTTATCAATGAGCGCACGGAGTCTCTCCCCGCGAGGAATGCCTCCATTGTGAATAAAGGCCATTTCGCCATTCGGCCCTGACTTCACAAAGGGATGAGTATTCGGAATGCAGACCGGAATGGCTTCGGTGGCCCACCGGAGGTGGAGAATGCCATCGGTACTCGAGGCAACATCGAGTGTGGGTGCATCAAACGCTGGATGTTCGTCTCGATAGCTCTTGATCCCATGATCACCCCAAGCCAGACCCCAACCATCTTTATGGAGATGGCTCAGTTCAACGAAGGCGGCACCATCGGAGGCGAGCGCACCTACCGGTGTGATGGGAACTGGCGAGTGCCAGGCGAAGAGACGACACATAAGAGAGATCATACGGGGCTACGATCGGTCTATGAGCATGACGATAGGCGCAGCCCCCGGTGAAATCTCCGAGCGCATCCTCCTTCCAGGCGATCCGATGCGCGCCAAGTGGATTGCAGAGAATTTCCTCAGCGATGTAAAGCAGTTCAATGCAATTCGCGCGATGTATGGGTTCACTGGTACCTACAACGGCGCTCGAGTCTCAGTGATGGGCAGTGGGATGGGTGCGCCATCCATGTCGCTCTACCTTCATGAACTTTTTATGGATTACCACGTGCAGGTTGCTATTCGAATCGGAACCTGTGGAGCGATTCAAGATGCTGTGAATATTGGCGATCTCATCTTGCCCATGACCGCCTCCACAGACTCTGGAATCAACCGTCGCACTACAAATGGTTTAGATTTTGCACCTCCCGCAGATTTCGCATTACTCAAGCACGCACATTCACTTGCCGTGAAAGTTCCTGTTCACGTGGGAAGTGTTGCATCGATGGATATGTTCTACGACACCACAGATTCAACCGACCGTCTTCGTGAGCATGGCGTTCTTGCTCTTGAAATGGAAACAAGCGCACTCTATTCGTTGGCTGCTCGAAAGAGTCGCCGGGCGCTTTCAATCCTTACAGTCACTGATCATCTGAATACCCATGAAGCAATGAGCGCGCAAGCCCGAGAAAGTACCTTGAATGACATGGTGGAGTTGAGTTTGAACACAATAATTTCAGGGCAGATTTGATGATGAAGAAGTTGCTGGCGGTTATCAGTATTGCACTCGCCTCGTTCTCACTTTCTCTCACATTTGCTCAGGCAGCCACAATCAAGCCTGGCTCGGCATGTAAAAAGTCGGGCGCTACCTATATACAGAGTGGAATCAAGTACACCTGTGTCTTGGTGAGTAAGAAGTTGACGTGGAAAGTATTGGTACCTACCTCGAGTCATACCCACGTTGCGACGCCGACTCCAAAAGCCACTCCATCAACAAGCCCATCCGCGGATGGCGTGGGGGCAGAGCTCAATACTCCGGATTACACACCTAGCCCGCCAGATGGTGGGAGCGATGATTATCGCTGTTTTCTGCTTGATCCTAAATTTACTTCAGATACTTTTCTTAAGGCTGTGACGATAGCTCCAAATAATTTAGAGGTATCACACCATGGAATCCTCTATAAAGTTGACTCTTCTAATACTGCTGCCACCAAATTGGTTGACTCGCAATCTAAAGAACCCGGTTGGTCTTGCTTCGGTGACACGGGAATCCCCGGAGCCACTGCTTTTAGCCCTGCAGCCCCCTCGAGTTGGGTCTCCTTCTGGGCCCCAGGTGGCGATTTTAAGGAGTATCCGGCCAACACGGGTATGAAGATCAAGGCCGGGGATCAATTCATTTTGCAATCACATTTTCACCTTCCAAGCGGCTCGAAGCAGAGCGCATCGATGAAAGTAACGCTTTCACTAGCCCCAGCAGGCGCGCAGACTAGTGAACTCAAGACCCTTCTCATTGCTGCTCCGATTGAATTGGCGTGTACTACGTCGGAGAAAGGTCCATTGTGCGCGCGTGATGCAGCCCTTGCCGATCTCGCAAAGCGCACTTCAGCGAAAGCGGCGCTCCAAGAGAGCGCACTGCTTTACATCTGTGGCAAGGATCCTAAAAATCCCGTGCCCAGCAATACTTCAGAGTGCACGAATACGTTGCCCTCTCCGACCACGATCTATGGCGCTACTGGTCACATGCATCAACTCGGGCGCACGATCAAAATCACCTATATAAATAGGATCACTGGCGCAATTACAAATCTCTCCGTAAGAGATGCGTGGGATTTTGATAATCAGAAAACGGATTGGCAAGCAAAACCTATACAGGCAAACCAAGGCGACCAGATCAAAGTGACGTGTACCTACGATGTGAGTCTACGTTCGAAACTCCCCGAGTTTAGGGATTTATCGCCGAATTACGTTGTTTGGGGCGAGGGCACAAGAGATGAGATGTGCCTAGCAATAATTAATTACACCAATTAGTTTTTGTTGGTTACTTTCGACTGCGCCAAATCGATAAGCCCCAGAGGATCAAAGGAATCTGTAACGGGAGACGCACGTACGCAATTGCTTGCTCCCAAAAAGATCGATGGCGCCAGAGCCAGGCCATGTAGAGATTCCCAGGAAAGACGGCAACAAAGAGAAGAGCGGCGAGTAATCCGCCTCGTGGTGAGGTTTTTGCATTAAGAACGAGAAGCCCGATTGCAATTTCGAAGATGCCACTTGAAATAGTCCAGAACCGAGCAGAGAGCGGTAGGAAGTGCGGGATGATCGCATCAAAGAACTTTGGATTAACCAAATGCGCGATGCCGGCAAAGAGTAGAAAGGCTGCGAGGATGCGTGCACTATTTGAAGTCGTCATTTGACTAAGGTAGTCCAGTGAAGTCTCGTCAGCACCTCCCACTCCTCGGCGCGCTCATGTCGCTCGTCCCAGTGACCATCGATGCCTACCTTCCCGCACTGCCAATGCTTGAGCAAGACTTCGGGAGCACCACAACCTTTATCCAATACTCGGTGATGGCCTGCTTATTGGGCTCTGCAACCGGCCAGCTCTTCGTGGGAAGCATCAGTGACTCGTACGGACGCCGCCCGACGCTCTTCTGGGGCCTCTCGCTCTTTACCCTCGCCTCCCTAGCCTGCGCCTTGGCACCGTCGATCTCAATTTTCTTAGCACTGCGCTTTCTGCAAGGTGTCACGAGTTCGGTGGGCACGGTGATGTCGCGAGCGGTCGTGCGCGATTTGTTGGATGGGAATTCTGCAGCGCGGGCTTACTCAGCTTTGATGATAATCATGGGAGTAGCTCCCATTGTCTCGCCGATCATCGGCTCAACGCTTCTCGGCTTTGCTTCTTGGCGAAGCATCTTCTACTTTCTCGCCTTTTTCGGTTTGATTCTGATCTCGCTAGTTCTCATCACGCTTCCGGAAACGCTTCCGAAAGAGCGGCGGATTCCAACAAATCGCGCAGCCAAGCGCGAAGCGCGGAATTTGGTCTTTCGTGATCCGCTCTTTCGCATGTCGGTGCTGGCTTCTGCATTCGTCAATGGCACTTTGCTGGTGTACCTCTCCACATCTACTTTTGCGTTACAACGGGCCTTTAATATTTCGCCGCAACTCTTCTCCATACTTTTTGCGGCGAACTCCGTGGGCATCATCGCGGCCGGTCAGAGTAATCGACGCCTCCTGCTGAACTACGGTCCGGCAACGATGTTGCGCTTCGGCTGTGCTTGGGGCGCCTTCTGGGGATTACTGCTTGCTATCTACTCGCACACCAATCAACCACGGCTCTGGATTTCGGTTGCGCTCTTGCTTCTTACAATGAGCACAATCGGATTTGCGTTCGCAAATTGCATCGCACTTGCCACTCATCATCATGCAGCGCGCGCAGGAACAGCGGCGGGATACTTTGGCGCGAGCCAAACGTTTCTCGGCGCACTCTTTGCAGCAGGTGCCAATGCCGTGAGTGCAACTTTTACTGGAATGGCTTACGAACTCTTCATTCCAATGGCAATCGCAGCCATCGTGATCATTCCGTTCTTACCGCGTTACGCCCCTACCTTTGTAAGAGCCGCTAATTCTTGAGAGGCGAGCTGCGGGGTAGGTAGCAAGTCATCAAGTTGAGAAGCGATGCGGGCACTGGCAATCGGAGCCACGATAGATTCTTGAGCGCGTAACCACGCAAGAGCAACCGAGGCGATCGGCGCATGATGCGCTTTACCAATTTCTTCAAGCATCGCCAACGTGTTCCATCCACGATCGTTTGCGTAGCCTTCCACTCCAGATGCTCGAACGCTTTCTACGGTAACTCCAGGACGATATTTGCCGGTAAGGAATCCGCGCGCGACGCCGTAGAAAGGAAGCACGCCGATATTGTTCTGCGCACAGAAGGAGCGGTATGAGGTAGGCAACTTATCTTGATCGAGCAAGTTGAACCACGTTTGTAATGCAACATAAGAAGCCAAACCGTTCGCTTTGCTGATGTTTAATGCTTCTTGGAGTCGCTCCTGGGTGTAATTACTCGCGCCAAGTGCTCGTACCTTGCCACTCTTCACGGCTTCATCAAATGCTCCCAAAGTTTCTAGCAGCGGTGTCTCTTGATCATCTTGATGCGCGTAATAGAGATCGATGTAATCGGTACCAAGGCGCGCAAGTGAATCATCGAGGGCCGCCGCGATATTGCCTGCAGAGAGCCCCTTTCGCGTATCGAGCATGGCGACCTTCGTAGCAATGATCATCTTTTCGCGATTCTTTCGGGCCTTCATCCAGGCACCGATAATGGTTTCACTCTCGCCACCGACATTACCCGGCTTCCATTGGCTATACACATCTGCGGTATCAATAAAGTTCCCACCGGCAGCAACGTATTTATCGAGCACCTCGAATGATTCCTCTTTTGAGGCGCCCCACCCGAATGGATTTCCACCTAAGCAGAGAGATGAAACTGCAAGATCGCTACTTCCGATGTTCTTCATGAAGAGTGCCTTTCTAAGAGGTTGTGATACTTACGGATTTGAATAAAACCAATAATCCAAATTGGATAGAGTGCTAAGAACGCAACTTTAAAACTTATGAGTGTGTACTCACCGAAGAATTGCAAGACAATTCCTACGCCCAGCATGGCGAGCAGAGTCGAGTAGAAACCTGCTGCGTTGATGATGCCATCTGCGGTTCCCATGCTTTCTAATGGAATGTTCTTTCTGGCATGCGCGAATCCAATGAGTGATGCAGGACCGCCGATAGAAATAACTGCCATCAACGCATAGAGCAGTAGGTGAGGGGCCCGTCCCGGCCAGAGAAGAACGAGAGACCATGTTGATGCAATCACAAGGCACACTGAATACGAGAGCCGATCCAGATCGTTTGGGAATCGACCGATCAAGTATCCGAGTGCGACTCCGGCGAGTGCGCCAGAGATAACAATGGTGCTCAGTGAAGTACTCGCTTGACTCTTGGTAAATCCTTCTGCTTTGACAAGAAAAGGAACTCCCCAGAGCAGTGAAAACATGTTTGCCGAGAAGGGACTACTCCAGTGTGACCAGAATCCGATCTTGGTCGCAGGATGCGCCCACGTACGTTTCACTCGATCAACCAAGTCTTGGCGCGTGGGCCAACTATTGATAAGTAGCTCTGGATTCCGATCGCGGATGATGAGATATGAGAACGTTCCTACGATGACCGAAGTCAGAGTGAGAATTGTGAAAGAAAATGTCCAGCTTTGGTGGCGAAGAATAAATGCAAACGGAATTGCTGAGAGCAGTTGTCCAATCCACCCCAGCAAACCAATGATCTGAGTCATCATGGCGTTTCTCGATGGTGGAAACCATGAGGTGGTTACTCGAAGCACTGAAATAAATGTCATGGCATCACCAAGGCCGACGATGGTGCGCCCAATCAGTGCCAGGGGATACACGTTGGTGAATGCAAGGAGCAGTTGTCCAATACCCATCACGAATGCGCCGGTGGTGATCATTCGACGAGGTCCAAAATGATCGAGTGCCACACCCACCGGAATTTGAGCCAACGAGTAAGCGATGATTTGCACCACCGGGAAGAGGCTGAGGAGGGCCGGGCCGACGTGGAAACGATGGGCAGCATCAAGCGAAGCAACCCCAAAAGATGATCGTTGGTGGACCGCGGTGAGATAGGCGACCGCAGCCACTGCCCAGTAGAGCCACGCTCGAGCGCTGACGCGTTCTACTATGGGTACTACGGAGCGAACTGGGTTTCGGTTCGGTTCCATTGGGCAACCTTAGATCCGCACGGGGCGTAGAGACACATCCCAGGGATCTCACAGGAAAGCCCGGGAGGCTCTGCTTAGTAATGGGCTTAGTAATCGGCTTAGTAATGGGCTTAGTAAAAGGAGGTGGGGAGTGAGCCGGAAGTCAGTCAAGCGCTTTAATCGAGCTGGGGATAGTGCCGCCTTGGTGGTCGGTCTCGGTCTCGGGCTTACCATCGCCCTTGAGGTCATTTCACTGACCGCCGAGGATCTCCACAAGAGTTCAGGGCTCATCACTATCGCCTCCCGCTTTGCCGCCCTCATCGGCACCTACCTGGTCTTGGTCGGGCTTCTTCTCGTAGCTCGCATTCCTTGGGTGGAGCGTTCCGTCGGGCACGATCGCATGGTCACCTGGCATCGCAAACTCGGCCCCTGGTCGCTCTATTTGATTTTGCTTCACGTCATTCTCGTTGTTGTTGGCTATTCAGGAAATGACGGAATTCCGGTCTATAAAGAGTTCTGGAATATGGTCACCACATACTCCTGGATGTTGCCCGCCCTTGTCGGTTTCATTTTGATGATGGCCGCCGGCGTCACCTCGTATCGCAAAGCGCGCGCAAAGATGTCTTACGAAACGTGGTGGATCATCCACCTCTATACCTACCTTGCTATCGCTCTATCGTTCATGCATCAAGTTCTTACCGGCGTCATGTTCATCTCCCATCCACTCGCTAAAACCTGGTGGATTGCGATGTACATATTTGTTGGAGGATCAATGGTGCTCTGGCGTGTACTTCTTCCACTTGTACGTTCCCTCGTGCACGGTCTAGTAGTTGAAAAAGTTGTGGTGGAAGGACCAGGAGTAGTCAGCGTTCATATTCGCGGTCGTCGCCTCGATAAAATGGGTGCGCGCGGTGGACATTTCTTTGGTTGGCGCTTCCTGACTAAGAATGATTGGTGGCAATCACATCCGTATTCCCTCTCGGCAGCGCCACATTCAAAATTACTGCGCATCACCGTAAAGGATTTAGGAGACCATTCGCGCTCACTGGCACATTTAAAGCCCGGAACGCGCGTGCTAGCAGAAGGTCCTTATGGGATCTTCACTGCAAATCGCGCCGCCGGTAAACATGTCCTGCTAGTAGGGGGCGGAGTGGGTATCACGCCACTTCGTGCGTTGATGGAAGAGTTCCCCAAGGGGGCCTCGATCGATGTTATTTATCGCGCGTCGCGTGAAGATGATGTCGTGCTCCATAAAGAACTGAATTTCTTAGCTCAACAATTAAACGCGCGCATTCACTACATGATTGGTCCGCGCGCACAATTTCCTTTGACACCAGCACATATGGCTTCTGTCGTTCCTCATGTTGCCCTCTGTGATGTGTTTGTCTGTGGTCCCGAAGCTCTCGTGCATCGAGTCCGTCATACAGTTGAAGCTTTAGGCGTTCCAAGTGATCGTTTCCACGACGAGGCATTTGCCTTCCATGGGGAATAAGGAGAAGAGATGAAAAAGGCCCTCTTAATCGCCGGCGGTACCGTCGCAGGCGTTGCGGCTGTGCTTTCTTATACGCCTGCACAACTTTCTAGTGCCTCCGGCGGCGTCTCTCCCGCTGGCGGTGGCGCCACGATCAACTCTGGCGCGCCGGCAACGACTACCACGCAAGCTCCGGCAGAAACGACACCGCCTACTGATCCGGCAACATCTGCACCTGCTGATGCTGCGACTCCTACTTCAACTCCCACTAGTACTCCTAAGAGCAGTGCAACGAAGAAACCGAAGAGTGGCGCGACATCATCTACTTCTGGAAGTACGGCAACAACTGCGCCGGCCACAACGCCTACGCAAACGCCCGCTTCCACACCCACCTCCACTCCCACGCCAACTTCCACTCCCACCAAAGCCGCGCCTTCGAATGTCACGGTTACTGGACGTGGTTATAACGCCGGCGGCTTCGGCACGGTCTCGGTGCAAATCACTGTGACGAATGGTGTCGTCACTGCTGCCAAAGCTGTCAGCTACCCCAATCGCGATAACCGTTCGGCATGGATCAGCCAACAAGCTATTCCGTGGTTAGTTGAACAGACTCTCGCCGCAAAGAATTCTGCAAATATTGCAGGCGTGGGCGGCGCTACTTACACCACTAATGCATGGATCAATTCTCTGCAGTCAGCGCTCACCGCAGCAGGTCTGTAACTCACCGCATGCCGCTCCAAAAGTTCGTTCATAACGAAGAGGTCTGGGGCACGGTGGTGTCCATTGTTTTGCGCTCTCCTTTGCACAATGAAAATGAGCTGCGCAGCAGCGTCGATGTGATGGTGAAGTACTTTCACGAAATCGATCAACTCTTCTCCACGTACAAGCCCGAGAGCGAAGTAAGTCGCCTTCGTAGTGGTCGATTGAAGATTGAAGATGCGCATGCGTGGGTTAGAGATGTCTGGCGTCTCTGTGAAGAGGCAAGGGAGATGACTCTCGGGGCTTTTGACCCGTGGGCAGTCTCAGGTGGCTTTGACCCCAGCGGATACGTCAAAGGCTGGGCGGCAGATCGTGCACTGGATTTGATACCTGAAATTCCACACGTGCAGATAAATGCCGGTGGAGACATTTCGCTTCGGGGTGGTAACGCTCCAGGAGAACCTTGGCGTATCGGCATTCGCCACCCTGATGATGCGACGCAGGTTGCTGAATTAGTCGAAATTTTTGATGGTGCGATCGCCACCAGCGGCACCTATGAGCGCGGCGCGCACATCATTGATCCTTCTAATGGGTTGCCTGCTCTTGAAGCGCGCTCAGCAACCGTGGTCGCGCCTGACTCTGGTGTGGCTGACGCACTAGCTACCGCTTTGGTAGTTGCAGGTCGCCACGGTGCACATTGGTTTGTAGATCAACCAGAGTGGTCTGCATGGGTGGTCGATCGTCATGGTGACCAGACTTGGGCGATCGGTCCACATTTCCCCAAGAGGTAGGCTCGCGTCATGACTTGGCGCACTCGAAACCTGAAAACGCTCTCTGCGGTTTCCTTTGCGCAAGACGCGGCAAGTGAATTGCTCTATCCAATCCTTCCAATTTTTCTTACAGTAACTCTGGGTGCTCCTGTAGTTGTCGTTGGCCTGGTCGAAGGATTAGCCGAGGGCGCTGCTGCAATTACCAAATTGATTGCCGGTCGCATCTCCGACGGTCGCGCGCGCAAACCCATTATCTTTGTAGGCTATCTCCTCGCCGGCATCGGTAAATTGTTGGTCGCCTTGGCATTTATCTGGCCAGTTGCTCTGCTTGGTCGCGTGGTAGATCGACTTGGTAAAGGAGTACGCGGCGCTCCTCGCGATGCGCTTTTAGTCATGGATATTCCGGTCGAGAATCGCGGTAAGGCCATTGGTTTTCATCGAGCAGCCGATACGGCAGGAGCCGTGGTTGGACCACTCCTCGGATTATTAATCATTCACTTTGCAGATGGATCACTTCGTCTAGCTCTTTGGATTGCATTGATTCCTGCAGGGCTCTCTGTTTTCTTCATCAAGTTTGTGAAAGAGAGTGAACCGCCGAAACGCGGAGGAGATTCCGCTGTATCAGGAGCGTTACCCGCTGAGTTGAAACGCTTAGTCCTCCTGATGGGTCTCTTCGGTTTAGTGAATTTTCCAGATGCACTTATCTTGCTCCACTTGTATCAAATCGGGTTCTCTACCTTCGCAGTGGTCGCGCTCTATGCGCTTTTCAATTTCTCCTATGCGCTACTGGCTTACCCGCTAGGTGCGCTCACTGATCGGATTCCTAAGCACAGAATCTTTGCCGGTGGGCTCATTGCTTTTGCAATCGCCTATATAGGTCTCTCCCTTACTAATTCCCAGGGGATCTCGATATTGCTTCTCCTGGTCTATGGCGGCTTTGCCGCGTGTAACGATGCAGTCGGCAAGTCATGGGTGGCCAAGATCGCGCCCAATGATCGACAAGGCAGCGCTCAGGGGCTCTTCCAAGGTGTCAGTGGTGGTGCCATTTTGATCGCCGGGATCTGGGCAGGGCTTTCGTGGGGCGAATTCGGAAATCTCCCGCTCTTCATCTCAGGCGTAGTGGCAATCTTCGTGGCCATCGCATTATGGCGAGACATTCTTAAGACTGGTCTGCCTCAGTAAGGTAGTTACATGGAAATCGATCGGGGAAAGCTCGCACTCCTGACAAAGCGCGAGCAACAGCGCTTCCGTGAATTGCACCCTAAGAGTGGGCAACTCTCTCTTGCGGCTAAAAATTCCATGCCAGGTGGTGTTCCGATGTCGTGGATGACCAAATGGCCCGGAGACTTTCCGCTCTTTGTGCAAAGTGCGCAAGGTGCACGCTTCACCGACGTTGATGGCCTTGAATACGTTGATTTCTGTTTAGGTGATACGGGTTCGATGACGGGGCATTCGCCTAAAGCAACCACCGCGGCAATTAAGTTGCAGCTCGACCGTGGCATGACTGCGATGCTGCCCACTGAAGATGCTCTGATAGTTTCCGAGGAGCTCTCCCGTCGCTTCGGTTTGCCACTCTGGCAATTCACCGTATCTGCTACGGACGCGAATCGTCACGCTATTCGCTATTCACGTTTAATAACTGGAAAGAACAAGGTATTAGTTTTCGACCGCTGCTACCACGGAAGTGTTGATGAAACATTTGCAACGCTAGATGATGCGTCAAAGGTGGTAAGTCGCGAGGGAAATATTGGAGCCCCCGTTGCCTTGGACATGACAACAAGGGTTGTGCAATTCAATGATCTTGAAGGCGTTGAAATCGCTTTAAAGCAAGGTGATGTCGCATGTATCTTGACCGAGCCTGCCCTCACAAATGTAGGGATTGTTTTACCAGCGCCTGGATTTCTAGAAGGTTTGCGCGCTCTCGCAACTAAGTACGGAACGATTCTCATTATTGACGAAACGCATACGATCTCGGCAGGCCCTGGGGGTATGACAGCGCTCAATAATCTCTCTCCCGACATTCTTACAATTGGCAAATCAATTGGTGGTGGTATGCCGGTCGGTGCATTTGGCATGAGCGAGGAAGTCGCTGCACGGATTGCGCGTCTGGTCCGTCGAGATTGGATCGACACCGGCGGGATCGGCGGCACGTTAGCTGGAAACGCCCTCTCGATTGCGGCCATGCGGGCGACACTTCTTGAGGTTTTAACACCTGCGAATTTTGCCAAGATGGTTCCGCTAGCCAGCCAGTGGGCTGACGGTATTGATCTCGTCATCAAAGCATGCGCCTTGCCTTGGCATTGCAATCGCTTAGGTGCTCGAGCAGAGTACAACTTCTCACCACGAGCGCCACGCACTGGCGCAGAGGCAATGGCGGCGGGCGATTTTGCGATCGAGCAGTACCTTCACCTGAAAATGCTCAATGATGGATTCTTATTAACACCGTTCCACAACATGGCGCTTATGTGCCCAGAAACCACCAGCGTTGATGTGGCAGCGCATACTCAAGCGATGATGCAAACCTGCAAAGAGTTGGTTGCTTAATCCGTCTCAAGCGACACGGGAGTGGGCGGAGCTTCTAAGTAGTCCACTTGTGTGACTACGCCTGAACGCGAGTGAATAATCCAGGCAGAGCCAGGCTCTAAATTCTCTGAAGGCGCCTTAAAACGTGAATCCTCAAGTGCGTATTCGAGAAGCGTTGGTAACACCGGACGATGAGAACAGAGCAGAATTGTTTGATCCCGAGTGATGAGTTCTAACACTTTTGTGCGCGCTGGCAACTTGTCTCTCTTGAACGCGTATTCGCTCACCGAAGGCTCAGTGATGAGAGCGCTTTGCCGTTCTTGAACCAAAGGTTGAAGTGATTGTTGTGAACGAGTGGCATCGGAAGAGTGAAGTTCGAGATCAGCAAAAGCGCGATAAACATCAACTAAGCGCGCTGCCTGTCGGGCACCCTTGGCATCTAGTGGACGGTCATCATCGTCATCACCATCCCAAGCGGAACGTTTGATGGCTTTGCAGTGGCGAAGGAGAATAAAGGCGTTTGTTCCGGTCCCAATAGTGAGAAATGAGTTGAGGACTCGTTGGTCGAGTTCGTAGGTGAGTAGGGCTCTTGCTTCTGTAGGGGCAAGCCAGCGGACTTCATCAACTTCACCATCGTCTATGCGCTGGGTGTACTCATGCGCACGAGCGGACCAGAAACGAACAGTCTTATCGACGCCTTCTGCGTCGTATTCAATTTCACCGAGTTCTGGACCGAAAATAGCTTTGACGCCAGTCTCTTCTAGCACCTCTCGGTACGCTGCGGCCAAATCGTGTTCGTTCGGTTCAATCTTTCCTTTAGGAAGTGTCCAGTCGTCGTAGCGTGGTCGATGGACAAGCGCGATCTCAATCTTCTCTGGTTCCGTTGCGCGCCAAAGTATTGCGCCGGCAGCTCTTACTGTGGGCAGCTTCTTTGTCATTGTGCCGCCTTCGATCGCGCAATCAGGAACTCCTGCAGATTCTGCAAAGATTCACCAGCGGGGCCTTGTGACTGCCGGACCCACTCGTTGCTCTCTTGAAGGAACCACGCCCCGAATTTCTCTGACGTCAGTTCATCTAACAACACCATAAGTTTTTGGTGTGAAGCAGGCGCGACTATTCGTACGAGCGTTTCGACCCGTCGATCTAGATTGCGGTGCATCATGTCAGCGCTGCCGATCCATATCTCGTCATGACCGGCGTTATGAAAGTGGAAAATGCGGGAATGCTCAAGGAAACGACCAAGGTAAGAGCGTACGGTGATGTTCTCCGAGAGCCCAGGCACTCCCGCACGCAAGGCACAGATACCTCGCACTACGATTTCTACCTTGATACCAGCCTCGGATGCGTCGTATAACGCATCGATGATGTTCTCGTCTTCGAGAGAGTTGAGCTTCATCCGAATGCCCGCTGGCTTCCCAGCCTTTGCGTGCGCGATTTCGCGTTTAATTCTCTCGATGAGGCCTGGCCGCAATGTACGAGGGGCTACGAGTAGTCGGCGGAAATCAGTCTGCGGAGCCATGCCAGAGAGTTGATTGAAGAGACGCGAGAGATCGTCGCAAAGTTCAGGGTCCGCGGTGAGGATGCCTAAATCCTCATACTGGCGGGCAGTCTTGGGATTGTAATTTCCGGTACCAATATGGCAGTAGCGCATCAGGCGATCACCTTCGTCGCGAACAACCAAAGAAAGTTTGGCGTGCGTCTTAAGGCCGAGCACTCCGTAAACAACGTGCACGCCAGCTTCTTCAAGTTTTCTTGCCCAACGCACGTTGGCGAGTTCGTCGAACCTAGCTCTCAACTCAACAAGTGCAAGAACCTGCTTGCCGGCAGACGCGGCGTCGATGAGTGCATCAACGATCGGCGAATCACCTGATGTGCGGTAGAGGGTTTGCTTAATTGCCAACACTTTTGGATCAGCGGCGGCTTGTTCGAGAAAGGAAACCACGCTTGAAGTAAATGAATCGTAGGGATGGTGGAGAAGAATCTCTTTGCGTTTGATGGCTTCAAAAATTTCCCCGGTGGTTGAATCAGTATCTACATCAACGAGCGACGGATGCGTGCGGGATGAGAAATTAGGGAACTTCAATTCTGGTCGGTCCAAGCCGGCAATGCTGAAAAGTCCAGTTAAATCGAGAGGTTCAGGTAAGTGGAAGATCTCGTTAGCCTCGACACCAAGTTCTTCACTGAGCATATCTAGGATGCGCTTATCCATATCCCGCGAAACTTCGAGTCGAACAGCAGGCCCAAATCTGCGGCGAAGCAATTCTTGCTCTAAAGAATGCAATAGATTTTCAGAATCATCTTCTTCAACTTCAAGATCTTGGTTGCGGGTGACTCGAAATGAATGATGCGCAAGGATTTCCATACTTGGGAAAAGTTCTCCGAGATGTTCTGCGATCAATGCTTCTAGCGGAATGAAGCGCCCAGTGCCTCGGGGAAGCGTTTCAACGAATCGTGGTAGCAACGGTGGAACCTTTACGCGCGCAAAAACGTCTTCGCCATTCTCGGGGTTCTTCACCAAGATAGCTAAGTTCAATGAGAGCCCAGAGATATATGGGAAGGGATGAGAAGGGTCGACGGAGAGTGGTGTCAACACTGGAAATACTCGATCAATAAAGAGTTGGTTGAGATGTTTACGTTCGTCTTCGTTCAGCATGGCCCACTCAACGATTTCAATACCTTCGTCAAGAAGCATCGGCGCGACCACTTCGCGGTAGTAATCAGCGTGGTCTGTCACCATGCTCTTCACCTGAGCAAGTACTGAGGCAAGAACTTCCTTGGGTTGCTCCCCAGTGGGGCCCTTGATAGCCAAACCAGTTGCGATTCGGCGCTTTAATGTAGCCACTCGAACCATGAAAAACTCATCTAGATTGCTGGCAAAAATAGCAAGAAATTTCGCGCGTTCAAGGAGCGGGCTCTCTGAACTTTTGGCTAGTTCGAAAACGCGCTCGTTAAATGCGAGCCAGCTGGACTCACGTTCGATGTAACGCATAAGTATTGAGTCTGCCATGTTTGGGTGAACGGGGGGTAACCAGGTGCTGAACAGCCGAATTCTGAGGCTATTTGCGGTACATCACGTCGATAGCCCACTCGGTAAAACCCAGGGCCTGATACATCTGGTTAGCGGGCGAATTATCGCTCTCCACGTAGAGCATCGCAGTGCGTATTCCGTTGTTTCGAAGGTAAGAGAGTCCAGCCACTGTGAGCTCTCGACCAAGCCCTCTGCCTTGAGCACTCGGATCCACGCCGATGACGTAGATTTCACCGATGGGAACGTGGCCATGCCCGCTCGTGAGGCCGTGAACTTTGGTCCAGCAAAAAGCGACCATCTTTTCATCCTCGAATGCCACTAAGAAACCGTTCCGATCAAACCACGGTTCTTTCATGCGGAGATGCACGTCTCGTGCGCTCCAGATGCGTTGTTCCGGATGGTTTGCAAAAGAGCGCGAATTAACTTGTAACCACTCTTGAATATCTTCGTCCTTGAGCGCCCGTAACGAAACTGAACTCGGAAGTGAATGAGCTGGCAGGGGAATTTCTAACGATCGACGTAGTTGATGCAAAGTGCGCACTCGGTTAAATCCGAGTGTATTTGCCAGAGAGGCTGCGCCTGCGAGGTCGCCGTGCGACCAAAGTCGTAGCTTTTCACCGGCGATCAGGGAGAGTTCATTTACTAACATTTTGCCGACGCCGCGCATGCGAGCTGCGGGAGCGACCACAATTTCTGCGCTTGGACCCTCCACTTGATCTGAAAGATCGAGATGGGCATAACCAAGGATGTGCGAATCAGATACAACTATTAGATGTTGATCGTGGTCATCGCCGCCTTCGCGCAGGTGCAGCGCGACATGTTCTGAAAGTGGATTAATGCCATCTTCGATTGCCGAGAGATTGGCAAGTTGGAAAATTTCCGCGCTTTGACTCTCCGAAAGATGCGCGTGGTGCCGTAGTTCCATCAATCAATCAAGACCGGCAGGGCGTCTGCGTCTTGGCTGGATCCGCCGAGAACAAAGCGATATCCCACATTTCGCACTGTTCCGATTATTGCTTCGTGCTCTGGACCTAATTTTGCGCGCAGTCGACGGATATGCACGTCGACAGTGCGCGTTCCACCGAAGTAGTCGTATCCCCAGACTTCTTGTAAAAGTTGTGCACGTGTGAAGACACGTCCTGGATGTTGGGCAAGATATTTCAATAATTCAAATTCTTTAAAAGTGAGATCGAGTGAGCGGCCTCGAATTTTCGCAGAGTATGCGCCTTCGTCGATCACCATTTCGCCGCTACGGATTTCATTTACTGCTTCATCAAGTTGCGCGAGCGCACTCTTGTTTCGGGAGATGCTGAGTCGAATCCGAGCCTCAACCTCTGCAGGTCCTGCGGTATCGAGAATGACGTCATCCATTCCCCACTCCGCACTGATTGCTGCGAGGCCACCTTCGGTAACGATGAGAATGAGCGGGGCACCTAGGCCAGTGCTCGACAAGAGTTTGGCTAGTGACTTTGCATGAGTAAGTTCGCGCCTGGCGTCGAGGAAAATTACTTCTCCCGCCGGTGCATCTACCAGGATGCTCGGTTCGGCGGGGAGGATACGAACTTGGTGTGAGAGCAATCCGAGGGCGGGCAGGACCTCACTTGAGCCGCCGAACGTGTTTGTGAGCAGGAGCAATTTCGCCATCTGCTCACCTCCGCTCGTTACGCATTACGTTCAATTAGGAGCAGAATACCGGGCATGAGTTCAGCACTCCCAATCGGAAGCCAGGCGAACGGTGTCCAAGTGCGCTTTTGGGCGGGCGCGAAGAGCGCTGCTGGTCAAGCCGAGATGGTGGTTTCGCCTGGGAGCGCCCGGCAAATCCTCGACTCCCTCCGCTCAGAGCTCGGGGAGTCCTTCCATACAATCGCCACCTCCTCGAGCTTGTTGGTAGATGGTGGCGCCCTCCACGACCTCGATCAACTCTTACTCCCCGGGAGCACCTTGGAAGTCCTTCCGCCTTTTGCGGGGGGTTGAGATGGGTGCTCTTGGGCTCGGTCTCCTGCTGGCGGCAACGTTGATCTTTGGCTTTCTATATCGAGCCAAACGTGGCCGAGTTCATCCGGCCAAGCCCCTGACCGGGGAGGCAGTAGTCAATCCGCTTGATCTCTCGCCACTCACGGTCGAGTTGGGCAGCCGTGGAAGCTTCATTCAATTCTCTTCTGCCTTTTGCACGCCCTGTCGAGCGACTCGCCTTCTTCTTGAGGGCGTAGCAGCAACCAATCCAGGATTTATTCACCACGATATTGATGCCGAGGCTCATCTCGAATTAGTGAGACGACTTCATATTCTTTCAACGCCCACCACAATTATTCTTGATCGAAATGGCGTCGAAGTGGGTCGGGCTTCAGGCGCCCCCAAGCGTGACGATATTGAACGCGTAGTTGCTTCACTTCGGTGAAAAAGCGCATTTGCTGCGTAGGTCTTGAAAGTGCGAAGGCTTTGCAATTAGCGGATCTCTATAGATGGCTTTACCATTTACTTATGTTTACCAACGAGTTGACCAAGAGGCGGACTATTGATTTCTGCCGCCTCACCAGCTCGCTCTGTCGTGCCTAATTAATTCAGCGCAATTACTTGCAATTAATTCTGCCCACGTCCGAGATAGAAGGTAACAAATTATGGAAATTGATATCCGCGGTCCTCGTTTTGGAGCGGCGCTTACTCTCGCAGTGCTAGCAATCGCGTTCTTCACCGGATCCGTCTGGGTGCTTGCACTCCAAACGGTTGTTTTCGCACTCGGCGCATCGCGCGGACCGCACCGGTCGCCATATGGAATCTTCTTTGCAAAAGTTGTGAAGCCGCGCATCTCCGCTACCAAAGAGACCGAAGATAGCCGAGCGCCACAATTTGCTCAGGCCGTGGGGTTAGTTTTTGGGCTGATCGGTCTTGTTGGGGGATTTAGCGCTATTGCACCTCTCTTTTATGTGGCCACTGGCTTCGCACTAGCAGCCGCCTTTCTCAATGCAGTTTTTGGGCTTTGCTTGGGTTGCGAAATGTATTTGATTATCAAGCGCTTCTCGCGCACCAAAGCAACTGTGGAGGCATAAATGTCAAGAGAAACGTCGTTAGTTACTTCCGAGTGGGTTGCGCTTAATCTTGCAACCCCAGGAATCGTTCTTGTTGAAGTAGACGAAGATACTGAAGCATACGACAAAGGACACATTGCCGGAGCTATCAAATTCCATTGGCGTGATGACCTTCAAGACAAAGTTCGTCGCGACATTATTTCGAAAGCTGACTTCGAGAAGTTGCTCTCTGAAAACGGTATCAAGAATGCCGACACCGTAATTCTCTACGGAGGCAATAACAACTGGTTCGCCGCGTACGCCTACTGGTACTTCAAACTTTATGGTCATCAAGATGTTCGCCTGCTCGACGGAGGACGCAAGATCTGGGAACTTGAATCACGCGCACTCACCACGGACGTCTCAGCTCGTCCAGCGACTGAGTATGTGGCAAAGGAACAAGATCACTCTCTGCGCGCCTTCCGCGACGAAGTTCTTGCTGCCGTTGGCAAGTTAAATTTAGTGGACGTCCGCTCACCGCAAGAGTTCAGTGGTGAATTAGCGGCTCCGGCACATTTGCCACAAGAGCAAGGTCAAGTTCGTGGCCATATTCCAACTGCGAAAAATATCCCGTGGGCAAAAAGTGCTAATGAGGATGGAACATTTAAGAGCGATGCAGATCTTGCAGAGCTTTATAAGGGTGCCGGGGTTAATTTGGCTACCGACACCATTGCGTACTGCCGCATCGGCGAGCGGTCCTCGCATACGTGGTTTGTTCTTCACGAACTTCTTGGGATAAAGAACGTGAAGAATTACGACGGTTCGTGGACTGAGTACGGTTCCCTCGTCGGCGTTCCGGTGGAGCTGGGCGCGTGACAACATGCGGGGCACAAGCGGGAGGCCCCTCTCTTGATGGAATAGATGTATCGAAGAGTGCGGTAGTTCAGGGCATCGCGCTCAAAGGTGGTGAACCAGTAAGCCGGGGGTATGTGCGTTTACTGGATGCTCAGGGAGATTTCACTGCTGAGGTACCGACATCGTCAGAGGGGCAATTCCGGTTCTTTGCCTCGCCAGGGCAGTGGAGCGTACGCCTCCTCACCGCCGGCGCCACCGTTGAGGAGAAGTTCTCGCTTCGATTGGGCGAGCCCGTAGATCTTGTGCTGGAAGTAGCTTCCTAACCGTAGGATGCGCGTATGCCTCAAGATGAGATCCGCGCTCGTGGCTTACGCCTCACACCTCAACGCCAGCTCGTATTAAACGCGGTACGGGAACTCGGACATGCAACGCCCGAGGAAATTGCGAACACAGTTCGCCAGATGCATCCTGGCATCAACCTTTCCACGGTGTATCGAAACTTAGAGACCTTAGAAACTGCAGGCTTCATCATCCATACTCATCTTGGGCACGGCGGCGCTACGTACCACGCGGCCGACGAGATCACTCATCTGCATTTGGTGTGTGGAAAGTGCGGAAAAGTAGATGAGTCTGAATTAGCTGACGCTAAAGATTTTGTTGAAATCATTTTAAAGAAGCGTGGGTTTGCAACTGATGTCACTCACTTTGCCATTTACGGAACGTGCGCCGCATGCCAAGTGAAGTAGGCAGTGAAGTAAGCAGTCGCGTCCTCGTCGAGAACGGCCCTGATCAAGGTGCGCTCTGGCACTCCGGTTCTTTTGTTCAAGAACAACGTGCGCTCCACGAGGGACGTGGCTGGGCTGATCTCGGACATCGACCAATTATCACGGTGAGCGGTGTTGATCGTCTCTCGTGGTTGCACTCACTCACCACTCAAGATCTTGAAAAACTTGCGCCCCATCAATGGACACAGGCATTGATTCTGAGCCCGCATGGACATGTAGAACATCACCTCGTTGTGGTTGATGACGGCACCACTACATGGATCCATGTTGAACCCAATACTTCAGAAGAATTAGTGAAGTACCTCGACTCCATGAAGTTCATGCTTCGAGTCGATGTTGCTGATGTAAGTTCCGCTTACAAATGTATTCGAGTCCCAGGGCTGCCTGATTTGATTGGGGGACCATTTCGTATCGTGGCGCGGAACGAAACCCTTGTTTTCGCAGCTGACGCCTTCGAAGTGGGTATGTGGGCGATCGAGGCAGAGCGCATCGCCGCCGGGCGCCCGCGTTTGAAGTTTGAAACGGATCACAAGACCATTCCTAACGAAGTCGGTTGGCTGAATACGGCTGTCCATATGAATAAAGGTTGTTATCGCGGCCAAGAGACGGTGGCACGCACCTTTAACCTGGGCAAACCCCCGAGGCGCCTTGTGCAATTGCATCTAGATGGAAGTGTGGTCTCACTTCCTCCGCATTGCACACCTGTGATGTATCAAGAGAAGCAGGTGGGCTTTATCGGTTCTTCTGCCTTGCATTATGAGTTGGGACCAATTGCGCTTGCAGTCATCAAGCGCAATATTCCAGGAGATGCGCTGCTGCTGGCTGGCGATATTCCAGCTGCCCAAGAACTGAATCTCTCTTAAAGGAAATCGAATAATGACAAATGAGAATAGAGATGGCGCACGTGAATTTGCCCGCTCCCTTGCGCACGATTTGGAATCAATTCTTAAAGTAGATCTCGGTGAGACTCTTCCCATCTCGTGGCCCCGAACATCCACGATTAATCAGCAGGGTGGGGATTTTAAATCGTCTCATCCCAGTGGATCAGTAGTCGAACAAGTAAAACTTCAACTTCGCGGCGAAGTCAGTTCAGTTGAATTAGTAACGGCGGTACTACAAAACATTACTGACATTGATCCAAAGATAAAAGCTTGGACCCATATTTCGCATGATGGGGCAGTCAAGGCAGCGCAAGAAGCGGATAGCCAGCGATTGACGGGATTGCCACTTGGGCCATTGCATGGAATTCCAGTTGGTGTGAAAGATATTGTCGATGTATTCGGCATGCCCACGAGCGCTGGATCTAAACATCAGGATGGATTCTTTCCCCAACAAGATGCCGGTGCTGTCCGAAAACTTCGTGCAGCAGGTGCGATCATCGTTGGCAAGACAAACACTCACGAATATGCCCTAGGTGGAACGACTCCACCTACAAAGAACCCGTGGTCTCAAGAGCGCATTCCTGGAGGCTCTTCTGGCGGATCAGCAGCCGCTGTTGCAAGTGGACAGATCCGACTTACGTTGGGTACGGATAGCGTCGGATCGATTCGCATTCCTTCGAGTATTTGTGGGGTAACTGGCATCCGCCCCACGATGGGACGCGTCTCAAGGACTGGTGTGCGTCCGCTCACTTGGGCGATGGATACGGTGGGCCCCATCGGACGCACTGTCAGTGATGTGGCTGCCGGACTCTATGCAATGAGCGGGCATGATGCCTTTGATCCATACACGAGCTCTCTTCCGGTCCCAAACTTTGGGGAGCTGACGTTAGAAAGTCTGCATGGAACGCGTATTGGGATTCCACGCAGTATGTACGAGCCTGCTGAGCCAGAGATACTCACTGCAGTGGAGAGCGCAATAGATATTTTTCGTCAGGCCGGAGCAGAAATTATCGAAATTGAAGTTCCTTACGTAGACATCACGACCCCGATCGGCATGGCTATATTCCTTACAGAATCCGCTGAGTACCATCGAAAGCGAATCGATGCTGCACCACAACTTTTCGATCCCGATACTCTCAATTTTCTCGAGCTTGCTCAGGAAATTCCCGCAACTCTCTACATCCGCGCTCTGCGCGTGCAACGACTCATCGCTGATGAAATTTCTCGACTCTTTGAACACGTGGATGCGATTGTGGTTCCCACTCTCCCTTGTTCGCCGGCAAAATTTGGGACCCTCACAAACGAACTGGTACCAGTCGGCCAAGGCCAACTCACACTTGCAGAGGCGCACCTTCGAAACAATCTACCTTTTGCTTTAGCAGGCGTTCCGGCGAGCAGCCAGCCTTGCGGGTTCGACCGTTTTGGCTTGCCGATTGGCCTATCGATTGTGTCTGCACCATTTAATGAGACTCAAATCTTAAAACTTATGCAAGTATTCGAGTCGGCAACGGATTGGCACACCAAAGAACCGAATTTTTGATCGTTCCAGGACAAGAAGAATTGGAGTTCAAATGAAGATTGTGCGCACTCGCGAAATGGAGTGGCAAAACGGCTGGGATGTCATTTCGATGATGCCAGATAACTACAAGGAAAATCTAGGGCCTGCGGAAAAATTAGAAGAGGCCTACTCCAAGTATCTTCAAAAGAATCTCTCAATCGATCTTGAATCAACATTTCGTGGAGACCTCATAGATTTACAACCAGGATTCGCCGACCTTACTGACGCCTACCATGACAGCGTTGAGGAGTGCTTCTTTATCGCTGGAGATTGCACCCTCAGCGGTGAGCAGACTTTTTATGGGTACCACTACTTCTGGCGGCCTCCAGGCTTTATCCATGCCGCAACGAGCGTTACCGGTTTTAAGGCGCTGCTCTTTCTGCATGGCGAGGATCCATCAGAAGGAAGTGGACGCGCATCACGAGTTATTCGTCCCACAGAATTAGCTGGCACGAATGCCCTTACTGCTGATGCTGCCGCCGCGCTTGGCCCGCGCGGATGGGTAAAGATCGATACTGAAACACTCCCTTGGCTCAGCGAAGAGCAGTTCAAAGGTATGTATCCAGAACTTAATGCCTTCGGATTAAACGGTATAGAAATAAAGATTCTCTCCATTAACCCCGAAACGCTGGCCATGAGCGCCCTCATTAAGATTCCTGAGAATTTCCAGATTCAAGAGGATTTTTGGGTCCGAGGCTTCCGGGCATTTGTTCTTGAGGGATCGCTCAAAATTTCTGAGCAAGATTTAGATGCCGAGTCATGGTTTGAGACCTCGAGTGGAGAAGAGCACCAAGGTTTATCTTCTAAGACCGGTTCACTGATCTTTGCAAAAATTTCTGCTAAGAATTAAGCAGCAAGAGTTCCAGCGAAGATTTGCCAAGCGAGCGCTGATTTAGCGACCAAGCTGAGCACGATGTAGGTGCGTTCTCCGCGGAGATAATTTCCCCATTTTCCACGACCTCGGTATTGCAGAAGTTGCACGGCTGCAAACGAGTTAAAGAATGCGAAGAGTGAGATCACTATTCCGTAAACGAATCCAGGAGCCGATACCTCACTTGGCGATCCAGGAGCGAAGACGTAAATGGCCACTGCGAGCCAAGGCACGATTCCAACGATGCATCCGAAGATAAAGGGAAGCCATTCGCCATTTCCAGGCTGGGCGTACTTCTCTTGCAACCAACCGAAGAGAATCATTGCTGCATTGACTCCGAATATGGCGAGTAATGCAGTGACATCGGCGACGCCACAAATTTGTGAGATGAGCACGATCATTACTGATGAACTCACTGAATATTCAACCCAACGGAAATTATTTCGCTTCGCTTCGAGCCCGGCCGCATAACGAGGGAAGAACTTCGGGCTGGCTACTATGAAATGAGCAAGTGCTGAGATTCCAAGGAAGAGCGCAACTGCCGGCCCCACTAATACGCTAAATAAAGTGGTGGGTGGCGCAAAGGTAGATCCTGGTGGGCCCGACATATACGTGGCCTGTACAGGTAACGAGAAATCGTTGGCTAGCGCAATGACCGCAATCATCTGGAGAAGATGAAAGCTTCCTGCGATGACATTGAACCGACGTAAACGAGGGGCACTCAACTCTTTAGCCATAGCGGAACTCTCTTTTCGAAGTTATTAATCAGATTAATAGACGAGCGCCTGCACCGCAGGTTGAAGTATCTCTTCGACAAAACCACTAGCTCCGCGGATCTCGACCCCTGGGAGTAAGTCCTCTTGCCCAAGCCCACGGCGGCCCAAGCATTGAGTGCAGGCGGTAAGACGTCCACCGGCGCGCACCGCATCGATGAGTTGATCGAAAGGTGCGCTCTGGTCGAGTTCGATTCCTGCGGCGAAGCCTGGAGTAGCCAATCGCACTGCATCTCCGGTGAGCCAGAGCGAGACAGCCGCGCCACTAGCCAGCGCAGTAGCGCATACATTGAGGGCCTGAGACATCTTCTCCGGCTCGACGGTGGTTAATTTCAAAACAAGTGTTGCCATAAGTGCACTCTACGACCCTCTAGGCTGTACACGTGGCATTCGAGATTCCAGCAGACCTGCATCCAGACCTACTCCCACTCTCTTGGCTCCTAGGAACCTGGCGTGGTCGCGGGCATGGCGAATATCCCGGCATAGAACCTTTCGAGTTCGCTCAGGAAGTGGTCTTTGGCCATGACACTCGCCCGTTCCTCACGTATTACTCACGATCATGGATCGTGGATTCAGCGGGCGAGATCCTGCGTCCTGCAGGTAGTGAGACCGGATTCTGGAGACCGAAGCCGAATAACACTCTTGAAGTAGTGCTTGCCCATGCAACAGGAATTTCTGAAGGCTGGGTGGGCCGCTACGACGGCGCCAAAATTCAGTTGGCTATGGATCATGCCTACTCAGCGCCAAGTGCAAAGACGGTGACCGAAGGGCATCGCCTCTACGGACTTGTTGAAGGCGAACTCTTCTTCGCCTATGACATGGGTACTCCAGAACATGAGTTACAGCCTCATCTCTGGGCAACTCTGCCGCGCGCGTAATCATGATTGAACTTGCTCATTACATTCGTAATGGTTTCGTGGAGTCGATTCACTATGGATCAATGGCGATTTTCGATGGCGCCACATTCACTGCACTTGGCGACATTGACTCAGAGATATTTCCACGGTCTGCAACAAAACCTTTACAGGCAAGTGCAATGGTGCGACTTGGGTTAGACCTTCCTGAGCGACTACTTGCTTTAACTTGTGCAAGCCATTCTGGTGGTGAGATGCATCGTCTCGCTGCAAAAGAAATCTTGAATTCCGTGGGACTAGATATCGATGCACTGCAATGCCCCACCGATCGTCCGTACGGAGATGCCGAACGACGCGCATTTGGCTCCCAAGCACCCGCCCGCGACGTTCATAACTGCAGTGGAAAACATGCGTCGATGATTGCCACTTCAGTTATCAATGGATGGGATATCCAGAGCTACCGCGACCCTTTGCATCCGCTACAAGTGGAAATTAAGAAGGAGTACCTGGATGCATCAGGTGCTGCTTCTTCGCACGTCGCCGTTGATGGTTGCGGTGCACCTATCTTTTCGATGTCGCTCAAGGGTTTAGCCAAGGCATCCAGTTCGGTATCTACCGGAAATACCCCATCGCGTGCTCGCGTATTTGCTGCAATGCGTGCATTTCCCGAGATGGTGGGTGGGGAGAAGCGTTTCACTACCGAGGCTATGCGCCTTATTCCTGGCCTCATGGTGAAAGAGGGCGCAGAAGGTGTAGAAATTGCGGCGCTCGCCGATGGCCGTTCAGTGGCCTTCAAAGTCATCGATGGATCAATGCGCGCTATTCCAGCAGTGCTCGTTGCCGCGCTCTCCCGTATGGGCGTGGATGTCGCTTCGCTCCACGAATTAGCGAAGACACCAGTTCTTGGCGGCGGGCTCCCGGTTGGCGAGATCGTCGCAGCGATTAGTTAGAGTGGGATCATGAATCTTCTGAATATTGGTTCGTCTATAACTGGAATCCTTAGCCTCCTTCTTCTCGTCGGAAACATCATTGCCCTAGTTCACGTGATCAAAACACGAGCCGACGCTTTTACCGCTGCGAGCAAACAGAGTAAGAAGTTTTGGTTATGGCTCATCATTGGTTCACTTGTTGCCACTCAAGTATTTGGACTCTTTAGCATGCTTGGGATAGTGGGCATCATTGCGGTGATTGTTTACTTGGTCGATGTAAAGCCTGCCATCAACGAAATTCTTCGGCGCCCACGCTACTAGGACGCGCGCACTAATCGGGGGCGACCGCACCCCACTCGACAGTGAGCTCACCATCGCGGTGATTCTTATTAACGATCGGCCACGTCTCTCGCAGCGAATTAACGGTAGCTCGCCATCTCTGGTTTGGTCCGAATACTCGGTAGCTAGAGTGCGAATTCCAAGCTTTTGAAAGCTCTTGTAGAAAAGTGTGGATGTGATTTCCTGGCGTATTTCGGTGGATAAGAATCTTCGGCAATCTCTCCGCGACCTCTGCTGGATCATCCAATCCCTGCAAACGAAATCCGAGCGAGAGGGTCAACGGCGCACGCGTATCTAATTCGATCCAGGTGGCCCGTCGTCCAATTTCGTCACACGTTCCTTCGATCAAGCGACCATCTGCAGCAAGTCTTCCTTGCATAGTCGCCCAATGCTTGCGTACTTCCGGCTCGTCGTACTGGCGAAGCACGTTAAAAGCCCTTACTAATAGCGGTTTTTCGGGCGTGGGAACCTCGAACCCGCCCAGCTGAAAGTTAACTTTCGGCAGGGAAGTGGTCGCTGCCAGCTTTACACGTTCAGGGTCGATCTCGAGCCCAGTGAAACGTAGTGATGGGAAAAGTTCGTGGAATCGTGCAGCCATTTCCAAAGTAGTAACTGAGGTGGCGCCGAATCCAAGATCTACTACAAGAGCGGTCGGATTGTTTCTTAACAGCTCTTGATATCGCCAGAGCATCCATCTATCGACTCTTCGGAGACGATTGGGATTAGTAGTTCCCCGAGTGATGTTGCCGATGGGTTTGGCCACGGATTTACGCTTTTCGATGGACCTTGTGTTGTGCGGCTTGGGCTACTGGGCGTACTACAAGTAGATCAATGTTTACATGCGCCGGAAGTGTGACACTCCACTTCACTATCTCTGCGATGTCTTCGGCAGTGAGGGGTTTCTCTACTCCTTGATACACCTTTGCAGCTTTCTCCTTGTCACCTCCAAATCGTGTGACAGCGAATTCATCGGTTTTCACCATCCCTGGTGCAATCTCGCTGACACGAACAGGTTGACCATTCAGTTCTAAACGAAGAGTTCCTGCCACTGCAGCGAGCGCATGTTTAGCGGCTGCATAGCTTCCACCATTTTCGTACGCCACGCGTCCGGCGGTAGAACCCATAATCACAATGTGCCCATTGCCGGATGCAATGAGTGCCGGCAGAAAAGCTTTGATGGTGCGCACCGTACCTAAGACGTTAACGTCGTATGTTTTCTCCCAGGACGCGAGATCGGCATTGCCGACTTCTTCTGCATCAAAGGCGCCACCCGCATTAGCAACTAAAACATCGAGGGTTTCAAATTGCGCGGCTAATGCTTCTACGCTCGAATTATTAGTGACATCGAGATGATGACTTGTGACGCCAGTGAGGGTGGCCAGCAGATCTTCACGCCGGGCGGCTCCATGGACTTCAAATCCGGCGGAGACGAGGGCGAGGGCGGTGGCGGCACCGATTCCACTACTCGCGCCAGTGACCAAGGCGCGCTTTGCTGAAGAAGGTTGGTTTGAACTCATAAAGGGGATTCTGCCGTGACCGACTCGCGTTAGCGAGTTCGATGAGTCATCCTTAGAGGGTGTTCTCAGTCGCCATGCTCATGATCCACACCTCGCCGCTCGAACAGCCGGGCACGGGCGATGCTGGCGGCATGAACGTTT
Organism: uncultured Actinomycetes bacterium; assembly: GCA_903863015.1. Classification (GTDB taxonomy): domain Bacteria; phylum Actinomycetota; class Actinomycetes; order Nanopelagicales; family Nanopelagicaceae. Next base: position 44,017 of record CAIPAI010000035.1, read on the forward strand.
ACGTGGTGGAGAGCGCCAAGCGGATCGCGGCTACAGGCGTGAAAGTGGACATTTTCACCCGGGCTACCTCCTCCACCTTGCCGGCGCGAGTAGAGATCGCTGACGGGGTCGAGGTTCATCACCTAGTCGCCGGTCCTTACCAAGGGTTGGCCAAAGAAGATCTTCCGGGACAGTTCTGTGCGCTCAGTTCTGCGCTCATGCGTGAAGAAGCGTTGCGCGACCAGGGCCACTACCGATTAATTCACTCGCATTACTGGCTCTCCGGCCAAGTGGGTTGGGTGGCTGCCGAACGTTGGAACGTGCCCCTCGTGCACACCATGCACACCATGGCGAAAGTAAAGAACGCCTCTCTTGCCGAAGGTGATGTTCCAGAACCTAACGGGCGTGCGATTGGCGAGGAGCAAGTCGTAGCCGCCTCCGATGCGCTGATCGCAAATACTGAAGCCGAAGCCGCCTCTCTTGTAGGACTCTATGCAGCTGATCCCCAAAAGGTGCACGTTGTTGCACCGGGCGTTGATCTCGAAATGTTTACTCCTGGAAGTAAGAAGAGTGCTCGAAAGTTATTAGGTGTTCGCGAAGATGCGATCTTGCTGAGTTTCGTGGGGCGCATTCAACCTCACAAAGGTCCTGACACACTGATTCGTGCTGCCTCCGAGATCATTAAGATCGCCCCGCATCTTCGTTCTAAATTAGAGATTGCCATTGTCGGTGGCGCCAGTGGTAGTACTACGGAGCCTTCGCGATTGCGTGAATTGGCGGCTTGGCTCGGTATAAACGACATGATTCGTTTCGTAGAACCTACCGATCGCTCACATCTTCCTGAGTGGTATCGCGCCTCTGACATTGTTGTGGTGCCAAGTCATAGTGAATCCTTTGGATTAGTGGCATTAGAGGCGCAAGCATGTGGCACACCTGTAGTTGCGACTGCGGTGGGAGGTTTGCGTACTGCGATCCGCGACGGTATTTCTGGATTACTTGTAGATGGCCACGATCCGAAGTCGTGGGCGAGTGTGCTTTATCGCCTAGCTGTTGAAGAGGAGCGACGTACCGAATTAGGTAAAGGCGCACTCGAGCATGCGAGCCACTTTGGTTGGCAAGCCACAGCAGAGAAGATGCTCTCTGTGTATGACTCTCTACTCTCCGGTCAGTCGCAATTACGTTCAAGGGCATAACCGAATGAGTACCCAGCACATCAATTCATTACTCGAATCGCACTGTACAGATGTGGGAATTGATCACGAGTGGGTCGATGATTCAACTTTTATTGCAACTCTCAAAGGCGAACAGAAGCTAGCGATAACGGTCGCCATCAAAGTCGGCACGTATGCGCTCGCCGTGAACATCTTCGTCATGCGCAAGCCAGATGAAAATTCAGAAATCATTCATCGGCTCTTGCTCGAGACCAATCTCAAGATATTTGGTTTGTCTTACGCAGTGAATCACTTGGGCGATATCTATCTAACTGGGCGTCTTCCTCTCACGCTTACAGAAGAAGATCTTGATCGACTCTTTGGAGCAGTTCTTCGCTATGGCGACGAGACCTTCAATAAGTTAGTAGAGATCGGATTTGCCAGCGCGATCCGCCGCGAATGGGCCTGGAGAGAGTCGCGCGGGGAATCTCTCGAAAATCTTCGTGCCTTTGCTCACATGATTGAAGAGTGACCTGCTTTTCTCTGGCAGGCTAGTGCCATGACTTCAACATTGATTCTGCTTCGTCATGGACAGAGCGATTGGAATGCCAAGAATCTCTTCACCGGTTGGGTTGATGTGGCTCTCACCCCACTTGGTGAACAAGAAGCTAAGCGGGGCGGTGAACTTCTCTTAGAACGGGACCTGCTTCCTGATGTGGTGCATACCTCGCTTCTACGGCGAGCGATTTCTACTTCGCAGATTGCGTTGAACGCCTGCGATCGACATTGGATTCCGGTCCGTCGCGATTGGCGACTCAATGAACGCCATTACGGTGCGCTGCAAGGAAAAGATAAGAAGGAAACCTTGGCGGCGTACGGTGAGGAGCAATTTGCCTTATGGCGTAGATCTTTTGATGTGCCGCCGCCACCGATCGACGATGCGGATCCATATAGTCAAGCTGCTGATCCTCGATATGCAGATATTCCAAAAGATCAATTGCCAAGAACTGAGTGCCTCTCTGATGTAGTTAAGCGCCTCCTTCCTTACTGGAATAAAAGCATCACTCCCGACTTAAAGAGTGGAAAAGTTGTGCTGGTTGTCGCACACGGAAATTCACTTCGCGCACTTGTAAAGCATCTCGACGGAATCTCGAATGAAGATATTGCAGGCCTCAACATCCCAACAGGGATCCCATTGCTTTACACGCTCAACAAGGACCTTGAGCCAATCAAGCGCGGTGGAGAGTATCTAGACGCGGAAGCTGCTAAGGCAGCAATCGAAGCGGTTGCTAACCAAGGCAAGCATTAGCAATTAAGACTTTTGTACTGCAAATTCTCCGGTGACTGAGTAGTAGAGCCGCCTAGCAACAGATACCGCGTGGTCAGCAAAGCGCTCGTAATAGCGACCGATCAGCGTGACATCAATAGCAGTTTCTACTCCATGTGGCCACGAAGGATCAAGAAGAGTCGTGAAGAGTTGACGATGTAAAAGATCCATTTGGTCGTCATCACGTTCGACCTGGAGCGCACCTTCAATGTCGCGATCCCTGATCACCAGCGCAGATTTATTGACCAACGAACTCGCAACCCGGCCCATTTCGAGAATAGTCATTTGAAGTTCCACTGGTACAGCACAACCTGGGAAACGCATACGGGCGGCTTTTGCAATATGTGCCGCAAGATCACCCATACGTTCAAGATCGGCACTCATCCGAAGCGAAGTGACTAAGGCGCGGAGATCACTCGCCACCGGAGCTTGGCGCGCCATTAAATCGACAGTGCGGGCATCTAAATCATGCTGCACGGTATCGATCGCCAAATCGGCGGCGATCACTTCTTCTGCCAAAGCACGATCAGACTCGAGGAGTGCTTTGGAGGCGCGCACGATCGCGTTATCGACCATGGTAGCCATCGATACAAGGGTGGCGCTTACGGCGTCTAGATCTTCATGATAGGCATCGCGCATGAGGGCTAGGTTATCCTGCCCGGAGTCGCTTTTCGTTTATTTATCTGAACATTGCGTAACTTTATGATGAACAGGAGGTGGAAAGCGACCTACGGTCGTATTCCCCCCGGTGAGCGATCTACCATGGTCTCATGGCGCGATGGTTTGGCAAGGCGGTCGAGCAAGTTCAGGAGACCCCAGATCTTCGACTATCCGCTGTGGTGAGCAGAATACTTTCGCTTGTTGCTGAGAGCTCACTGATTGTGGCTCCCGGTGAGAAAGTTCTTCTTGCGAGTACTTCAGCGCGAGCACTTGGCATCGTGCGAGATGAAAAACTTGTGGGTGAAGAGTTGGTGGCGCTAGTGCGCCATGCTCGTAAGGATTTTGAACTTGTGGAATCTCGTGTGGAGTTCAAGCGTGGTCGACTGAGCACTGGAACCTTTGAATTATCTGTGCGCGCCCTTCTTATTCCCGAACTCGGTAGCGGAACAGTCTTGGTACTCATCTCCGACGAGAGCGAATCACGACTCGTAGATGAAGTGCGCCGAGACTTCGTAGCAAATATCTCACACGAGTTAAAAACACCCATTGGTGCGCTTTCTATCCTTGCAGAGGCTGTCGTTGAAGCGAGCGATGATCCTGATGCAGTTAAGCGCTTTGCTGAACGAATGGGCGCTGAAGCGGTACGACTCGGTGATTTGGTACAAGAGATTATCGATCTCTCACGGCTTCAAAGCCAAGACCCATTAATCGGCGCTGATCTCGTGTTCTTAGATAACGTAATAAGCGAGGCACTAGATAGAACGAAGTTATCAGCCCAGAAACGCGACATAACGGTGGTGCGATCACGCTCGGTTAGCTTTGCCGTGATGGGCAATCAGGAGCAACTCACCACGGCTCTTACAAACCTCATCAACAATGCGATTGCTTACAGTCCAGATCACACCAGCGTAGGAATCGGTGTCGAAGCCCAAGATGACATTGTGGAAATTGCAGTGAGCGACCAAGGTATTGGCATCTCTGAATCCGAAATAGAACGAATCTTCGAACGTTTCTACCGAGTTGATCCGGCTCGCTCGCGGGCGACCGGTGGCACCGGGCTTGGTTTGGCCATCGTAAAACACATTGTTACAAATCATGGTGGGGATATTCGCGTCTGGAGCATTGAAGGCTCCGGCAGCACCTTTACTCTTCGCCTCCCACTCGCAAGCAACAGTCAGGAAGCCGAATGACCCGCATCCTTGTCGTAGAAGACGAAGCATCTTTCTCTGAAGCCCTTGCATACCTACTAACGAAAGAAGGTTTCGAGGTTGCTGTCGCAGAGAATGGCGCAGATGCAATTACTACTTTTGCCCGCAATGGCGCTGATCTTGTTCTACTTGATCTCATGCTTCCGGGGCTTTCAGGAATTGAAGTATGTAAGCAGATTCGCAGTCAGTCGCAAGTACCGATCATTATGCTTACCGCCAAAGATGATGAAGTGGATAAGGTCGTTGGCTTAGAAATCGGCGCAGATGATTACGTAACCAAGCCTTACAAGTCACGCGAACTAGTCGCCCGAATCCGTGCAGTGCTTCGTCGGCAAGGAAATAGCGAGGATGTTTCTGAAAATATTCTGGCCGCAGGGGGAGTGAGCATGGATGTGGAGCGTCACTTGGTTTCAGTGCGCGGTAACAACGTCTCGTTTCCACTCAAGGAGTTCGAGCTTCTTGAAATGTTGCTCCGGAACGCTGGAAGAGTTCTTACGCGTGGCCAGTTGATTGATCGCATTTGGGGTAGCAATTACGTCGGCGACACCAAAACGCTAGATGTTCACATCAAACGTATTCGCGCCAAAATCGAAGAGGATCCTGCTGAGCCAACCATTATCACTACGGTGCGTGGGCTGGGCTACAAGTACGAATCCTAGAATTAGGGAGCGGTGACCGCAGCAAACTCTTCGTTATTTTCACGAACGAGTGCGGTAACCGTGAGGTCACCAGCGATTTCGAATGAGAATGTCACAGAGACGTTAGAGCCAGGCTTTACTCCCAATGCAGCAACAACAGCAGATGCATTTGACGCGGGGCCAGCGAAAGTGACTGGTGTATTAACTTGAAGTGTGGGTGCTGCCGGAGTCAACGTTGCAGCTTTTCCGTTGATGATGACTCCCGTGAGTCGATCCGGTGCACCAAAGGTTGTGGTGGTGGCTTCGCTTTGATCAACCAACGTCGCAGAGAGGATTCCGTCGCCGGCTGCATTGGCTACTACTACAACGTTTCGTACCTGAATTGAAGAACTCTCACCTTGCACACCATCGGTAGGAGTGTATGGCTGCGCGGTTTGTGCGTTCTGTCCGGAACCGCAGGCGGTGAGTAGAACTAACGATGAGGCGAGGACGAGGGCGCGCATGTTTTTCACTAACTACTCCTTTTAAGGGGCCAAGCGGGAGCTTCGCCTTCGGTACAGGAAGCAAGGTTACCGGAGCAGAAGCAATGCTTTATGTCAACCCCGATTTGCGTCGGCAAAACCACTCCTGACCTGCAGAAACGCGTCAGTTCTCAATTCGAAACGAGGGCTTTTGGCTGGTAGAATTGGGCTACACCGGAAGATTTTCAGTGGCACCTCAGTGTTACGTTCGAAAGGCCCATGAATGACTTTCAAAGTCGGCGAAACCGTTGTTTATCCCCATCACGGAGCAGCTCTAATCGAGGCTATCGAGACCCGCACCATCAAGGGCGAGGAGAAGCTTTACCTCGTTCTCAAGGTGGCCCAAGGAGATCTCACCGTACGGGTGCCGGCTGAAAATGTTGATCTAGTAGGCGTTCGCGATGTCGTTGGCAAAGAAGGTCTCGAAAAGGTCTTCTCCGTACTTCGTCAGCCATACACCGAAGAGCCGACCAACTGGTCACGTCGTTACAAGGCCAATCTTGAGAAGCTTGCTTCTGGCGATGTCATCAAGGTCGCCGAAGTTGTTCGCGATCTTTTCCGTCGCGATAAGGAGAAGGGACTCTCCGCCGGAGAGAAGCGCATGCTTGCAAAGGCACGCCAGATCCTGATCAGCGAACTTGCCCTCGCCGAAAAGACAGATGAACTCAAGGCGGAGTCAATTCTCGACGAGGTTCTCGCCTCTTAATCCGATGAGAATCGCCGCGATCGTCCCGGCTGCGGGAAGCGGCGAGCGACTTGGAGCTTCGCTTCCTAAAGCATTAGTACCTGTTGCCGGTCACTCTCTCATTTGTCGCGCGGTTGAAACCGTCGCGCAATATGCGGACTTGATCGTGGTTGCGGCTCCTCATGGTTATGAAAAACCAATGGCTGTTGCGGTTGAAAGATGGAGTAAGCAAACCTCAATCATTACTGGCGGTAGCACGAGGCGCGAAAGTGTCGCACTTGCTCTAGCAACGCTGCCAGACGATGTCACCCATGTCTTGGTGCACGATGCGGCTCGTTGTTTTACACCCGGGTCTGTTTTTCTAGAGGTGATTCACGGGCTAAAAGCCGGAAACGAAGCAGTGGTTCCGCTTCTTGGCATGGTGGATACGATTAAAAGAATTGATGAGAATAAATTCATCGTGCGCACTGAAGATAGGAATTTTCTAGGGAGAGTACAAACTCCTCAAGGATTTTCTTTATCAACGTTAAGAGCGGCGCATGCTCGCGAGTGCAGCGTAGAAGCCACGGACGATTCCATGATGGTGGAAGAGATGGGAATACCAGTACTCACAGTGCTCGGGCATGATCTATCAAGGAAAATCACGACTTCGGCAGATCTTGAATGGGCCGAAGCGTATGTTGCAAGGAGAATTAAATGAGAGTCGGAATCGGTGTAGATGTTCACCGTTTTTCTAGCCAGGAGGGGCGCGAGCTCTGGCTCGGCGGACTCCCTTGGGAGAACGAAAGAGCGCTCGAGGGGCACTCTGATAGTGATGTAGCAGCGCATGCCATCTGCGATGCCTTGCTCTCAGCTGCAGGCGCAGGAGATTTGGGAACACACTTTGGTGTCGATCGTCCAGAGTGGAAAGGGGCGAGTGGGAGCCTGCTCCTTGCAGAAACGGTAAAAGTCGTGCGCGCTCTGGGATTTTCAGTCGGGAATGTCTCGGTGCAAATTATTGGCAACAGCCCACGGATCGCGCCTCGTCGAATTGAGATGGAATCTGCGCTCTCTTTGGCCATTGGAGGCGCCCCAGTAGCTGTCTCAGGGACGACAACCGATGGTTTGGGGCTCACCGGTCGCGGCGAGGGCATCGCGGCAATTGCGACCGCTTTAGTTAGTTAGGCTTACCCGGTGAGACTTTACGACACTGCCACCCGGCAAGAGAGCGACTTCCAGCCGCTTATTGCGGGTGAAGTCTCTATCTATCTCTGTGGCGCCACAGTTCAATCGTCTCCACACATTGGCCATATTCGTAGCGCCATCAACTTTGATTTGCTCCGTCGTTGGTTAGAGCGTGGACACGGATACAAGGTTACGTTCGTGCGCAACGTCACCGATATCGACGACAAGATTTTGCATAATGCAGTGCACGAAGAAATGCCGTGGTGGGCGCTCGCAATGAAGTACGAGCGTGAATTCAATGCAGCGTATGCCTCCCTCAACTGCATTCCGCCCACATACGAACCACGAGCTACGGGTCACATCACTCAAATGATTGAACTGATGTCCCTGCTTATTGAGCGCGGACATGCGTATGCGCCTGGCAACGGAGATGTCTATCTCGAAGTTCGTTCTCTCTCTGAGTACCTCACGCTCTCTGGACAGAAAATCGACGACCTGCAGTCGGCGGCAGACAGTGATAATGCAGACGAGATTCAGTACAAGAAAGACCCCCGTGACTTTGCTTTGTGGAAAGCTGCGAAACCAGGAGATCCTTCCTGGCCGACTCCGTGGGGCCCAGGTCGTCCGGGTTGGCATCTTGAGTGCAGTGCGATGGCTCATCAGTATCTGGGCGAAACTTTCGACATTCATTGTGGCGGCTTGGATCTTATTTTCCCGCACCACGAAAATGAGATCGCACAATCAAGCGCTGCCGGGTATGGCTTCGCAAAACGTTGGTTGCATAACGCTTGGGTGACTACCTCTGGCGAAAAAATGAGCAAGTCGTTGGGTAACTCACTCAAGGTTCACGAGATTCTCACAACGGTGCGCCCCATCGAATTGCGCTGGTACCTCAACTCTGCGCATTACCGTTCAATGCTTGAGTACTCGCCTGATTACCTTGCAGAGTCGGCAATCGGCTTCCAACGCATTGAGAACTTTATTGCCCGGGCAGAAGAGATTCTGGGTGAGAGCGCGATCTCAGCCGATGTGCCACAAGCGTTTCGGGCTGCTCTCGATAACGATTTAGCAGCGCCGCAAGCCCTGGCTGTTCTTGCTGACGTTGTTCGCGAAGGTAACACCGCACTTACCGCGGGGGATAAGAACGCGATTCGCGCCTCGCTCAGTGACGTGCGCGCGATGCTCGAAGTTTTTGGTTGTGATCCACACACTGGTCCTTGGGCAAATAGTTCAAGTGATCTCACCGGTGTTGTTGATGAGCTCGTCAAGGTAGTGCTCGAGCAGCGCAACGCTGCCCGGGCCAGAAAAGATTGGGCTGCCGCGGATGCAATTCGCGATGGTCTCGCCGCAGCGGGAATCGCTGTGGAAGATTCATCCTCCGGTTCGCGGTGGACCATTCAGAAACGAGCGCAGTAATGGCTGGCAACTCTAAACGCAAAGGCGCTGTAAGTAGCAGAGCCAAGAAACCAACGGTCGGAACCGGCGGAAATAATAAGCGCCGCCTTGCTGGTAAAGGTCCCACGCCCAAGGCTGAAGAGCGCAGTTATCACGCGGCAAGTAAGCGCAAGCCGGCAGCAAAGCGTGCACCAGAGCGGGCTAGCGGTGCACGTTCGGGACGTCCCACTCGTCCACGGAAAACTGGCGATGAAATCGTGGCTGGTCGTAACAGTGTGCTCGAAGCGTTGCGCGCTGAGATTCCGGCAAAGGAACTCGTAATTGCCCATCGACTTGAAAGCGATGAGCGAACCAAAGAAATTTTGACGCTGGCCTTAGAACAGAAGATCACGATTCGCGAAGCGACTCGAGAAGATATCGATGCGCTCACCGAATACGGAATTCATCAAGGTGTGGCGCTCAGGCTTCCTGAGTATGAGTACTACGACGCCAGCGTCCTAGTGAATGCATTGAAGGAACACGGAAAGAAGCCTCTCCTTCTTGCACTTGATGGCATCACGGATCCAAGAAACCTTGGCGCAATTCTTCGAAGCGCTGGTGCTTTTGGCGCTCATGGAGTGGTTATTACGGAGCGTCGTTCGGCAGGGCTTACGGCATCGGCATGGAAATCTTCGGCAGGAGCCGCGGCTCGCGTGCCTGTTGCTCGCGTCACGAATATGGTGCGCTGGCTCGAAGAGGCTAAAGAAGCTGGATGCTTCGTCGTTGGACTTGATGCAGATGGGGATGTCTCACTTCCCAAATTCGATAATGGAGGTGATCCGCTTGTGGTTGTGGTGGGAAGCGAAGGAAAGGGCTTGGGTCGTTTAGTCAGCGAAACCTGTGATTACATCCTCTCTATCCCGATGTCAGGCGCAACCGAATCCCTCAACGCGGGAATTGCGTCTAGCGTCGTGCTCTATGCCATCAGCCAACAACGCGTGGCTCCTTAAAAATACTTTTTGAGGAAGCTCGGCACCATCTGTTTTATCCGGCGACGGATTTTCTTTCCCTG
>CAIPAI010000036.1 GCA_903863015.1 uncultured Actinomycetes bacterium
ACTGGCTGGCGCACTTATTACCCGGATTCTCGCTCAATAGCCGAGCCAACCCACGGTAAGCGGCAAGTACTTCCAGGCCATAAACTGGAGGGATGACCGACGGCCCACTTATCGTTCAATCCGATAAGACCATTCTCTTAGATACCGACCATGCCTTGGCCGGAGAGTGCCGTCGTGCGATCGCTCCCTTTGCTGAATTAGAGCGCGCTCCAGAACACATGCATACCTATCGACTCACGCCACTGGGTTTGTGGAATGCCCGCGCTGCTGGTCACGATGCGGAGCAAGTGATCGATATTTTGATTCGCTACTCACGTTACGCCGTCCCCCACGCGCTACTTGTAGATATTGCCGACACCATGTCGCGCTACGGCCGTCTTCGCCTCGAATCGCACCCAGTTCACGGGCTAGTTCTCGTCAGTAATGATCGCGCCGTCATGGAAGAAGTTTTACGTTCCAAGAAAATGGTGCCGCTCATGGGCGCACGCATCGACAACGAAATGGTGGCGGTACACCCCAGCGAACGCGGACATGTCAAACAAGTCCTATTGCGGCTCGGCTGGCCTGCAGAAGATTTTGCCGGTTACGTCGATGGCGAAGCACACCCCATCTCACTCAAAGAAGAGGGATGGACACTTCGCGATTATCAGAAGCATGCCGCAGAGAATTTCTGGCACGGTGGTTCTGGTGTCGTGGTTCTTCCCTGTGGCGCAGGAAAGACCATGGTGGGTGCGGCGGCAATGGCACTAGCAGAAGCCACCACACTCATCTTGGTAACGAATACTGTTGCCGCTCGCCAGTGGCGCGACGAACTTCTCAAGCGGACCAACTTAACCGAAGAGGAAATCGGCGAGTATTCGGGAGCGAAGAAAGAAATTCGCCCCGTCACCATTGCGACATACCAAGTGATGACCACAAAGCGTAAAGGCGTTTACGCCCACTTAGAACTCTTTGATTCACGGGACTGGGGCTTAATAATTTACGATGAAGTACATCTGCTCCCTGCACCTATTTTTCGGTTCACGGCAGATATTCAATCGAGACGGCGCCTTGGGCTCACTGCCACGCTCATTCGCGAGGATGGCCATGAAGGCGATGTCTTCTCGCTGATTGGACCAAAGCGATACGACGCACCCTGGAAAGAAATTGAAGCCCAGGGTTACATTGCGCCTGCCGATTGTGTCGAGGTCCGCGTCACTTTGACAGATGCCGAGCGACTTCTTTACGCCACAGCAGAGCCAGAGGAGCGCTACCGCTATTGCGCAACTACGCAAACAAAGAGTCGCCTCGTCGAATCCCTTGCTCGTCACCATGCAAATGATCAAGTGCTCGTCATCGCGCAATACATTGATCAAATCGACGAACTCGGCGAACGCTTAGGCGCACCGATCATTAAGGGCGAAACACCGGTGAAGGAGCGCGAGCGACTCTTTGCACTCTTCCGGACGGGCGAGGTGAAGTGCTTAGTGGTTTCAAAAGTGGCGAACTTCTCGATCGATCTTCCGGAAGCTTCCATTGCCATTCAGGTCTCGGGATCATTTGGTTCCAGACAAGAGGAAGCACAGCGACTGGGCCGCGTATTGCGCCCTAAAGCAGATGGACGGAGCGCGCGTTTTTATAGCGTCGTTGCCCGAGACACTGTCGATCAAGATTTTGCCGCTCATCGCCAACGCTTCCTTGCCGAACAAGGTTATGCGTATCGAATTGTCGATGCTGACGATGTTTTTAGCGGGACCGCCGAGATTTAGCAGAGACTCTGAGTCCAGAATCGATCAGACGCTTTAGTAGCTCTCGAGCAGGTAGAAATTCTGCTCCCGCCTCGATCGCTTTGGGGACGTATTCCTCTGGGATGTCGTAGTGGTCGAGATCAAATCCGCGCTCTGGAATACCTAAAGCACTCGCGAAAGAGTGCAATTCATCTAGCGATGTGTCCGATACAAGATGTGCCCACAATCGACCATGCGCTGGCCAAATGGGGCTATCAACGAGTACTGCCATTACCTATCGCAGTAAGAAAACGTTTTTCGTCGACTCTGAAGATGTCGTGAACCTTACCGTCGATCATGATGACTGGTATTTCTTCGCTATACCGGGCAGATAACTTGGGATCATCTAAGATCGATAACTTCTCGAATTCGATCTCACTTCCGGCGATGAGATCTTGGACCACATTTTCCGCCACTTCGCAGAGATGGCAGCCGGGCTTTCCGATGATTGTTACTTTCATAAGAAAGGGTTTCCTCTTTCAATGAGCAACCGTTCTAACGTGGTGGCAATTTCACCACGAATTTGCTCCGCAAGATCTAGATGTTGCAAAGGTTCGTCTTCCAAATCCGCAGTGGGAATTGGAGTTCCAAATTCAATGATCCATTTCGACGGAAGCGGGACCATTCCGAGCGGGCCAAATGCGGGAAAGGTAGGAGTGATGGGAAAGTACGGCAGACCTAGCAACCTGGCGAGTACCGGCAGATTCGCCAGCATTGGGTAGGTCTCTTCAGCGCCCACAATGGATACTGGAATAATCGGTGCCTTTGCACGCACCGCTGCATTCACAAAGCCACCGCGACCAAATCGTTGAAGTTTGTAGCGATCTTTGTAAAGTTTGCCTACTCCTTTGAAGCCTTCGGGCCACACACCCACTACTTCGCCGTTAGCTAGCAGACGTTCGGCATCATCCTGACAGGCCAAGGTAACTCCGGACTTGCGTGCGATCTCGGCAAAGAAAGGCGTTGCAAATACAAGGTCAGCTCCGAGTGCACGCATGTGGCGATGACCGGCGTCATGGACTGCCACCTGCGTCATTAAAGAGTCAAGCGCGACTGTTCCTGAGTGGTTGGCAACAAGTAGACAAGCTCCGTTGACTGGCAGATTCTCTATGCCTCTGACTTCGACGCGGAACCACTTTTCATAGAGCACCCGCAAGATCGGCAAGAAAACTTGCTCAGTAAGTTCTGGATCGAACCCAAATTCATCGACTGAGTAATCACCACTCATGCGTTCTGCAAGAAAGTGCACGGCAGGATCGAGGCTATCGCCTAAGAGTTTTGATAATTCAGAGACCAAGTCTTTAGTTCCTTGTTGCACAATCTGCGATAACTCAGGATTTACTTTGAGAAAGAGCCCCATAACGCTTGCGGCAAGTTCGCCAGTAGCGTCGATCACATCCGAGACACTCCCCTTTTTATTTTCCACGGTGACCAGCCCGCTTCGCAATTCGATGAGCCACAAATTCTTGGAAAGTATCGCGCGAGGAGAACTCGGCCGTGAATCCGAGCAAATCGCGAGCGCGAGACGTATCTACCAACCGGCCATATTTGAGAAGCGAAAGTTGTTCTCGCGAAAGGTCAACCACTCCAAGTCGGCGCAGGGTGCCACTGGCCGGAGAGAAGAATTGGGCCGGCAAACGCAGGAGCGGGCGCTTTGCCAATCGAGCTGCTTGGCTGAGAGTAATCGTTCCTGCGCCGGCCACATTGAATGTGCCGCCTTGATCCGTCATCACTGCGTGGTGCATGGCACGCACCAAATCATCCTCATGAATAAATTGCAGGCGGGGATCATGTCCGAGAACGGCCGGCCAGATCGGCAATTCAAAATATGTTGTTAAGGGCGTCACCATTTCTGGGCCAATGGCGTTGGCAAAACGAAGCGTTGTTACACGGACATCACTTCTCTGACGTGCAAAATTACGTACGTACCCTTCGACTTCGTTCGAATCTTTGGCAAATCCAGTTGTTGGCAAACGACCAGGCTGGGTGCTCTCTCTAAAGAGCGCGGGATCTTTGGAGCTGGCACCATAAATTGCGGTCGTAGACTTAATGATCACATTCTTGACCGTAGGTGATTTCTTGCAGGCGGCCAGAAGTTGCATTGAGCCGATGACATTGATTTCTTTCATCACGGAGCGTCCGCCGTGTTCGAGTGGCGTAGAGAGCACACCCGCGTGCACGACAGTATCAATTCCGTGATCGTCAATAATTCGACTCGTCACTGGATTTCTGATGTCTGCTCGAATGAACTCGGCACGTCCAAAATCGTGATCAGGAGCGGTGATATCTATTCCGATGATTTTTTCGATCTCTGGGTCGTTCGCCAAAGATGAAAGCAGGGCGTTCCCAAGGTAGCGAGCGGCGCCGGCCACGAGTACGCGCTTCATCACGCTCCGCCTCTCAACCCTGGGAAGTTGGGGAGATATCCCTAGGTGCCTCTTATTCTCCCCCTTCCGGCTGATACCGTCACCTCCATGCGACGCCACCGTCCCCGCCCCACTCGGGTTAATCGGGCATCCGGCGCTAGCCTGCTGGCCTTAGCCCTCCTCCTCTCACTGCTCAGCACGCTTCCAGCAACCCCCGCCCTGGCGCTGGAGAGCCACACCAAGCCAGCCCTTAAATGGGGCTACCTCTACGCCGGCGGGCTAGTTAACGAGTTCGCCCCGCCACTTCCCCGGGAGAAGCGAGCGGTCTCCAAGCCCACATCGATCAACGTGAAGTACACAAATTTTCCGGAACAAGCCAAAGTCGCTTTTGACGCCGCGGTGGGCATCTGGGCTGACCTCTTTCCTTCGAATGTACCCATCACGATTGATGCCACTTGGTCAAACCTCGGTTCGAGTGTGCTGGGTTCGGCACGACCAGGGAATTACCACAACGGTTTCACCAACGCACCGGATAAAGATCTCTACTATCCATCGGCCTTAGCCAATGCGATCGCCGGAAAAGATCTTGATCCATCAAGCGCAGAGATTGTGGCCCGCTTCTCATCGGGCACTGCGTGGTACTTCGGCACCGATGGTCGTCCCTCTTTCGGTCGATACGACTTAGTCACGGTTGTTCTTCATGAACTCTGTCACGGACTTGGATTCCTCTCCTCTGATACTTACGACCCTTATTCCGGAATAGGAACGCTTGATAGGCCAACTGCATACGACGCGTTCACTCGAACAATTGACGACAAGCGACTCTCCGATTTGCCCTCTCCTTCCGTTGAGTTAGGTCGAGCACTTACAAGCACTCTCTATTGGGGTGGTGCTTCGGGGATCACCGCTAATGGCGGAAGTAAGCCGAAGATTTACGCGCCTACGCGGTATGACGATGGCTCATCGATCAGCCACCTCGACGAGAATGCTTTTCCAAGTGGAGATAAGAATTCCCTCATGTCTCCGCAGTTAGATGCGGGCGAAGTGATTCACGACGTCGGCCCGCTTGCGGTTGCCATGCTTGAAGATTTGCGCACCAAGCCACCGGCAGGTGCTGTCACGGCACTGCCTTCCGCGCCTCGAAATGTTACGGCGTTAGTGGGCGATCGATCAGCCATGATCAATTTTGATCCTCCGATCGATGCGCGAATCACTCAAGTCTCCGGATATGAAATAACCACCATGCCCGGTGCAACTTTGACCAAAGTAGAGAGTTCTCCGGTTGCGATCCCCAACCTTAAAGTTGGTACTTCTTATACATTTTCGATCAGAGCAGTAAATCCATTGGGCACCAGCGTGGCCGCAGCGGCGGGGCCAGTCACACCACAGCTCAGCTGGAAGGCAACCACCATCGATGTGGGCGCAGACCCCGCCTTCGCTGCAGCCACAATATGGCGGAATCAAAACGTCTTTATTTATAACGATAAGCGCACGGGTTATCTCAAACGCGCCACACTAGTGAATAAAAAATGGATCATCGACACCATCGATGGAAACTCAGTAATGGGTGGCGCTACTACTCATAATCTCGACGGCGCTTTAAGTACATGCGTTACGGGGCCAGTGAAAAGTCAGATTCTCCATGTCTTCTATTCAGATATGGAAGATAAAGACCTCCGCCATGCAGCCTTCGACGGCAAGAAGTGGAGTTACGACATCGTCGACGGTAATGGTCCCACCGTGCAAGCGGTCGAAGACCCTATTCGTGTGCGCACGAAGAGCGATGTCAATGTAAGCAATGCATGTGTGGCTACTGCTTCAGGACTTCAAGTCTTCTACCGAGACGACAGCCAAGGAATTCTCTTGGGTGCACTTCAAAGTGGAAAGACGTGGCAGTACGAACTTGTCGATGGAGACCGCAAAACAGAGGGGCGTACAACTGGCGACGTAGGTTTCCATTTAGCTGCCACGGCAGTAGGAAAGAGCGTTCATCTTATTTACGATTCAGTAATCACCATTGACCGCGATCGCAAGCCCACACAAGGCGATGTTCGACATGCAGTTCGTGCATCAGCAAATCCTGCAGAGTGGAAGTTCGACACGCTTGATGCTGCAGATGCTCGATTCCCCGTTGCCGGATACGGCGTAGCAATCGGAGCAGTCGGAACCAAGGTTTATGCAACATGGCTTGCTGCCTCGACAAAAGGAGCGGCCACCCCGAGCGCTGACACTCTCTTTTATAAAGAACTCTCGGCCAGCGAAGCTTCTTCGGTAATGACTACCGGATTAGGCGCTCCTAAGTTGCCATTAGCTATCGATGGAAACAGTGTTGCTTTCGGTTGCCAAGGACGACTCTGCTCCGCTGCGTTAACAAGCGGAAATGGAAAACTGATCTCCGGAGTTGATTCGACGCAGAGTCTGGGAGCGATCTGGACCAAAGTGAGCACCAAGATCGGCCTCCTCGTGGGAAGCCCTCTTGGTCTGCTCTGGCTTGCAGCGGCAGGCTAGGCCTTGTTGCGTCGTTGAATACGCGTCTTCTTGAGCAGCTTGCGGTGCTTCTTCTTGGCCATCCGCTT
Source organism: uncultured Actinomycetes bacterium (assembly GCA_903863015.1). GTDB lineage: Bacteria > Actinomycetota > Actinomycetes > Nanopelagicales > Nanopelagicaceae. Next base: position 6,709 of record CAIPAI010000036.1, read on the forward strand.
GCGACGCTTCTTGATGACTGAACCCACGAGTAAACCTTTCGTTGCTGAAAGCGTCAGGCTATCGCTTTACGGCCCCGGAACCCGAATCGGGGTAGAAGTCGAGCCATAGTTGGCCCCCCGTAGAGCCAGAAATCAGTAGCACCCCCGTGGGGTTCGCCCCTAGCGCCAGTAGAGGTTGCTCCCCTGCCCGCGGGGTCACATGGGAGGTGTTGAGCGTACGTTTGCCCGATTTACTCGCTGAAAGGTTTAAAGAGAGCGCGTCTAGGGCTACCCCTTTGGCTTGGGGTGCGATGGCCTTGAGCTCGCTGGGGGTGGTCGAGAAGGCAAGCGCCAGAGCGCCCCCCGCGCGAGGGGAGAGGGCTACTCGGGGGGAGCCCAGCCATCGCGCCGTGCTCACTACAGCCCCCACCTTGGAGGAGGTCGCCTTGGAGAAGGTCGTGGTGACAATCTCCATCTTCTTGCCGTAATCAACAGTGCCCGCGAGTACTGCTTCGCCATTAGCGAAAGCGCCACTCTCCCACGAACGTCGCGTGCCGGAATTACCGCTTCGTTGAGTCTGCAAAATAAGACCGCTCTTGGAATTAATGACTAACGCAAGTGCATCAACTTTGCCGATGGCCGGTTTGCCTTTCCACACGTCGGTAGTAGATCCGGCCACTAATAAATTCCCTGCGCTCAATGCAATCGTACGAATCGAAGTGCCACTCTTGCCAAGATAAATAGGTGCCTTACATTGCAGAGCGAAATCACAATTCAGATAAAAACCTCGAAGTGCTTTACTTTCAAGGGTAAGTACAGTTCCGGCAATCCAGAGCCCGGTGGCATCTGAAACCACGCCCGTTGGAAGCACTGAATACTTCGCACCAAAACTAATGTTTGTTTTTAGCAGCGCGCTTCCATCGGATCGTAATCCTTGAATTATAAGTTGGCTGAGCGGTCGCGGCGGCGCCACTAACGGCGAAGAGAGCGATACTCCGTCAGGATTTACTGTGATTGGGTTATTGCCTGGAGTAATGGTGGGTGGCGCCGGGGTGGTCATCACTACCGGCGTGGTTGTAGCGCTCTCGCTTTGCGAAGCGCCGATCAACCAAATATTTCCATTGAGATCAAGAGTGGTGCCGCCGAAAATATCGTCTTGGGCCGTGCCAATTCGATGAGTCCATGCTGGAACGAGGGCGCCATCAAGACTTGAAACCCACATATCGCTTCCACCGAGTGGACGATCTGCAAAGACAGTTGAGCTTTCGCTACTTTCAAAGGTAGTGCCACCGATAATCCACCCACTTTTGTTAGCGATAGCAATCGATGCATCGTCATCAACTCCAAGCGTGAGAGTTTTCGAAAGGGAACTCACCGCTGCGGCAGGTAGAAAGGTGGGCGCGAGAGAAAGGAGCGCGACGGTGAGTGCTATTCGACTCAAAGAGGTGCGCTTCATGGAGATGAGCCTACGGTCAGGTGAGGAAGATTGTGCGCAACCCAAAGAGCGTCAGCGCCGCACCAGTTACCCATGGCAACAATCTCGCCAACCATCTTGGGAGTTCCCTGCTAAATAGGTAGATCAAGATGGTGAACCAGAGGAGCGACAGGAGAGCATGAATGGCGGCCAGCACCAGTGAGCGCCAGAGTAATCCGGGGCCAGGAGGGGCAAATTGCGGCAAGAGCGAGAGATAGAAGACACCCACCTTTGGATTAAGGATGTTGGTAAGAAACCCACTCTTAAATCCTAAATTTGAAGTAGTGGCGCTCTTTGCATGAGTCGTGCGCAGCGCAGACCACCCCAACCAAAGGAGGTAGAGCCCGCCAAGAATCGAAATGGTGCGGTATGCCTGCGGATACCTGATCAGTAAGGCGCTCAACCCTTCTGCGGTCGCCCCGCCCCACACTAAACAACCAGCGGCGATACCCGCGCCAGTGATGAAAGCGACTCGCTTACTTTCAGTGCGGGCCGCACGAAGAATGAGCGCAACATCTGCTCCCGGAAGAACGGTGAGCAGGGCAACTAGAAGGGTAAATCCACTTACTTGTGCGAAAGTCATTGGCCTTGTACTACTGGCCCTGCGCTAATTCACGTGAGCGATCACGTGCAGCTTCCATAGCAGAAAGGAATGCGGCGCGAACTTTATGATCATCCAATTCACGAAGCGCAGCGCTGGTGGTACCAGCGGGGCTAGTGACATTCTCTCGAAGCACGCTCGGATGTTCACCTGTTTCGTCAAGCATCGCGGCGGCGCCTATAACGGTTTGCAAAGTGAGCTCTGAAGCGGTCGCGCGTGGCAAGCCAAGCAAGACACCTGCTTCAATCATGGCTTCTACTACGTAATAAATATAAGCCGGTCCAGAACCGCTGATTGCAGTGACCGCATCTTGATGCTTCTCTGCAATACGAATTACTTTTCCGATACTTCGAAGCAAACTCTCTGCGTGCGCCAGGTGATCTTCGCTGCAATGCGACCCGGGAGAAATGGCTGTCATGCCTTTGTCGACCAACGCTGGAGTGTTGGGCATAACGCGAACGACCGCGATACCTGAAGGTAACTCAGCTTGGAGCGCAACCGTAGTGATACCCGCCGCCATCGAGATAACCAAAGCATCGCGATGGATGCTTGAAGCGATCTCTCGAAGAAGATTTGCCATATCTTGTGGCTTGACTACGAGCACGACAGTATCTGCACCGTTCACAGCTTGAGCATTTGACGCGCTCGTTACGCCAAACTTGTGGCAGAGCTGTTCGAGACGTTCTGGGCGAGTATCGGTGATGACTACATCTGAGGGTGCATGGCCTGAGCGCATCAATCCGGAGAGGAGCGCTTCGCCCATGACTCCAGCTCCCAAGATGGCGATCTTGGCCATAGCTACCCCCTAGAGATAAGCGAACGGAGAAAGAATGTCAGATTGGCTGGTCTTTCTGCCATTCTCCGCATGAGGTATCCATACCAATCCTGACCATACGGGACATAAATCCGAACCTTCTCTCCGCGCTGCGCAAGGCGAATCTGCTCATCGGGGCGAATGCCGAGCAACATTTGATACTCAAAGGTGCCGCTCGCGCGCTGTGAACGAAGAGCGAGTGAAGTCGCAATCTCAATGAGTCGAGGATCGTGAGTGGCGAGCATGGGATATCCCTCACCCATCATTAATACGCGCATGCAACGAACATATGAACGATCAACTTCGCTCTTTGATTGAAAAGCCACACTGGCTGGTTCTTTATAGGCGCCTTTACAAAGACGCACACGCGAACCTGCGTACGCAAGATCTCGGCAATCAGCTTCCGTGCGTAAGAGATAGGACTGTAGGACTGCACCCACCGAAGGAACCTCTTTGCGGAGTTCACGAAGCACGCCGAGCGTGGAATCGGTGGTGGTGTGATCTTCCATATCTAAAGTAACCGTGGTGCCAATTTGTGCAGCCGCACGCACAATTTCAATTGCATTATCCAATGCAATCTTTTCGCCATCACCTGGGAGCGCTTGTCCTAGGGCAGAGAGCTTCACTGAAACTTCTACTCGATCTGCCATTTGATGTTCAGAAATTAATTTTAAGAGAGTGAGGTAGGCATCTTTGGTGCCATTTGCTGCAGCGCGATCAAGGACATCTTCACCAAGATGATCAACGGTGAGGTTGAGCCCATCATTTGTCAATCGATTTGCTGCGGCGATGACATCGAGTGGCTCTTCGCCAGCAACAAAGCGTTCAACTACGCCTTTTGTGAGCGGACCCGTACTAACGAATTCTCGGAGTTTTTCATTTCTACTAGCTGCCAGGATCGTGTCGCGTAACACTATGAACCTCTCTTTCAGGAAAGAGCCTACTCCAGGTTGGCGCGAGCGAAAGTTAGAGATTCGGCGAGTAATGCAAGACGTTCCTCACGTGAGGAAACTCGCCTGGTAGAGACCTCCAGAACGACCGACTTGAGGCTAGGAGAGTCTTTTAAGCGTTGGAGAACTTCGGCACAAGGTTGCGTTCCGCGCCCTGGGGCCAAATGCTCATCCTTGGGAGAACCAAGGCCATCGGCCAAATGAAGGTGAACCACGTTTTCCCGCTCAATGATTGCGAAGGGATCTTCGCCCGAGGTGGCCGTGTGGGAGAGGTCTAGCGTGACATTGTTGTACCCCATATTGACTACTGAATAGTCAGGTAGATAGCCGGTCAACTCACGGTTGCGCGCGCTCCACGGAAACATATTTTCAATAGCAACATCTACGCCACTCTCTTGGGAGAGCACGTTGATTTTCTCTGCAAAGTTCTTTGCGTACTTTCGTTGCCACGTAAAGGGAGGATGCAAAACCACAATCGGCGAACCTAGCCGCTGCGCTAACTCCACGCTCTTTACGACTTTTGTCCATGGCTCTAAACCCCAGACCCGTTGCGTAATCAATAAACAGGGTGCATGTACGGAGAGCACAGGAAGATCAAAGTATTCAGAGAGCCGCATGATGGCAGCCGCATCTTGCGTAGCTACTTCATTTGAGACCATTACTTCAATACCGTCGTATCCAAGTTCCTTAGCGATGGCGAAAGTATCGGCTAAAGTTTCTGGGAAACACGACGCAGTTGATAAACCAACGAGCGTGCTCACTGATCGAGCCAATCCAATCGACGAAGAATAATCCCTTCGCGTAATGCCCAAGGACAAATTTCCAGTGCATCGATATCTAATAGATCCATCGCAGTATGAGCGACAATGGCGCCCGCGACTAATTGATTTGCTCGCGACATAGAAACCCCAGGAAGCTTGGCGCGCTCTTGCGTGGTCATAGAGAAAATTCGGGGCAACCAATCTTCTAAAACATCTCTTTTCAAGAGCCGAGGCACGAGCGGACCCGCAGTCGATGGCTCTGCTCCGCAGAGGCGTGAAAGTGAGCGGAATGTTTTGCTTGTAGCTACGGGATGATCGATCGAACCTAAAGCAAGAATTTCGGGAACGATTTCAGCAATCGATGCGCGAACAAGACGTCGTAGGTTTTTGATATCACCAGAATCAAATGGATCTCCCTTGAGGTGAGCCGCGGTGAGACGGCTTGCACCTAGCGGAAGAGAGAATGCTTCTTCGGGATTCTCGTCAGTACCGCAGGCAACTTCTAGCGAACCACCGCCGATGTCGAGGACAAGTAGGCGACCACTTGACCAGCCAAACCACCGTCGAACAGCCAGGAAGGTAAGGCGAGCTTCATCCCCACCGGAGAGCACCTGCAACTCGATACCGCACTCTTGGGAGATCTCCGCGAGGATCTCATCGCCATTGGCCGCTTCACGCAAGGCTGAGGTAGCGAAGGCAAGCAACTCTTCGGGCCCATGTGGATCCGAGGCCGCCACCGCGCGTTGAATGGCGGCTAATAACTGGTCGCGGCCAGTACGACTAATGGCGCCGTTGGGGAGCAGGAACTCAGTGAGTCGGAGCTCTTCCTTATGGCTTGTAGCTGGGATGGGAGCGGCGCCGCGGTGTGCATCGACTACCAAGAGGTGGATGGTGTTGGAACCGACGTCCAAAACCCCAAGCCGGCGCCCAGAAATTGGCTCCTGCGGGGACATATCCACGGTCTCAAGACTCACGGAGATGAACTTACCGCGAGAAGACCGTAGGCTCACCTCTTGTGCCTCCTACGAAACATTCCCAGACCAACGAAGTAGCCCTCGATTTCGCGCGCGACTGGGTGGAGTTCCCCGATCCTGTGGATCCCACCGAGTTATGGAAATGCGACCTCACCTGGCTCACCTCGTCCTGGACATGCATTTACGGTGCCGGATGTAAGGGCATCTTCGAGGAGCGTCCATTCGACGGATGCTGCAGCCAAGGCGCGCATTTCACCGGAAAAGAAGATGAGAAGCGGGTCCGCGAATGGGCCGCCCGTCTCACTCCAGAGACCTGGCAATTCTTTGCCGAGGGTCAACCTGAGAAATCTAAAGGCAAGTTAGACATCATTGAAAGAGATGACGAAGGCGATAAGAAGACCCGCGTCGTAGAAGACGGATGCATCTTCCTTAACCGCCCAGGATTTGCTGGTGGCGAAGGTTGCTCTTTCCATCACCTCGCAATTCGCGAAGGCGTGCACTTTGTAGAAACCAAACCAGATGTGTGTTGGCAATTACCTCTCCGACAATCTTACGAAGAACTTGACCGCGGAGACGGAAAGAAAATTTCCGTCACAGTCATTGGCGAATTTGATCGTCGCGGTTGGGGCGAGGGCGGCGAAGAACTCGATTGGTACTGCTCTGGTAATCCAGAAGCACATATTGCTTCCGAGCCGCTTTACATCACCAACAAGACCGAACTCATTGCGATGATGAATGAGAAGGCTTACGAAGTGCTTGCCGATATTTGTGACCAACGTATGGCCGCGCAATCGGCGCTAAAGTCTCGTAACCTGCCGCTCTTCATCGTGCACCCAGCAACTCTTGAAGCCGATCGGTTAAAGAAGTAACCAAGATGGCAAAGCCGGATCTCTACCGCTGCACGGAATGTGGTTGGAGTGGCGTGAAGTGGCTCGGGCAATGTCCTGAGTGTCAGGCATGGGGCTCCGTCGACGAAGTAGGTGGAGTTACTAAGGCATCTCTACAACCCGGACGCATCGTGACTCCTGCAAGACCTATCGCAGAGATCGATGTGGAATCAGCGATCGCGCGCTCTTCGGGAGTTCCAGAACTCGATCGCGTACTAGGTGGCGGCATTGTTCCGGGAGCGGCAATTCTGCTTGCTGGTGAGCCAGGTGTGGGTAAATCAACTCTGTTGTTAGCGGTCAGCGCCGAAAGCGCGAAAGCAAACATGAAAGTTCTTTACGTGACCGGCGAAGAATCCGCATCGCAGGTCCGCCTTCGTGCCGAGCGCCTTAAAGCTCTCCATCCCAATCTCTTTCTCGCTGCCGAAAGCGACCTTGGGGTATTGCTTGCCCATGTTGATCAAGTAAAACCCGATCTACTCATCGTCGATAGCGTGCAAACAATCTCCACCCAATCAGTAGATGGCTCACCTGGTGGGGTAACTCAAGTACGTGAAGTAGCCGGCGCGCTCATTCGAGTTGCTAAAGAACGCGCGCTCGCCACCATCATGGTCGGACATGTCACCAAGGACGGTTCCATCGCGGGTCCAAGACTTCTTGAACACTTAGTCGACGTAGTGCTTAACTTCGAAGGCGAGAAGCACACTCGCCTTCGTCTCGTACGCGCCATCAAGAATCGTTTTGGTGCTACCGACGAGGTTGGTTGTTTTGATCTCAACGAAAATGGCATCGAGGGGTTGGCTGATCCCACTGGTCTCTTCTTGAGTCGCCATAGCGAACCAGTTCCTGGCACCTGCATCACGGTTGCCATGGAAGGTCGTCGCCCACTACTTGCAGAGATTCAGGCACTCGTCGGTGGCGCTTCGAATAACACTAATCCGCGCCGGACTACGAGTGGGCTAGATAACGCGCGCGCCATGATGACGCTGGCGGTGCTTGAACTTCGCGCCGGAATTCCACTCGCTGGTCGCGACACTTACCTAGCCACCGTCGGCGGAATGAAGTTAACGGAACCGGCCGCCGATCTCGCACTGGCACTTGCCGTGGGTTCAGCTGCGAAAGGTTTCGCACTCCCCGCTGATCTCATCGCACTCGGTGAAGTGGGCCTGGCAGGTGAAGTGCGCAAAGTAAATGGAATTCAACAACGACTCAATGAAGCAGCCCGCCTCGGTTTCACGCGAGCAATCGTGCCTGATCTCAAAGGTGAATTGAAAATCCCTGGCATGGAGATCTTGGAAGTGACTCGACTTACTACGGCATTGGAACGAGTTCGCCTTAAGTGAGTGACCAAGACTCGGTTATCGAATGGTTTATCGAGAACCAACGCGATCTACCGTGGCGCAAGAGCACTCCATGGGGAGTATTCGTCAGCGAATTTATGCTTCAACAAACGCCCGTCAATCGCGTACTCCCGAAATGGCATGAGTGGATGGAGCGTTGGCCTTCGCCCACACACCTGGCTGCAGCTGCCAGCTCAGATGTCATCAAAGCGTGGGATCGCCTCGGATACCCAAGAAGAGCGCTCCGACTTCATGAAAGCGCACAAGTTATTAGCCAACACCATGGTGGAGAGGTGCCTACTACTTACGAAGCACTTCTCGCACTTCCCGGCGTCGGCGATTACACCGCAGGGGCGATTCTCTCTTTCGCATTTGGTCAGCGAGCAGTCGTCCTCGACACCAACGTACGACGGGTAATCAATCGCTGGCATGTGGGAGCAGAATTCCCCACCACATCACTCTCGAAAGCCGAACGTGCACTTGCTGAAGAATTGATCCCAGAGAGAAGCGCGCTTTGGGCGGGTGCCACTATGGAACTAGGAGCGCTGATCTGCACTTCCAAGAAACCCGCTTGTGAAGAATGCCCGTTGCGCGCTACATGTGCTTGGCGTTGCGCAGGTTATCCAGCTGGTACTCCGATGAGAACGCAAGGAAAGTGGCACGGTAGCGATCGTCAATGCCGCGGCACCATCATGGCTGCGATTCGCAAAGGTGAAACGCATATTGCAGCCATTTCTTGGCCAGATGCTGAGCAACTTCAGAGATGCATCGTCGATTTAGAAAGAGAAAAGCTGCTAGTGGCTTCTACTTCACACGTGAGATTGCCTTAACTACTTTTTCTTGTACCCAACTGGGCACTTAGGCGAAATGGCAGTTACCTTCTTGACTGTCTTTCCCTTCACACAACTGATCGTCTTCTTCGCAGCCACTTGAACCGGGGAGACTGGAACTGGAGTCGATACCGCAGGAGCCGCAATTACCGGTACCTGGGCTGGTGTCTGCTTGAAAGTGGCCGCTTGGGCTTTGAGATTCAGGAGATCTTCAAATGAAGTACGACAGCCTTGCAGCCCATGCACCTTATTGCCGGCGTTTGACCCATTGGCTTTGACCAGCAACCCGCCTAATCCGGCGGACTGGTAATTCAGCAACTTGTCATAAGGGATTACCAGGTTAGGTTCTGTGGTTGCAGCTATGACTGATTCTGCCGCCGGTACGTAAGAGGCTACTTTGGTGAGGTCCTCACTACTTTTCGCAATGAACACTACCCACTCAAAAGAATCTGCCTTAGCAACGCCCATCAGATCATTTGCAGCGCTGGGGGTCGCTACATAGTGCACGCCATCAACATCTCCTGAGCATGTAATTGTGTAAAGCACAGGAATTTTCGATGTTACATCTCGCTTCCAAGTATCACGGGAGATATACACGCCATTGCTCCACTCACCGGTCCCAGCCGCAGATATCGCACGAACTTTCACAATAAATGAGTTCCCGCTAAAGGCTATTATGTTAAAAACGTCGTCTGGAGTTAATGAAAAACTTGTGGAGCTTGTCGACTTGGCAGGTTTCGGCTCCAGCACATTGGCGCCCAGTGGCGGAATGGGTGAGTTGGCGGTGGTGTCGGCTAAGCCAATCTCAAAAGACGTAATTGGCGCATCAGATGCTGGGGAAGAATACGTTCCGACAATATTTACACCTTCTATGTTGAGCGCCAAATTGCTTATGGTCCCTGGGAGATTCGGTGCGATGGCGATTTGAATCTTTGATTGAACCTTTTCAGAAAGATAACGTGAAAGCAGCCCATTTGTAGAGAGCGTGTACTTAGTTTCAATCAGTAATGTATGCATACCCATGGCGTTTTTTTCGCAAATTTGCATACTCACAAGAGTGGTTGGCCCAACCGGATTCCAATTGTAAGCCGAGATTGATGTGCTCGAAATCCTCTTGCCAGCATCGGTCCAAATTTCAAAAGATACTTCGACACCCTTTGCCCGATCACCAACAATCGAATAAGGAAGTAACGCCCTGATCGGAAAAACGATATTCCCACACGGATAAGTCGTCGTTTTTGGGAATTGAACGCTCGTCGGAATTTCCCCAGACCAAATATCTCCTACGCCAGAGGTCTGGAGGCTTGCGATTTTCCCAACCAAAGGTACCGACGCCAACGTCGTGGCGTCTTCACCGGCAAACGCTGCAGGCGCACCAAGAATCACGAGAAGTAGCGAAGCTACGAATGCGAGTGGCTTTTTCAGACGCATATATCTCCAAGCCTCGTTCTTCATGTTTCTTTAAGTTGATTAAGCGGGGTCGCCACTCTCTTCAAGTGGTGCAGTATCGGCAGGACTGTCAGGGGCGGTCGCCTTTGGCTCACCCTTAAAGGTGAACTTGCGATCGCTTCCTTCGCCTTCGACATCGACCACGATGATTTCGCCAGCCTTGATATCGCCAAAGAGAATCTTCTCCGAGAGCAAGTCTTCAATTTCGCGTTGGATCGTGCGACGAAGTGGACGGGCACCAAGAACTGGGTCATAACCACGCTCGGCCAACAATTGCTTAGCAGCCGTGGTGAGTTCGATGCCCATGTCTTTATCCTTGAGACGCTCATCGAGACGGCCAATCATCAGATCAACGATGGTGACGATCTCATCTTGCGTGAGCTGATGGAAGACCACGATGTCATCGATACGGTTGAGGAATTCGGGGCGGAAATGAGTCTTCAGCTCATCGCCTACCTTCGCCTTCATCCGCTCGTAACTCGTTTGGGTATCGCCAGCGTTCGCAAAACCAAGGTTGAGCCCCTTTGAAATATCGCGGGTACCGAGGTTGGTGGTCATGATGATGACGGTGTTCTTAAAGTCGACTGAACGACCTTGCGCATCGGTAAGGCGACCATCTTCAAGTACCTGAAGAAGTGAGTTGAAGATATCTGGGTGTGCCTTTTCGATTTCATCGAAGAGCACAACAGAGAACGGCTTGCGACGCACCTTCTCGGTAAGTTGGCCACCTTCGTCGTAACCAACGTAACCCGGAGGCGAACCGAAGAGACGAGAAACAGTGTGCTTCTCGGAGTACTCGCTCATGTCGAGCATGATCAGCGAATCTTCATCGCCGAAGAGGAACTCGGCGAGCGTCTTAGAAAGTTCGGTCTTACCTACGCCTGAAGGACCAGCAAAGATAAAGGATCCACCTGGACGCTTGGGATCCTTTAGGCCGGCACGAGTACGACGGATGGCCTGTGAGAGCGCCTTAATGGCTTGCTCCTGGCCAATGACGCGCTTGTGAAGTTCGCTCTCCATACGAAGTAGTCGTGAAGTCTCTTCTTCAGTGAGCTTGAATACTGGAATACCAGTCGCGGTAGCGAGAACTTCAGCGATGAGTTCCTCATTTACCTCGGCAACGACATCCATATCTCCGGACTTCCATTGCTTTTCGCGTTCGGCTTTCTCGAGGAGAAGGTTCTTCTCCTTATCGCGCAATTGCGCAGCCTTTTCGAAATCTTGACCGTCGATAGACGATTCTTTTTCGCGGCGTACGTTGGCAATGCGCTCATCGAATTCACGAAGTTCTGGTGGAGCCGTCATGCGACGAATACGAAGACGTGATCCAGCTTCGTCGATAAGGTCGATTGCCTTATCTGGAAGGAAACGATCGGCAACATAGCGATCAGCCATGGTGGCCGCCGCAACAAGTGCGCCATCAGTAATGGAAACGCGGTGATGGGTTTCGTAACGATCGCGAAGACCCTTCAGGATTTCGATGGTGTGAGCCACAGACGGCTCTTTGACCTGAATCGGTTGGAAGCGGCGCTCAAGAGCGGCGTCCTTCTCGAGGTGCTTGCGGTACTCATCAAGAGTGGTGGCGCCAATGGTCTGGAGTTCGCCGCGTGCAAGCATCGGCTTAAGAATGCTGGCGGCGTCGATTGCGCCTTCTGCTGCACCAGCACCGACGAGTGTATGGATTTCGTCGATAAATATGATGATGTCACCGCGAGTGCGGATCTCTTTGAGCACTTTCTTTAAGCGCTCTTCGAAATCACCGCGGTAACGGCTACCGGCAACTAGTGCACCGAGATCGAGAGTGTAGAGCTGCTTATCTTTCAGCGTCTCCGGCACATCGCCCTTCACAATTGCTTGGGCAAGACCTTCAACAACCGCGGTCTTACCAACGCCTGGTTCACCAATCAATACGGGGTTGTTCTTGGTACGACGTGAAAGTACCTGCATCACACGTTCAATCTCTTTTTCACGACCAATAACTGGATCGAGCTTTCCTTCACGTGCTGCTTGCGTGAGGTTGCGACCGAATTGATCCAAGACGAGAGATGTTGAAGCGGTGCCTTCAGCTGGACCACCAGAGGTTGCACTTTCTTTTCCTTGGTATCCAGAGAGAAGTTGAATAACTTGTTGGCGCACACGATTGAGATCGGCGCCAAGCTTGACGAGAACCTGCGCTGCTACGCCTTCGCCTTCGCGAATCAATCCAAGCAGGATGTGCTCAGTACCGATGTAGTTGTGGCCGAGTTGCAAAGCTTCACGGAGAGAGAGCTCGAGTACCTTCTTGGCGCGCGGCGTGAATGGAATGTGTCCACTAGGGGCTTGTTGTCCTTGCCCAATGATCTCTTCCACTTGAGCACGTACGGCCTCTAATGAGATGCCGAGTGATTCAAGCCCTTTAGCGGCGACGCCTTCACCTTCGTGGATCAATCCCAGAAGAATGTGCTCGGTGCCGATGTAATTGTGGTTGAGCATCCGGGCCTCTTCTTGGGCCAAGACGACAACTCTGCGGGCGCGGTCGGTAAATCTCTCAAACATAGGTACCCCTCTCTCCGTTTAGCCTAACGCTCGCCCGGCTGAGTTACTTCCCCAGTTTTATTGCTCAGCCTGAATGGCGGGGTATTTACGTTTAATGTCCTGATTAGGCGTTATGTCCGAGGTCTCAGGTGATCCTGATTTTCAAGTGGCGGCGGTCACTTACCAGAGGGAAGATTTACCAGCCCCAAAACCCGCACTACGACCGCCTTACGACGGCAGTGCCCCGACTGCCCCATCATTAGAGAGAGAGAAGCTAATGCTGCAACTGTCCGACGGCCAATGGAGTTCACTCTTTAACGTGTTCTCCTTCGGCCTCATTTCAATGTTGGCATGCACCGTATTCACCCTCGTCTCACAGAGCCGAGTTCTCCCCAAGTACCGCGCTGCCCTTGTCATGTCTTCGATGGTCACCTTTATCGCTGGTTACCACTACTGGAGAATCTTCAATTCATTCGAAGGGTCATCAAAGGGAAATGCCGTCACAATCGGTACCGCCCAAGGAGCATTCAACGAGGCCTACCGCTATGTCGACTGGATTCTCACGGTTCCACTTTTGCTTGTTGAGGTAATTGCCGTCCTCGCTCTTGCTCGCCAAGCATCAAAGTCACTCATGACCCGACTCGTTCCTGCATCGGCGGCCATGATCATTCTTGGCTACCCAGGCGAAATCTCAACAGTCACAAGTGAAAAAGTAATTTGGGGTGTCCTCTCGACACTTCCATTCCTTTACATTCTCTGGGTACTTTTCATTGAGTTGACTAAGTCACTTGGTAATCAACCTGAAGGAGTCGCAGCCACCGTTAGCCGACTTCGTCTCCTTCTCATTGGAACCTGGGGCGTCTACCCAATTTCGTACCTCATCCCAATGATTATTACCAACCCAACCGCTACGGAAGCGGCAGGACTCTTCACTGCACGGCAAGTTGGTTACACGGTTGCTGACGTGCTCGCAAAGTGCGTGTTCGGTCTAACGATTTACAAGATCGCTCGCATGAAGTCTGCTGCAGAAGGCATGGCAGAATCCCACTAGTAAGAAATTCTAAAAGTGAAAGGGAGAGTGGCCTGGCTACTCTCCCTTTCACTCTCTAAGGAGTCAGTATGAAGTTGAGCTACCTTCGAATGTTGGCGTACTCCATGATTGCAGTTGGACTCATCAACTGGGATTACCAGCGAGGGAATCCACACGTTATTACTCACAGTCTCATCATTATTCTGCCCGGAGTGATTTTGCTTCTCTCCACATTGATCAACCCGCTTCGCAAGCTCGTAACTCTGAAGGGCTATGCGATTCTCTGGTTGGCAATCGCGCTTTTAGCGCTCACTTACGCGTTTTTAAACTGACGCAACAACTCACGCGGTTCAGACTCGCCGTTCATCTCGGCGAGTGAGGCAACGACTCCTTCGCGCTCGGCCAATGCCCATACGCCCGGTATCGGCGCTGCCAACTCCTGCTGACTGGCATGTGGCCGGACGCGACCAGGGATAAATCTGAGTCCGGGAAGACTCACTCGACGGTCTGGCAGATAAATCTCGCTCGCGAGCACCATCGCCCCCGCACTCGCCCCCCAGATCGCCGGGAGCCCGGCGAGGAAATCTCGGTGAGGCAAGAGCGCTTCCAGAAGAAGTCTTGGGGAACCTCCAGGCAGCACTAACACTTGAGCATCGCGTACGTCGGTAATTCTGTGCGCGCTACGGCCAAGAGAGGCAAAGTAAGCAATTGCATTCTCCGACGTGATTTCTGCCGCTCGCTCATGCTCACTGGCGCCAGCGAAGATCGTAATTTCCAAATCGGGAATGAGTGAGAGGAAGTATTGATCCATTTCCCGGCATTCATCAGCGAATTCTCCGCCGCCTTGGATGCAAATAATCATTAAAGATGTTTGATCATGCGGGAATTGCCAAGCGTATTTGGTTTCACGCTCTCAAGATCAAGGAATTCTGCGATACCGGTGTCGTAAGAACGCAGGAGCTGCTGGTACACCTCGGGCGCAACTGGTGATCCTTCGATTTCTACAAATCCATGACGACCGAAGAATTCGGTTTCGAAAGTAAGGCAGAAGATACGAGATACACCGATGGTGCGTGCACGTTCAATAATTGTTTCAAGAATTTGGTGACCCACACCTTTACCGCGAACGCTTTCATCCACAGCAACGGTACGGACCTCTGCGAGATCCTCCCAAAGAACGTGGAGCGCACCGCACCCCACAACTTTTCCGTCTTGCTCGGCAACGAAGAATTCTTGAACATCTTCGTAGAGCGTTACGGTCTCTTTGGAGAGCAATTTACGTTGAATTGAATAGAAATCTACAAGCCCACGAATGGCAGAGATATCTTTGGTGCGTGCGGGGCGAATGGTGAATGTCATGTTATTCCGGCTTTACCAATGGGAAGAGAATTGTTTCTCGGATACCAAGCCCGGTGAGCGCCATCAGCAAACGATCGACTCCCATGCCCATGCCCCCCATAGGTGGCATGCCGAACTCCATGGCGCGCAAGAAGTCTTCATCGAGTTGCATCGCTTCAGCATCGCCCTTAGACGCCAAGAGCGACTGTTCGGTGAGACGTTCCCGCTGAATGATGGGATCAACTAATTCCGAGTAACCAGTAGCCAATTCAAAGCCATCAACGTAGAGATCCCACTTCTCGGCCACACCAGCCTCGCTACGGTGCGCACGTACCAACGGCGAAGTATCTACTGGGAATCCGCGGACGAAGGTGGGTTCCTGTAATTGATCCTTGCAGAGATACTCGAAGAGCTCTTCGGCGAGCTTGCCGGGTATCCACTTCGGATCAACACTGAGGCCCACTGCTTTTGCGTGCTTGAGTAATTCCTCATATGAAGTAACGCCGGTAACTTCGGTCCCGAGCGCCTTTGAGATGGCACCGAAGAGTGAGATCTCGTGCCAACTACCGCCTAAGTTACGAACTGTGCCATCGGCATGGGTGACCACATGGGATCCGAAGACGTTCATCGCTGCTTCTTGAACCAGACCTCGCGTGAGATCAGCGATTGAGTCCCAATCTCCAAAAGATTCGTAGCACTCAACCATGGCGAACTCTGGGGAGTGACTCGAGTCTGCGCCTTCGTTACGGAAATTTCGATTGATCTCATATACGCGCTCGAGCCCACCGACCACGCAACGCTTGAGATAAAGCTCCGGGGCGATGCGTAAATAAAGATCCATATCGTAAGCATTGATATGCGTCACGAAAGGTCGCGCCGTTGCACCACCGTGCAAAACTTGAAGCATTGGAGTTTCTACTTCAATAAATGTGCGTGCATGGAAAGACTCGCGTAACGAGCGCATGACGTTGGGGCGAAGCCTTGCAACATCGCGAGCCGTATCGCGCATGATCAAATCGACGTAACGCATGCGCACGCGCGTCTCTTCAGAGAGCGGCTTATGTTCTACCGGAAGCGGACGGAGCGCCTTTGCCGCATGCATCCATGAACTTGCTAGAACCGAAAGTTCTCCGCGCTTAGAAGTGATGACCTCGCCTGTCACAGAAACTAAGTCGCCAAGGTCGACATCGCTCTTCCACGCAGCGAGAACTTCTTCGCCGGCACGATCAAGAGAGAACATGACTTGAAGTTGGGTGCCGTCGCCTTCGCGAATCGTGGCAAAGGCGAGCTTGCCGGTATCGCGCTTAAAGATGACCCGGCCAGTGACGCTCTCGGTCTGCCCAGTGGCAACATCGATTTCCAGATCGGCAAAGCGTTCGCGCAGCGCCTTTAAGGTGGTGGTGCGGGGCACCGCGACCGGATACGGCTCGGCGCCGGCAGCAATCAGGCGGCTGCGCTTTTCGCGCCTAATCCGCATTTGCTCGGGAACATCATCCTCAAGCTCGGGCTTAGATTGCTCGGTCATAGATAGAGAGCCTAAAGGTCAGTTGCGGGCAAAGACCAACTCAAGGCCGATCAGAGTGAGGTCGGGTTCATGAAAT
This sequence comes from uncultured Actinomycetes bacterium, assembly GCA_903863015.1. Lineage (GTDB taxonomy): Bacteria > Actinomycetota > Actinomycetes > Nanopelagicales > Nanopelagicaceae. The sequence goes on from CAIPAI010000036.1 coordinate 23,248, forward strand.
TCGATGGTTTCGCTAATTCCAAGCACCAGCGGGGCTAACCCGCCGGTGGCAACCACCACCACCGGGCCAGCGTCTAATTCTTCGGTAATTCGACGAACCAGACCATCCACCTGCCCGGCAAAACCGTAGATCATGCCTGATTGCAAGGCTTCGACGGTGTTCTTGCCGATCACAGAGCGGGGCTGGACAAGCTCCACCTTGCGAAGTTGGGCTGCTCGCGAGGTGAGCGCATCAAGGGAGATCTCGATGCCGGGAGCGAGCGCGCCGCCAAGGAATTCACCTTTTGCTGAGACCACATCAAGGTTGGTGGACGTACCAAAGTCCACGACGATTACAGCCCCCGCTTCTCCGAAGAGAGTGTGCGCCGCGAGTGTATTGACGATGCGATCTGCGCCGATCTCCCTCGGATTATCTACGAGGAGTGGCACACCGGTCTTGGTGCCTGGCTCGATGATGACGGTATGAATATCGGAGAAGTACCGGGAGAGCATCGTGCGAATTTCGCGCAAAACGGCGGGCACAGTTGAACAGACACATATACCTGTGACTTTGTAACCGTCTAAGAGTGCACGGTATTGCAGCGCTAACTCATCAGCGGTGTCTCGTGAATCGGTTTTCACGCGCCAAGAGGCAACCAATGCACCGTCTTCGAAAACACCTAAGACAGTGTTGGTATTTCCTACGTCAATTGCGAGCAGCATCTGCACTCCTAAAGTCGACTCCGATATCGATATTCATTACTGAGTGGGTCAGGGCACCGACGGCGATGTAATCGACGCCGACTTCTGCGTACTTACGGGCATTCTCTAACGTGATTCCTCCGGAAGCTTCACTCTTTGCACGTCCAGCGATCTGGCGTACTGCTAGATCGCACATTTCGGGCGTCATGTTGTCGAGCAAGATGAGTTCTGCTCCAGTAGCTACGGCTTCTTCTAACTGTGAGAGCGAATCAATTTCTATCTCGACCGGGACATCTGGAAAGCGAAGTTTGAGTGCAAGATGAGCGGCCGTAATGCTTCCGGCCGCCACGATGTGGTTGTCCTTGATCATTGCCGCATCCGAGAGCGACATCCGATGATTTACTCCCCCACCCATCCGTACCGCAAATTTTTCAAAAGCACGTAACCCAGGTGTGGTCTTTCGAGTATCTCTTACATGGGTCTGGCTGCCAGCGAGCACGTTGGTCCATGCACGCGTTGCCGTGGCGATGCCACTCAGACGTCCGAGAAAATTGAGCGCACTTCGTTCTCCGGTTAATAAACCTTGGGCGGGGCCTATCGCGGTGAAGATAACTTCCCCCGCCCTGGCTTGAGCGCCATCGCGCATAAAGTCCACGAAGCGAACTTCACCCTCGCACGCCTCGAGCAAAATAGCTTTTGCGATCACAATGCCAGCGACTACTCCATCGACGCGCATCCGGAAATCGGCATGGACAACCGCCGCGCTTGGAACGAGTGCGGTTGTTGTGACATCAACGCCGCCATCTAAATCTTCTGCAAGGGCACGTTGCGCCATGTGCACTACAAACGCGGGATCAAGACCGAGCGACGTGATGGTTGCGTTCAAATCATCAGGAAGTTGCATGAGACACCTCTTCGTATGATTCGTGCCATTCGCCGTTGAAGTGCTCGACTATTCGTCGCTCCCACTTGGTGAGCGTTTCTGGAAAATCTTCTCGCCAGTGTGAACCGCGCGTCTCTGCGCGGCGAAGGGCCGCCCGAGTCAAACCTGTCGCAATTAAATGGAGGTTAGTTACTTCCCATGCCTCCACACACGGCGCTACATCGCGCGAACGATCAGCAATTTCCTGCAAACGATCAAGCGTCACACGCAAGGAATTACTACTACGCAGCACGCCGGCACCTTTCGACATCGCATCAGCGATCAGGGGGCGCATCGCGGGGTCGATAAGCGGCGCGGAGGCATCCGATTGCACAGGTTCGCTCGCGGGTGGCAAATTCTTCTGAAGGTCATCGGCAATGCGTGCGCCAAATACCAATCCCTCAAGGAGCGAATTAGACGCCAGACGATTAGCACCGTGAACACCCGTGCAGGCACTTTCGCCGCAGGCGTATAAGCCAGGAATGGTGGATTGCCCAGCTAGGTCAACCCGAATTCCACCAGATGCGTAATGGGCAGCTGGGGCAATCGGAATCAAGTCTTTATGTGGGTCGATTCCATGTGCCATGCACGAGGCCAAGATCGTTGGAAATCTCTCTTCCCAATTAAGGTGTCGACCATCAAGCCACATATGCGGCTTACCGCTCTCCATCATGGCGCGCATAATCGCCTTAGCAACCACATCACGCGGCGCTAAATCTTCGAGTGGGTGCACGCCTTTCATAATGTGGTTTCCATCGAAATCGAGAACCGTGGCGCCTTCTCCGCGTAAGGCTTCGCTAATCAACGGTTGCTGTCCTTTTGCGTTGCTTCCTAAGTACATAACCGTGGGATGGAATTGCACGAACTCAAGATCTGCAACCGCAGCGCCTGCACGTAAACCCATGGCAACACCATCGCCAGTTGATACAACTGGATTAGTGGTTTGCGCATAGATCTGACCCATGCCACCCGTTGCAATAACCACAGCTCGAGCGAGCGCCTCTCCGACGCCGTCTCGCTGTCCGGCACCGATGACATGCAGTGTCACACCACAAATCGCGCCGGACGCATTCTTAAGTGCATCGATCACCAACGCATTCTCAATTACTTCAATTCCAGGATCTTGCGTGACTGCGGCTAAGAGCGCACGGGAAACTTCTGCACCGGTAGCGTCTCCGCCAGCGTGAATAATGCGATCGCGGTGGTGCCCACCTTCGCGCGTGAATGACATTTCGCCAGAAGCCACATGGTCAAAGACCGCACCACGTGCAATTAATCGGCGCACCGCCTCTGGTCCTTCAGAGACCAAAACCTTGACTGCTTCACGATCACAGAGCCCAGCACCGGCTTCGAGGGTGTCTTCCTCGTGTTGTGCTGGCGTATCTCCCGGTCCGAGCGCTGCAGCGATTCCGCCTTGCGCCCATTTGGTGGAGCCCGCATCTACCCGCGCCTTCGTTACCAGCAACACGGAGAGATCGGCGCTACGAAGTTGAAGCGCAGTAGTAAGGCCGGCGACTCCGGAACCAATCACGATGACATCTGCGCGCATACGCCACCCAGGAACGCCGCTCTTGAGAGTTCTCATCGGATCTCCACCAGATCATTATCGATCAAACGGACACCATCTAGCGAGGCGGCCAGAATCGCGCGCGCCTGACCCCGGAAATCATCACTAATGGGCGCCCATGTGAGCGGATCGATGAGTTCTAAGTACTCAATTTCAAGTGGAGCAGTCAGGAGGGAACGGGCCTCAGCGAGGCGAAGGCTCGCCGGCTTCGAACTTCCTTGAAGGTGGAAAAGCGCGGCTGGCAGGCGCGCGGCTACCTCCCGCTGCTTGATGAATCTATTGCGGCTGGCGAGTGCCAATCCATCGCTCTCTCGAATCGTTGGACCCGCGAGAATTTCGATGGGTAATGAATGCGCGTCGACCATTCGACGAATAAGGGCCAGCTGTTGCAAATCTTTTTCGCCAAAGATGGCAACTGACGGATTCACTAATTCAAAGAGCCGACGAACTACGGTCAGCATTCCAGCGAAGTGACCAGGACGGTGCAGCCCTTCGAAAGCACTACCCAACCAACCGGCCTCTTCTAACTCTGCTGCTCCAGGATAAATCTCTGATTGCGACGGGATCCAGAGCAGGTCGACACCCGCGCTCTCCGCTAAGGCAGCATCAGCATCTTCCGTACGTGGGTAGCGTGCGAGATCGGCGGCGTTATTAAATTGCAACGGGTTCACGAAGATACTCATCACTACAACATCGCAATGCGGGCGAATGGCATCCACAAGTGAGAGGTGACCGGCATGGAGTGCACCCATAGTGGGAACTAGACCAATTCGCACGCCGCTAGGTAATGACTTTGAAATTCCGTCAGTGATGCGCTTCATCAAACATCACCTAGCAGAGCAAGCAGTGATGAGGCGCGTTCTGCAGTGAGCATCCCGGAAGCGAGTGCGCGCTCCGCGGTGAGTCTGCCAAGGATTCGATATGGCTGAAGTAATTCTGGATGTTCACGTTTAATAGTTTCGATATGAGCGGCCACAGAGCCCACATCGCCTCGAGCAATTGGTCCGGTGAGTGCTTGATCTCCGCGGCGCAAGACGTTATCTACCGCTGCGTCTAGTAATGGATGGAGCAGCGCTTCAGTTTCGTTAATACCGATCGACTTAAGGAGATCCGAACCCTGCGCCACAATCGACGTGATGAAGTTGGTACTCCATGCGAGCGCGAGGTGATAGGTAGCGCGATCTTCTTCCGCAATCGTGATCGGTTCGCCGCCGATTTCGATAACCAGTGCTTGAGCAATCGGAAGAAGTTGAGTCGGTGCCGTCACGCCGAAAAAAGCACCCTGCATTCGCTTGAGATCTACTGAAGTCCCAGAGAAGGTCATGATGGGATGAATGGCAAGCGGCAAGACGTTGCTGGAAAGCACTTCATTGAAAATACCGACACCAAAGCGACCAGCCGTATGCACCAGAATCTGTCCTGCTTGTAGTGCGCCAGTGGCATGCAACCCAATTGCGAGAGCAGCAAGCGCATCATCAGGCGGCGTAAGAAGTAAGAGATCGCACGAGCGAGCAACCTCATCAGCTGAAAGTATTGGGACTCCAGGCAGGAGCAATTCAGCGCGGTCTTTGGATGCCGCACTGACCGCGTGTACTCCCACGACGGCGTGACCTGCCGCCCCTAATGCAGCGGCTAAGGGCGCGCCAACTCTCCCGGCGCCGATTAAACCGACGCGCAGGCGTGCATCGTCTTGCCCTGCACTCATGCTCATATAGGTCGTTCCAGTCCTCGTCGGGTACCAGACGGAATGAGTGTAAAGCCAGGAGCATGGAAGAATCCACTTCGTGCCGACATATGCGCTGGGACCACTCTCCGGGGATCATCAGATCCTCGCAGGTCACCCGGCCTCCCATGGTGGACTTCGCCTCCACCTTGAGGCTTCCAATGGGGTGATTGAGAGCGCTCGAATCGAGCACGGTTTCATGAACCGTGGAGTTGAGCAGCTCTTCCCTGCGCGCGATTATCGCCAAGGCCTCATGATGGCCAATCGACACGATTGGAGCGCACCAAGTAGTGGCGAGTTTGCTTACGCGCTCGCCATCGAATCTCTTTTAGGACTCAAGACTCCCCCGCGCGCAGATCTCATCCGAGTCATCATCGCCGAATTGGATCGCGCTTCGTCACATGCACTCTTTCTGGCAGCACTTCCCGGGTTCACATCCCCACTCTTAGCGCTTCGCGAAAAGTTGCAAAGTATTTTGGAAGCGGCTACTGGCGCTCGCATGCATCACCACATGATCGTCATCGGTGGAATTCATCACGATGTTGATCTTGCTTGGCTCGCGAGAGGAATTGCCCCGCTATTGGATGAGTTTCAAGAGGTTGATGTCGCAAGCTTCGCTGCAGAGTGGAAAGACGTAGGAAGAGTTTCAAGCGAGACCCTTTTAAGTCATGGTGCCAGTGGAATCATTTTGCGCGCTGCCGGCAGCGAACTAGATGAGAGAACTACCCGCCCCTACTCTGGCTACTCTGCACTCCCAATGAAGGCGAGTACCGGGCAAACAGGTGATGTGTCGGCGCGCATTCTCATGCTTCACGATGAGATCCTGACTTCCCTTCAATATGTCTTAGACGCAATAACCGCTGCGGACGAACTCACTGATCAAGAAATCTTGCAGCGAACACCCAAGAATTTGCGACTGCCCCATGGAGAGACCTTTGTAAATGTTGAAGGCGCGTTGGGCCTCACCGGTGTTGCGCTCTTCTCCGAAGGTGATCGATCGCCCGCCAGGTTGCGCCTACGTACGCCTTCCATGGGAAACCTTTCGGCATTGGAATCTCTCCTCCCCGGGGTCGCGCTA
>CAIPAI010000037.1 GCA_903863015.1 uncultured Actinomycetes bacterium
AAACCCACATTGATGGCAATTGAATCGTCGTACTTCTCCAAAAGTACAAGGCATGCTTTTGCTAGATCATCAACATGGAGGAACTCGCGAAGAGGCGTGCCATCACCCCAGAGAGTGACAGGACTATTTCCCGTGGTCTTCGCCTCATGAAACTTTGCGATGAGGGCGGGGAGCACGTGGCTTGATTCGAAATCAAAATTGTCGTTGGGCCCGTAAAGGTTCGTGGGCATCGCCGAAATCCAGCGACGACCAAATTGCTTCCGGTATGCGTTGATTAATTTAATTCCTGCAATCTTTGCGATGGCATACGCCTCGTTGGTTTCTTCCAGTGGACCGGTAAGTAACGAATCTTCTTCGATGGGCTGCGGAGCCATGCGCGGGTAGATGCATGACGATCCGAGAAAGAGCACGCGTTCGATATTTGCCGCGTGAGCACCATCGATGAGATTTCCTTGAATCTGCAAATTGTTTGTGAGGAAGTCGACGGGGAAAGTTGAGTTGGCGCCGATTCCGCCGACTTTTGCCGCCGCGATTACTAAAGCATCAGGTTGGGTGGCCTTCAGTTCAGCGAAGGTGGCATCGCGGTCGAGCAGGTTGAGTTCGCGTGATGGTCTCCCGAGGACTTCGTGACCTTCAGCACGGAAGTGGCGCGCGACGGCAGAGCCGACCATGCCGTGAATTCCCGCTACATAAACGCGCATGTATTTAGCCTATGCCCCAAGGCAGAAGAGTTCGGCGGAGTTGAGAGGTGAAGCGAGGGATTTAGTCGCGGCCCTGGGGGATCGAGTTAAGGAGCGCCTTGACCTCTGACTCCCGGTAGCGGCGGTGGCCACCGAGGGTGCGGATCGAGGTGAGCTTGCCGGCCTTGGCCCAGCGGGTGACCGTCTTGGGGTCGACGCGGAACATGGTGGCCACCTCGGCAGGGGTGAGGAGCGGCTCGGCGTCATTGGCGCGGTTAGGCATGAGCTCCTCCTTCCTCCAGCACTTCCGCTGGATACTGTCCGTTTCGCCCCGAAGGGGCGTATTTATCTACCCGAAGGGTAAGAGGGTTTACCACTCCCCGACAAGGGTTTTTTCAGGTTTTTTGGGCTTTTTTCGGCTATTTCTGCCCAGTTGAGCGTGAAAGGGGTCTTTCCCACCCCACCCACCCACACGCCTGGTCTCCACAGGAGAGAAATCAGGGCTAGTGGATCGAAGCCTGAGAACTGACCATGGGCAAAGAAAGTGCCCCGGAGCGGCAACCGCAAAGCGGCTTCGTCCGGGGCTTACGGGAAGAATCTACCACGATTGGAAATCACTCACCAATGTTTGATCCACAAGATATTTCGGCGTTGAGTAATGCGATCTCCCTGGCGCGCTTGAAGCCATATTTGTCCCACACAAACGGAAACCATGAAGCCGCTCTCCACCTCTATGCATGGAATATGGAGATCTCCGCCGCCCTCTGGGGAGGATTCCACCTTCTTGAGATTACCCTCCGCAACTCACTTCACAATCAGTTAGTGACCCTCACAGGCGCGGATGATTGGTGGAATATAAGGAGCGATGAAGATCGAAACGAATCTTTACTCTCTCCATCATTATTAATTTTAATCGACAAGGCCCTCTCTAAATCCGCACGGAGAAGACGGGCGAGCTTTGAGGTGATATCCGAAATTAGCTTCGGTTTCTGGAGTGGACTCCTCTCCAAGAAATTTCATGAAAGACTTTGGACTGGAAAACTTGAGAATGCTTTTCCTTCATATGCGGGGCAACGAGATTCATTGCATGCATCTCTTGAAGTGATGAGACTGATACGTAACCGTATCGCCCACCATGAACCGATTTACGAGCGAGATATATTGAGCGATCATTTTCAGATTTGTGCGATTTTAGGCTTTATCGAACCCCGAGCAGAGGCCTGGTTACGTCAAAATTCACGAGTTCCAGAAGTGATGTCGAGTAAGAGCTTAAAAATCGCTGGAGAGATTCCCACTCGGTTCTAAAACTATATTTAAAACTCCTAGGTGGCGTGTTCCATGACGGCAACTGAGCGCCAGCGGGTCATGAGGCGCTCATAGCCCCGCCCGGCAGCGACTCCGTCGCCGGAGGCAAGGCCGGCGAGTGAAGAGAGAATGTCTTCAAGTGAAGTGTCGTCGTTGATGCCTGCCAGGCCATCTGCTTTGAGGGAGCGATCAAGGTAGATGGCAAGCCCGCCGTAATCGCATTCCACGATGGAGCGCGGGTGGAAGAGTTCGAGCCACTCGGTGAGTTCTTCAATTTCGGTAGTGACTGGGCTCTGTCCGAACGCACCCATCACAGTTTGCAAAGTGATGTTCACGCGACGAAGTGCACTGGCAATCGGTGTACGC
>CAIPAI010000038.1 GCA_903863015.1 uncultured Actinomycetes bacterium
TCTGCTCTTGCTGGCGCCCGAGTTGAACCCCGAGTTGGACCCCGAGTTGGACCCCGAGTTGGACCCCGAGTTGGACCCCGCGTTGGACCCAGTATCGAGACTTTCGGCGTTGGACCCAGTATCGAGACTTTCGCTCCTCATAGGTGGCGAGTCTAGTCAGTAATTCACGCCATACCTCGGGATAGGGTGTTCTTGTGCCTGCCGCCCTGAATTTCACCGAAAATGATTACCGCGCTATCACCTATTCTCGCGCCCTCGCCGCCGACGCTGTGCAGAAAGTGGGCAACGGCCACCCAGGTACTGCAATGGCTCTTGCCCCGGTTGCCTACCTCCTTTTCCAGAAGCACATCCGCCATAACCCGGCCTCTGCGCACTGGCTAGGACGCGACCGATTCATCCTGAGCTGTGGGCACTCCAGCCTGACTCTGTACATCCAACTCTTTCTCTCTGGTTACGGAGTTGAAATGACGGATTTGCAGAAATTCCGCACCTGGGGAGCGCTCACCCCGGGACATCCAGAGTTTGGCCATACGGCAGGCGTGGAAACCACTACTGGCCCACTTGGACAAGGAGTAGCCAACGGCGTGGGCATGGCCATGGCTGCGCGTTACACGCACGGCTTGCTGGAACCCGAAACTCCGCTCACGCAAGGCCTCTTCGACCATCGCGTTTATGTCCTCTGTTCCGATGGAGACCTGCAAGAGGGCGTGAGTGCTGAAGCTTCCTCACTGGCCGGCACCCAAGAACTGGCAAACCTCGTAGTGATTTATGACGACAACCGAATATCGATTGAAGGCGACACACATGTGGCCTTCACTGAAGACGTCTCAGCCAGATATCGCGCATATGGGTGGGACGTATATGAAGTAGATCAATTAGCAGATGGAAACGTTGATCTAGCCGCACTGAACGTGGCAATCGAAAGTGCAAAGGCAAGCACGAGAGCACCTTCACTGATCCGCCTTAAAACAGTAATCGCATGGCCAGCTCCTGCGGCCCGCGGAACAGCCAAATCCCACGGATCAGCACTCGGCGCGGAAGAAGTAGCTGCCACGAAGGTGGCACTCGGTCTTAACCCGGACGAATCATTCGCAATGCCCGCGGACGTCCTCGACCATGCTCGAGGAATTAAGTCGCGCGGAGCAGCGATGCAAGCGCAATGGCAGCAAGACTTTGAGAAGTGGGGCGCCACTCACCCCGAGCGCGCTGACTTGTTAACGCGAATTCTCTCCCATGAACTGCCACACCTTGATCCGCCTACCTTTCCTTCAGGCAAAGATCTCTCCACCCGTAAAGCATCAGGCGATGTCATTCAATACCTAGCCTCGGTCATGCCAGAAATGTGGGGTGGATCGGCAGATCTAGCCGATAGTAATAACACCACCATCGAAGGGTCGCACTCTTTCTTACCTGCCACTTCTCAAATGAAGAATGCTCACCCATTTGGTCGGGTCATCCACTTTGGAATTCGCGAACATGCAATGGGCGCCATCCTTAATGGAATGGCGTTACACGGCTTAACGCGATCATTCGCCGGAACCTTCCTAGTCTTCAGTGATTACATGCGCGGGTCCGTTCGCCTGAGCGCCCTCATGAATCTGCCCGTTACATACGTATGGAGCCACGATTCCATCGGTTTGGGCGAAGATGGACCAACACATCAACCAGTGGAGCATGCGGCCGCCCTGCGAGCCATCCCCAATCTGGCGGTTGTTCGTCCAGCCGATGCAAACGAGGTGCGCACTTGCTGGATCGAAATACTCAAGCGAAGAGGTCCGGCCGGCATCTTGCTTACACGACAAAACGTTCCAGTCTTCGATCGTGATAAGTACGCCCCAGCAAGTAACGCAGCGCGCGGCGCTTATGTACTTTCAGAGTGCGCATCCCCTGCACAAGGAATCATTATTGCAACCGGCTCAGAGGTCTATCTCGCACTCGAGGCGCAAGATCTCCTCGCTGCAGATGGGATATCCGTACGAGTCGTTAGCGCACCGTGCCTCGAATGGTTTGAAGAGCAAGATGAGGCATACCGCGAATCCGTACTCCCCCGCGATCTACGAGTGCGCGTCAGTGTGGAAGCCGGTGTTGCACAGAATTGGTATCGGTACGTGGGCGATCAAGGTTCGTGCGTTTCGCTGGAACACTTTGGTGCTTCGGCAAGTGCGCCCGAACTCTTTGAGAAGTTCGGTTTCTCCGCGGCCAATATTGCAACGAGGGTCAAGAGCCTGCTTTGAACCCCCTGCAATCCCTCTCCGCCGAGGGCACCAGTATTTGGCTCGACGATCTCTCGCGAGAAAGATTGCACAGCGATTCACCCACGTCGTTGGCGAATCTGATAACCAGTCACTCAGTAGTCGGAGTCACCACAAATCCTTCAATATTCCAACAAGCGATCACCCAGTCGGATCTCTACGCGCCAGCCATCGCACAACATCGAGGAAAATCCCCCGAAGATGCCATCACGGCGCTCACTTCTGAAGATGTACGGAATGCATGCGACATCTTGCAGCCCATATTTTTAGCGTCAGGTGGAAAAGACGGCCGGGTCAGCATCGAGGTTGATCCTCGCTTGGCCCACGATACGCAACGTACTGTTCTGCAAGCGCACGAATTGTGGAATTCTATCGATCGCCCTAATTTGATGATCAAGGTACCCGCAACCCTTGCCGGACTTCCCGCGATCACTTCGCTCATATCAGCCGGCATTAGCGTAAATGTCACCCTTATCTTTTCTGCGAAACGTTACGCAGAAGTTCTCGAGGCATACATCACTGGCTTGCAACATCGGGTAAACCTGGGAGAGCCGATTGGCCACATTCACTCGGTCGCCTCCTTCTTCATATCGCGCGTTGACTCTGCTGTCGATCCGCTCTTAGAAGCGATAGGCACTCCAGAGGCCCTAGCTTTGCGAGGCGTAGCCGCGATCGCTAACGCCAAAGTCGCCTACGAAATTTTCGAGAGTTCTATTAACTCCCCCACCTGGGTCGGTCTCGCCCGACAGGGAGCACATCCGCAACGTCCACTCTGGGCCTCAACCGGTGTGAAGAATCCGGCGTATAACAAGACTCGTTACGTCGTCGAATTGGTCGCTCCCCACACGGTCAACACCATGCCGGAAGCGACCTTGCTTTCCGTCGGTGAGACCGGTGAACCTCGAGGGAACACCATGTCTGGCACTTTCGCCGAAGCGCACGCCCAACTCACAGCTCTCGCACAACTGGGAGTCGACCTACCTGCAATTCTCACCGAGCTCGAACGTGACGGTGTCGCAAAATTTGAAGCGTCGTGGAACGAACTGATTTCCGTGGTTGCTGCCCAGCTATGATCCAAATTAGAACGCCCGAACTGTCGGCCGTAATTCTTGACGAAATGAATGCACTGTCGAAACGTCTGGCGGCCAAGGATGAATCACTCTGGGGATCGCACGCGTCAACTGATGCCGAGCAGCGATTGGGCTGGCTAGACCTACCCACTTCTTCACGGACACTTTTGCCAGCTATCGATTCGCTTGCGGCATGGGCAAGGAGTCGCAACTTAGAGAATGTCATTCTTTCAGGCATGGGCGGATCATCACTTGCTCCGGAAGTTATCTGCGCCTTTGAGCATAAGCGCATCGAAATACTCGATTCGACCGATCCGCATCAAGTTGCGCGCGTTCTTAGCATGGACTTATCTCGAAGCGTCATTGTGATTGCATCGAAATCTGGCACAACCCTAGAAACACTTGTACATCGAGCGGTACTTGAATCTAAGTTGCGCGAGTTGGGATTGGATCCGGCAGGCCACTTCGTCATCATCACAGACCCAGAGTCACCTCTCGCCGAGTACGCCGACAGAGTGGGATACCGAGTTCTGCACTCTGACCCACACGTGGGTGGCCGATTCAGTGCGCTGGGTGCTTCTGGATTACTACCAAGTGCCCTTGCTGGAGTAGATGTTTCAGAGCTTCTCGACGACGCACAGGGAGCTGCGCACTCATTTCTGCTCGCGGACTCACCTGCAGTAAAGCTGGCAGCCGCACTGGCTCAGCACGCCCAAAGATTCCCGTTCGCAGAAATTGCATCTCCGCATGGTTTGGGCGACTGGATTGAGCAACTACTTGCTGAGTCAACCGGGAAAGAGGGCAAAGGGTTACTTCCTATCGTGGTTCCAGCCTTAGGCAGCGCTCGACCTGAAGTACTTTCTATCGCACTGAACGGAGAGTCAGGTGATATCGAGATCGCAGCCACGCTAGGAGAGCACTTTCTACTCTGGGAGTGGGCCACCGCCCTGCTCTGTGCTCATATGCGGGTCAATGCATTTGATCAACCAAACGTGGCCGAAACAAAGGAGCGCGCCAACGCCATCCTCAATTCCCAGCAACTTGCACGCAATGGTTCGATGGACGGAAAGATCGAAGTTGTTGGCGACCAGAGGTCAGCGGCTCAGGCAATAACAGAATTCCTCAGCCAAGTACATGGGTACATCGGCGTGATGGCTTTTCTCGACAGAGAGAAAGAATCACGCGCGAAGATATTGCGCACTCTGCTGGAACGTTCAAGCGGCGCTCCCACCACTTTCGGGTGGGGACCACGATTCCTCCACAGCACGGGCCAAATCCATAAAGGTGGTCCGCTCATTGGATCATTCCTACAACTCACCACTGAACGTGATGAAGATGTAGTAATTCCGGAGAGTCAATTTACTTTTCACCAATTACAACTCGCTCAAGCAGCTGGAGATGAATTAGCTCTCAAGTCGCGCAACTTGAACTTCTTGCACTTGCATCTACACGAAGGTGGCCTAGATCAGCTTGTTGAGACGCTGATTAATCTTCCCCGCGCAACTTCTTAAGTGCCTCTTGCAGAATCGCGGCGCCATCAACTTCTGAACGACGCTCCTTCACGTATGCCAAGTGCGTTTTGTACGGCTCATTCTTAGGCGCTGCTGGTGGATTATCTTTATCTAAACCGGCAGGAAGACCGCAACGGGGACAATCCCATTCAGTCGGTGGCGTGACGGTTCCGTCATCAGCAAAAGATGGCTTGGTTTCGTGGCCGCGTTCACACCAGTAGGAGAGGCGAAAGCGTGGAGCAGCTTCGCCGCGCTCGGCTTCGCCCATAGGACCTGCGCCGACTCGGCTTCCTCTGATTGCGCTTCCACTTGCCATGATCGCTCCTTGTGTTGAGTTCGAGCTTTAATTCGAGCACTATATTTGAGAAAAAATCTGGAAGGGAATTAAATCTGGGATTACTTGAGCCAGAGACCGAGAGCGACAACGCTGGCAAACCAGAGGGCGCCGACCACGATAGTGATTCGATCAAGATTTCGTTCCACAACTGTGGAGCCGCCATAGGAGGAAGAGACGCCGCCGCCGAAGAGATCGGAGAGGCCACTGCCCTTACCTTTGTGAAGTAGGACCAACATGACCATCAAGACGCTGGTGATCACCAGCAGAATCGAAAGTGCCAAAACCATTAGAAATCACTCCTCGCGTGGACTGGGTTAAGGATAACCCAGCCGGAGGGAGATTATTCCCAATCGCCTACTTAATCCCCGCGTTAAAGGCCATCACGACCGGGAAGCGGGCAATCTTGGCAAATCCCTCAGCTTCCAGGCTAGCCCCGCCTACGAGCGCCCCGTCGATATCGGCTTGCTCCATGATGTCCACCACGTTGCTGGCCTTGACCGAGCCGCCATAGAGGATGCGCATGGCGTCTGCGACATCTCCCGGATAGAGCTCAGCGAGTCGATTACGAATGGCTGAGCAGACTTCCTGGGCATCTTCAGGGGTAGCTACCTTGCCGGTGCCAATCGCCCAGATTGGTTCGTAGGCAATCACTACGTTCTTAGGATCGGCCACTCCTTGAAGCGCCGCTTCTAATTGCGCGATCACGTATGGGACATGTTCGCCGGATTCTCGTATGTCAAGATTCTCACCCACACAAAGGATGGGAGAGAGATGTGCAGCCAGCGCCGCTTTCACTTTACGGTTGATAAGTTCGTCA
>CAIPAI010000039.1 GCA_903863015.1 uncultured Actinomycetes bacterium
AGCTGCCGATGTGCCGATTGTGGTTGCAGTTAACAAGGTCGATAAAGAAGGCGCCAACCCGGCGAAGATTCGTCAGCAACTTACTGAGTACAACTTGGTTGCTGAAGAGTACGGCGGGACCACCATCTTCGTTGACGTGTCAGCGAAGACTGGTCAAGGCATCGAAGACCTTCTTGAGTCCGTTCTGCTCACCGCAGATGCAGCGCTTGATCTTCGTGCGCTCGCAGACACTGAAGCGCGTGGTGTGGCAATTGAAGCGCACCTCGATAAGGGTCGCGGTCCAGTAACCACGATGTTGATCCAACGCGGAACTTTGCGCATTGGCGATTCCATCGTGGCTGGTGGTTCATTTGGTCGTGTACGTGCGATGCTCAATGATGCGGGCGAACCAGTGGAAAGCGCTGGTCCATCTGATCCAGTGCAGGTTCTCGGCTTCACTTCTGTGCCTCATGCAGGCGACAAGTTCCTAGTCGCTGAAGATGATCGCACTTCCCGCCAAATTGCAGAGAAGCGCCAGGCGGCAGAACGCAACGCTGCCTTGGCGAAGTCTCGCAAGAAGGTTTCGCTTGAAGACTTCCTTGAGCAATCAAAGACCGAAACTCTTAATCTCATCATCAAGGGTGACGTCAGTGGTTCCGTTGAAGCGCTCGAAGATTCCTTGCTCAAGGTGGAGATGGGTGAAGGTGTTGACCTTCGCGTTATCCACCGTGGCGTGGGTGCCATCACCAAGAACGACATCACCTTGGCATCTGCATCTTCTGCAGTTGTTATCGGATTCAATGTTCGTCCCGATGGACAGACCGCACAACTCGCTGAGCGCGAAGGCGTCGACGTGCGTTACTACTCGGTTATCTACCAGGCAATCGAAGAGGTTGAGAAGGCCCTTAAGGGCATGCTCAAGCCAGAGTACGAAGAGGTTGTCGTCGGTAGCGCAGAGGTCCGCGAAGTCTTCCGTTCCAGCAAGTTCGGAAATATTGCCGGATGTATTGTGCGCGACGGTCTCATTCGCCGTAACAACAAAGCCCGCGTATTGCGCGATGGCGTTGTGGTGGGGGAGAGCCTCGGAATCGAGTCGCTTCGTCGCTTCAAGGATGACGCCACTGAGGTTCGCGATGGTTTCGAGTGCGGTATCGGACTCGGATCCTTCAATAACATTCAAACGGGCGACATTATCGAAACGTTCGAGATGCGTGAGAAGGCGCGTGCATAGTTATGGCCGCATCTCAACGGTCTCGCAAAGTCGCTGACCGCATCAAAGTAGTCGTCGCAGAGCTGCTCGAGGGCAAGATCAAGGATCCTCGGCTCGGCTTTGTGACTATTACTGATGTGCGTATCACTGGTGACTTGCAGCACGCATCCATCTTCTACACCGTTCTAGGTGATGAAGACGCTCGCGAATCAACGGCAGCTGCGCTGGAGAGCGCTAAGGGCGTTATTCGTTCCACGGTAGGCCGTGAAATCGGTGTCCGTGTGACGCCGACAGTGGAATTCTTCTCCGATGCTATTCCGGAAACGGCGGCTCACATGGAGAAACTCCTTGCCGAAACGGCCGCTCAGGATGCAGCCATCGCTGCTTCGGCCGCCGGTGCAAAGTTTGCCGGGGAAGAGAATCCTTACAAGCCTGCCCGGGAGCAACGCAACGACTTTGATGGCGAGTAGTACGTGGCGCAAAGTTCAGGAACTCCAGTAGCTCCAGGAATTGTCCTGGTAGATAAAGAAGGCGGTTGGACAAGCCACGATTTGGTGGCCAAAGCTCGAGGGATTTTCAATACCCGACGCGTAGGACATGCAGGCACGCTAGATCCGATGGCTACTGGTCTAGTCATACTGGGTGTAGGCGGAGCTACTCGATTGCTCGGCTATGTATCTGATGCGGGCAAGAGTTATCAGGGCACTATTTTGCTTGGGTCAACTACCAATACGGATGATGCCGATGGCGAAGTACTGGCAAGTGCTACGCCTGAAGATCTCGCCAAGGTGAGCGATGACGATATCGCGACTGGCGTAAAAGCATTAACAGGTCTAATCATGCAACGACCCAGCAACTTTTCGGCAATCAAAGTAAACGGAGTTCGTTCTTACGCGCGGGCGCGCGCCGGCGAAGAATTTGAATTAGCTGCCCGCGAAATTCATGTCGAGAAGTTTTCCATCCTGGATATTCGACGGCGCGATGCATCAATTGAGGTCGACGTTTTCGTATCTTGCTCATCAGGAACGTACATACGTGCGCTCGCACGTGACCTCGGTGAAGCTCTGAAGGTGGGTGGCCATCTCACGGCGCTTCGACGCACCTCGATTGGTGGTTTCAAACTGGAAGACGCTGTAAATATCGATCAGATAGCCGAGAGACGTATTCCGCTAGGAGAGGCCGCTGGACGAATCCTAGCGACTCGAAAGGTGGATCTAGACGAGCAGATTCTCCTAAGAAACGGCCGAGCAATTTTTGCTGTCGGCAAGGTGGGTGCGTATGCCGCACTTAATACAGGCGGAGATCTTGTAGCTTTATTGCAAGAAGACGGAGAAAGAGCAAAACCTATTGCTGTCTTCCTGGAGGAAGCATGAGCCCAAAGATATCGACGAACGCATCATTGCAACTTCGGATTCTCTACGGCTTACCTCTGGCGATTTCGCTCTTTGCCATCGTCTACTCATTTAGTAGCGGCAAATTATTGGTTGCTGTCCTGGCGATCGTCGTCGCAGTGGCGATTATCTTTGCGGAGATCTTTTTCGAACGGCGACTCTCCCGAGTGGATGAAGCCAAGCGCGAGGCAAACACCATCGCGGGAATGCTTATTGGATCAGGGCTGATGAGCCTCACGGTGGGCCTACTCATCGTGCTGCGGAAATAGTCGCGAGTCTCTGGAAGAATATGTCCATGACCGCCACACCTCAGTTGTTCGGAGCCCGCACGAGTGCCTCGTGTGTCTTGGCGATTGGCGTCTTTGATGGTGTTCACATTGGCCACCGTGCCATCATCGAAAGAGCTGTTGCTCAAGCGAAAGCGCTGGGGATTGATGCGGTTGCCCTCACCTTTGATCCCCATCCAGCCGCCGTGTTGGCCCCGGGTCGACAACCTCACCAACTCACGACACTTGATCATCGGGCACGCCTGCTCGAATCACTAGGCGTAGCTGCTCTGGTGGCTTGGCCTTTTGATTTAGATTTTGCTGCGCTCTCTCCCGCCGATTTTGAGAGTGACATTTTGCGAGATTACTTCCAAGCGGCGTCCATTTGGGTGGGGGAGAACTTCACCTACGGATTTAAAGCAGCTGGTACTCCGGAAACCCTTCGTCATTCCACTTTTCTCAACGGTGTAGAGATCAATACGGCAGCGCTCTACACGACCGGATCACAAATTGCGTCCTCAACGGTAATCCGGCAAGAAGTTGAATCGGGCGACGTTTATCGTGCCTGGCAATTGCTGCAACGGCCTCATGTAGTTGAAGGCGTGGTGGTCCATGGAGATGCGCGGGGGCGTGAGTTAGGTTTTCCCACCGCTAATTTTGCTTTTTCGTATCAACCATCAATTCCCGCAGATGGCGTCTATGCCGGTTGGCTACACGCAGATGGAGAGAGTTGGCCCGCAGCGATATCGATTGGCACCAACCCCACCTTTAATGGGGTTGATCGCCGAGTTGAGGCTTACGCGCTAGGGCGCACTGACCTTGAGCTCTACGATAAGCCGGCGGCAATTTCGTTTGGTTGGAGATTGCGAGAGACTCTCAAGTTCGATGGCATCGACCCGCTTATCGTGCAAATGAATGCGGATTGCGCAAAGGCAGCGGAACTGACCAGAAGTTTTACGCCAACTTTTTAAAGCGTAAGGCCTAGATCTCTTCGCGCTTCTTGCGTCGAAGCACAACATAAGCAAGTCCGGCGCCGAGGACGAAAGCTCCACCGAGTGCAAAGAGCGCTTCCTCGTCGTGGAAGATTCCATGACTTTCAAACTCTTCATCGCCATTGCGGTGGCGGCCGGAGGTTTCTTCTCCTACGTGCGGCTTCTCACCCTTCTCGCCCTTCTCGTCTGATTCCTGCTCTGTTGGGGCAGGGGCAGGAGCAGGAGCTGGCGCCATGGTGGATGTGGGGTTGGGGGTTTCGTCTGCAGAGGCCGCTGTGATGCCGAAGAACGGGAGTGCAACGAGTGCGAATCCCACAGCCAAGCGCGAAGTCATACTCTGATAGTGCCATATTTTGGTGCGTGATTTGCGCACATACCTTGCTGAGAAATTCTTGAGCAAACGTTTAGCCGGCGAGGGTCACGCCGACGTACATGGTGGCGAGTGCACTTAAGCCTGATATCGCGCCCCACATAGCCATGGCTGCCGGATTCTTTGCTCTGGTATGTATGTACGCCGAGAGACCAGAGATGACAACGAGCATCATTTTGATGCCCACTGCCATCTGGTATGCCGAGGTGACTCTCTCCGGCGGGTTAGCCATGTTCCACATGCCGGTAATGACGAGTAGCGCGTATGCCGGCCACCCAATTTTGTTGAAAGCTCGTGCTACGGCGCGAGGTAGATCTGCATCTCTTTTGCGAAGGACCGGTACTAGCAGCGCCAATACGATCTGGCCGCCGACCCATACTGAAGCGCCGAGGACGTGGAGAAAAATTCGGAGCGAATCTGAGAAGTTTGCGAGCATGCCGGAACTCTACCGATCAAATGGGTTATAGATCGGAGATTTCACGAATGGATTCGTGTCGCCGGGTGATTTCGGCGGAGAGGTCTGTTTCTCCGAGGGCGCTGACAATATCTCGCAAGATCACTTCGTATCGCACTATCTCTTCGATATCGGGTTCATCGCTCGTTTGTTCAATCTCGATGGCTTCGCTGATATAACGGAGGGCTTCATCGAGTTCGCCTTCATGAAAGAGGGCTTGAGCGAGCGGAAGAATCGCGAGTGTGGAGTGGAGGCGCTTACCTAGCGTGGTGAATACATCGAGTGCGCGCTGGGCATGGCGGTGGGCTTCGGGGATTCTGGCGAGGGCGACGAAGGACTCCGCCAAGCCTGCATCAACAATGGCTAGATCGAAGACGCTCTTGAGATCTTTGAACGCTGCGCGCGCTTCGGTCATTTCGATGAGCGCTTCTGCAGGTTTACCGATACTTAAGAGGCTTCGTCCCAGATAGAAACGATCCTGAGCCGCGATATGTCGGTCTCCGACTCCATCTCCGGCTTCTGATGAAGAGTAGGAGAGATATTTCGCTGCAGTATTGAAATCTTTCGCGTCGTAGGCCCAGCGTCCGATCATGCAATCAATTTCAGCCACATCAGGGAGTGATTCCCGATGGTAGAGATCGCTCACAACCATGAGTTCAGTAAGCGCCTCTTGGTTCTGCCCAATCGCTTTAAGGTTATGTGCCACACCGGAACGGGCCCGTCCGAGAGCTTCGCGATCTTTCGTGTCGATGCGCTCCAAAATTTCTACTGACTCTTGTGCGCAGGCGAGGGCTTCAGAGTATTTATTACGCGAGTAGAGATGAGCACTAATCTTGTAGAGAATGTCGGCGCGGTCGTTGCCGGCACTTCCGGGCAGAAGCTCCCAGAGATCTTCTTCGGTGATGTGATCCTCGTCGTCGTGCGCCATAGCGATATCTAAGCAGTCCCAGGTGACGCGTGGGTGAACGCGCCGCCGGAGAGAGCTACCACCGGGCCATCTCGGCCACGAAGGGATCAAGCCCCATGGGACCCATGCGGAGCGCATGAGCGTGGAACGCCTTGAGATCGAAAGCTGCACCCTGGCGGGCCTGTGCGGCCTCTCGTACCTGCATCCAGACTCGCTCACCTACCTTGTAGGAGATGGCCTGTCCTGGAATGCCTAGATAGCGATCGACTTCGGATTGAGCGAACTCTGGCTCGAGGAGCGCGCGCTCGATCAGGCACTCGCGAGCAGATTCTGCGTTCCAGACCTTGCCGTGCTCATCCTTGTACCCGAGGTGCATTCCGATGTCGACGACGACTCGAGCTGCGCGCAGGGCTTGTCCGGAGAGGAAGCCAAGTTCGGCGCCGGGATCTTCGAAGGCGCCCAGCTCATCCATCAGGCGTTCTGCATAGAGCGCCCAGCCCTCGCCGTATCCACTCGTCCACCCTTCAGTGCGCTGAAAGCGCGAGAGACGCTCTTGTTCGAGTACAACGGTGGCGCATTGCAAATGATGTCCGGGGACGGCTTCGTGATACCAGATGGAGTCATTGCGCCACGATGTGAATTCATTCATTCCCATCGTGGGATACCACGTGGTGCCAGGTCGGGAGAGATCTTCGCTCGGAGGCATGTAATACGCGGCAGCTGCGGAACCTTCCGGAGCAAGGCGTACATCGCAGAACCTGATTCGGTCATCGATCTCGAAATGTGTCCCTTCCATACGCTCGATGGCGGCGTCGGTAAAGTTGCGCAGGTAGGCGAGCAGTTCTTCTGTTCCGTGCAGCGCATACTTTGGGTCACGATCAAGATGTGCGGCCACGTCGGCCAGAGATTTTGCGTGTGGGGCTACGCGCGCGGCGACCCTCCACATGCGCTCATTGATGGCGGCCAGGTCAGCTAAGCCCCACTCGTATGTATCGCGAAGATTGAGTTCGGATCCGGTGTAATGCCGCGCCCAAGGTGCATAACGCTCTTCACCATAGGCGTCGACCGGCGAAGAGAGGGCAGCATATTCATCGTGTAGCCAATTCGCGAGTGAGGTTGCACTCTCGGAAGCTATTTCGATCGCGTGGTCCAATTTTGTTTGTGCATTTCCAGCATTGATGCCTAACGCAAATGTGCGATAGCCCGTGGCGCCATGAGATCCGACTTGCTCGGCCACCGAAAGCACTTGGCGGCGGGCGGCCACCATGCCATCAAGATGTAAGTCGCGCAAACTTTCGCGCCAGGAGTTAAACGCACGTGGCATGGCATGCAATCTTGCAATGATGTTGTCTATTCCCTCGGGGGTCGAAGAATCCATCATCTCAAATACTTGTCGAATATCAGAGGCGGGGGATGCGAGTGCGCAAATGACGCGTTGCATTTCCATCGATTCGTAAAGTCCCAGGGAGGATTCGAGGCGCTCCTTGAAAACTTCAGCTGCAATTCGATCAACGTCGTCGAGTGGGGTGAGTTTCTTGAGGGCACTTAAGGTATTCCGGAAATGATTTTCCTGAGATTGGCTTCCGGCGAGTGAATAATCAGGCAATTTGTCATCATGGCCGGAGATGCCCAAATTCGTTGCCGTGATCGGGTTGATGGCTGCCAGTTCGTCGATGTACTTGTCGGCAAGTGCAAATATGGCTGAGCGATGAGTCATTTTGAATCCTTGAGTTAGACAGGCTGGGATTAGACAGGTGGAGAGAGGATCACAAGAAGTGCGGCAATAAATTGAGCGATGAAAGCAGCTGCAGTAAGTGCATGGAAGAGCTCATGGAATCCAAACCACTTGATAGAGATGTTCGGTTTCTTAAGGGCGTAGAAGATCCCACCGACGGAATAGAAAATACCGCCGAGAATGATGAGTGAGCAGACGAGGACGCCACCACGTTGCCAGAAAGTGGGCATGTAAATTACTGCGACCCAGCCGAGCGCGATGTACACCGGTACATAGAGCCATCGAGGAGCATTCATCCAGAGGACGCGGAATGTGGCTGCGGCGATGGCACCGCCCCAAATAACGCAGAGCATGACGATGGAACTGGTTTTAGAAAGTAAGAAGAGCGCAAAAGGTGTGTAGGTGCCGGCAATGAGGATGGGGATGTTGGCGTGGTCGATACGGCGCCAGACCGCCTTCACTTCAGGTTTCCATTTTCCGCGGTGGTATAGGGCGCTGCAAGTAAAGAGTAGGACGGCGGTCAGCGTGTAGAGCGCACCAGCAATCCGGCCGCGTAGAGAGGCCGCCAAGGTCACCAAAGTAAGGCCGGCCACCAGGGCGAGTGGAGACATGACGAGGTGGATGACCCCGCGCAAGCGCGGAGTTGGTAGGGCCGCTGCCGAGGTGGCTGGGGTGGGCTTTTCGGTGGACGTATTCATTGAGATCAGCCTACCGCTCGCCTGTTATTGCGCCTTTTTAGGCGTAATTGCCCATAGAGTAGGGAGGTGATGAGCGAGAACGTGCGCCCTTGGGGCCATTACGAGGTGCTGCAGAGCGCGACCCACCATCAGGTGAAGTGTGTCTGGGTTGATCCGGGCAAGCGCCTCTCCTACCAACGCCACGAATTTAGGGCTGAACACTGGCTGATCATTTCGGGTCATGCAGAGGTCACCTTAGATGGGGTGGTGCACCGACTGGGGGCTGGGGAGAGCATTGATATCCCCGTCATGGCTAAACATCGAATTTCCGCTCCGACCGATCAAGTGGTCTTTGTGGAAGTCCAAACGGGTACCTCATTTGATGAGGAAGATATTGAACGTTTCGAAGATGACTTTGGTCGTGCTTGATGGCTAAGAAGCGCTGGGTTGGGCTCTTCTTTATCGCCCTAGGCGTTTCCATGATCATCGTTGATGCCACCATCGTAAATGTGGCAGTGCCCACCATTATTGAAGATCTCAAGATCACTTCCACGCAAGCGCAATGGATCCAAGAGACATACACCTTGGTCTTCGCATCTTTGCTCTTGGTTTTTGGAAGGCTTGCGGATCGGTTCGGGCGCCGTCAGATGTTCTCGCTCGGTGTCCTGGTATTTATCGTTTCAAGTGTGGTGGCAGCGACGTCGGGGAGTGGAAACCTACTCATCGCCGCACGTCTCGTGCAGGGCATCGGTGGTGCCATGATGTTGCCGACCTCTCTTTCGTTACTCAACTCCACATTCTTCGGAAAGGAACGCGGCATCGCGTTCGCAGTGTGGGGCTCCACCATTGGTGGTACTGCGGCACTGGGTCCGCTTCTGGGTGGCTGGCTCACTACTGATTTCACGTGGCGTTGGGCGTTCGGCATCAATATTCCGCTCGGGTTGTTGGTACTGGTTGGAGTATCCCTGTGTGTGAAAGAGTCACGCGGCGAAGCGGAGAGCGGTGCCGATTACGTGGGTGCCTTACTCTCAGTTTTGGGCATCGGTGCGATTGTTTTTGGATTGATTGAAGGGCGCACCTACGGTTGGTGGGGGAGCCTTGGCGATCGTTCGCTCCTAGGTGTCAACTGGACGTGGGGGATTTCCCCGATTCCACTCTTTTTCGTATTGGGAATCGCGGTCATCTTCATCTTCGCGAAGGTGCAATTGAAACTCAACGCACTCGGGAAGCCGGTACTGCTCGATCTCTCCCTCTTCAAAATCAATTCTTTCCGTAACGCAAACATTGCGTCAGCGATCGTGAGCCTTGGCGAGTTTGGACTTCTCTTTTCCTTGCCGCTCTGGCTCCAAAACGTACGTGGCTACTCGGCCTTTGGAACAGGCGTAGTTTTGCTGGCTCTCGCAATTGGTTCATTCTTTGCAAGCGGAGCTGGCGGACCGGTCGGCGCCAAACGCGGCCCTGTTGCAGTAGTACGTCTGGGGATTTTGTTGGAGCTCATTGGAGTAGCTGCCATCGCTCTGGTGATCTCGCCGACTACATCTACCTGGCTTATCGTGATCCCACTCTTCATCTACGGCATGGGAGTGGGTCTGGCAACGGCACAACTCACGGGAGTTGTGCTTGCTGAAGTTCCTCTGGAGAAGAGCGGGCAAGGATCTGGAATTGCGAGCACGACGCGACAGATTGGTTCCGCGCTCGGTATTGCAATCTTGGGCACCGTGCTCTTTTCCTCGCTGGGCACCTCTCTCAACTCTCGCCTTGAAAACCAAACTCAAATCCCGGCTGCGACGCGAACGGCTCTCACTGATGGGGTAGTGAGTTCTGCAGGCGGATCGATCGCTGGGTTACAAGCAAATCCCGCGACCGCAGATGTAGCTATCGAAGCGAAGGCAGCGTTCTCCACAGCAAGTAGAAACGCTGCATTTGTAGCAAGTGGATTCTTATTGATCGGCTGGCTGGCAACGCGTTCACTGGGACGACGAATTAGGAAAGATGAAGGCATAGTCTCATGAAACGAATCACTCTCTTAGTTCTCATTCTTTTCATCTTGGTGCAGTTGAGCGTGCTCGCCGGCATTCCGCTAGGTAGTCGAATTGATCATGTACCCGCGACGGATCGTTTGGTGAGCGCTACCGCAATTGTAATGTCGCTCGGAGCTATCCGCGTTTTATTCCGCCCAGATAAAACTGTTCGCCTCTTTGCGGTCATCTTTGCTCTTACATCGATCATCAATGCTTTTAATCGCGAAAGCTCTGTGAGCGTGGCAATTTTCCCACTCGCTATGGTTGCCGCGTTTGGTCTCTGGTGGTTCTCGGGTGAACCTACTCGAGCAGCTCTTCGCGAGCAGGCCAAGAAAGGCTTTAAGTAAATCTCGTTTGCAAAAGCAAATGGCCCGGTGCGAGCACCGGGCCATTTGCTTTTCTACTCTTAGCCGTGAGTAGCTACGTTTGCTTTCACGATGTGCGTCTTGAAGGTCCAGAGGTTGGCAGAACTTGGATCTACCACCAATTCAACCCAGTGATTGAAAGCTGAACCGAAGGTTTGCACGCGAGTGAAGTTCTCCACGAGTGAGCCCTTATCTCTTTGTACGAGCTTTCCTGCAGTTTCGTTCATCGGCATATCCAATTGGAACCAGTGCTCATCACCATTTTGAAGCAGAACAGGCTTCTTGAACTGGATGGTGTTCGTGAGAAGCGCTTGCTTGTCTGCATCGTAAGCAGATGTGCATTCCGTATTTGGCATAGCTTGGCCGGCCAAGTAGCCTTCCCAATCCATGTTTGCCTGGGTAAGAACAATGACGCCAATGGCGTTATCAGAGTACGCCTTGCCGAACCCCTTGTTGATCCACGCGACGTTAGCGGCATCGCGGGCGGCGAACTCAGCAGCGTCGCCATCCTTGGCGAGGTCGTTGTAGGTCTTGCACTTAACGCCGTCTACAGCTGAATTGTTTGCTGAACCTGGAATGTGCGGAATGATCACCGTGATGCCCTTGTACGTAAACATCTGCATTTCAGGGTATGTGGTGTCATGGAGAACGGTTACCGGAGTAGTCGTGCCCGGATTGTTGAGAGTCGAAGTTCCGAGGTTGACGTAAGAGCCAGCAGATCCGAAGAAGGTGGAGCGGACCAAAGCTAGGCGAGTTGCAGGGTCGTATGCTCCCTTGACTGGGCGATCACAGTCGACCCATTCGTTGTCGCCAACTGTGTAGAAAATCTGCTTTCCGAACTTGTTGAAGAAGTTGGTCTTGAGCGCGGGATACGCCTCATCGGTGCACTTGTCGCCCTTGCCGGACATGGTGTCGCCACCGAAAAGGGTGAAATCAACGCCGCTTGCGTTGATCTCGTTAATCACGTTAGGCGCTTGAGTAAGGCCTAGAGCGTCATAAGGCATATCGCCGATCAGGGCGATGGAGAAGACGTTTGATGGTGCTGGCGTGGGGGTAGCGGTAGGTGCGCTGCTCGGTGTTGCACTGGGTGTCGCGCCGGGAGCTGGGGTAGGTGTGGTCTTGGTTGGGGTGGTGGGCTTTGCTGTCGTTGTTGGCTTCGCTGTTGTCGTGGGCTTTGGGGCGGGCTTGTTTGCTGCGTTGGCAGCGACGCCAACGAGCGAGAGGGCCACAACTGCAAATGCGGCGGTAGTGATGCGGATTCGTTTCATAGGCAGTTTTGTCATGGCCACAAACTCGCGGAGCGAGATGAATACCGATCTACCGGAAACTTGCTAAAAGGTGAACAGTAAATTACCTATTAGCGTCGCCAACTCAGTAGCTACTTGTTGGCCGCTTTGATGTACTTACGAATACTGATCGGCATGAACACAGCCATAATCAACACCATGTAGATCATGGACATCGCTAACGGATGTGTGCTGGGAAATGATCCAGCAGTTGCACCAAATTGGTTCGTAAGCCCAAAGAGCTCGCGACAGGCGGCAACCATGGTCGATACAGGATTCCACTCAGCAAAGTATTGAAGTGCCTTTGGCATTCCCGTTGTTGGGGCGAAGGCGTTGGAGAGGAAGGTGAGTGGGAAGACTGAGATGAAGACGAGATTCTGTGCGACTCGCTCCTCGCGAACGGACAAGCCAATAATTACGCCGATCCATGACATCGCGAAGCCAAATACGAGCAAGAAGAGAAATCCGAAAACGATATGGATAAATCCGGAGCTTGGACGCCAGCCGACAATAAAGCCAGCAATACCCATGACTCCGAGGACAACTACGTTGAGCGCTGCATCACCAAGTGTGCGGCCGAAGACTACGGCTCCACGGGAAATGGGAAGCGATCGGAAGCGATCAATTAAACCTTTTTGCATGTCGGCAGCGAGGCCCACTGCAGTGCCTGCCAAGGTGAACGCCACTGTCTGCACGAAGATACCGGGCATCAAAAGTTGCACGTATCCACCGGGCTCGCCCGTGCTGATGGATCCTCCGAAGACGTAACGGAAGAGCATCACAAACATGACGGGCTGGATAGTGGAGAAAATCAAAACTTCTGGTACTCGCACAAGCTGGAGCAACTGCCGCTTCATAATGACAAATGCATCGGTAATGGCGGTCATTTCTTAGCTCCCTTCTTCGCTTCTTTCATTTTTCGACGCTTTTCACGTGGATCGGTCGGTTCTTCCTCTTTCTTCTCTTCGGCAACATGGCCAGTGAGGGAGAGGAAGACGTCGTCGAGTGACGGGCGCTTGAGACCAATGTCGAGCGGATGGATGCCGGCGTCGTCGAGCGCGCGAGCTGCTTCGATAAGCGCCTTACTTCCGGTGGTGACGGGTGCAGAAACTTGACGCATTCCTTCATCGATACTGGTAGCGCCACCGCTCACTCGCGCAACGATTTCATTTGTGGTCTGGAGGTGTTGATTCTCCACCACAATTTCTAATCGCTCTCCACCCACCTGCAACTTGAGTTGATCTGAGGTGCCACGCGCGATGACCTTGCCATGGTCGATGACTGCAATCTCATCGGCCAGTTGATCTGCTTCTTCAAGATATTGCGTGGTGAGCAGAAGCGTGACCCCACCTTTGACGAGTTCATCGATGACGCCCCACATCTCTTGGCGACCGCGTGGATCAAGACCGGTAGTGGGTTCATCGAGGAAGAGGACTTTTGGTTTCACAATCAATGATGCAGCGAGGTCGAGGCGACGACGCATGCCTCCGGAGTAAGTGCGGATAGGGCGCTTTCCACTTTCGCTGAGCGAAAACTGTTCTAGAAGCTCTTCTGCTCGGGCCTTTGCTGCATTGGCACTGAGGTGATAGAGACGACCAAACATCACCAAGTTATCCCACCCGGTAAGCGTTTCATCTACCGCGGCGTATTGCCCGGAGAGCCCAATGATCTTGCGTACTTCGCTGGGGGATTTGAGAACGTCGATGCCACCTACGGATGCATGCCCTGAATCAGGGTTGAGGAGAGTGGCGAGGATGCGCACTGTGGTGGTCTTGCCTGCGCCGTTGGGGCCGAGTACGCCAAGTACGGTGCCCTCTTCTACTTCGAGACTTAACCCATCAAGTGCCCGTACCGCACCCTTGTTGTAGGTCTTGACCAAATTCTCAGCAATAACGCTCTTCATAATCCCCAACCTAGTTTGAATTCAAGATGTCAATTTACCATTTGCGTGCCTAGAGAGTACCGATCGAATGAATTCTGCCTTGCCATCTGTATAGCTTTCCCGATCATTGCGGTGAAGTTCTGCAAGATCGCGCTTTAATGCCGCATATTGCTCAACTAGCCTGGAATCGGCGCGAAGAGCCTCTCGAAATGAGATGTGTTCCCTCCATCGAGGTTGACCTTCGGGTACGAGATGAAGATGGGCAAAACGGTGATCGGCGACTACTTTGACCATGAACCTACGCCAAGGGCGCTCATCGAGCTCCGCAGGAACAAGGTGCCAAGCCGGATGTGTTTCAGTGAGCCTGTGCGCTGCTCGGTCGATGGCATTGAAGTCTTTCATCATCACCATGATGTCGATGACCGGTTTAGCAGCAAGAGCAGGAATTGATGTGGAGCCGATGTGCTCGATGGCAATTGCATCGTTTCCGAAAGTTGTTGAAAGCTCGGAGATGAGTTCCTGCGCCACCAAGGGCCACTGATCTGAATAAGGTGCGATCACCACTTCTTCAGTCGCCCACTTAGGGAATTGATTCACCGGAGAAAGCTCGGCTGCAATATTCCGATATCAAGAATCTTTTCAACGCGCGCCATCGATGCCACGAGTACTTCTTCTTCGTACGCGGGGGCGACGATGCCTAGGCCCACAGGTAAACCATCAGCAAGTCCCATCGGAAGGCATCCGACGGGAGCACCGATAATGGAAGGCGCGGTGGTGATCCAGCTCGCACCACCGTGGTCATCGCTGCCACCGAGATTGCTCAACCAGGCAGGCGCATATGTAGCGCCAATGAGTACATCTACACCAGTGAACGCGTTGTTAAGTAAAGAAGTTGCCCACTCAACGTTTCGTGTGCGCTTAGCTAGGTACTCATCACCCCGACCGCCGAGTTCCAAAGCAAGTTCAAAGTACTCCTGTCCGAAGTGATGTAGCTCCAAGTCTGAGTTGGCCTTATTGAATGCCACCACATCGGCGAGCGAAGAGAGCGTACCTCCGCATCGTCTTGCGAGATATTCACCTAAGTCATCATGAAGTTCGTGGAGTAGTACGTGGAATTCGTCGAGTCCGACTGAATCATCGGGCGTGGGTGCATCAATCTCTACGATTTTGATACCCGCAGCGCTCAATTTTGATACCGCATCGTGGAGGAGCGCGTTGGTGCCATCGTGGTTTGTGGTCCACGACTTAACGAAGCCGATGGTGGGGGAGAATTCTCCGTTCGCCGCGGTAACAAATCCGCGGGCGCTCATGATGATTTCGAGGAGAAGTGCGGTATCGGCCACGGTGCGCGCCATGGGGCCGGGGGAGTCTTGGCTCGAACTGATCGGGACCATGCCATCACGAGGGATTGTGCCCACCGTGGGTTTTATTCCTACGCATCCGTTGAGAGATGCCGGGCAGACGATCGATCCATCTGTTTCACTTCCCACGGCAAGGGCTACGAGTCCAGCGGCAATAGCAGCGCCTGTTCCGGAAGATGATCCACCAGCCGAATGTGGATGCTTCCATGGATTTGCGGTGAGCCCGCCTAGAGCAGACCAGCCGCTCGTCGATTTGGGAGAGCGGATATTTGCCCACTCGGAGAGGTTGGTTGCGCCGATGATGTTGGCACCTGCTTTTCGCAAGCGGCGAGCGATTGTTGAATCCTGCTGTATCGGGTAATCACGAAGTGCGAGTGATCCAGCGCTTGCGGGAAGGCCGACAGCTTCCACGTTGTCTTTAATCAAGACTGGAAGTCCAGCAAGTGGTAGCGCCGGATTTATCGATTCCGAATTCGCAAGTGCGGCGAAATCGAGTGCGATGACCGAGTTCAATTCATATCCATGTCGATCAATTGCATCAATGCGTGCGAGCGCCTCGACGGTGAGTTCCTGGGCATCTCTCTTGCCTTCATGGACTGCGGCAATTTGTGCGCTGGCTGTAGAGAAGTCGCTCATGGGTGAAGTCTATAAAGGAACACACCGAACTGCCCCCGTAGATAGACTCCCTGGATGGAAAAGACCAGATTGCAGAGGCTGAGAGCGGCTGCCATCCCCTCCGATCCGGCGATTCGAACGCTGAGTACCTCAACTCTGGTCAACACCATCGGTAATGGGCTCTTTCGCACCGTCGAAGTCATTTATTTCACTCTTATCATCGGTCTCTCTCCTGCCAAGGTAGCGCTCGCTCTCTCGATCGCCGGAGGAATTTCGCTCCT
>CAIPAI010000040.1 GCA_903863015.1 uncultured Actinomycetes bacterium
GCCACTACGTCATCAAGACCATTTTGATCAACGTCTGCCAACGCGACGCTCGCGCCAAGGCGTCCTAATTCGAGTGCGATGCCTCGCCCGATACCGCTGCCGGCTCCAGTCACAATGAAAATATTTCCGGCAAATTTTGCAGGAGCTGGGCGGGATTGCAATTTGTACAGTTCCATCGGCCAGTAGTCGAAGCGGAATATCTCTGACTCAGAGATTGTCGAAGCGCTGCCGAACGCGTCGATGACGCGCGCTGCCACGCTATGGGTATGGAAAGCAATATCGGCCAACATGGAGCCCTCGCTACGAGTGGCACCTGCAGTAATCGCACCTACTCCGGGTACGAGCATTACTTTCGGATCATTTCCGTGGCTGACATAGCCTTCGGGGAGATGTGACTTATTGCGTTCGAAGTAAGCCGCGTATTCAGTACGGTAATTCTCAATGGTTTTTGCGGGTTCTGTTACGTCAACGAGTGCGGACTTGGGGCGGATGCGCAACATGTGGTCAGCGCTAGAAACCCCCGCGGCAACGATTTCTGCGGCATCAGAGCGTGAGGCCACTTCTTTTAGTCGTGAATCTGTACGAAGTATTTGCTTCTTTCCAAGTGATCCGCGCAGCGCCAAGAGCAAGTTGGTGTACTCGGCAAGTGGCATATCGGCGTGGTTGAAGTTAGCTCTTGGACGAGTATTTAGCGAATCCAAATATTTGTCAGCCAGGGCTACCGCATCATGCGTCTTCTGCAAGCAGACGTTGCTGGATTCATCCCAGACCACGAGCCCGTGATTAGCCAAGATGACGCCTTCGGCGTCGCCGAGTTCGCCGACAATCTTTGAGAGCGAGAATCCGGGGCGCATCCAATCAACGTATGCATACCCTTCACCGAGTGCTTCTCGTACGGCTCGGGGACCATCTGGGTGATTCGTGAGTGCGCAGATCGCATCGGAGTGCACGTGATCGATGTGCTTCGCTGGTAAGAATGCGTGGAGCAATGTCTCAATAGATGGGCGACGTGACGTGGGATCAACGAGGGCGCGCGTGACATAGTCGGTCATTGTTTCATCGTCTAAATCATTGAATTGGCGCAGCGCTAGGAGTTCTTCCAGATAAAGAGCTGGATAATCACGTGCCACGGCGTATTGCATATCCGCACCGGATCCCTTGACCCAGAGCACTCCGCGCGTGCGACCCAAATGATCGGTGAGATCACCCTTGCTCGAGGTATTTCCGCCACCGAAGACCACGAGCGACTGATCGGCACCGATTGCCTGTGAACGCGTAACAAGTTCTTGTAGCGGAATAGGAATACTCATGAGGCACTCCCAGTGTTGAGATCCTCGCCATTGGCAATTTCGTAAACTCGCTTCTCGGTGACCACGGCTGCTATATACCGTGCAGGAGTGACGTCGAAAGCCGGATTGTACGAAGTCGCACCAATGGGGGTAGTGCGTACCCCAGCGAAGTTACAAACTTCCGCATCGTTTCGAAATTCGATATGAATTTCCTTGCCGGTCTTCATGGAGCGGTCAACGGTTGATTCTGGGGCGACAACCATGAATGGAATGCCCGCGGCGTTGCACGCAAGAGCCACACCGAGTGAGCCAATTTTATTTGCACTATCGCCATTACTCACAATGCGATCTGCGCCAATGAGCGCGCCATCGATCTCTCCGGTCATGATTGCCATGGCGGCGGCGCCGTCGGGAAGCACTTTGTAGGGAATGCCCTCTTGGTCTAACTCCCAAGCGGTAAGGCGGGCACCTTGTAACAGTGGCCTTGTCTCATCAGCAAACACAATTTCGATGCGACCTCGAGAAGCGAGTTCGCGGATCACTCCAAGTGCGGTTCCCCAAGCAGTGGTTGCGAGTGAGCCAGTGTTGCAATGTGTGAGGAGGCGCAGCGGACGATCGCCCACCTTCTTTAACCACCAGTCGGCGCCAAGTTTGCCCATCGCATGATTTGCGGCTTCGTCTTCGGCGGCGATCTGTTGTGCAGCCGCAAAAACCACATCTCTTCCTTGCGGAACGAGGGGACGCACTTTGTCGACGGCCCACGCGAGATTGACTGCGGTAGGACGTGCATTGCGTACTTGGTCAATCGCGTCATCGAGTTGAGCAGGGCTCCAACTTTCACGGATACCTTGATCCATCGCTAGGACAACGCCGAGTGCGCCGGCGACTCCGAGGGCGGGGGCGCCGCGAACGGCGAGACGTTGAATGGCATCGACCAAGACCGAGACCGTGGTGATCTCGATGGTCTCAACTTGAGTGGGGAGCAACGTTTGGTCGAGCAGTACCACCGCGCCGTTACGCCATTCAATCGTTCGTGGAACGCTTGACATCTCTGCTCCTCAAGTCAATAGTTGTCCTACAACTTGATCGAAAGGTTACTCCGGCTCATGGCAATTGCAAAGTCCTCGGCGCTGCCTTCCCCGGCAACTACCAAAGGCGGGCGGGGTTCACTGGCCACCCAGGTGAGGGACCAATTGCGGACTCGAATATTGACCCATGAGTGGAGTGAGGGAAAGAAGATCCCGAGCGAGTTTGATCTAGCGGGGCAGTACCAGGTCTCTCGGGTCACCATTCGCACCGCACTGAAAGCGCTGGAAGCCCAGGGACTCCTTGATATCAGGCATGGCTCAGGGGCGTACGTAGCTAATTTCGGTTCCTCCATCCGCGCCGGGCTCCAGGAGCTCCGCTCGATTAC
>CAIPAI010000041.1 GCA_903863015.1 uncultured Actinomycetes bacterium
ATATCCATGATGTGACGATTACTTCGATCAAAGGTGAAGTAGTTCCATGTCCAATCGGCCATAGTGCCAATCTTATTTCTTCCACCAAGCAAGTAGAAGAGATGAAGCCACAGCCATGCATACCAAGCGATCGGACCAGAGAGGCGTAATTTCCCACTCTCAACAACTGCTTTATGTCGGCCGATTGTTGCCATAGATCCCTTGTCTCGGTAAACAAAGTTGGCGAGCGGTTGGGCGGATGACGCTCTTCTGATCTGATCCGCTAAGAATTTGGCCTGCTGGATTGCGACGGGAGCAACCATCGGAAGTAATTTGCCCTCAGAATCTTTAGCACCGGCCACATCACCAATCGCAAAACAGTGAGGAAGTCCCACTACTTGAAGCGTCGGTTGAATGTCAACGCGTCCAGAGTGCATCGGCATATTGAGTTTCTCTACAATCTCAGGACTTCTAACACCTGCAGCCCAGATAGTTATCTGCGACTCAAGAACCTCTCCCGACATCAGCCTGATGTGATTCTCAGTTACTTCAGCGACGGCGGCTGAAACCAACACGCGAACCCCGAGTTTTGCTAGATCCACTCGAGTTCGTTCAGAGAGTTTCTCCGAAAACGAAGGAAGCAACCGGGGACCGGCTTCAATAAGATTTACTTGTATCTTCTGGGCAGCTGCCGCTGCATCGGAGGTCAACGGGCCTTGAGCAAGTTCGGCAATTGCTCCTGCCATTTCGACTCCAGTAGGGCCGCCGCCTACAACGCTTATCGATAACTTCTGGTCGTCATCCGACTGACACAAGTCTTCAAAGCGACGCATGATAAGCGATCGAATCGTCAGCGCTTCTGACACGCTTTTCATTCCCTTTGAAAATTCTGCAACTCCAGGAATCTTAAAATCATTTGTGGCAGAGCCAACGGCTAAGACCAGGTAGTCAAAAGAGATTCGCTCATTGGACTCAAGAGTAAGGACTCTCTGCGCATGATCAATCTCTACAGGTGAACTCATGTAGAACTTCACGGAAGTCTTACGAAGAGCGCTACGTACAGGGTGCGCCACGTGGTCTGCAGCTAAGCCCGCGGTGGCAACCTGGTAAAGCAACGGAAGAAAAGTTTGAAAGTTATGTCGGTCGATGAGAGTCACCTCTGCAATCGGATCCAGGGCGCGAGCGGCATTTAGGCCACCGAAGCCGGCGCCAATGATCACTACTTTGGGACGGGTCATGCTTTTGAGTCTACGGTTTAGTTCCCGTTATGGCGCGGTAAGAAAATTTTGGCAGAAGGTGTGGTCGGGGTGACAGGATTTGAACCTGCGGCCTCGTCGTCCCGAACGACGCGCGCTACCAAGCTGCGCCACACCCCGATAGAGGCGATTCTAGCGCGCGAATTCCGCCGCAACTAGTTCGGCAATCTGCGCAGTATTGAGCGCAGCGCCCTTACGTAAGTTATCTCCACATACGAAGAGATCAAGTGCATATGGGTCATCAAGGCTTACTCGTACGCGGCCCACCCACGTTGGGTCTGTACCGACAACATCAGCAGGTGTTGGGAAAATGTGGTTCTCTGGCTCGTCTACTAATTTCACGCCAGCGGCATCGCGCAGAACTGCCTGCGCCGCTTCACGATTTACTGGCTTGGCAAACCGTGCGTGCACTGCCAACGAGTGCGTTGTAACTACCGGCACGCGCACGCAGGTTGCAGAAACTTTGAGATCTGCAAGACCAAGGATCTTGCGTGACTCGTTACGCACTTTTAGTTCTTCAGATGAGTAACCGGCTTCTTTGAGCGAACCAGCCCACGGAATAACGTTCATTGCAAGAGGGGCCGGGAACGGTCCGTTGTCGGTAACAACCTTTCGGAGATCTCCTGCTTCGTCGCCCACGTCAGTACCGGCAACTTCAATAAGTTGCTTACGCAGTGCATCGATACCTGCTTGCCCCGCACCAGATGCCGCTTGATAGGAAGCCACAACTAATTCTTCAAGACCATAAGCCTCATGAAGCGCACCCATCGCAACGATCATTGAAAGCGTGGTGCAGTTGGGATTACTGATAATTCCACGCGGACGATTCTTAGCCTCTAGTGGATTAACTTCAGGTACTACCAGTGGCACGTCTTTATCCATCCGGAATGCGCCAGAGTTATCGACCGCAACTGCGCCGCGAGCAGCTGCAATAGGTGCCCACTCTGCGGAAACCTCATCTGGCACATCGAACATCGCAACATCGACGCCATCAAATGCTTCTGGTGTGAGAGCGATAACGGTGAGTTCCTCGCCGCGGCAGACGAGTTTCTTACCTGCGCTGCGTGCTGAGGCGATGAGGCGGATCTCGCCCCAGACATCTGGACGATTCGAAAGAATGTCGAGCATGACGGTGCCGACCGCGCCAGTGGCGCCCACAATCGCAAGGGTTGGCTTGCTACTCATCGTCCAGAACCTCCATATACAACGGCTTCTGCTTGATCAGAATCAAGGTTGAAAGCGGTATGCGCCGCTTGAACGGCGCGATCAAGATCAGATTCGCGGCAGAGAATAGAAATGCGAATTTCGGAAGTAGTAATCATTTCGATATTAATTCCCGCGTCGGACATAGCACCAAAGAGGGTGGCGCTAATTCCAGGATGTGAACGCATGCCTGCACCCACAAGTGAGAGCTTGCCGATTTGATCGTCATAAATGAGTGACTCGAAGCCCACTTCACCCTGAATCTTCTTCAAAGTAGCAACGCCGGTTTGGCCTTCGGTCTTAGGAAGGGTGAAGGAGATATCGGTGCGCCCAGT
The DNA here is from genome assembly GCA_903863015.1 of uncultured Actinomycetes bacterium. Taxonomy (GTDB): domain Bacteria; phylum Actinomycetota; class Actinomycetes; order Nanopelagicales; family Nanopelagicaceae. The sequence continues at coordinate 2,774 of CAIPAI010000041.1, forward strand.
GGCGGCGGCTGACACGTTCTGCACGATCATGTCGAGGTTGATCGCGGCATCAGCAAGGCTGCGGAAGATGGCAGCTGCAACGCCTGGACGATCGGGAACACCCACGATGGTGATCTTGGCTTCGCTGCGATCGTGTGCCACGCCTGCGAGAATTGCTTGTTCCATGTCGGCTCCTTCTGGATAGTCCTTCACAACCCATGTGCCTTCTTTATTGGAGAAAGAAGAACGAACGTGGATTGGTAAATCGAAACGACGTGCATATTCAACGCAACGTAGGTGGAGAACTTTCGCTCCACTTGCTGCAAGTTCTAACATCTCTTCGTAAGTAACGCTCTTTAACTGACGTGCTGCAGGAACGATGCGTGGATCTGCTGAAAAGACACCATCGACGTCAGTGTAGATTTCGCACACGTCTGCATCGAGTGCGGCAGCGAGTGCAACGGCAGTGGTATCTGATCCGCCGCGACCAAGTGTGGTGATGTCTTTCGTATCTTGGCTGACGCCTTGAAAACCAGCGACGATTGCAATCGCTCCTTGATCAAGCGCTTCTTGAATGCGTCCTGGTGAAACATCGATGACGCGCGCGCGACCATGTGCAGAGTCGGTGATGATGCCCGCTTGGCTTCCGGTGAAAGAACGTGCTTCATGTCCGAGATTGGAGATGGCCATTGCAAGGAGCGCCATTGAAATGCGCTCTCCGGCAGTGAGCAACATGTCGAGCTCGCGGCCCGAAGGCATCGGGGAGACTTGATTAGCTAATTCAATGAGCTCATCGGTGGTATCGCCCATGGCCGAGACCACCACGACGACATCGTGGCCAGCACGCTTAGTCGCCACGATCCGCTGGGCAACCCGCTTCATCCCCTCGGCGTCTGCGACGGAGGAGCCACCAAACTTCTGCACGATCATTCCCACAGAAGAAGAGTGGCGGAGGTTTTTCCGCTTTTCCAATCTATCTCACATTTTGAGACGGCGATCGTCTTACTATTTGAGACGAATCACGCTCAGCGGGAGCAAGTTTTAGTGATCGAAGCTCCGCCGGCCCTCGAAAGCCCGTCCCAAGGTGACCTCGTCGGCATACTCGAGATCGCCACCCACCGGCAGGCCGCTCGCGAGGCGAGTGACCCGAAGGCCCAGGGGTTTGAGCATGCGGGCGAGGTAGGTGGCGGTGGCCTCCCCCTCGAGGTTGGGATCGGTGGCCAAGATGACTTCGGTGACATCGCTATCTGCCAGGCGCACCATCAACTCTTTGATGCGCAAGTTGTCGGGGCCGATGCCTTCGATAGGACTGATGGCGCCACCCAACACGTGGTAGCGACCGCGAAACTCGCGCGTCTTTTCGATGGCGACCACATCTTTGCTCTCTTCGACAACACAGATGACGGTGTGATCGCGGCGCCCATCGCGACAGATGCGGCATTGATCTTCTTCTGCGACGTTGCCGCAGACACTGCAAAAACGCACCCGCTCTTTTACTTCGCGAAGCACATCGACGAGGCGACGTACATCGACGGGATCTGCTTGCAAGATGTGAAAGGCAATGCGTTGTGCACTCTTGGGGCCTACGCCAGGAAGACGACCAAGCTCGTCGATGAGATCTTGAACTACGCCTTCATACATACGCACACCTTACTTCGTACCACTGACAAGCGCGCGTTATTCCTTCTCGAACTGGCCGATAATCTCGGCGCCTAATTCGCGCGCGAGTAATGCGGCGCCAGAAGTTGCATTGAGCGTTGCATCGTCGTCGCGCTCATCTTTGCGCTCGCTCTTCTTCTCGAGTGCACTCTTCTTCGGTGCCTTAGAGGAAGGAGATGCTTCCGAACCTGAAGGATCCACAATGGCTTCGATGCGACGATCGAGACCCACGACATCGATGATGGCTTGTCGAAGAATTTCATCGCTTCCAGAGCGCATGAAGGAATCACGGGCACCGGAGTTTGAAAGTGAAACAGCCATGACCTTGTCATCCATCGATGCCACTTGCGCACCGGCAGAGATGAGCGACCAGGTGAGGCGACGTCGCGCTTTAACGTTTTCAATGATCTCTGGCCAGAGACGTCGCACACCAAGCAAGTCGATCGGACCGGTGGGCTTTGCAGCCGGCGCACTTTTTACTTCAACCGGAGGAGCGGCAACTGGTGATTCGTCCTCATCGATCGCGCGTGGTGGCGCTTTCTTTACTGGTGCGGCAACCGGTGCCGGCGCATCAGCAGCAGGAGCTTCCTTAGGCGCTGCAATCGGCGCAGCGACCGCGCTCTTCACAGAGGTAGATGGCAGCGCCACATCGCCGCGGCGCTCCAGGCGTTCCAGCCTTGCTAGTACGCCCCGTTCACTATCTTCTGAACCAGGAAGCAGTACGCGAGCGCAGATCAATTCAAGGAGTAAACGTGGGGCAGTAGCGCCACGCATTTGCGTGAGACCCTCGTTGACTACGTCGGCCGCGCGTGAGAGTGAACCGCGACCAAAGCGCGCTGCTTGTTGTTGCATGCGCTCTAACTGATCGGGTGGCAGCTCACGGAAGATGGAGTGTGCTGATTGCGGAATGGATTCTAAAACGATGAGATCGCGCAGGCGTTCCAGCAAATCTTGGGCAAAGCGGCGGGGTTCATGTCCCGCTTCCACTAGATGATCGACCGATTGATAAACACTTGCGCCATCACCTGCGGCAAATGAATCAATTACTTGATCGAGAATTGCACTATCGGTGTAACCAAGAAGTGCGATAGCGATTTCATACGTAACGCCATCGGGACCAGCACCGGCAAGAAGTTGTCCGAGTACCGAGAGCGAATCGCGAACTGATCCGCCACCGGCGCGCACCACGAGTGGAATAACGCCCTTAGCTACTTTGACGCCTTCTTCTTCACAAATCTTCTCAAGATGCTTCGTAAGGATGCCGGGCGGCACTAAGCGGAACGGATAGTGATGTGTACGCGAACGAATAGTGGCAATCAATTTTTCGGGTTCGGTAGTAGCGAAGATAAAGACCACGTGCGGAGGTGGTTCTTCGACAACTTTGAGAAGTGCATTTGCCGCGCCTGGTCCGAGTTGATGTGCCTCATCAATGATGTAGATCTTGTATCGACCAGCAACCGGTGAGAAGAATGCCTTCTCGCGCAGATCGCGAGCATCATCAACCAAACCATGTGTGGCGGCATCGAGTTCAACAACATCGATGGAGCCTGGGCCGTTCGCCACAAGGTCCATGCAGCTCTGGCATTTGCCACAAGGATCTGGAGTGGGACCCTGCTCGCAATTAAGTGAACGAGCCAAGATGCGCGCGCTCGAAGTTTTTCCGCAACCACGGGGACCGGAGAAGAGATAAGCGTGATGAGTGCGTCCGCTACTCAATGCATTCGAGAGCGGAACGGTGACGTGCTCTTGCCCAATGACGTCGGCAAAGCGCGACGGCCGGTACTTCCGGTAGAGGGCGAGCATAAGCACCTTTCGTAGAGGATCCCCCGCGCACCCGACAGAGCGTGCGTACCCTTGCTGCCTTCCGGCCCTGGGGGAGTTCCGCGCGGTGACGCCGCGCGGGGGATCTGGGGAAAGCATAGAGGCGGTCGCTCACACTGTGTATCTGGGTGTGCCTCCCGCATGAAGCCCCGAACTGGCGACTTACGGGGATTGGGGGGCGGGCCTTAAAGCCCCGTATGCTTCCACGCGGAGGATTCGCATAGTGGCCGAGTGCGCACGCTTGGAAAGCGTGTATAGGGAAACCTATCGCGGGTTCAAATCCCGCATCCTCCGCCATTCATCCTTACGGTGATCTACCTCTTACATAGAGTCACCAAAATGAGAGTTGTACCGCTCGATTGTGGAGCCCCTACTACCGGTGCTTCAAAAATTGCGATCTTGAGGCATGAAATTTATCGCAATTCTCTCCGCCTTTTCAATCGTATTTGCGGTGCCACCCACCATGGCATCAAGTATTGAAAAGAAGGCTCCTTGCCGACTTGAAGTCGACAATGCACACATCTCATCAAATATTTTGAAGCAAGAAAACCGCCACGCCGTGAAGGTCATCTTTCGCTCCATCTGCAACATGGACCAGAACCAATTAGAAATCAAACTTCAAATCAAGAAGAATGGACTTTTTATAGATCATGGAGTGACGCCTGTACTAACTAAGCGTTATTCGTTTGTGAGCGCGTTACATACGATTTTGATCCAGGACGTTTACGTTTATTGCAGAAATGCTCAGCGAACCTTGTATTACGGTACCGCTCGAGCGCAGGCGACAATACACGGTAAGATCGTGACGGCACCTCAGGTTGAGTCTAAGAAAAGAGTTCCCCTAGCATGCGGGACTTGAGATATTCTTGATCTATGGAGGACGGAACCGCATCGAGCTATTACCAGTCTGTGCCAGACAGAGTTCCGTTCTCACATCGATTAAATCCGTTTCGCAGAGTCAACTATTGGAGATTGATCCCAGTATTGAAACTCGTGCATAAGAAAAGGTATCTCACTGAATCTAAGCAATTGATGGCGGAAGGTCGCATCGAGGCAAAGAGGAGTGGCCTTGCCACCCGATATGAGATCAATGACGGGTCTGTAACCTTTGCCGTATCGCCTGACGGCGGTGCAACCTATTTAAACTACTTAAGAGCACATATAGGTAGCAATCCCGACGAGGAAATTGACGACCTCGTGCTCTCGATCGCAACCATCGAAGCGATGATCCTGACCAAAAAGTGTGTTGTCTATGAGTAACCAGAAAATTTCAAACGATCATCGCTCCAGACGACGCCGCCGCCAGTACTATTGAGTATGCGCACCAAGACAAATAGATCCGCCTCTTTTAAGAGAATTGCGCTCATCCTTCCGTTAGCTCTGGCACTGATCGCTCCGAGTAACCCGGGATTTGCCGCCGCAAAGAAGAAGAGTGACCTCCAGATACTTGGGAATGCTCGAGCGGCGAATGCGCGGAGTGAGTTCCTCTTGCAACTAAAGAACGCATCAACTCGAACGCCGAATCTTGAATATCACATCGACCCCACTATCAATCCTGCGCTCCTCACTGGAATCAAAGTAGACACAGCGCTCAGCGCTGACTTCTGGGCATCACTGCGCCCGATAGACCAAAAAGTTGTCGTGTACATCGCGTCGACTGAAAACTTCAAATTCTTAGTAGATGAAATAACGCCCAACTCGACTCCGGAAGGGTTATTCGGCGATTGGCTTGGCCATAAGTATTTGCAAGCTCAAATGGAACCGCATGGATTCTTCGGCGGCGGTGCACCCGCATTCGATAAGAACGACAACCCCGTTTTTATGGTCTACGCACCTAACGGGCAAGGACTCGGGAGTGGATTCTGGACACAGACCACGTCACATGAATTTGTGCATGTAACTCAGCGATATTTGATGGGCGGCAATATGTCGCCGATGCTCGGGTGGGTTATTGAAGGTCAGGCCGATTACATTGGCGCAAACTTTGCCACCCGCAACAACACCGAGGCTTTTGCAAGTTACTGGATACAACTTATTTTCAGTATGGCGCGACCTGACGCGAGCCCGAAGGTTCTGGGTTGGAATCAAAAGCAATTCATTGACTGGTTCAAGAGTAAAGAAGTCACCCTCGCCCCTGAAAAAGCCGGTGATATTCCTGTTGAAAACTACGTGGTAGGTGCTATGGCAAGCCAGTATCTGTATGGAACGTACGGATATAAGAAAGTGAACACGTATTACGACAAACTCGGAAAGATCATGCCTGACTGTGGAGATGGCGACTCTACGACGAACGTGAAATGCAATCCGAGTCGCCAAAAAGCATTTAAAGAAGCATTCGGTGTCAGTATGGCGGAGTTCTATCCCAAGGTCGCCGCCCACATCGTCACGGAAATTGCGTGGGCCAAGAAAAACTCTTCTACGTACCAATCAGATTTACTCAAGATCGCGCCATCACCGTGGAGTAACGCGAAGCCGCAACCTCCTTACGTAGCTCCTGCAAATCTGGGTCCGATCAGCAAGTACGGAAATCCCACACTCGAAGGTCGTAGAGGTGAACCTGGAAGCACTCAATTCGTTGATCCATACCCACCAAACATCGCCGCACCCGGTAGAAGCTGTCTAACGCCAAATGACAAGGCGATTCTCTACGGCGCCACTATGACCTGTGTTGGGACGACGACCGCGGCTAAATGGACGCTAGATCCCGGACAAGTTGTCGGACCCGCTCCAAAACCTTAGATCTCTACGCCGATGTACTTCTTCTCGAGAAATTCGTGAATGCCATCGAAGCCACCTTCGCGACCCAAGCCACTCGCCTTGTAGCCACCAAATGGCGCAGCCGGATCAGAGATCACTCCGCGATTAATAGCAACCATGCCCGACTCCATGGCCTCTGCAACACGCAAAGCGCGACGAAGATCTTGTGAGTAGACGTAGGAGATCAAGCCGTAGGGCGATGCGTTAGCTAATTCGATCGCCTCTTCATCACTTTCGATAATGACGATCGGCGCTACCGGACCAAAGATTTCGTTATTCAAGATGTCGTTATCTTTTGCGACCGTAAGTACGGTTGCGGGATAGAAAGCTCCATCACCTGCAGGAACCACACCACCTGTGGCAACTTTGCCACCACCGGCAATTGCCGAATCTACGAGCGCGGCGATCTTGTTACGTTCCTTCACGGAAACGCTCGGTCCAAGTTGTGCGCCAGCTTCGAGTCCGGATGCAACCTTGAGCCCAGCCATCGCAGCCGACATTCCTTCGGTGAATTCTTTCGCAACTTTCTTCGCCACATAGAAACGGTTAGCGGAGGTGCATGCTGCGCCACCATTTCGCATCTTCGCAATCATGGCGCCAGAGACAGCTGCAGCCACATCGGCATCATCGAGGACGATAAATGGTGCGTTGCCGCCGAGTTCCATCGAAGTGCGGATCACCAGATCGGCTGCTTCGCGAATAAGTAGTGCACCGACTTCGGTAGAACCAGTAAATGAAAGATTGCGGACCCGAGGATCGTGGAGAATCTTGCTAATCGATGGACCGGTAGGAACCGGAAGAATAACGTTGACCACGCCAGCAGGAACGCCCGCACGATTGAGAATATCTACGATCGCGAGCGCAGTGAGTGGTGTTTCTCCAGCTGGCTTTAAAATAGTGGTGCAACCAGCCGCAAGTGCAGGACCTAGCTTGCGGGTAGCCATAGCGGCTGGGAAATTCCATGGCGTAATTAGTAGAGAGATACCCACTGGTTGATGCGTGACCAGAATGCGCTTGTCGCCACTGGGCGCTTGACGGAACTCACCATTAATACGCACCGCTTCTTCAGAGAACCAGCGGAAGAACTCGGCGGCATAGATGATTTCGTTTCGTGCATCTGCGAGAACTTTTCCATTTTCGCGTGTGACGATTTCGGCAAGTGAATCAACTTCGGCGATCATCAATTCATATGCGCGGCGCAGAATTTCTCCGCGGACACGTGGTGCCGTAGCGGCCCAACTCTTCGCTGCAGCATCTGCCGCGTCGACCGCAGCCAGGCAGAGCGCTTCATCGGATGTGGCCACTTCGGCAATAACGCTGCCGTCGCTAGGGTCATAAACCGGGAGACGGCCAGTGCCCTTAGTCCAGGCGCCGTTGATGTAGAGATCGCTAATGATTGCCATGCCTTCAGGTTATCTGAAGGGCTTCTGCGTGGCACTTTTCTGGCGGTGGCGGTGGGATTTGAACCCACGGTGGAGTTACCCCCACACACGCTTTCGAGGCGTGCTCCTTAGGCCGCTCGGACACGCCACCGGGAGAGACGATACCAGGGTGAAATGCGAGGTGAAATTCGCCAGGAAGTCGAACGGGCTACTCCCGGGGTCGCTCCCTTTGTTCTTCAAAGAAGGCTTTCAATTGCTGGGAACACTCTGCTTCTTTGACGCCCGAAATAACTTCCGGGCGATGATTCAGGCGACGATCTCGCAAAATATCAAAGAGTGAACCAGCAGCACCTGCCTTGGGATCCCACGCACCAAAGACCACGCGACCAATGCGCGCTAAAACAATCGCTCCGGCACACATCACGCATGGCTCGAGTGTCACTACCAACGTAGCATCTTCTAAATGCCACGTTCCTAAACGTTCTGCTGCGTAACGAATTGCAAGTACTTCGGCGTGCGCAGTCGGATCATGTTGCGCCTCACGCGCATTTCCAGCTTGCGCAATTATTTCACCGGCAGAATTAATAATTATTGCCCCGACTGGAACATCTGCAGATGTGGCCGCAGCAAAATCTGCGAGCGCCATCGCTTTTTCCATAGTTTGCAGATAGATCTCAGGCACCACACTCATTTAAAACCCCTTGAAATGTCTGCGTTATCGGGAGCTGAAGTCAAGAAAGTTTTCGAACTCACTTCCGAAACCAAGACGATGCGCGATTGCTTCGAGTTGCTCATCAGGAAAAAGTTCCATGTCATCGCAGAGTGCAGCCATCTCCATTGCAGAGAAACCAAGGTCACTAAATATTCCGGCATCGCCCGCTAATTGATCATCGTCATCTGCATCAGGCATCGGAAATCCGAGTCGATCTAATGCTTCGGCGGCGATGGGCCATTCGGTTGCCATCACCACATCGCTTACCAGAATGCGCACATCTTCACCGAGCACGCGAATTGCGATGAAGCACTCATCGTTGATTGACATCAAGCAGATAGCGCCACCATTTTGCGCTTCGTGTTGTAACTCTCTGATGAGCGCATCGATATTGTCGGCGAGATCTAAAGGCAGCGGGTTAACGACCCAGCGCCCGTCTTCGTGCCAGGCAGCAAATGCAAAATCCACCGGGCTCTCAAGGACTTCATTGGTACTCATGAAGACTCCTTTCGACTCCATCGTGGCACGCGGAGAGGCGGTTGGATAGCCACCTCTTGGTAAGTGACCATATCCCCAACTAGGCTGACGGTGTGCGTATACATGTAGCGAATCACCCATTGATTGACCATAAATTGACTGCTCTTCGTGATGAGCGGACAGACTCCCCTACTTTTCGCCGGTTAGCTGACGAACTCGTCACTCTGCTGGCCTATGAAGCCACCCGCGATGTGAGAGTTGAGCCCCTCGCTATCCGCACCCCGGTGGGCCCCACCATGGGCGTACATCTCGCCCACCCACGTCCACTCGTCGTGCCGATCCTGCGGGCCGGTCTCGGCATGCTCGAAGGCATGACCCGGCTGATGCCCACCGCTGAAGTCGGCTTCCTCGGCATGATTCGCGATGAGAAGACCTTGCAAGCCTCTACCTATGCCACGCGCCTTCCAGATGACCTCTCGGGTCGCCAGTGCTACGTGCTCGATCCAATGCTCGCCACCGGCGGCACCTTGGTCGCGGCGATCAACTTCCTGATCGATCGCGGCGCCGACGACATCACCGCCATCTGCTTGCTCGCCGCCCCTGAAGGAGTGGCCGCTATGCGGGAAGCATTCGATGGTCGCACGAAGGTCCCGGTCTCCATCGTCACCGGCGCACTCGATGAGCGCCTCAACGAGCACGGATATATCGTTCCGGGCCTCGGAGATGCCGGCGATCGCCTCTATGGTGTGGTCTAACGGGTCGTCTAATACCCATCAATCATTGAGGAAATAGGACTTTCGGAAGAGCTACGAAACCGGCAGACTCTTCCCATGCCTATCGTTAGCGTTCTCAGTCTTAAAGGTGGAGTTGGTAAGACCTCCGTCGTCCTCGGGTTGGCCGGAGCGGCCACCGTAAAGGGTTTAGCTACCCTAGTCATTGATCTCGATCCGCAGGGAAATGCCACCTCCATTCTGGCCGCACAGAAGCCGAAGAAGACCGCCGCCGACGTGCTCGCTCATCCCACCCTCGACACTTTGCATGAAGCGCTCACCGCGTGCAGTTGGGAAGTAGCCCCGGGCGAGGTCGATGTTCTCTGCTCCTCACCCGACCTCATCAAGCACGATTCTTTCCGTGATGCTGCAAATTTCCATCCGCACCTGGGCAAAGTACTTCGACGCCTTGAAGGTTACGACTTGGTGTTAATTGACTGCCCACCCTCTCTCGGTTCACTTACCCGCGAGGCGCTTTCAGCCAGCGATCAAGCGTTAATTGTCGCCACACCTTCATACTTTGGTTTGCAAGGCGCCGAACGCGCATCCGTAGAGATCGAAGAGATCCGTAAACAACACAATCCTTCGCTTCATCTCTTGGGTGTGCTCGCCAATCGCGTTCGATCAGTCAGCGAAGAGCATGATTTTCGTATCGCTGAGCTTGGTGATCTCTTTGGCAAGCAAGTACTTAAGCCATCGATTCCAGATCGCATCGCTTTCCAGCAAGCCGAAGGTTATGGCAAGCCGATACAAACTATGAATAGCGCGGGCGCTCGCGAAGTAAGCCAAATCTTCGAAAAGCACCTCAACAAGATCATGAAAGCTACGCGATAACCAACTCGCAATAATTAGCCTTCGTAATGATTTGAAATTTCAGTGAAGACTTCGTCCATGATGGCGAGCCCTTCCTTCACTTCAACTTCAGAAACATTGCATGGTGGCACAACGTGCATGCGGTTGTAGTTTGTGAACGGCATAAGACCGCGCTTCTTACATCCGGCAACGAGTTCATTCATTGCTGCACTAGTTCCGCCGTACGGTGCGATGGGTTCGCGCGTCTTGCGATTCTTCACAAGATCAAGCGCCCAGAAGACACCAAGACCGCGGACTTCGCCGATCATTGGATGACGTTCCGCGAGCGCACGCAACCCTGGTCCTAATACGTTTTCACCAATATGTGCAGCATGTTCGACCATGTTCTCTTCTGCCATGACATCGAGTGTGGCCACGGCGGCAGCACAGGCGAGCGGATGGCCGGAATACGTTAATCCGCCTGGGAATACTCGCTGATCGAAGGTTGCTGCGATGGCATCAGAGATAACTACGCCACCGAGAGGAACATAACCGGAGTTAACACCCTTAGCGAAAACGATGAGATCTGGTTCTGCGCTCCAATGTTGGTAAGCAAACCATTTACCTGTGCGACCGAAACCGGCCATGACCTCGTCGGCGATCCACATGATGCCGTACTTATCGCAGAGCGCGCGTACTCCTTCGAGATAACCAGCAGGAGGAATCAACACACCGGCTGTGCCCACGACAGATTCGATGACGATGGTGGCGATGGTGTTTGGACCTTCGAAAGTAATTACTTCTTCGAGGTGCTTAAGTGCGCGCTCACATTCTTCGGCTTCGTTGGTTGCCCAGAAAGAGGAGCGGTAGGCGTAAGGTCCAAAGAAGTGCACGTGACCGTGAGCAAATTCGTTTGGCCAACGACGTGGGTCGCCTGTTGCGTTAATAGCCGCGCCAGTGTTGCCGTGGTACGAACGATAAAAGGAGAGCACTTTGGTACGGCCAGTGTGAATGCGCGCCATACGAATCGCGTTTTCAATAGCGTCGGCGCCACCGTTGGTGAAGAAGACCTTGTTGAGGTGATCACTCGCGCGCGCTGTGATTCGCTTAGCCGCTTCGCTACGAGCTTCGTTGGCATGTTGAGGTGCAATCGTGGAGAGCAGAGCTGCTTGATCCTGAATCGCGGCGACTACTTTCGGATGTTGGAATCCGATATTCGTGAAAACTAATTGGCATGAGAAGTCGAGGAAGCGATTGCCGTCGTAATCCCAGAAGTACGAACCCTCACCACCGGCAACCGGCAAGGGCGAAATAGCGCCTTGGGCCGACCATGAATGAAAGACGTGGGCGCGGTCGAGAGCAAAGACTTCTTTACCGCGGGCTGGATTTGCTGGGGGTTGGCTCATGTGATCTCCTTCGTTCCCACTATCCAACCACGAACCTTTCGAAGGCCGCGACTAGACGCCGATATCTTCGTTCCAGAGTTCTGGGCATTCGCGAACGAAGTCCTGCATGAGTTGGTAGGTCTCTGGGTCATCTAGTTGCACGATTTCCACACCTTGGGACTTGAGGAAACTCTCGGTCTCTTGGAAGGTGCGGCTCTCACCAATGACAATGCGCGGAATTTTGTAGAGCAGGGCGGTGCCGGCGCACATGTAGCACGGTGAAAGAGTGGTGTAGAGGGTGGCCCGGGCATAGACCGAGGCTGGCTGGCGGCCAGCATTTTCGATGCAATTTGTCTCGCCGTGGTGGATGGAACTACCCATCTGCACACGTCGGTTATGTCCGACTGCAAGCACCTTTCCATCGACTACAAGCGCAGCACCGATCGGAATACCGCCCTCCGCGCGACCGAGCTTTGCCTCGTTAAGTGCGTGTTGGTAGAACTCTTTGTCGTTCATCGTTTCTCCTTAGAGTCGTCGGTAGGGCTTGAGATAGGCGCCGGGGTAAGGAACGTTTCTGCCCGTAATGGCCAAACCTGCAATCACTGCCAAGTAAGGAAGTGCGAGCAAAATTTCGAAAGGTAAGTGCGAGAGCGCGGGCACTAACCGCAATTGCTGCTGCGTTGCAGAGACAAGTGCGAAGAGAAGTGCACCGGAAACCGTCCGCCAAATTCCCCAGCGCCCGAAGATCACCAGCGCGATAGCCACCCAGCCGCGCCCGTTGATGATGTTGATAGTGAACGAACCAAGGAACGCCAAAGTGATGAAGGCGCCGCCAGCCGCCATCAAAGCGCCACCAAGGGCTAGTGCAAAGTAACGAGTGCGCGCGACAGAAATTCCAGCAACATCTGCGGATTCAGGATTCTCGCCCACTGCACGAATTCGGATTCCGATACCGGAACGCCAGAGCAGCCACCAGAGCGCTGGAGCGAGAATAAGAAACGCAGCATAAGTGAGCCAGTATTGGCTGAAGATGGGACCAGCGAAATCAAAAGGCTTCCACGGATCCACTCGAACCATGCCATCTTTATTTGTGAAGAGAATTCTATTTGCCGTATTTGATGCGCTGATCAGTAACAAGGTGAGACCCAAGCCAGCAACGTGTTGGTTCACTCCAAGTGTGACGACCAAGAATCCCATGACGCACCCAACGATGGCTCCCGCAATAATCGCGGCGATTAATCCCGTAGTCAGGCTTCCTGTTTGTGCAGCCACCGTGATGCCTACAAATGCACCGGTATACATGGTGCCTTCGATGCTGAGGTTGAGCATTCCCGCCCGCTCAGTAATTACCTCACCTAGTGAAGCAAATACAAGCGGTGTAGAAATGCGCAGAGTCGCGCCGATAATTCCGATCAGGGTCTCAATCACGATGTTTCCCCTTATCAAGAACTATTCGGTACTTCATAAAGACAAGGGCAGAAACCACAGTCGTAAGGAGTACGGCTTGCACCACTTCGCCAATTGTTGAAGGAATAGAAAGGGCGCGGCTCGCGGAGAAGGAGCCCACATTGATGATGCCAAGCACAAATGCGATGAGTAGAACTGCGGGGAAACTCAGAGCGGCCAAGGTGGCCACCACTACACCGGTATATCCAAAGCCCGGAGAGATACCGTCTGTGAGCTGGTGGGCGACACCTGCAACTTCACCTGCACCAGCGATACCTGCGATGGCTCCACTGGCAAGCGCTGTGGTGAAGAGAGTCTTCTCTACCTTGAGTCCCGCAATGCGTGCAGCTCCCGGGGCGAGCCCCACCGCGCGCATCTTGAGACCACCAGCGGTGCGACCTACCACCCACCAGCACACTGCCAAGGCGACAATGCCGATGATGAGGCCAAGGTGAATACGAGAGCCCGGATAGACCTTCGGGAAGAAGATATTTTCTGAAAGTACTTTGGTCTCGGGAAACTGCGTTTCCGGGTTTCGCCACGGACCATTGAGCAATCCAGTGACAACAAGGAGCGCTACGGGATTGAGAAGCAGAGTGGTGACTACTTCATCGATGCCAAGCCGTGAGCGAAGTAGCGCTGGTACGAACGCCCAGAGCATGCCACCGACTGCACCAGCGATCACTACAAGAATAATTCCAAGCCAATGTGGCATTCCGTCAGCATGCAAACCCACCACGGTTGCGCATATTGCGCCCGCTAAGAGTTGGCCCTCAGCTCCGATATTCCAATAACCCGCTCGGAAAGCGAGCGCGACCGCGCCACCGGTAAGCACGAGTGGGGTTGCCGAGAGAATTGCTTCAGTAATTCCAAATTTGCTTTGAAGGGGAGAGCCGAGCAAATACTTAAACGCAGCGAACGGATTAGCGCCCGCCCAACGAATCATGGCTGACGAAATAATGAAAGTGAGAATGATGGCAATCGCGATCAACACCGGTGAAAGCCACCATGGACGGTTTGCGCGAAGTGCAATGCGAAGTTTCATTTCAGACACCCGCCATCATGGCGCCTATGGCGACACGGTCAAATTCGTTGCGCGCAACTTCGCCAACAATTTTTCCCTTGAAGATCACAAGTACGCGATCAGAGAGTTCCAGAATTTCATCGAGGTCTTCACTCACAAGGAGGATCCCCACCCCCGCGTTACGCTCGATCATGAGGAGTTGGCGCACATAACCCGTGGAAACAACATCTAATCCCCGGGTGGGTTGCGAAACGACTGCGGCGAGTGGGCGTTCCCCAAAGAGCCGAGCCAACAAGACCTTTTGCATATTTCCGCCACTCAAAGTTCCAATAGCTTGATCGGGCTTGGCCTTGATCGCAAAATTGGTGATGGATTCTTCGGCGAATTTACGGATCTTTCGTTTGAGTAATAGCCCGGGCTTTGAAAAGAAATGCAATCGGTCAAGGATCAAATTCTCTTCCACGGTGAGTGCACTCACCGCGCTCGCATGTCGGTCTTCGCCGAGGCGTCCGAAGCCAGCCTGGGCAAATGCGGCGGGTGATCCTCCCTTAACAACTTTCCCGTCAACTGAAATCTCACCTGTCTGATGAGCAAATACTCCGGAGAGCGCTTGCACTAATTCGCTCTGACCATTGCCAGATACGCCAGCGATACCAACGATCTCGCCGCGACGAACTTCTAAACTGAGATCTGAAATGACGTCGTGCCCACGAAGGTGCACCGTGAGGTCTTTAATCTCTAAGACCGAAGCGCCGTGCGAAGAGCGAATGCCCTCCTCCACCACTTCCTGTTGCACTCCCTCCACCATGAGAGAGGTAAGAGAGGCGATTGACATTCCATTCGCATTTTCCGTAGCCACGATTTCGCCGCGACGGAGTACTGAGACCCTGTCAGCAACTTTAGAAATTTCATGCATCTTGTGCGTGATAAGAATGACGGAGAGGCCAATGGTGTCGCGCAAGCGACGGATAACATCTAAGAGTGAGTCCACATCTTGCGGACCAAGTACAGCCGTCGGTTCATCAAGAATGAGAACTTTGCAACCTCCGGCTAGCGCCTTAAGAATCTCGACCCGTTGCTGCATAGCCACGGGGAGCGAATCAATGCGAGCATCAGGATCAATCTCGAGTCCGATTTCTTCACAAAGAGTAAGCAGTTTCTTCCGAGCACCGGCAAGATCAAGTGAAAAGAACCCCGCATCCTGCAATACTAAATTTTCTGTGACCGTCATTGTTTTCACTAATGAAAAATGTTGAGTCACCATGCCGATTCCGGCTGCGCGTGCCACCTTAGGGGAGGTAATCGCTATCTGAGTGCCGTCGATAGATATTGAGCCGGCATCGGGCTTAGCAAGCCCATAAAGCAACCGCATTAACGTAGTTTTGCCGGCTCCGTTTTCTCCTAAGAGAGCATGAATTTCGCCGGTCCTTACTTCTAAATCAACTTTCGCAACTGCAACCACATCTCCGTAGACCTTTCGAAGACCGGATAATGAAACGGCCGACGTAGCAACTGAATTACCAGTCACTACGTCGGCCGTACTCATGATGAACCTTTCGAATTACTCGGGATTACTCGGTATTACTCTGTATTACTTTGCGGCTTTGACGGTTGAACCAGCTGGTTGACCCTCGCTGATATCAACGCGGAAAGCGCCCGAGCGAATCTCTTCGAACTTGGCCATTGCAGCGTCAGCGAGCGCTTGTGGAACGCCACCCTTAACGCCTTGGTTGATTTCGGTAAGCGTTGCGCCGCCCTTGCCAACCATGGAGAAGTCCTTGAGATCTTGAGAGGTGTACGACTTTGCCTTGACCTGAGCCACGATGTAATCAACGGTGGGCTTCATGTTCCACACGTTTGAAGTTACTACAGAGTCAGGTGCAACAGACTTCTGGTCCATTTGATTTCCGAATGAGAGAAGTCCCTTGCTTTGTGCAGCTTCGATAACGCCTGAGCGCTCGGCGAAGAGAATGTCAGCACCGGCAGAGATCTGTGCAAGTGCAGCATCCTTTGCGGCAGCTGGATCAAACCACGAAGAAATGAATGTGGTCTTTACCTTCACCTTTGGATTCTGCATTTGAGCACCAGCAATGAACGCATTAACAATGCGGTTTACTTCTGGCACTGGGTAACCGGCAACGATGCCGATGGTGTTGGTCTTAGTGAGTCCACCAGCGAGCATTCCAGAAACAAATGCTGGCTCATGAATCCAGTTATCGAAGACAGAGAAGTTTGAACCGGACGGTCCGCCACCGGAACCCATAACGAATGCAATGTTTGGGTAATCCTTAGCAACCGCGCGAGCAGCTTCTTCATTGCCATATGAATCACCAAAGATGATGTCTGGCTTATCTTCTTCGGCAATCTGACGAAGCGTGCGCTCCATTGCTCCAGATGCGTAGCCGATCTTGTCGACCATCTTGTATGTGATCTCACCAGATGCAGCTGCTTCCTTGAGAGCAGCGTCAACAACGCCATCCCATGGCTCTTCGATGCTGGATGAGAATGCGCCAGAAACCTTAAGAGTCGCTGGTGCGGCAGCGTCTGCAGCTGCCTCGGTTGATGAGCCGGTGCTACCGCCACAAGCGGCGAGCGCCAACGTGATCGCGGCAGCGCCAACTAGGGCGATTCCACGACGAATGTTCTTGTAATCCATGAACCCTCCTGAGGGACCTACGTAGGTGAGGTAAGAGTGGCGCGAAGACCCCTCTCTTCACTAGGGACATAACGTCAATTTTTTCTTGTTTATATTGACATAGCGTCTCGTTTCGCCGAGCCTTGGGGGATGCTCACCCTCGCTGAACTCCTCCAGATGCCTCAAATTGAGCGCGCCCGCCCGCTCGTGGTCGCCGGCGAGGATGGACTAGCGCGTTCGGTGAGGTGGGTACACACGAGCGAGATCTTCGAAATTAGTCCGCTCCTGCACGGCGGCGAGGTGCTCCTGACGACCGGCCTTGGCTTGGTCGGACGCCGTCCCAGCGAAATCGCTACCTACGTTTCTAATTTGGTCGACCGCAACGTCACCGCGCTGATGGTGGAAATCGGCCGCACCTTTTCCACCCTTCCATCCACACTTCTTTCGAACGCAATCAAATCGGGTCTCACACTTATCGAGCTCCATCAAATCGTGCCATTCGTTGAGATCACTGAGGCAACTCATCGCGAAATTATTAGCCGCGAACAACCCGATAAACCAAGTCAGCCTGGGCCCAACAATCTCTTCCTCGAGCACCTCGCTTCTGGAGCAACTATCCGATCCGTCATCGACCTTACAAGTCGAATTGCCGGAGAGGTCGTTGCGTACGTTGATGCGGCAGGAGAAGTTGTAGTGACTTCGGCCGATGAAATTCCGAAAGGTTCTCCCGCTACATCCATAGAGGTACTCATCAACGGACGACCACGCGGAGCGCTACATATTTTTGGAGCAAAGAAAAATGCTCATAAAGCAGTTAGTGTTGCGGCGGCGCAATCACTCGCGGTACTACTTTCGCGAAGTGATATGCCTGCAGCCTTAGTGCGTCGTGAATGGCTACTCACTTTGATGGCCTCACCAGATGATCCAGAAATAGCCTCAGATATAAGGGCGAAAGCCGCCGGATTAGAGCTCACCGGAAATACTATGCAGCCAGTTATTTTCTCCGGCTTCTCAGTTAACGACCGCTCCCCGCTTCTAGCTTCGTTAGCAAATTCAAGAGTAGGTCTAGTAATTGATCTTGATGATTGCCTTGCAGTAATTTCAATGAGTCCAAGAGAACGTACTAAAGAGCGAGCTCGTCGTGAATATTTGGAGACCACTCTCAAGTCATTGACATCCACATTAGATATTGCACTTCGTCAAAGACTTCGCATCACCGCAGGCGATCCAGTTACCGATATTTCTTCCCTCGGCCGAAATATGCGCACCGCACGAAGTGCGAGTCGAATTAATGAATTGCTCGGCAACTCTGCATCGATTCGCTACGCCTCAGAACTCGGTGCTCACCAATTGCTTGCGAACTCCGTGCCAGATCGAACTCTTGAACTCTTCGTAGATGAGCAAATTGGCGCTCTTATCGACGCTGATGCACGTGGCAGTCGTGATCTAGTCGGAACGTTGGAGGCGCTCACTAGAGCCGGCTTCTCTAAGACCATTGCTTCTGAGGCGCTGGGCATTCGTAGACAAACCCTTCACAACCGCCTCGGAAAGATTGCCGAGGTACTCGGCCCCACCGCGCTCGAGGACCCGGAGAGACGTTTTAGCCTCCAAGTGGCCCTAGTGGCTTGGCGCCTACGGATCAGCGCGGCGGCTCGAAGCTAAAAGAGATATAAAGATTTTCTAGCCTCGTCCGATTTGTACTTGACCCCGCCCGAATAGATACCTAGCGTCGGTTTCACACTTCCCTAGAACAGAGCACCGCCCTGAAACCCCGAAAGTCCATCACATCTAAATGAATGGAGATCCCTTTGAAGCGTCGAGCCCTCGCGGTCGTCGCAGGAGTCACAGCTGTACTCCTAGCGGCCTGCTCTAGCTCCACCTCATCATCTACTGCAGCCGCTGATGCTGCTCCTGCAAAGGAGAAGCTCAAGGTTGCATTCGTCTACATCGGTGTCCCTGGTGACGCTGGTTGGACCTACATGCACGATCAAGGTCGTTTGGAAATGGAAGCTGCACTCGGCGATCAAGTTGAGAGCACCGCAGTTGAGAATGTTCCTGAAGGCCCAGCTGGCAAGAAGACATTTGAAGATCTCGCACGTCAAGGTTACAAATTGATCTTCGGAACTTCTTTTGGCTACATGGATCAAATGCTTGAAGTTGCCGCTGCTTACCCAGACGTCAAGTTCATGCACGCCACCGGATACAAGACTTCAGCAAACATGGGCACCTACTTCGGTGCTGCTGAAGAAGCTCGTTACCTCTCCGGCATGATCGCTGCTTCGGTATCAAAGACCGGCCGCCTCGGTTACGTGGCTGCCTTCCCAATTCCTGAGGTCGTTCGCGGAATCAACGCCTTCGAACTCGGCGCGCAAGCGATCAATCCAAAGGCCACTACCAAGGTTGTATGGACCTCAACTTGGTATGACCCCACCATTGAAAGCAAGGCTGCACAATCGCTCTTGAACGCTGGCGTTGACGTACTTGCGCAACACCAAGATTCACCTGCAACTGGCCAAGCGGCAGAAGCAGTGGGCGCACGTTGGCTCTCCTACAACAGCAACATGCAAACCCTGGCACCTAAGGCTTGGGCTGGCGGCCCAGGTTGGGATTGGGGTCCCTTCTACACCGCGCAAGCAAAGGCCGTCATTGATGGCACTTGGAAGAGTGAGCAGTACTACGGAAACATGAAGGATGGTCTAGTCAAGCTCTTTGGACCTGCCGAAGATGTTCCTGCAGACGCTGCAGCAGCCGTGAAGGCCGCGCAAGATGCCTTCGTTGCTGGCACCGCTCATCCATTCGACGGTCCAATCGCTGACCAAGCCGGCAAGACGCAGGTCGCCCAAGGTGCAACCGCACCCATGGACGCCCTGATGTCGATGCAGTACTTCGTCAAGGGTGTTCAAGGAACCATCGCGAAGTAATTCAGCAATACCCCTTCTAAGGACGAACCTGGATCAGGCATGATTCAGGTTCGTCCTTAGATTTTGAACCACCTAGAAATATCGCTCGTAAACAATTGAGGGAGAGCTTGTGATTGCAGCCCGCCACATCAGTAAGTCCTTTCCGGGCGTGCTTGCAAATCAGGACGTCTCTTTCGATGTAGCACCAGGCGAAGTGCATTCGTTGCTCGGAGAAAACGGCGCAGGCAAATCAACTCTTGCAGCGATTCTCACTGGCCTCTATCAACCTGATGCTGGACACGTCGAAATTGATGGAGTGCGCGTCTCCTTGAAAAGCCCTCGACACGGTTTGGCTCTTGGTATCGGAATGGTGCATCAACACTTCCGCTTAGTTTCACAATTTACAGTTGCCGAAAACATCTCCCTCGGAGATCGAAAGCAGAATTGGATTCTCTCCACCAAGAAAGTAGAAGAGGCGGTTCGCGAAATTGGCGAACGCTACGGACTTCCCGTCGACCCGCGAGCACGCATCAATGAACTGACCGTTGGAGAGCAACAACGAGTCGAAATTATTAAGACGCTTTATCGCGGCGCACAAGTACTGCTTCTCGATGAACCTACGAGTGTGCTCACACCGCAAGAAGTCACCACGCTCTTTGACTCGGTGCGCACGCTTGCAAGCGAAGGTAAGAGCGTTATTTTTATTTCGCACAAACTCGGAGAGGTTATGGACATCTCCGATCGCGTCACAGTGATGCGCGATGGGAAAGTAGTTGGAAATACATCAGTGACTGACACCTCTCGTGAAGCACTCGCTCGCATGATGGTGGGTCGCGATGTTGATCTCTCCGCAATCCGTGCAACGAAACCCACTGGTACTCCGCTTCTTGAAGTACGCGGCCTCACTGCCAAGAGCGCTCGAAGCCAAGTATCCGATGCATCCATTGTTGTGAAGGCTGGAGAGATCGTCGGGATAGCGGGTGTTTCGGGTAACGGGCAACGTGCGCTCGCAGAAGGAATTGCAGGTCTTACGCCACCCGTGGGCGGGCACATCACAATCTGCGGCATCGATGTAACGGGCAAGGGTTCAGTTGCCGCGCGCAAAGCCGGCCTCTCCTATGTCCCGGAAGATAGAAACGGAACAGGTTTAGCGCCATCACTTTCGATCTCAGAGAACATGTTGCTTACCGAAGATCTGCCATTTCTTGTGAACCATAAGAGTGCAGTCGCTAAAGCCGAAGAAGCTATCGGCGCATACAGCATTAAAACTCCAGGAGCATCAACTCCAACCCGAATGCTCTCCGGTGGAAATGTACAAAAGGTTTTGTTAGCTCGCGAACTCGGACATGATCCACAAGTACTGATCGTCGCTTCGCCCACCTGGGGATTAGATGTGGGGGCTGTGGAGTTCGTACGAAGTAAACTTAACGAACTTCGAAATCAAGGACGCGCGATTCTTCTCATCAGTGAAGATCTCGACGAAGTGCGCGCACTATCGGATCGTATTTATGTCATCTTCGAAGGAAAAATTGTGATGGAGTGCGCTGGCGAAGGCGCCGATGTCACCACACTCGGTCTAGCTATGGCGGGGGCGAGCGCATGAAGTTTTCGTTAGAACGACGTCGCGAAGTCAAACCTTGGCACCTCATTGGAGTGCCTCTGCTCTCGGTTATTTTTGGCACTCTTGTAGGCGGACTCTTTTTAGAGGCCACGGGGCATAATGCCATTCTGGTTTTTAAAACAATGTCTCAAACTTCCTACACAACTCTGTATGGCATTGGTGACACGCTCACCGCTGCCACGCCGCTCATCTTCACTGCACTCGCTGCACTTGTCGCTTTTCGTGTAAACCTTTATTCGATTGGCGCAGAGGGCCAGCTCTTCGTAGGCGGTATCTTTGCTTCCGGTGTGGGTATTGCAGTTGGTACCTCTTCCTCGGCACTAGCGATTCCCGCAGTACTCATTGCTGGCGTCCTCGGTGGCATTGTGTGGATGACATTGCCAGCACTCTTTCGCGCTTGGTTTGGCACTAGTGAAATCATCACCACCTTGATGTTTAACTTTGTCGCACTCTTCCTAATGCGCTACTTGATCTACGGTGCTTCGACTTATTGGCGCGATCCCACTTCAACAAACTTTCCGCAAGGAAAGAAACTTGATCAGAACGCTTGGCTTCCACGCTTTGGAACCCAAAGCGTGCATTGGGGACTTGTGTTGGCTTTAGTAACCACGGTTGGTATTTGGTTCTTGCTCCGAAAGACGCGCTTTGGGTATCAGATGAAGGTGCTCGGTGACGCTCCTAATGCCGCGCGCTACTCAGGCGTTCCTGTAAAGCGCATGACTTTCACCGTACTCATCATCTCCGGTGGTTTGGCTGGCTTAGCTGGCGCAAGCGAAGTGGCCGGCCGAGCGCACGCCCTTGATCCCAATGGTCTAGCCATTGGCCTGGGTTATGCCGGCATCATCGTGGCCACCCTTGCGCGACTCAATCCATTTGGTGCCGTCATCATCGCCATCGGGTTTGGTGGTCTCCAGAACAGCGCATCCGCACTCCAGAGTCTGGGTACAGATTCAGTTCCTTCAGCAATCGCCACCACTTTGCAAGGTCTGATTCTTTTGCTCGCGCTCGCTGGTGAACTCTTTGTCCGATATCGATTGAAAATCTCTAAGAAAGTAGAGGTATCGGCATGACGCAAGAATCGGTATTAGTTCTCACTCTTGCGGCCGCAATCGGAACCGGTACCCCACTCATCTTTGCCGCGATTGGCGGAGTTATCAGTGAGCGAGCGGGCGTCATCAACTTGGGCATGGAAGGCATGATGCTCATCGGCGCGGTCACCACATTTCTCGTTGATAACAAAACCGGCTCGCCTGTTGCGGGATTTATCGCAGGCGGAGTGGCCGGCGCACTTCTTGCGCTCATTCACGCCACCTTGGCAATCTCGCTGCGCGCAAATCAAATTGTGTGCGGGTTAGCGCTCACCATCTTTGGCACTGGTCTCGCATCTTTTATTGGCAAGCCCATCGAAGGCCAAGGTCTCACGAAGTCTTTTGGCTCGTTACACATCCCTGCACTGAGTTCCATTCCCGGAGTAGGCCCGATTCTCTTTAAACAAGATGTGCTCGTCTACCTCTCTTGGTTTGTTGCTCTCATCGCATCGCTTTACCTCAACCGCACCCGCACCGGATTAAGCCTTCGTGCGGTGGGTGAAAATCCGGCAACTGCCGATGCCATGGGGCTCAGCGTTGTTCGCATGCGTTACGCACATGTTGTCGCCGGTGGCTTGCTTGCTGGTTTCGGTGGCTCGTATGTAATTCTTCGAATCGTTCCGGCTTGGAGTCAAGCTGGAACTACAAATGGAATCGGTTGGATTGCATTAGCACTTGTGGTCTTTGCATCATGGCGCCCGCTGCGCGTGATTTTGGGTGCGTATCTCTTTGGTGTTGCTCTGCAAGCAAACTTTGCCCTCCAAGCGAAGGGCATCACAGTGATACCCGCCGAATTTTTGGCAATGCTTCCTTACCTCCTTACAGTGGTGATCCTGGTGGTGCTTACGGCAAATCGCAGAACGCGTGGCGCCGGAGCCCCAGCAGCCCTAGGACTTCCATTCGTACGGGATGAGCGCTAACGAAAGTGGTTGCACGGTAATGCATCGCATTAGAGTTGAATTCACCACCGAGCCATTCGTGATCGGCAGCACGCCAGAACATGCAAAGGCGGCAGAACAAGCAGCTTCAGGCGCGGGTCTAGAGACCGAGTTTGGTCCCTTCGGTACTAGTGCCACCGGTGATCGTGCAGCCGTCATGGCCGCCCTGCCCCATATTCTCAGCGCCGCTCTCGACGGGGGCGCTGCCCGAATAAGTCTGCAGGTCACCACCTCCTCGTCAGTTCCGCGTAAGCCCGGACTCCATGACGCCCTTGAGCGTCTCCTTCTCCAGGCCGAGGTCGAGATGGGCGCTGGCCTCGAGGAGCTCTCGCGCGAAGAGAAGCAGCGGGCGGTCAAGATCCTGGAAGAGCGCGGCGCCTTCAATCTCCGTGGGAGCGTAGAAGATGTAGCTGACCGCCTGGGAGTCTCCCGATTTACCGTTTATAACTACTTGAACGCTCATTCTTAACCTGCAGCAGATTCTTCAACAGATTGTTGACCCCACCCCCTGCGCAACCTACCCTTGGCAGGTGCCAACGCTTGGGGAGATAAACGCGTTGGGCGTCCAGCAGGCGGAAGAACTCTTCGCGCGTTGCTGTGTCGCCCCGACTTTTTGCGCCGCCATGGCAGCCGCCCGGCCTTTCCAAGACCTTCCTGCTCTTGAAGTTGCCTCAGACCACGCCACGGCAGGTTTAGACCACGCGGCTTTACTTGTGGGGTTTTCTGGACATCCACGAATTGGCGATCGCAAGCCGCACTCAGCTTGGTCCTCCGCAGAGCAATCAGGGGTTTCGCAGGCAGATATCAAAATCCTTGATGATCTACGTGCAGCGAATTTCGCATACGAGGAAAAGTTCAACCATGTCTTTCTTATTTGTGCCACCGGTAAGAGTGCGGAATACATGCTGACTGAATGCTTACGACGTATTAGCAATTCGGCCGATGTTGAGATTGAAGAGGCGCGCGAACAACTAAGACTCATCAATCGCATCCGCGTCAACAAGCTACTGGAGGAATCATGAGCGGGCTATCAACTCACGTACTAGATACCACTACTGGTATGCCGGGCGTAGCAATCAAAGTTACTCATTCGATTAACGGCATAGTGCAGGCGAGCGCTACGACAAACTCTGACGGGCGCGTTACCGATCTACTCGAAGGTAAATCACTTGCAGCCGGAAGTCACACACTTACCTTTGAAGTGGCACCTTATTTTGCAAAGGAAAATCGCGAGACTTTTTACGCAAATATCAATATCGATTTTATTGTTACCGATACAACTCGTCACTACCACGTCCCGCTTCTGCTGAGTCCGTTTAGTTTCTCGACCTACCGAGGGAGTTAAAATGAAGATCGTTCTAGGCGATAACCGTTACGGCAAAGCGGAAAATAGGGTTGTTCGCGTTACTCGCGAGCAAGGGACTCATCACATTCTCGACCTCAACGTCTCCGTACAACTCAGCGGAGATCTCGAAGACACACACCTCACTGGATCAAACGCGAAAGTACTCCCCACTGATACTCAGAAGAATACGGTTTACGCCTTCGCCCAGAAGTTCCCAGCGATGGAACCAGAAACTTTTGGTCTCACCTTGTGTGAGCATTTCTTAGACACCCAATCGCATGTCACTCGTGCCGAGGTGCGCCTAGAACAATTCCTCTGGGAACGAATTAACGTCAATGGAAAACCACATCCTCGCGCCTTTCAAAAGAATAGTTCAATGAAGCGTATTGCTCGCGTAGTTGTTGAACGTGGAGCAGGCGGAGAGAAAGTTGCCTACGTCAGTAGCGGTCTCGAGGATCTCGTTGTTCTTAAAACAAGTGATAGCGAGTTCACGGGATTTATTCGAGATAAATACACCACGCTTCCGGACGCTACAGATCGCATCATGGCTACACAGGTAAGCGCCAAGTGGCGCCACGATAGCCACGACTTTGCTGACATTAAGAAGAAGGATTTCGGCAAGAGTTTCACGCAAGCGAGTGAAACTATGGTGGCTGTCTTTGCTGACCACTACTCACTCTCGCTACAACAGACTCTCTTCGAGATGGGTAAACAAGCAATTACCCAACAACCAGAGATTTCGGCAGTGCGCCTTAGCCTTCCCAACAAACATCACTTTCTCGTAGACCTCTCACCTTTCGGTCAAGAGAACGACAACGAGGTCTACTTTGCCGCTGATCGGCCTTATGGCTTGATCGAAGCGGTAGTCACGCGAGACGATGCATCCGATGCCGGTTTTACCTGGCCGGCTTGGTAGGGGAGATAGCTCATGGAGTTCTTTAGACCGGCAACGCTGAATGACGCCCTCACGCTGAAATCGGCGCACCCCACCGCCCTCTGTATCAATGGTGGTACCGATGTCATGGTGGAGTTGAATTTCGATCGCAAGCGACCAGAAACACTGCTTGATCTCAGCGCCATTTCAGAATTAAGTGAGTGGAGCGATCAAGGGGATTCCATCCTCCTTGGCGCTGGCGTTTCTTACACGCGCATCTATCACGAGTTAGCCAAAGAGCTTCCCGGCTTAGCAATGGCCTCGCGAACTGTCGGCTCTCTACAGATCCGGAATAAGGGTGGCGTCGGCGGTAATTTGGGTTCAGCGTCTCCCGCCGGTGATGCACATCCCGCCCTTCTTGCATCTGGTGCAACAGTCAATGTTGCAAGCGTCAATGGAACGCGGGCCATCGATATCAATGATTTCTATGTGGGTCCGAAGAAGAATGCGATGAATCCTGACGAAATCATTACTAGCGTTCTTATTCCTAAAGCACGTGGTGGACAGCAATATTCAAAAATTGGAACACGCAACGCCATGGTTATTGCAGTCTGTTCTTTTGGTATTGCTATTGATAGTACGAACAAGAGTGTAGGAACTGGAATCGGATCTGCCGGGCCAACACCTTTGCGTGCTCATGAAGCAGAAAGTTACGCGGCTTCTCATCTTGATTGGACACACGGCAGTGCCGTTACTCCCGAGATGATGAAGGAGTTCGGCGCGCTAGTGGCCGCTGCCTCTAAACCGATTGACGACGTACGTGGCACCGCCGCTTACCGTCGTCATACCCTTGCAGTTATTTCTGGTCGTTGTTTGAAATGGGCTTGGACCTCCACACAAGAGATGAGGAGTAAGTAATGAGACTTACTTGCACAGTAAACGGCAAAGTAGAGACCGTTGATGATGTGTGGCCAGGCGAAAGTCTGCTTTACGTACTCCGCGAGCGCATGGGACTTCCTGGTGCGAAGAATGCGTGCGAACAGGGCGAGTGCGGATCATGCTCGGTTCATCTCGATGGAATTCTGGTCTGCGCCTGCTTAGTCGCTGCCGGCCAAGTAGAGGGTGCAGAAATCAAAACGGTAGAAGGCCTTGCTGGCGCAAAGGACCTCCATCCAGTGCAACAGGCATATCTCGATGCTGGCGCTGTTCAATGTGGTTTCTGCACACCTGGTCTCATCGTCGCAACAGTCGATTTACTCGAGAAGAATGCTGATCCGAGCGATAGCGAAATACGCGAGGCCCTTGCTGGCAACCTCTGCCGCTGCACTGGATACTCCAAGATTCTCGATGCTGTCCGACTTGCCGCCGTGCGCCTTGAAGGGGCCGGCGTTGAGTAAAACCATCATCACCGGCGCTTACATCGCTACGGTTGATTTACAAGACCGAGAGATCAACGGCGGTTGGGTAGCCGTTGATGGAAAACGCATCGTCGGCATCGGTACCGGTGAAATTCCAGCCGATTACGCAGCCTTCGACCGCATCGATGGTTCCGGCTGCTTGCTTACTCCAGGTTTTGTGAATACCCATCACCATCTCTATCAATGGGCAACGCGAGGTATCGCAACAGAGTCCACGCTCTTCGAATGGCTCGTTGAGCTCTACCCGATCTGGGGACACCTCGATGCTGAGGTGACTTTTGGTGCCGCACAAGGCGCGCTCGCCTCTTTGCTGCTTTCCGGATGCACATACACAACAGATCATCACTATGTCTTTCCCGCAGAAGGCGGCGATTACCTCGCTGCAGAGATCAAGGCAGCCGAGGGTTTAGGGATTCGTTTTCATCCCACACGCGGATCCATGGATCTAGGGCAATCAAAGGGTGGGCTGCCGCCAGATAACGTCGTAGAAGATCGTGATCAAATCTTGATTGCCACCGAAGATGCCATCCGACGTTTTCATGACACTGCAGATGACGCCATGGTCAAAATCGCCGTTGCGCCTTGCTCGCCTTTTAGTGTCACCGGCGAACTCATGAAAGAAGCAGCCGAACTTGCGCGTCGAGAGAATGTTCGCCTACATACGCATCTTGCGGAAACGATCGACGAAGAAGATTTCTGTCAAGAGAAGTTTGGCTGCTCCCCCACTGACTACGTGGAGTCCCTCGGTTGGCTCGGTTCCGACGTGTGGATGGCACACGCAATTCATCTTGACGACTCAGCGGTAGCAAAGTTTGGCAAAACTGGAACTGGAGCGGCGCACTGTCCCTCTTCCAATGCACGTCTCGGTTCTGGCATCGCCCGCGTGCAAGATTTAGTACGCGCAGGCGCCCCGGTAGGGCTGGGTGTCGACGGTGCCGCGAGTAACGAGAACGGCGAACTACTCACCGAAGTACGGGCAGCCGCACTCTGGGCTCGCCTCAAAGATGGCCCCACTGCGATGAGCAGTCGTGAATCTCTTGCGTTGGCCACCCGAGGTGGAGCGAAAGTTCTCGGTCGCGATAAAGATCTCGGCTCTATCGAAGTAGGAAAGCTTGCTGATCTGGTTCTTTGGAAATTAGACGACATCGGGCATATCGACATCGTCGACCCCATCGCTGCCTTGGTCCTTGGACCGAAGGCCGAAGTCACCGCGTTGTTAGTTAACGGCGAAGTACGAGTACGCCACGGTTTGATCACTGCAAAGTCCCATGAAGATATTGCTGCAGAAGCAGCGCGCGCGAGCAAGCGTCTCTTGTCGAGTGCAAAGAAGGCAGGCTGAAATGAGTAACTCAACACTTCCCACCAAACAACGTGACCACGTTGAGGCACCCGTACTGGGTGGACTTGGTGAAAGCGTGGCTCGGCCAGACGGCACCCTCAAGGTCACCGGTGACTTCGCATATTCAAGCGACCTCTGGGCAGACGGCATGCTCTGGGCATCAACTCTGCGCTCCCCCCATCCTCACGCGCGCATCAAGTCAATCAACATCGCACCAGCGCTCAAGATCAACGGTGTCTCTGCAGTCCTCACACATGATGACGTCCCGGGCTCCAAGCTCTATGGTCTTGAAATTGTTGACCAACCGGTGCTCGCGTTCGACACCATCAGGTTTCACGGCGAAGCGATTGCAATCGTTGCAGCCGACCACCCTGAAACTGCAAAGCGTGCAGCGCAGGCGATTGTGGTGGAGTATGAAATTCTCGAACCTGTTGTCGATGCTGATTACGCAATTAGCGGAAATGCACCCGTCATTCATGATGGTGGGAATATCACGCGCCACGTACCCATCATTTTTGGTCCGCAAAATCTCAAGGCTGATGTTGTCGTTAAAGGTGAGTACGAAGTGGGCATGCAGGATCAAGCCCCACTCGGCCCAGAGTCTGGTTTAGCTATCCCTGCCGATGATGGCGGGATCGACCTTTATCTCTCCACGCAATGGCTCCACGTCGATCGTGGTCAACTTGCGACCGTTCTTGGTTTGCCACCCGAGAAGGTGCGTCTGACGCTTGCGGGCGTCGGCGGTGCCTTTGGTGCTCGCGAAGATATGTCGATGCAGGCACACATTGCACTTTTGGCAATGCGTACAGGTAAGCCCGTAAAGATTGTTTACTCGCGCGAAGAATCATTCTTCGGCCACGTGCATCGCCATCCGGCGAAGCTTCGCTATGAGCATGGTGTTACTAAAGAGGGAAAGCTCGTCTACGTTAAGGCAAACATTGTTCTCGATGGCGGAGCTTATGCATCCTCTTCACCCGCTGTCTGTGCAAATGCCGCATGTTTTGCGGTGGGGCCCTATGAAGTAGAGAGCGCCACTATCGACGCCTACGTTGCATATACAAATAATCCTCCCTGCGGTGCGATGCGCGGTTTTGGAGCAGTGCAAACCGGTTTCGCATACGAATCCCAAATGGACAAGATTGCAGAAACCCTTGGAATGGATCCGATTGAACTGCGTCTTAAGAACGCAATGGTTCGCGATTCGCTCATGCCCACCGGACAGCCTGTTGATTCGGCAGCGCCAGTCGCCGAGATTCTAGAGAAGCTTCGCGCAATGCCACTTCCTCCACTCACTGCAACTACGGATGGCTTCGACGTGATCGAGCTTCCTGGTGGTGCTAGCAACGTCACACATGGCGAAGGCGTGCGACGTGGCATCGGATACGCAGTAGGCATCAAGAACATTGGCTTCTCAGAAGGCTTCGATGACTACTCCACCGCAAAGGTGCGCCTGCAAATAATTAATGGCGAACCTGTCGTTGAAGTACACACGGCAGCGGCCGAGGTGGGCCAGGGCCTAGTCACACTTAAAGGTCAGATTGCCCGCACAGAACTTGGAGTTCAACGAGTTGTTGTACATGTGAGTGATACTCAAGTTGGTAGCGCGGGATCGACGAGCGCATCTCGTCAGTCATACGTCACCGGCGGCGCAGTGATGACCGCATGCAAAGCAGTCAGAGATGAAGTTCTGCTTTACGCCATGGAGAAGCTTGGCCATCTACATCCACATCTCCTGCACTTCCGAGCCAACTACAAAATGGTTAACGGAGAGATCCGCGACGGTGAGGGTCAACTAGTTTCTTCTCTTGCTGACCTTGTGAAGGATCGGGTCTTTGAATGCACACGCGAATATCGCCATCGCCCCACCACCCCAATTGATCCCATTACCGGCCAAGGGTTACCTCACGCACAATTTGCCTTTGCAGGTCACCGCGCAGTTGTTGATGTTGATATTGAAACAGGCATGGTGAAAGTCATTGAAATGGCATCCGTGCAAGACGTCGGTAAGGCGCTTAATCCGCAAGCAGTCGAGGGACAAATTGAAGGTGGTACCGCGCAAGGTCTTGGCCTAGCCATTCTTGAAGAGATTCAAGTTGTTAATGGAAAGGTAAAGAACCCTTCATTCACCGATTACTTGATTCCAACCGTGTTGGATATGCCACCTGTTCGCTCAATCATTCTTGAATATGCAGATGAGCATGCTCCATACGGTTTGCGCGGTGTAGGTGAAGCGCCAACTATTTCCAGTACTCCTGCAGTGGTATCAGCCATCCGACAGGCTACGGGATTGGCGCTGACACGCGTTCCTGTGCGTCCTGAGCACATCACTTCGACCCTGTAAATAGCCCTGTAGGAGCACGATGTAAGGGAGAGCACAGGACCCCGCCGATGTAATAGGAAGGCTTGCGCTTCTACAATATGTCAAAGAGATTGATTAACAGAGAGTAGATCATGAGTAATACGAGCCCAGGGTATGCAATCACCATCCGCTTGGAGGGACCCGCCTCCTCTTCCCCCACCACGAGCATCACCGCTGCAGTCGCTGCCGCCGGTGGTTACATGACCGCCCTCGATATTGTCGAGTCTACGACGGACCGCGTCGTCGTCGATGTCACCTGCGATGCGCGCGATGCTGCGCATGCGGAATCTATTACCGAAATCATTTCCGCACTTCCAAACATCAAAGTGCGCAAGGTCAGTGATCGTACTTTCCTTCTTCACCTCGGTGGCAAACTAGAAGTTAATAGCAAGGTTCCATTAAAAACTCGTGATGACCTCTCACGCGCGTACACCCCGGGCGTAGCTCGTATCTGCTTAGCAATTGCGGCAGATAAGTCAGACGCACGCCGACTCACTATTAAGCGCAACACCGTAGCTGTCGTCACCGACGGTTCTGCTGTGCTTGGTCTGGGAAATATCGGACCAGAAGCCGCACTCCCAGTAATGGAAGGAAAGGCCGCTCTCTTCAAGAGATTTGCCGATGTGGATGCATGGCCCGTATGTCTCGATACACAAGATGTAGATGAGATCGTACGTACAGTGCAACTTCTTGCACCTGTTTATGGTGGAATCAATCTCGAAGACATCTCCGCACCACGTTGCTTCGAAGTGGAACGACGTCTCAAGGAACTTCTCGATATTCCCGTTTTCCACGATGATCAGCATGGAACGGCAATTGTTGTTCTCGCAGCTTTGATCAATGCACTTCGCCTGATAAATAAGGACCTTTCTAAGGTAAAGATCGTGCTCAATGGAGCTGGCGCTGCGGGCGTAGCAATCATTCGCCTCCTCATGCTCTCTGGTGCAACCAACATCATTGCCTTCGATAGCAAGGGTTGTATCTACGATGGGCGAGAGAACCTCGACTCCGCTCGCCAGTGGCTCGCTGAACACACCAATCAAGCCAAATTCTCTGGAGATCTGGCAGGAGCCATGAAAGAGACTGACATCTTCATCGGCGTCAGTGCACCAAACGTCTTAAGTGAAGAGGCCGTATCCGGAATGGCAAAGGATGGCATCGTCTTCGCGCTTTCCAATCCAGATCCAGAAATCGACCCACTGATCGCACGCAAACATGCGCGGGTGGTGGCCACCGGTCGAAGTGATTATCCAAACCAGATCAACAACGTGCTTGCCTTCCCCGGAATCTTCCGCGGACTTCTCGATGCCGGCGCATCAAAGATCACCGATGAAATGCTGGTAGCGGCAGCACAGGCCATTGCTTCTTGCGTGAAACCAGAGCAATTGAACGAGAGTTTTATCGTTCCGAGCGTTTTTGATGTCGCCGTAGCACCAGCCGTTGCTAGCGCAGTACGAAAGATTGCCGAGGAAGGGTTAAAGAAATGACAGTTGCACCTTCGAGCGTGATGGGGGCCGACCAGGTTCTCACTGCGGATGCTCTGGAATTCGTACTCCATTTGGATCGCCTCTTCCACGACCGTCGAGACGCACTCTTAGGTGCCCGCCGTGCCCGCCGCAACCAATTAGCGGCCGGGGAGAGTCTGGATTTCCTCCCCGAGACCGCTGGCATCCGGAGCTCAGAGTGGCAGGTCGCCAAGGCCCCAGCCGACCTTTGCGACCGCCGGGTAGAGATCACCGGCCCTACCGACCCCAAGATGGCAATCAACGCCCTCAATTCCGGTGCCCGAGTCTGGCTGGCTGACCTCGAAGACTCCAACACCCCCCACTGGAAGAACGTGGTGGAGGGGCAAGTGGTCCTTCAGGGGGTTTCCCGTAAGAACCTTTCCTTCACCTCGCCCGAGGGCAAACAGTACGCACTCAAGGAGGGAGCGCTCGCCACGTTGGTGGTTCGTCCACGCGGTTGGCACTTCGACGAGAAGCACCTCACCGAAAATGGCCGCCCAGTTGTTGGCGCGATTTTTGATTTCGGAATGCACTTCTTTCACAATGCAAAAGAACTCATCGCGCGTGGATCTGGGCCTTACTTCTACTTACCGAAAATGGAGAGCCATCTCGAGGCACGTTTGTGGAATGACATTTTTGTTGAGGCGCAAAAGGTTCTTGGGATTCCACACGGAACAATCCGTGCCACCGTTCTCATCGAAACAATTCCTGCTGCTTTCGAAATGGAAGAGATCCTCTACGAATTAAAAGATCATGCAAGCGGTCTTAATGCAGGTCGTTGGGATTACATGTTCTCTATCGTTAAGAACTTCCGCGATGCTGGCGCAAAGTTTGTGCTCCCAGATCGTGCTTCGCTTACCATGACCGCTCCGATGATGCGGGCATACACCGATCTACTCGTCTCTACTTGTCACAAGCGCGGTGCATTCGCGATGGGCGGTATGGCGGCGTTTATACCAAGTCGCAAAGATGAAGAGATTAACAAGATCGCGATCGAAAAAGTCACCGCTGATAAGAATCGTGAAGTTACCGATGGTTTCGACGGCTCTTGGGTTGCCCATCCAGATCTTGTTTCGCTCTGCGCAGATATCTTTACCTCTGTTCTGGGAGCTCGACCCAATCAATTAGATCGACTTCGCCCAGACGTGCATGTCACTGCAGCGCAACTACTATCCGTAGATCAAACACCAGGCTCGGTAAGTGAAGCGGGGCTGCAACAGAACATTGATATCGCCTTGCAATACTTGGCCGCTTGGCTCGACGGAAATGGCGCAGCTTCAATTCATAATTTGATGGAAGATGCTGCCACTGCTGAGATTTCTCGCTCGCAAATCTGGCAGCAAGTGCGCAACTCAGTGACCTACTCAGATACTGGACGCGTGGCGACTAAGGCATTGGTCCAAGAAGCTCTAAATACAGAGGTCCTACGTCTTAAAGAGGCGGGATTTGACCCAGAGAAATTGGCGCAGGCAGCGCAACTTTTCGAGCGAGTAAGCCTGGCCGATGAGTACGTAGATTTCCTCACCCTTCCAGCACTCGAGATGATCGACTAGATGGATTACGAACTCATCGTTCGTTCTCTTCGCGTTGTCACTCCTCAGGGAGAAGTAGCTGCGTCTGTCGCAGTCAACAGCGGCAAAATCGTTTTGGTAACTGACTTCAACGCACAATTAGATGGTAAGAGCGATATCACTATTGAAGGTGTGCTCATGCCGGGCCTCGTTGATACTCACGTTCATATTAATGAGCCGGGTCGCACGGAGTGGGAAGGTTTCGAAACTGCAACTAAGGCAGCGGCGGCAGGTGGTGTTACCACCGTTATAGATATGCCACTCAACAGCATTCCGCCCACCACATCCGTCTTAGCCCTTAATACCAAGAAGGAAGCAGCGCTCGGCAAGACTTCAGTTGATGTTGGCTTCTGGGGTGGCTCCATCCCCGGAAATAGCAGAGACCTTATTCCGCTTCTCAATGCCGGGGTATTCGGATTCAAATGCTTCTTACTTCATTCAGGTGTTGATGAGTTCCCGGCAACAAGTGATTTAGATTTTGCACAAGCATTAGAGATCTTGGCAAAAGTTGATGGCCTTATGGTGATTCATGCTGAAGATGCACACGTCATTGATGAATCGGCGCGCGCGGGTTCTCGCGATTACCAAGAATTTCTTGCATCACGACCAAAGGGAGCAGAAAATACAGCGATCGCTCAGGTTATTCGGGAAGCGCGACGCACTGGAGCGCGAGTACATGTTCTCCATCTCTCTAGCGGGGATGCTTTAGAAATAATTAAAGAAGCAAAGGCAGACGGTGTGCGCATCTCAGTAGAGACGTGCCCCCATTACCTCTCGCTCACCGCCGAAGAAGTCGCAGATGGCGCTACGCAATTCAAGTGCTGCCCACCCATTCGCGAGCGCGCCAATCAAGATGAGCTCTGGGAGGGCCTACTCTCCGGGGTGATCGATCAAGTGGTCTCAGACCACTCACCGTGCACCCCAGATCTCAAGCGTTTCGACGAGGGAGACTTTCAAAGCGCCTGGGGTGGCATCTCATCCCTCCAATTGGGTCTGCCGATCCTCTGGAGTGCGGGGTCAGCCCGCGGCGCCACCCTCACACAAATCGCGAACTGGATGTCAGCGGCGCCCGCCCGCCTCGCCGGACTCCACCAGAAGGGGGCGATCGAGGTGGGTAAAGATGCTGACCTGCTGGAGTTCCAGCCAGCCAAGGAGTTCACCGTCACCCCCGCCGAACTCTTCCATCGCAACTCGGTTTCGCCTTACGCCGGAAAAGTTCTTCAAGGTGTGGTGCAACAAACCTGGCTTCGTGGGACTCTGATCTATCAAAATGGTGCTCTGACCGGGGCACCCCGCGGGCAATTCCTCTACCGAGAAGGAAATACTCAATGAGCGATTTTCGTAATCTCACTGATTTAGCAGCCCGCCGTTTCGGCTCTGGCGTCATCGCAGCTAACGATGAGTTCTTCGCGGAGAAAGAGAGCCTGCTCAATGAAGGGCGCGCAGATTTTCACGGACATACTTTCGGACACAAAGGGCAAGTTTACGACGGTTGGGAGACTCGGCGCCGCCGCGAGCCAGGGCATGATTGGGTAATTGTGCGTCTTGGCGCCGCCGGCATCGTGCGCGGAGTTGTCATTGATACCGGAAATTTCACTGGTAATTATCCAGAACAAGCATCTGTTGAAGGCGTTGCACTTGAAGGAAATCCATCTCCTGCAGAAGTTGAAGCCGCCGAATGGACCACACTCCTAGCACCTTCTGATCTCAAGGGTGATCACGAAAATCTTTTTGAAATCAAGAATGAATTACGGTGGACACACATTCGTCTCTCTATTTACCCCGATGGTGGAGTCGCACGCTTCCGAGTTCATGGTGAGGTCGTTCCCGATCCGCGTTGGATCATTGCGCGCCACACGATCGATCTCACTGGTTTAGAAAATGGTGGAGAACTGATTGGTTGCAGCGACGACTTCTACTCTTCTTCACGCAACACCTTACTTCCAGGCTTGGCGCGTAGCCAGGGAGACGGTTGGGAGAACCGTCGCCGTCGACATGGTGGTAACGATTGGTTTGCCGTCGCGCTCGCAGTTGAAGGGATTGTCACTGCTGTTGAAGTAGATACCACTCACTTCAAAGGAAATGCTCCCGGCGAAATTATGGTGACTGCTGGAGATGCCTCACATTTGAAGAAGTCTCCTGGGAGTGAAGAGCTCGTCGGAAAGCAACGCGTGCAACCTGATACGCCACACCGCTACCTCGTGAAGAGCGACGTACCCGTTAATGCCGTAAGACTCGATGTCTTTCCAGATGGTGGTCTCGGCCGGTTTAGAGTGTGGGGCGTTCCCACGCAAGCTGGCCTTTCTGCGGCGGCTCGGCGCTGGTGGAATTCACTGCCAGAGAGTCACCGCAGCGCAATCACTCTCTCGAGTGAGATCAAAGATCTGCTGTGAGTTCACTCAGCAAAGATTTCTTCAAACAGGCGAGCAAATACCTGACTGAAGTAGATACGACGCTCGCCGAGCGCTACCCAGGAGACTTTGGTGGCCGCCAGCCAATTCACACCTGTTATGTCCCAGCCGATAAGTTCTTCACCCGAACCATCCATGAATGGGGCGAGCAGGCTCGGAGCGCACTGAGTACTCACGCAAGGAGCGCCGCAGAATTTGCCGAAGTCATTGGAGTCGATGAGACGGTCGTTGCTGATTGGTGGCCTCGTTTGCAAGAAAAATTGGCAAGCGAACCCATTGAAGATCTGCGTATCGATTTTGAAGATGGATATGGTCGGCGAAGTGACAGCGAAGAAGACGATCATGTAACGAGCGCACTTGCCTCGATGCAATCTCTCACTACCGCATTCACTGGTATCCGCATGAAGAGTCTTGAAGCGGTCACTCGTGATCGTGCCCTTCGCACACTCGATCAGTTCATTACAGGATTGGCGAAGCAAGGTGGAGTGCCCCAGAATTTCGTGGTTACTCTTCCGAAAGTTACCTTTGTTGAACAAGTAGAAGTAATGGTTGAGGCTTGTCAGGAACTAGAACATTCGTTAAAACTCAAAGCTGGCACTATTAGATTCGAAATTCAGATCGAAACTACACAGGCGATTGTCAGTCCTAAGGGAAAAGTAACCGCCGCCCTCATGATTGACGCAGCACAAGGTCGCCTCACAGCATTTCACTACGGGACCTACGATTATTCAGCCGCGGCTGGCATCTCGGCTGCCTACCAAACGCTAGACCACCCCGCGGCAGATTTTGCGAAATCACTTCTACAAGTAGTTGCGGCCGGAACTGGCGTACGTCTTTCGGATGGATCCACGAACATCATTCCTATTGGTGAGCGCGACTCAGTGCACGCGGCGTGGGCCAATCATTACCGTCTCGTAAGACGATCACTAGAACGCGGTTTCTACCAAGGATGGGATTTACACGGCGCTCAGATTCCGACTCGAATTGCCGCGAACTTCACTTTCTACCGAGAGGGTTTGGCTGCGGCTTCCCAACGTCTACGTACCTATCTTGATAAAGCCGAATCTGGCACCATGGACGAGCCAGCCACCGCATTGGCCCTCGCAGGATACTTTCTCCGCGGGCTCGATTCCGGGGCGATTACTTCCGCAGAAATGTCTGCGCTCACGGGGCAGAGCGAAGAAGCTTTGCGCGCCCTAGTAAAGCGCCGCGGACAACTCAACTGACTAGACTGCACCAGTGAACTCAGTACTTGCGGCATCATTCGATACCCAACTCTCTCCCCTAACGCCCTTCCTGCTCTATGTAGTTGTGTGGGGTTTGGTCTTCGTTGAAACCGCACTACTCATCGGGTTCTTTCTTCCCGGCGACTCCATTCTCTTTAGCGCCGGGCTCGTTGCCGCAGCACGGGGAGATGTCAATATTGTCATTCTGGCAACTGGTGTTTTCCTAGTTGCTTTCTTTGGTGACCAAATAGCCTTCGTGATCGGGCGTCACTACGGCAGACCCTATTTAGAGAAACATCAGACCCCGAGGCGCGCCAGGCTGGTAGCCAGGAGTGAGCGTTTCTATGAGCGATATGGATTTTGGGCGGTCATCATCGCTCGTTACTTGCCATGGGTGCGCACTTTTGTTCCAGTGATCGCCGGCGTGGGCAAAATGCACTATTACCGATTCCTCTTAGCGAATTTCATTGGCGCACTCTCTTGGGGAGTTCTGATCACAGTCGCTGGGTTTTATGCCGGAAGTATTCCCGCTGTGAAGAGCGCGTCGTATGCCTTGGCCGGAATTTTCATAACGCTTTCGATCGTTTCTTCCTTGCGACGTGGTTCTAAGAAGGGCGAGTAACAGCTTCTAGCATCTGCTCGAAACGTGGGCTGTTGAAATCACTCTCTGCACGTTCATACTTCTCCATCCCCCAGCCCCAGAAATCAAAATCCATAGTTGAGATTGAGTCCTGGATTGAGGCCCACAGCATCCAGCCATACTTCGCAAGCAATGCAAGCAGCCAGGCACGGGCAAATTTTTCGGGGCGGTGCTTCCCGTAATAGGCATCAACTAATGGTTGTAAGTATTCGAATGATAGTGAAGCCTCCGACCACACATTTCCTAGTTCAAAGCACGCATCGTTATTCCCTGAGTATTCATAATCAATCAGCCAAATTTTGGAGCCATCGTCGATAAAGTTCCCCGGGAGGAGATCGTTATTACACGGCACTGTTCCTTCATCAAGAACTGCTAGTGCGGCAACCAGCCTTGCTAAATGCGGCTGGTAGGAGAGGTAACTCTCTGGAATGCGAAATCCTTTTTCTTGTACGGTGGCTAAGTAGCGTTGTTGAATGTCGATCATGTTGAATTCACGCACGAATGGTGGCGCCGAGTGCAGAACTCGTAAGCTTTCGGCGATACGTGGCAAATTTTCTTTTACATCCGAAGGGCCGTAGGTGCGACCTTCGAGAAAGCCGATAACGAGCACTCCTTCGCCGGGTAGATAGTCGTGTACGGGAGCGCCAATACCAACTTCTGCGGCAATGCACGAGTTGCGATATTCGCTTTCGCGATCAATGGCTAGCGCACTCGACTCGTTACTCGACATGCGAGCTACAAAGCGACCAGTTGGTGTATCTATGGCCAAATTGGTGTTCGTTAAACCACCCGCCAATTCGAAGATATTTGTGCGGTTTTGTAGGATTGAAATCTTATTAAGGCGCGCTCCGTAGAGTTCCTCCCACTCTTGCGTGCCTTTAGTCACGTAAGCAGGATACATTTTCCTTATGTCAGTGACGAGCCTTCCCGCCCGAGCAAAAATTGTCATTATCGGAGGAGGTGTGGGGGGCACTTCAGTCGCTTTTCATCTCGCCGAACTCGGTGAGCGTGATGTGGTCTTGCTCGACCGGAGCGACCTGACTAGCGGGTCCACCTTTCACTCCGCTGGGCTTGTCGGCCAACTCCGCGCTGACCCCACACTGACCAAGATGAACATGCATTCGGTTGATCTATACCGACGCCTACAAGAGAGCGAGACCCCACCTAGCTGGCGAGAGTGCGGAAGTATCAAACTTGCATCAACGCCGGAGCGGATGGAAGAGATTCGCCGCCAGATTGGCTGGGCTCGCACTTTTGGGCTCGATCTTCACGAGATTTCACCGCAAGAAGCGCAAGATCTCTTTCCCTTGATTGATCTCGATGGCGTCGTCGGCGCTTGCTACCTGCCCTCCGACGGTCAGGTGGATCCTTCGCAACTGGCGCAGGCAATGGCAACAGGTGCACGCAAAGCCGGCGTGCAGTTCTTTACACATACTCGCGTACTTGAGATTCGTACGACCGCTGGGCGCGTCTCGAGCGTCG
Organism: uncultured Actinomycetes bacterium; assembly: GCA_903863015.1. GTDB lineage: Bacteria > Actinomycetota > Actinomycetes > Nanopelagicales > Nanopelagicaceae. Next base: position 42,330 of record CAIPAI010000041.1, read on the forward strand.
TCACGGATAAGGGTGAAATCGAATGCGATGTAGTCGTCAACTGTGGCGGTATGTACGCACCCTCTATTGCTCGAATGGTGGGCGTGCGTGTTCCTATTATTCCGATGAGTCATCAATACCTCATTACCGAGAACTTTTTGGATCCCGCGGCAAAGCATCTCCCCTCACTGCGCGACCCAGATAATTTGATCTACTTCCGGCAAGAGGTAAGCGGTTTACTCATGGGTGGATATGAGAGAAATTCCAAGCCCTGGACCGCTGGGCACACACACTTCGATGACATACCTGCTGACTTCAACGGGCGTTTGCTCTCCGAAGAGTGGGATCGCTTTGAAGAGATCGCAGTGAACTCGCAAAAACGTGTACCAGCGATGGAACGAGTAGGAGTAAAGAACTTCATCAACGGCCCTGAGGGGTTCACGCCCGATAATGAATTCTGTCTCGGAGAAACAGAGGTAGGTGGCTTCTTCGTCGCAGCCGGTTTCTGTGCGCATGGGATCGCCGGCGCTGGCGGTATAGGCAAAGTGGTGGCCGAGTGGGTTGCTACTGGCGAACCGCAGATGGACCTCTGGCATATGGATATTCGGCGCTTTGGCGCTGCTTACAAGTCACCGTCATTTACTCTCAAGCGCACGCAAGAGAATTATGAGTCGTATTACGACCTACATTATCCAGGAGAAGAACGCACGAGTGCGAGGCCACTGAAAACATCGCCTGCTTATCCTTGGCACGCTGAACATGGCGCAGTATTCGGTGAAAAATCTGGTTGGGAACGTGTCAACTATTACAAACACCACGAGACAGATGATGCGCTCAAGCCTTATGGGTGGGCCGGGCACTATTGGTCTTCTGCGGTTGCAGTAGAGCATCACGCCGCACGCACGTCTGCGGGGCTCTTCGATGAGTCGAGTTTTGCGAAGTTCTCAGTAGGTGGCGTCCGCGCTGGAGAATTCCTTAATCTTGTATGCGCCAACCAGGTGGTTAAGGGAGTCGGGAAGGCAACGTACACACAAGCCCTTACCAAGCGTGGAGGTATTGAGTGCGACTTCACCGTGACACAAACCGGGGAGCACTCCTTCTTCATTGTCACTGGGACCGCTTTCGGTACGCATGACCTCGGTTGGTTAAAGAAACAGAGACGTGAACTGGGTTTTGACGATGTCATGCTGGAAGATGTCACCGGCGCTTTTGCGTGCTTTGGTCTCTGGGGACCTAACGCACGCAAGATTCTAGAAAAGCTCACGCCACAAGATGTGAGTAATGAATCTTTCCCATTTATGGCATCTCATGAAATCACCATCGGAGATATTCCCGTCCGTGCCACCCGCATCACTTACGTGGGCGAACTGGGGTGGGAGTTCTATGTATCAGCAGAATTTGGCGCCGCCCTTTGGAATTTAATCTTTCAAACGGGTCAAGAATTTGGGTTGATGGCTTGTGGCTACAAGGCAATCGAGTCGCTTCGACTTGAAAAGGGATACCGGGCCTGGGGCGGCGAAATAAATACGGAGACTAATCCTTGGGAAGCCGGTCTCGGGTTCGCAGTATCAAAGAAGAAAACGAATTTTGTGGGAAGAGACGCACTCTTCGCCGCCCAACCAAAGCAAACTCGACAATTAGTGGCACTTACTTTTGCGGACGTGCGCAGGGTGCCACTCGGCAATGAACCCATTCGTGTTGGCGAAGAAATTATAGGGCGCGTAAAGAGCGGTGGTCAGGGCTACTCCATCGACAAAGCTATTGGTTATGCATACCTACCGTTAGTGAATGTGACGGAAGGAGCCCAAGTAGAGGTCGAGTTCTTCGGTGAATGGGTCACTGGAACGGTTACAACCAGCACACTCTTTGATGGAGAAGGAATCCGCATCAAAAGTTAAGCGTTGTCGTTTGCATCAACATCTGCCAAGGCGGCTTCTGCAGCTAATGCATCGGCTTCAGCGCGTGCCGTATCTGCAGCCAGCGCAGCCTCGGCGGCAGCTAGGTCGCCTTCTGCCAGTTGGTCGGCAATGTCGTTCGCGAGTGCGGCATCAGCATCAGCATTATCCGCAGCAGTATCTGCGTCGACGGCGGCATCTGTTGCTGTAGCTACGTCGGCTTCGATAACCTCCATATTCGGATCACCTTCGGCGAGGAGAGCGTCATAGGCCGCTTGAGCAGTCGCCACATCAGCCGTGAGAGCATTCGCTGCTTCACTTGCAGCATCTGCTTCTGCAAGAAGTGCGTTGATGGTTTCTGCAGTTTCACCAGCGGCGATTGCATCATCAACCGCGGTTTGCTTTTCCGCGGCGGTAGTCGCTGCCGCAGCAGCCTGATCCTCTAGAGCATCTAGTGCAGTGGCAGAAGTAGTTAACGCAGTTTGATGTTCTGCCAATCGTGCTGCTGCTGCCACTTCAAGAGCTAACGCTTGAGCGGCTGCGGCTGCGGCTCGCTCAGCAAATGCTCGAGCGTCGCTTGCAATCGTGTTTCTATTTGCGGCAGCTGCGAGTCGTGCTTCGGTTGCAGCGGCAGCGGCGGCTGCAGCCTCTTGCTCTGCCAATAATGCAGCAGCTGCAGCGGCTTCTTGTTCGGCAGCAATTCTTGCCGCCTCGATTGCGGCAAGACGTTGAATCTCCGCTTCTGCTGCAGCATCAGCAATCGCTTGTAGTCGTGCGACCTCAGCAGCCGCTAGCGCAGCGGCTTCTAGTTCGGCGGCAACACGAGCTGCTTCCTCGTCAGCTAGACGTTGTGCCTCAAGGAGAGCCGCCTGCTCCGCCATCTGTTGTGCAAAGAGCTCTTCAGCAGCAATACGCGCAGCTTCCACTTCAGCAGCAATACGCGCAGCTTCTAATTCTTCGGCTAGACGTTGTGCCTCAAGGAGAGCCGCCTGCTCCGCCATCTGTTGTGCAAAGAGCTCTTCAGCAGCAATTCGCGCAGCTTCCGCTTCAGCATCCGCAATCGCCTGTAAACGAGCAGCCTCCGCTTCAGCATCCGCAATCGCCTGTAAACGAGCAGCCTCCGCCTCGGCATCAGCAATCGCTTGAAGACGTGCAGCCTCCGCCTCGGCATCAGCAATCGCCTGTAAACGAGCAGCTTCCTCTTCAGCGATCAGGGCGTTCCTGGCCGCTTCAATGCGAGCCAATTCTTCTTCGGCAGCGATACGTGCAGCCTCAACTTCGGCAGCGATGCGTAACGCCTCTTCAGCATCAGCGATTGCTTGAAGTCGAGCAGCCTCCGCCTCGGCATCCGCAATCGCCTGAAGACGAGCAGCCTCCGCTTCAGCATCCGCAATCGCCTGTAAACGAGCAGCCTCCGCGGCAGCGGCCTCTGCATCAGCAATCGCCTGAAGACGAGCAGCCTCCGCCTCGGCATCCGCAATCGCCTGAAGACGAGCAGCCTCAGCAGCTGCAGCGGCTTCTTGTTCGGCAATAAGTCTTGCCGCCTCGATTGCGGCAAGACGTTGAATCTGTTCTGCAAGGAGGCGCTCTTGTTCCGCAAGTTCTGCGGCGAGACGTTCCTGCTCAGCAAGTGCAGCAGCTAACGCTGCATCTTGAATCGCTTGAAGACGGGCAGCTTCCACGGCAGCATCGAGAGCATCTTGAATCGCTTGAAGACGCGCAGCTTCCGCAGCTTCCGCGGCAGCATCAGCAATCGCTTGAAGGCGAGCAGC
>CAIPAI010000042.1 GCA_903863015.1 uncultured Actinomycetes bacterium
CCAATTCAGTTCAGACCAATTCAGTTCAGACCAATTCAGTTCAGACCAATGCATTGCAGAGCGGGTACGCAAATAGCGTGGCTTTCTCTTCGATCGATTAACACCACACCACAGGAGAAGATGAAATGCCCGACACCGTAAACAGTCGTACTTCCGCTACCGCATCAAAGTCGAAGAAAGGTCTACGCATGGAGCGTATTTTTACGACTCCAGGCGTGCACCCATACGACGAAGTGACGTGGGAACGTCGCGATGTAGTGCAGACCAATTGGAAGAGCGGCGAGGTGATCTTCGAACAACGTGGTGCAGAGTTCCCTGACTTCTGGTCAGTCAACGCATCCACTATCGTCACTACCAAGTACTTCCGCGGTGTAGTGGGTACCGATAATCGCGAGTGGAGCCTCAAGCAACTTATTGATCGCGTGGTGTTGACCTATACAAAGGCTGGCAAAGACTTCGGTTATTTTGCTGCCGAGAGCGATGCCGAGATCTTCGAGCACGAGCTCACTTGGGCTCTCATGCACCAGGTCTTCTCGTTTAACTCCCCAGTGTGGTTTAACGTCGGAACAGCAGCGCCGCAACAGGTGAGCGCCTGCTTCATCCTCAGCGTTGATGACACGATGGATTCAATTCTTAACTGGTACCGCGAAGAAGGCATGATCTTTAAGGGTGGCTCGGGCGCCGGTCTTAATCTCTCGCGTATCCGTTCGAGCAAGGAACTTCTTAAGTCCGGTGGCACTGCCTCCGGCCCGGTTTCCTTCATGCGCGGCGCTGATGCCTCTGCCGGAACCATCAAATCTGGTGGCGCCACTCGTCGCGCAGCGAAAATGGTTGTGCTTGATATCGATCATCCAGATATCGAAGAGTTCATTGAGACCAAGGCGAACGAAGAGAATAAGATCCGCGCTCTCCGCGATGCTGGTTTCGACATGGACCTTGGCGGAAAAGACATCGTCTCCGTGCAGTACCAGAATGCAAATAACTCAGTGCGCGTAAGTGACGAGTTCATGCGCGCAGTAGAAGAGGGCAAGCCTTTCGGGCTACGAGCTCGTGCTACCGGTGAAGTTATCGAAACCGTCGATGCACGTGAGCTCTTCCGCAAGGTTTCACTCGCTGCCTGGGGTTGCGCTGATCCTGGTATCCAATACGACGACACAATTAACGATTGGCACACCAATCCAGAGACCGGACGCATCAATGCTTCCAACCCTTGCTCTGAGTACATGTCGCTCGATAATTCCTCATGCAACCTTGCAAGTATCAACTTGCTTAAGTTCCTCAAGGAAGATGGCTCATTCGATGCCAAGAATTTCGCCAAGTTGGTCGAAATCGTCATCACCGCAATGGACATCTCAATCTGCTTTGCAGATTTCCCTACCGAGTCCATCGGCGACACCACTCGTAAGTACCGCCAACTAGGTATTGGTTTTGCCAACCTTGGCGCACTCTTGATGGCTAGTGGCCTTCCTTATGACAGCGATGGCGGCCGTGCACTTGCCGGTGCTATCACTTCACTCATGACCGGCACTGCCTACAAGCGTTCGGCTGAATTGGCTGGAGTAGTTGGTCAATACGAAGGTTACGCACGTAACGCAGATGCCCATGCTCGCGTCATGCGCAAGCATGCTGCTGCAAATGATGCATCTCGCGCAGTCACTACTCTCGATAAAGATGTACATCGCGAGGCCACTAAGGCTTGGGCTGATTGCATCAAGATCGGCGAGAAGAATGGCTGGCGCAACGCGCAAGCTTCCGTGCTTGCACCTACCGGAACTATCGGTCTCATGATGGATTGCGATACCACGGGTATCGAGCCAGATCTTGCACTCGTGAAGTTCAAGAAGTTGGTGGGCGGCGGTTCGATGCAAATTGTTAACCAAGCTATCCCACGTTCACTTCGCAAACTCGGTTACACCGAAGAGACCGTCGAAGCGATTGTTGAGCACATCGGTACTACCGGAAACGTCATTGATGCCCCGGGTCTTAAACTCGAGCATTACGCCGTCTTTGATTGCGCCATGGGTGCTCGTCCTATCGAAGCAATGGGTCACGTACGAATGATGGCTGCGTGCCAACCATTCCTCTCCGGTGCAATCTCCAAGACAGTTAACCTTCCTTCAGAAGCAACTGTCGAAGAGGTCGAAGAGGTCTACTTCCAAGGTTGGAAGTACGGTCTTAAGGCGCTCGCTATCTACCGCGATAACTGCAAGGTGGGTCAACCACTCTCTGATGCACGCGGAGCAAAGGAAGCAGCTCCTGCAGAAGTTTCTGCGGTCGCTACTCGTCGTCGTTTGCCTAAGTCACGCCCATCGCTCACCACCTCATTTACAGTCGGTGGCGCCGAGGGTTACATGACCGCTGGCTCGTATGAAGATGGCTCACTTGGTGAGGTATTCCTTAAGCTCGGCAAGCAAGGTTCAACTCTTGCAGGTGTGATGGATGCCTTCTCGATCGCAGTTTCTATCGGCCTTCAGTACGGCGTACCTCTCGAGACATATGTACAGAAGTTTGCCAACCTGCGCTTTGAGCCAGCTGGTATGACAGATGATGCAGACGTTCGCATGGCGCAATCCATCATGGATTACATCTTCCGTCGTCTTTCACTCGATTACTTAGATTACGAAACGCGTTCAGCACTCGGTATCTACACTGCCGAAGAGCGCGCCCGTCAACTGGAAACAGGCTCGTACTCAGCCCCAGAAGAGGTCAGCGCCCTTGAGAGCGATGATTTGGTCACTAAGCCGGTTGCAGTAGTTCCGGCCGCTCCGGCCAAGCAGGTGGGCTCTTCTACTGAACTTCTTGAGGCCATGATGGGCCGTAACCAAGATGCACCGATGTGCGTGACTTGTGGAACGAAGATGCGCCCCGCAGGTTCTTGCTACGTCTGCGAAGGTTGCGGATCGACTAGCGGTTGCAGCTAAATAGAAAGTAGTGAAGCGGGGGTTCTCGAAAGAGAACCCCCGCTTTCTTTTTAGACCGCTAAATTCGCTATAAATTTCTGCAGCGTTGGCCAGGCCTTGGCAAATGACGGATGCAAGTTCTCACGCTCAACAGCGCTTGTCAGAATCCATGCCACGGCAAGTGATTCGTGATTAGCTACAGAGGCGTCAGCGTCATCGGATGCAAGGGCAATAACTGTCTCGTAACTCCAGGTTGAATGGTCGTCCATATGGGAATGCAGGGGCGTCAAGTGCGTCGCCTCGATTCCCACCTCTTCAAGCGCCTCTCGAAATGCCCCCGTGATGGCGTCTTCATCTCGGTTGAGAGCGCCCCCGGGTAACCCCCAGGTGTCACCGTTATGGCTCCAGGGCGCGCGGTGCTGTAGGAGTACGTAGAGCTCATCGCCTCGTCGACGCACGGCTAAAAGGCCCGCAGCTCCGTAGATTCCCCAATGCTTATTTCCGCAACGGCACTCGTGCCAGCCATCACCACTTTCGGGACGATCGCTCATCTCGCCCAGCTCTCACAAGTACTCACGGTGAGAGTCTACGAGCCCGGTGTTGCTTTTTCTGGGTGAGATTCTCGTATTGGGGGAGGAGGGCGTTCGCGGGGCCTCCACATCTTTACCGTGCCGTCATGAAATATCTTCCGCTCTTACTTCTGCTGCTCCTCTCTGCGTGCGACTCCACCCAAGCAGCAGCCGCACCCGACCCCACTCCCATCACCGCGCGCCTCAGTACGCCTGTCGTTACGCCTGTCGTTACTGGGGCGGTTTCGTACCGAGACCAAGGGTTGATTCCAGAGAGCATTCCTACCGAAGTGCTCGATCTGCTCTTTCGGGGATTCTTTAGTGAGCGCTCGAGTGGGGCCACCTGCCAGTCTGGAAGTGCGCGTCTGCAACTCGTGGGGCTAGAGGTGAAGGCGCTCCAAAGAACGCATCTGGCTTTGCAGGTGCATTCACATAAATGTGCGCTGGATTCAATTGACCTCTTTAACTTTTCAGAGAGCCACGGACGATGGCTGATGACAACAGCGACCTCTCCAGTGGTGATCCCGTGAAGCGCGCGATCGCTCTGACGATCATCACCATTACTCTCTTCATAACTTCATGGGGGAGTGCGACGGCGCAATGTACTTCGAATTCGTGTCTTACCGTTTCGACAGATGCTGACAATAGCGATGTAGTGGCTACCGTTATTAAGCGGGCATTGGCTGGGATTAATCGAACCGTGACTCCAGTAGTTTCCGTGCAGGAGCCAGTAAGTCGATGTGACCCGCCCGTGGATTTTCCTGGAATTTGTGCGCCACCAGTGGTGCGCAAGCCATCGCCGCTCACTCGAGAAAGTGTTCGTGAACACGTTCCTGATCTTCTTCTCACGCTAGAACCAGTGGACGCGATTGTTGGTCTTCCAATCAATGCATATTTAAGACCGCTACCCGCACCATTCACGCTTCTGGTCGGTGGGTTTACTTTGTACATCACTCTAATTCCTTCTGTGCAATGGAGTTTTGGAGATGGTGCAGAGCGGAGTGGCACCTTGGGAGGTCCGTATCCATCTGGATCGATGGTGCACACTTTTCGCACGGCCAATCGTTTTCGTGTAAGCGCGCGAGTGTTATGGAAAGTGTCGGCCGTAACAAGTGAGGGCGAGGAAGTTGAAGTAACGGGGGATGCGATTGTGCTCAACTATGCCCGTCTTATCACCGTGCGGGCGGCACGCGGTCATTTGATATCCACAAGTAGCAAATCTCGCCCATGACAACGAAGGTGTAAATGGGCAGGCTCCGCTCATGACACCACATAACTCATCAGCTCTCATTCTTGATACGCCGCAGGATCTTCTCCTGACGATCCCTTTTCTCTTAGGATTTCATCCTCAAGATTCGCTTATCGTCCTCTCTCTCACTTCAGAGCGCCGACTGGCTCGAGTCATGCGCGCTGAACTCGCTGTTCTTCACGAGCGCGACTCTGCACGAGAGTTAATCGGCGCGCTCGCTTGGCAAAATATTGAAGGTGTCATGCTTGTTGCATACACAAATGGTGCGGGGCTTTCATTCCTCGAGATCTGCGAGAACGAGATTAGATCGGCAGGTTTTTCACTGATGGAATCCATTGTGGTTACTGAAACCGATTGGATCTCCAGACTGTGCGAAGGCGAATGCGGGTCGTGCCAGCATCAAGGCAATCCACTTCCTGATTTTGAAAGTTCTCGTATCGCTGCCGAACATGTCATTCGCGGACATGTCATGCCCTGCGCCTCGGAACATGATTTAGCCGCCACCCTCGCCCAGGTGGGTGGCGCGAGCGTGCCCACCGACGAGCGGCCCGCTCTTCCGGTAGCTGCTGCGCATTTGCGCTCCGTCTGGGAACGATGGCAGGCCACTCGCGCGCTCCTGCCTAGTGACGTGGGCCCCACTCTTGCGGCGTTGGAGAATCTCGCCCTCCGGGATTATGCGATCACCATCCACTCCAATGAGCAATTGACCGCCGCGGTCGAACTCTGGCGCACGCTCCTGGCGCACGCCCCCTGCGGATACCGCGCCCCAGTTGCTTGCCTCCTCTCGGCCACTAGTTACGAAGCGGGCGAAGGGGGTTTGGCTCGGTTAGCGCTCGATGAAGCCATTAAAGACGACCCTGCGTACTCACTTGCCCGTCTCTTGAATCGCGTTATGGAGGCTGGCTGGCCGCCCGAAGCTTTCACGCGCATGCGTCACGAGTTGGCCGAGAAATTGGAGGCCTTAGTGGAGGTCGCTGCCTGATTAGACATTTTTGGCAACCTCTCGCTAATCTTTCGCTCAGGTCATGAGTTCCAGCGTTTAGCCCCGGCTTGCTGGACGGCAACCCTCCACCGCGGTGGGGTGCTCCGGGTGAGGACCAGGTCGACACCGGTCGACAAGCGCGGGTCTCTCAACGGAGACCCCTCAGGAGGGGTTATGTTTCGTTACCTATTTTTAGGTTCACGATTCATGGTCTCGCCGTGCTCTCACACATACGACGAGAAAGTTGAAAACTATGTCTGATACCGCAAAGGGTGGATGGTCCTTCGAAACACGCCAGATCCACGCAGGACAAGTTCCTGATCCCACTACAGGTGCACGCGCATTGCCGCTCTATCAAACGACGGCATATCAATTCCGCGACACCAAGCATGCAGCCGATCTCTTCGGCCTTGCAGAGTTGGGAAATATCTACACGCGCATCATGAACCCCACTCAAGATGCAGTTGAACAACGCATCGCCTCTCTCGAAGGTGGCGTGGCTTCTCTGCTCGTAGCTTCTGGCTCGGCTGCAACTACCTTTTCAATCCTTGCGGTCGCTGAAGCCGGCGATCACATTGTTTCTAGCCCCAGTCTTTATGGTGGAACTTATAACCTCTTCCATTACACGCTTCCTAAGCTCGGCATTGAGGTTTCCTTCGTCGAGGATCCAGACGATCTCGAGTCATGGCGCAAAGCGATTCGTCCAAACACCAAGGCATTCTTCGGTGAGACCATTTCGAATCCAAAGAACGATGTACTCGACATCGAAGGTGTGGCCAATGTGGCTCATGCATTTGGTGTGCCACTGATCGTCGATAACACGGTAGCCACTCCGTACTTACTTCGTCCGATCGAGCATGGCGCCGACGTCGTTGTGCACTCGGCCACGAAGTTCCTCTCGGGTCATGGAAACGCTGTAGTGGGTGCGATCGTGGATTCAGGTAACTTCGATTACGCACGCTATCCAGAGCGCTTCAAGAGTTTCAATGAGCCAGATCCCAGTTATCACGGCCTTGTATACGCGCAAGACTTGGGCGTCGGTTCGGCCTTTGGTGCAAACCTTGCGTACATCTTCAAGATTCGTCTCACGTTGCTACGTGATATCGGTGCTGCAGTAAGCCCCTTCAACGCTTGGCTCCTTGCGCAAGGCCTAGAAACCTTGAGTCTTCGCATTGATCGTCACGTTGAAAACGCTAAAACCATCGCCTCGTGGCTCGAGACTCGTGCAGAAGTGGAGAAGGTTAATTACGCCTCGCTTCCTTCCTCGAAGTGGCACCGCTTGGCTAAGAAGTACGTACCTCAAGGTTCTGGCGCGGTACTTTCTTTTGAACTCAAGGGTGGCGTAGAGGCTGGTCGTAAGTTCGTAGAGTCTCTACAACTCTTCAGCCACGTGGCCAACATTGGTGATGTGCGTTCGCTGGTCATTCATCCGGCGACAACAACGCACTCTCAATTAAGTGCTTCCGAGCAACTGGCGGCTGGAGTTACTCCAGGCTTGGTTCGATTAAGTCTTGGGCTAGAGAATGTCGAAGATCTCAAGGCAGATATCGAGATCGGATTCCGCGCCGCTCAAGGCGCGTAATTATGTCTGCGCGCGCTTCACATCAAGCTGCGGGGGCGACAGTAGTCGCCTCCGCAGCTGAAGTGCGTTTGCGCGCAGATCGCACGTCGATCACAGGAGCATGGTTAGAAGGAGATGATCCGGGGGACCGGCTCTTCCTCAACATCGGTGATCTCACGCTGGAATCGGGTGAAGTGCTTCCTCAAGTGAGGATCGCTTATCAAACGTGGGGCGCTCTGAACGCAGAACGCTCCAATGCAATTCTCGTCAATCATGCGCTCACCGGATGGTCGGATGTTCCTGGTTGGTGGCCGGAGATGGTGGGACCAGGAAAGCCTTTCGATACCGATAAGTACTTTGTGGTCTGCCCGAATGTCATCGGTGGATGTCAGGGATCCACTGGTCCGGCGTCGATTCATCCCGATGGTCGCTTCTATGGATCTCGCTTTCCTGCAGTCACCATTCGCGACATGGTGCACGCAGAGATCGCTTTCTCTGATGCTATGGGTATCGCGCGATATGTCATTGCAGTCGGGCCGTCCATGGGTGGAATGCGCGCGCTGGAGTGGGCTATTGCCTACCCAGATCGAGTTGCCGGAATTTGCACGATCGGTTCTTCTTCGGTGGCTACCGGAGATCAGATCGGTACCTGGTCGGTAGAAATTCAGGCGATCAAGAAGGATCCACATTTCTATGGTGGCGATTATTACGACAAAGATTTCAGTCCCACCGTTGGTATGGGAATTGCTCGACGCATTGCGCATCTCACCTATCGATGTGAGAGCGAAATGGATGTGCGCTTTGGACGAGATCTGCAAGACGATAATTCAGGGCGCTGGGCCGTTGAGTCCTATCTCGATCATCAGGCAGATAAGTTGCAGCACCGTTTTGATGCCAATACATATATCCGGTTGACCAATGCCATGGCTTCACACGACATCGGGCGCGGTCGCGGAGGTGTGGAGCGAGCACTCGCCACCGCAACGCTCCCCATCGTCGTAGTCACCATCGATACCGACCGGCTCTTCCCACCCCGCCTTCAACAAGAGATCGCTGAGCTTGCCCCCACGGCGGAGCCACCACTAGTCGTGGCCTCACCCTTTGGCCATGACGGTTTTTTGATCGAGGTCGAGGCGGTGGGGGAGATCATCCGCCACACTCTGGAGCGGGCCGAAACCCGGTTGGCGCGGCTCTCGAAGGCGCTTTCCTAGGCTCACAGAGCGCAATCTGAGCGCTGCCTGAGCGCTATCTGGCGCTCATCAGTGGCTGGAACCCCTTTTCCCAGCCGATGACCGGTAATTCGGTAATCGGAGGGGTGGCGGACGAATTACAATATGGCGACCCGCATAACCGCCCGAACGTGTTACCGAAGGAACCTCAGTGCCCACATCAGCTGGAAAGAGCGGCAAGACCGCCGCCAAGAAGTCGCCAGCTCAGTTGTCAGAAAAGGCTCCGGCAAAGAAGGCGGCTCCGGCAAAGTCTGCTCCTGTGAAGAAAGCTGCGCCGGCAAAAGTAGTTCCAGTGAAGAAGGCGCCACCAGCGAAAGCACTCCCCGCAAAGAAAGCGGCTCCCGCAAAGAAAGCAGCTCCAGTAAAGGCCGCTCCAGTAAAAGCCGCTCCAGTAAAAGCCGCTCCTGTGAAGAAGGCAGCCCCAGTAAAAGCCGCTCCCGCAAAAGCCGCGCCTGTAAAAGCTGCGCCCGCGAAGAAAGCGGCACCAGTAAAAGCTGCGCCCGCGAAGAAAGCCGCACCAGTAAAAGCTGCGCCCGCTAAAGCTGATACGAAGAGTGCGAAGAGCGAGAAGCCAGCCAAGATCGATTCGCTTCTTGAAGAGAGCATCGAAGTAAAGATTGATGTTGAGCTCGAAGATGATATTGATCTTGAAGAAATTGAATTAGAAGATCTCGAAGCCGTTGTCGCTGAAGCCATCGCTATCGTTGAAGTCGAATCTTTGGTGGACGAAGTGGAGACGCCAGAAAAGCCGGGCGAAGATACTGAAGAGTTCACTCTTTCAGCTTCCGATGAGGAAGATGCCCCTGTGCAGCAGGTGGTTTCTGCTGGCGCTACCGCTGATCCAGTTAAGGATTACCTCAAGCAAATCGGTAAAGTCGCGCTTCTCAATGCCGAGCAAGAGGTAGAGCTAGCCAAGCGTATTGAAGCCGGTCTCTTCGCCGAAGAAATTCTTAACTCTGGCAAAAAGTTTGGCGATCGCGAAAAGCGTGAGATGGATTGGATCGCCGAAGATGGTCGCCGCGCAAAGAACCATCTTCTCGAAGCAAACCTTCGTCTCGTGGTCTCGCTTGCAAAGCGCTACACCGGCCGAGGGATGCTCTTCTTGGATCTGATTCAAGAGGGAAACCTTGGTCTGATTCGTGCGGTTGAGAAGTTCGACTACACAAAGGGCTACAAGTTCTCCACCTATGCAACGTGGTGGATCCGCCAGGCAATCACGCGCGCTATGGCAGATCAAGCGCGCACTATTCGTATTCCGGTACACATGGTTGAAGTCATCAATAAGTTGGCCCGTGTACAACGCCAGATGCTTCAAGACTTGGGTCGCGAACCCACGCCAGAAGAATTAGCACGCGAATTAGATATGACCCCTGAAAAGGTTGTTGAAGTTCAGAAGTATGGACGCGAACCCATCTCGCTGCACACTCCGCTGGGCGAAGAAGGCGACAGCGAGTTCGGTGATCTCATCGAAGATTCCGAAGCTGTAGTTCCAGCCGATGCAGTGAGCTTCACGCTGCTTCAAGAGCAACTTCATTCAGTCCTCAACACGTTGAGCGATCGCGAAGCTGGAGTTGTTCAAATGCGCTTTGGGCTCACAGATGGTCAACCCAAGACCCTCGATGAAATTGGCAAGGTCTACGGGGTTACCCGTGAGCGCATTCGACAGATCGAATCAAAGACGATGTCTAAGCTGCGTCACCCTTCGCGCTCGCAAGTGCTGCGCGACTACCTCGACTAAATGACGAGTGCGCGCCGCTAGCGGTGATTAGTGGGCGTCAGAATCGACGAGACGGTTGGTCTCGTCATGAATCTCAGCTGCCACTTTATTAAGGCTGCCGCTGTACTCCTTGGCATGGTGACCGCAGAAGAGCAGTTCACCGCCTGAAGGAAGAATTGCACGGACATAGGCCTGCGCTCCGCAACGATCGCAACGATCGCTGGCGAGCAAGCTACTTACTTCATTCACTGTAGGCCTCCCGTCAGAAATTTCTTACTTATTACACTGTGTGAACATCAAAGCAGGTATTTTTCATTCCCGCAGGGAGAAATACCCTTTGGCGTGTCCTCAATCACAATTCACCGCCTCCTCTCAGGCTTCCTGACGAAAACGCTCCCAGAGGGAGGCGGATATCCCGGGCGCTGGCTCCTTCTGCCGGTAACCTGCCCATCGTGCCTCCCGCGTCCAAGAAACCTGCTGCCGCGCCCGCCGCTCGGGCGAGCTCCAAGGGCGCCGGCGCCAAGGAGAGCAAGTCGAGTGATTACTCAGCGAAGCATCTCTCCGTCCTTGAGGGGCTCGACGCGGTCCGTAAACGCCCCGGTATGTATATCGGCTCCACCGATTCGCGCGGTCTCATGCACTGCCTCTGGGAGATCATCGACAACGCGGTCGATGAAGCGCTCGCCGGCCACTGCACCGAGATCATCGTCGCGCTCTTGCCGGATGGCTCAGTAGAGGTCTCTGATAATGGTCGCGGCATTCCCGTGGATATCGAGCCGAAGACTGGACTTACCGGTGTGGAAGTTGTCATGACTCGACTCCATGCCGGTGGCAAGTTTGGTGGCGGCTCCTATACCGCTTCAGGAGGCCTCCACGGCGTGGGCGCGAGCGTAGTCAACGCGCTCAGTGAGCGCCTCGATGTAGAAGTCGACCGCGATGGGCTCATCCACCAAATGTCTTTCCGTAGAGGTACCCCGGGATTCTTCGACGGGGAGGGACCGAAGGCCGCTTTCACTAAGAAGAGCGGGCTACGCAATGGCGGCAAAGTGAATAAAAAGGTAACTGGCACTCGCATTCGCTGGTGGAGTGATCGCCAAATTTTCATCAAGGAAGCTTCACTTGAGCTCACCGAAATTTATGATCGTGCGAGGCAGACCACATTCCTCATTCCAGGGCTTGCTATTGAAGTGCGTGACGAACGCAAAGAGAGAACAATCGAACGCTTCCAATCCACGGGTGGCATCGCTGAGTACTGTGAGTTTTTAGCGCCTGATTCTTCGCTCTGCGATCCCATTCGTATCCATGGAAATGGCCACTTCACCGAAAGTGTGCCAGTACTCGACGAGCAGGGTCACATGGTCACCACTGACGTGGATCGAGATGTAGTAGTAGACATCGCGCTTCGCTGGGGTAATGAATACGACACTGTGGTCAAATCATTTGTAAATATCATTGCAACTCCCAAGGGCGGCACGCACGTCACTGGCTTTGAAAGATCGGTTACGAAGTCATTTAACGAAGCGCTGCGGTCAGCAAAATTACTCAAGACCAGCGAACCGGATGTCATCAAAGACGATGTTCTCGAAGGTTTGACTGGTGTCATCACCGTGCGCCTAGCTGAGCCACAGTTCGAGGGCCAGACCAAGGAAGTGCTGGGAACCAATGCTGTCACGCGCATCGTCTCCCACGTAGTCTCCGCACAGTTGAAGCACTTCTTCAATAGCAGCAAGCGCAACGAAAAAGCAGCAGCTCGAATGATCTTGGAGAAGGTTGCCAACGCGGCACGCACTCGAGTCGCCGCGCGTGCACACAAGGAGTTGCAACGCCGTAAAACTGCACTGGAGAGTTCCAGCCTTCCTGCCAAACTTTCGGATTGCCGAAGTGACGACGTGCTACGCACTGAACTCTTCATCGTCGAGGGCGATAGCGCTCTCGGTACCGCAAAGCAGGCACGCAACTCAGAAGTGCAAGCGATTCTGCCTATTCGCGGAAAGATCTTGAACGTTCAGAAGGCTTCGCTCGGAGATATGTTGAAGAATTCGGAATGCGCCTCGATTATTCAAGTCATTGGTGCCGGCTCTGGACGATCGTTTGATCTCGAAGCTGTGCGATATGGCCGCATCATTTTGATGTCTGACGCAGACGTCGACGGCGCACACATTCGATGCCTATTGTTGACTTTGATTCATCGTTATATGCGTCCGCTGCTCGACGATGGAAGAGTCTTTGCTGCTGTCCCTCCATTGCATCGCATCGAGGTGATTGGAGGCAAGAAAGGTGAATATATTTACACATACTCGGATGCGGAGATGCGTAAGACTCTTGCCGATCTTGATAAAAAGAATAAGCGCTGGAAAGAGCCTATTCAGCGGTACAAGGGCTTGGGAGAGATGGACTCGGATCAACTTCGCGAAACCACAATGGATTCAAGCCATAGAACCTTGCGCCGCATTACGGGCAACGATATTGAAGCAGCTGAGAAAGTTTTTGAATTACTCATGGGCAATGATGTGGCTCCGCGCAAAGAGTTCATTATTGAAAGCGCTGCTGAGATCGATCGCGAGCGGATTGACGCTTAGGAGATCTTCACTCTAAAAATATCGCCGTTCACCGCTTCTTTATTGCACGATTCCACTGAGAGTCCTCGTTCGCTTCGCTCTACGACTTCGGAGTAATCCTTCCCGTCAAGTGATGCGCTTACCTGCCAACTATGTTCAGAGATTTGTATCTGCGCAAAGAGTGCCCCAAAGAGATCGATGCCCGCGGAGAAGTAATGGGATTCCAAGGCTTGTTCTGCTCTCGAAAGGTGTGAAGATCCGCGTAGCTCGCCACCACGTCCCCATATTCGACCATCGGGCAGGGAGAGATGCACGGGAGCAAAGCGATGCCCACCGATATGGCTTGACTCCCAGACTTCTCTACCTTCAGCTTCCAACTGTTCGAGAAGCGGTCTGCCAAGTTGTGCGCAGCAGATGTCTCGCTTCCCGTTGGTGCACACCAAATCGACGCGTTCTGGATGAAGTGGGGCAGCGATATCGCCAGCGATGAATTTCACGGGATCCATGTCGTGGATTTGGCGAACATCCTGCAGGTCAAGCCTTAAGAGTGCACCAGGCCTTGAACGCAGGGGAGCGATATACATCCGCCGGGTCTCTTGCATGCGGTGAATGGCATGGCGATGGCGCGAACGCATCAGCACTACCTTGATGTCGCCGTGATCAGACCACGTGGAGAGCGCTCGGGCTATGTCATCGGGTAATCGTGACCCACCGGGTTCAAGTGCTTGCGAACTCCATGGACCAGGTTGTTCAATCGCCACCCAGCAGGCAGTACTGGGAGCCGTCGCCGAGAGTGGCTCATCGCTCTTCGAACAGGGCGGAGATGAGTTTCCAGGTGAACTCACTGACGAATTCACTGAGTGACTAACGAGGCCCTGCAAAGCCGGCGATCGGGCCGGGAAGTGCCACGCCACTTGCATCGCGTTTGGAGAGCGGAAGCTCGCACTCGATGGGAGCTCCATTGGCCGCACCCGCACGCATCGGAGTATTGCCCACCCAAGCAACGGCAATTTCATCTTCGCCCTTGAGGAATTTCTGGCAGCGCACGCCGCCCGTTGCGCGTCCCTTGCCGGGGAATTCGGAAAGCGCGGAGAGTTTGAGCGAACCAGAGGTTCCAGGCAATGCCACAGACGAGGCGGCGATGGTGGCCACGATGGTGTTCTTTCCTGGTGTCAGAGCTTCGAAGAAACAGACCCTGTCATTTTCACCGAGTGCGATACCTGCCATGCCACCGGCATTGCGTCCTTGAGGACGCACTAGGGAAGCAGGGAAGTGTAAGAGTTGCGCACCTGTAGTCACGAAGAAGAATTCTTCTTTGCCTGTGACGAGTTGGCGAGCTCCCACCACTTCATCACCTTCTTTCAGCGAGATAATTTCCCATGCATCTTTATTGGTGAGCAGTTCTGGTTGCACGCGCTTGATAACACCTTGTGCGGTTGCCAGGGCAATGCCTTCGCCTTCTTCGGAAAGGGTAGTTAGAGCCAAAACACGCTCGCCCTTTTCGAGGCGAATGATCTCGGCAAGTGGCGCACCACCAGCAAGAGAAGTAGAGCGCGATGGAATCGTAGGCAGGTCGATGGATTTCAATCGGTGGAGTCGTCCATGCGAGGTGATTAAGCCGTACTCGCCCAGGGCCGTAGTTTCGATCTCGTCGATGATGAGATCGTGGCGCGAACGTTGGGCTCCCCAAATTCGATCTGAGAGCGGTTCTGCATCGGGGGTGCGTGCGATGAGCCCGGTCGCGGAGAGCACGATGCGGCATGGATCATCACTCACCTCCATCTGCAGGGCAGCAGGTCGCACTCCTTGGGACTCCAGCAAAATGGTGCGCCGTGGGGTAGCAAAAGTTTTCGCTGCTTCCTCTAATTCACCCGAAACAGCCTTACGAAGTTTCTTCTCATCGTCTAAGAGTTCTTGTAGCGATGCAATGGTCTTCGAGAGTTCCTTCTGTTCGGCTTCGAGTTCGATTCGCGAGAATTTAGTAAGCCGGCGGAGTGGCATTTCTAGGATGTAGTTCGTTTGGATTTCGGAAAGTTCGAAGACACTCATCAGTCGGGCACGCGCCGCTGCAGTGTCATCGCTAGCTCGGATTACTTGAATGACTTCGTCGATATCAAGAATTGCGACTAATAATCCTTCAACAAGGTGAAGGCGGTCGGCGGCTTTATTCCGCCGGTAGGTGCTTCGACGGCGAATGACCTCGAGTCGATGTTCGATGTACACCTCGAGGAGTTGCTTGATACCTAAGGTCTGTGGCTTGCCATTGACAAGTGCAACCGCATTGATGGCAAAAGACTCTTCCATCGGGGTGAGTCGGTAAAGCTCTTCTAATACAGCTTCTGCGTTGAAGCCATTCTTAATTTCGATGACAACGCGGGTGCCATTTTGACCGTCGGTAAGATCAGTGACATCCGAGATTCCTAAAATTTTCTTTGCTTTGACTAGATCGGCTATTTTTTCGACGATCTTCTCGGGTCCGACTAGGTAGGGAAGTTCGGTGACCACAATGCCGCGGCGCTTGGGCGTGACATTTTCAATGCGGGCAGTGGCGCGAGTGCGGAAAGAGCCACGACCACTTTCGTAAGCTTCCCGGATTCCATCAAGCCCAATAATTTTTCCGCCGCATGGAAAATCAGGGCCGGGCATGAATTCCATCAGTTCATCTACGGTGGCTTTAGGGTGGGTGATGAGGTGGCGGGTTGCCGCTACGACCTCGCCAAGATTATGCGGGGCCATATTGGTGGCCATGCCTACCGCGATTCCGGTAGCGCCATTCACGAGGAGATTTGGAAAAGCCGCTGGTAAGACAATGGGCTCTTTGAGTTGGCCGTCATAGTTAGAGCCAAAATCAACGGTGTCCTCATCGCACTCCGCGACGATCGCCATCGCTGAAGCAGCAAGACGAGCCTCCGAGTAGCGCATGGCGGCCGGACCTGAATCGAGTGAGCCAAAATTTCCATGACCGTCAATTAATGTCATTCGCATCGAGAAGTCTTGAGCCATGCGGACCATGGCGTCGTAAATCGCGCCATCGCCATGCGGGTGGAGCTTGCCCATGACCTCGCCGACTACTCGGGCGCTCTTGACGTGTCCCTTTTCGGGGCGCAACCCCATCTCGGCCATCTGATAGAGAATCCGTCGTTGTACGGGCTTGAGTCCGTCTCGCGCATCTGGCAGGGCGCGCGAGTAGATGACGGAGTATGCGTACTCCAGGAAGGAGCCCTGCATCTCGGCCGCTACATCAATATCAACAACATGGCCGATTTCGTTTTTCATGGGCCTATTCTCACCAAGAGCGAGCTCAACTTCGGGGAGGGCGCGCGCCTACCTGTGAAATGGCTTGAGCGGCAACTTTTGCACCTACCCGTAGGCAGGCACCTAAGTCAGGTGGAGTCGCCCAATGGGCGAGGAAGCCGCCCGCGTAGGCATCTCCGGCGCCGGTGGTATCGATCACAGTGGCCGGCAAGGCCTCTTGGCGTTGGATCTGACCCTCATGCAGTACGAAAGAGCCTTGGGCGCCGTCTTTGATGACTACGTAGCGGGCGTACTCAGCGAGTTGGGCTGCGGCCACGTAGAGGTCGCTGGTTTCCGTGATGACTTCAGCTTCGTCTCTGTTGAGAAAGAGGATGTCGCATCCAGTGATCCAACTGAGAAATTCCGCGACTCCATATTTGTCGATGAGTGCACTTGATGCCGCATCGATTGCAGTGGTAGCGCCGGCGCTCCGTGCGAGCGAAAGTGCTTTGAGGGTTTCTGCGCGGCTGCCTTGCGCAAAGAGCGAGTAAGAGGCGATGTAGAGAATGTCGTGGGGGGAGAGGGTGGGAAGCAGATCCGCCTTGATGTCGATGTTGGCGCCTTTATACGGAAACATGCTCCGCTCACCACTGCGTGAAACGATGGACACCACGGATCCTGTTTCGATATCACTCCGTCCGATGATGGTGTGCACGCCGGCGGCTTCGAGTTCTGAGATGAGTCGTTCACCCTCGGGATCGCGTCCGCAGGTACCGATAAAGACCGGGGACGCGTGAAGTGCGCCGAGCCACGATGCGGTGTTGGCGGCGCTGCCACCCCCATGGAACTCATTCCTTGAGAGCGTGTCACTACCAAAAGCCACCCGGTCTTCGTCAGTAATAGCGACGACGTCAAGCATCATCTCGCCAAAGAGGTAGATCGTCACGATTTAATCCTCAAGCTTTACGAGTGCCACAGCCATTTCTGCTGCGAGTGCAGCATTAGACAAGATGATGTCAATGTTCGCCCGCAACGATTCACCTTCGGAGTTATGGTGGAAGTAATCAAGTAAGAACGGCGTCACGTATTTTCCGGAAATTCCTTGTTCTTCTGCAAGCGCAAGACCAGATGCGAGAACTCGATCGTGAATCTCTCGAGGAACTTCGCGTTCGATGGGGTTGGCAACTAAGAGTGCCGCGCCAGAAGTTCCCAATTTCTTGCGGGCATGGATCATCTCGGCCAGATCCTTGGCGCTCGCGGCTTGATACTCGAGAATGAACCCGCTCTCGCGTAAGTAGAAACCGGGAAACTTAAGGGTGCGGTATCCCACTAACCCGATACTCAATGACTCAAGACGCTCCAAAGTTGCCGCTACATCAAGAATCGATTTCACACCGGCGCAGACGACGGTGATATCTGTGTGTGCAAGCGTGTAGAGGTCAGCTGATTCGTCCCATGTATCTCGAGCTCCACGATGTACTCCGCCCAGGCCGCCAGTGGCAAAGATAGAAATTCCTGCTGCTTGTGCGATGTGAGAAGTGGCGGCGACGGTAGTGGCTGCGTGGCGTTTCTGTTGCGCAAGTATTGCTAAATCTCTCACGGAAGCTTTTGTGACTGCATCGCTGGTGGCGATCTCGAGAAGTTCGGCCTCCTCGAGACCGACATGAACTACTCCGTTAAGCATGGCGATTGTCGCCGGCACGGCACCAATACCGCGGACGGTATTCTCAATTTCCTTGGCAATCTCAAGGTTCTTGGGGCGCGGTAAGCCATGGCTGATGATTGTCGATTCGAGAGCGACAATAGGGGCTCCATTTTTGCGAGCCTTCTTTACTTCGTCGGAGAAATTGAATGAATTCACGCTGGTACTCTAGCCGGGCGCCGCGGGAAGTTATACAAGATAGAAACGGGATGGAGGAGTTAAGTTGTTCACGATTACTCCCATCCGTCGACTGATCGGCGCAATTGCCCTTTCGGCCATTGGTAACGGGTTAGTGCTTCCCTTCTTTGTGGTCTACCTCCACTCCGTGCGTGGTTTCTCTATCTCCCATGCAGGGCTTCTGCTCTCCTGGATGGGCGTCTCGCAAATACTTTTCTCACCGTTTGTGGGGACGGCGGTCGATAAATTTGGCGCGCTTGTCGTCCTACGAATTTCACTCCTTATAGGTGCTTTCGGGTTTACCCTCCTTGGATTTGCACATACTTCGTGGCAAGTGCTCGGCGCGGTCACTATTTGTGCAATATCCCAAGGAACGATGTGGCCAGCTCAAGGGTCATTACTTGCGCAATTGTCGCCGGATCGTGAGCGCTCTTTTGGACTTCAATTCGCTTTTCTCAATCTAGGGATTGGTATCGGCGGTGTGATTGCCGCGCTGATCATTTCTGTCCCCACGGAGCGGGCTTTCCACATTCTGTACATAGGAGACGGAATCAGCTTCTTGGTCTATTTACTTCTCGTCTTTAAGTTGAAAGCACCTGAGCGAAGTGACGAAGAGAAGAGTAATTCTGATTCGGGGAGTTGGCGTCAGGTTTTTCAAGATAAACGACTGCTCCGCATTTGGATCGTTGCATTCATCGCGATCCTCTTCGGATACAGCCAGCTCGAGGCGGGCTTTGCCAGTTACTCGACCTACATTGCACACCTTTCCCCAGGGAATCTAGCGTGGGCTTACGCGGCAAACACGTTCATGATCGCTCTCATGCAAATGAAATTTGTGAAGTGGGTGCGCCGTTGGCGCCGCTCACGTGCGCTGATGTCGGCGACTGCGCTCTGGGCGCTCTCTTGGTTGGTAGTCGGCGGTGCCGCATGGTGGCCATCGGTGCTGGTGCTGATCTTGGCTCAATTAATTTTTGCTGTAGGGGAAATGATCTGGTCACCGGTTGCTCCGGCGTTGGTGAATGATTTGGCCCCGGAGGAAATGCGAGGTCGTTACAACGCACTCTTCTCTGGCGCCTGGCAGAGCGCTTTAATTCTTGGACCTGGAATGGCCGGACTACTCATCGGCGCGGGGCAGGGCTTCTCCTGGGTTGTGGTGGTGGTCGCCGGCTCGCTCTTTGCCTCCCTCTTGGCTTTTAGACTCCAGGCAATCCTGACGCCGAGCCAAGAGCGTGGCAGGATGACCGAATGATCTCAGCTGTGGAAATTAACGAGGCCATCGATGCCACCGGTTATCACCCGGCTCTGGTGACGGAGGCGGTTTCAGACGCGCTCGGATCAGATGAGCCACTGGCACATTTTGTTGCTCAAGAGACCACGTTTGATTCACACGAGGTACGCCGCCATGTCACCGTCGCGATCGTCACCGAAACCAATTTTATTGTGGTCCATGTAGATGACGAAGAAGTCGATGGCAAGACCGTCGTTACCGCAACCAGTGAAAGTGTTTCCAGAAATCAGATTCGGTCAGTGATGATCACCCGCTCAGCAGATCCCAACGGAAAGCTTGCTGAAGTGTTGGTCGGGATTGGGTGGGGTGGAATCTCTCGCGTAGAACTTGAAACCAACGACTGCGGAAATCCCAATTGCGACGGAGACCACGGTTACTCCGGGGTGATCACTTCAGAAGATATTCAATTACGTGCTTCTCGTCTTGCAGAAGGTGAAGAGAGTGTGCGCGCTCTACTGGCTTTCGCTCGATCCATTCAGGTGTCAAAGTAATTGTGAGTGGTTCTCTCGCTGACCTTACGCCAAGCATCTTCGCCTCGCTGGGGCTTGAAAGTGCTAACCCTCTCGAGGTCGAAAGTTCGGCTAGTGGTCGAGAGTGTTTTCTTTTAGTTGATGGTTTAGGTTCACGACAACTGCGCGAATACTCGGACGAGACTCCGCACCTTTCGCAATTGATGCACACTCCAGCAGAGCTACGTGTCGGTTTTCCTTCCACCACGGTCACCAGCCTTACATCCATCGGTACTGGGTTGTTGCCCGGTCTGCACTCAATGCTCGGCTACACGGTACGGGTCCCCGGCAGCGGAGATCCAGGACGCTTACTCAATCCATTGAAGTGGGATGACCGGGTCGATCCGCTCTTCTGGCAACCCGAGTCAACGCTCTTTGAGCGAGCGGTGGCGGCGGGAATCTCTGTTCATCATGTTGCTTCCAAACGGTACGCCGCGAGTGGCTTTACGGAAGCAAGTTTGCGTGGAGGAACATATCTGGCCGCAGATACTCACGAAGAATTGGTGCGCGAAAGTGCTAAATCACTTGCTCGCTCGGGGAGTTTTTCCTATGTGTACCTCAATGATCTCGATGCTGCTGGCCATGCCTATGGGGTCGGCTCTCAGCAATGGCGCGATGCATTGGTTTCGATTGATCGGCTGGTAGGCCACCTCTGCAAGGCGCTACCAAGTGGTGTTCGGCTTTGGGTGACCGCCGATCATGGCATGACCAATGTAGGCGAGAAGATTGTTATCGAAAATGAACTCTCGCTTGATGTGACTTTAATTGGCGGTGAACCGCGCGCTAGACATATTTACGTGCGAGAAGGCAGCGCCGCAGATGTATCTCGAAGGTGGCGGGAGATTCTCGCAGATAAGGCCGAAATCTTTACTAAGGAAGAAGCGGTCTCTGCTGGCCTCTTTGGTGCCGAGGTGAACGAAAGATCCTTAGCGCGACTTGGGGATGTCATCGCGATCCCACGCGACCATGCGATTCTTATGGATGAAAGTCGCGTGCGCTTTGAAGAGGCAATGGTGGGTCACCATGGAGCGCTCACCGATGAAGAGGTTTACGTGCCGCTGATATCGGTCACCCTTTCTTAAACTTCACTGCCTTACACATCACTGCGCACAAGCCAGCGGAGATTATTCGAAAGGGTCGGCGTCTTTCTTGGTGCCGAACATAATTTCATCCCATGCTGGAACATGTGTGCGCCCACGACCGCTCTCTTTGCGAGGCTCTGGGCGTGCTTCTTTTTCGAGTTCAAGTTCTTCCATTGCTGATTCGGAATCGCGCACAGCGGTAAGGCGAGCAATTTCGATGACTGGGCGCTCAGGGAGTGGTTCTTTTGCAACTGGAAGTTGTGGCGCGATCTCCTCAAGGCGAGTCGCGATTTTCTCTGCAGAGGAACGCTCATCACCCGTGAGCCAGCGAGCGCTCTCATCTTCTGCGGTGAGCGTGCGACGAACGTTATCAAGGACCCAATGTGCGTGTTGCACTCCACCGCTTGAGGGGTAAGTGAGAACGATGGTCCACTTGCCATCATCGCGTCGCCAAGAATCCCATTCCATCTCTTCGCTTGCTACACCGCGGCTTGTGAGTCTGGCGGCTACCACGCTACCGAGTTCAGCACCTTCGCTGGAAGCGCGGCGAATCACAGTTCCGAGCGCTTGCTGGGCAATATGAAAACGCTCTCGAAGGATGGGGCCGGCGTAGCGATCAATCTTCTCTTCAGAGAGTCCTGAACGTTCCGCGATTTCAGCAATAGATGCACCGCCGCGCACGAGTGTCTGAATTTCACGTGGTGTGGGCACTTCGGTCAAAGTGGCAAGTCGCAAGTGCGCGGCTGGCTTGGCTGCCGCAGTGGTGTCAGGAGTTGCGCTCGTTGGCGTGCTGACACTATTTCCGAGCGCAGATCGCAAAGTGGTGTCGATGGGCAATTCAAAGCGATTGCCGGCGCGATCAACAACGAAGAGGAGAGTGCCCTCTTGATTACGACCGACGACGCGGAGAGGCTGGGCTGGGTTGGTCACGCCCACACTCTAGCGATAGCCGGCGCTTGAATCCCGGCATTTGGGGGTCAATCAATTGGAGGGTCAATCAGAGGTGTGATGCCTGCAGGATCGTGCGCCACGAGGAGAAGCGCAGGAGTGAGATAAGGACGGCGGTAGCTAAGAAACCCAGTGGCAGCCAGAGCCCTAAATGGGCTGTGTGGCGATCGAGGAATTGTCCGCTGATGAAGGCTCCGGCTGAACTGCCGATAGGGAAGCCCATCGTGACGATGGCAATTGCTTCGGTCATTTGGGTTTCCGGGACGAGTTTTTCCACTACAGAGATGCCAGCGATGAGAACAGGCGAGATCGCAAACCCGGAGAAGAAGAGCGCAATTCCCAAAGTGAGGAGCGAGTGGGTGAGGAGTGGACCGATGGAGAGCAGTGTCAGCGAGAGCAGCGCTATTAAGAATCGTGGGGCCGGATGAAAGCGGGCGGCGAAGATGCCATTAGCGATCGCGGCCACTCCGCTTCCGAAGGCCCATACGGCGAGCAGTACTCCGGAGAGTGGTTTCGCACCGGCTTCCGTACAGATTGCCACGACCGCTAGTTCCACTGCGCCGAAGTAGGCACCGAGAAAGAAGTTCACTGACGTGACGTTGAGGCATGCAGGCATCTTCCATACGCCGCCTGAGTGTTTTTCGCCGAGCTCTGCCATCGTCGGGGGAGCGCTCTCCCCTTGGGTGAGGAGAAAGATGCTTCCGATCGTGACAAATGAAATTCCGGCAAGCAGTCCGGCAGCAGGTGCCACTTGTGTGCAGAGCACGGTTGCCACAATCGGCCCCACGATGAAGACGACTTCATCAACAAGGGCTTCAAGTGACCACGCTGAATTTAATAATCCCTTACCGCGGGCGAGAGATTCATCGTCTACGGCTTTTCCGATCATGATGTAATGCCAGCGCCGACGAATCAGCGAACCTGTTTGCACGGAGAAAGTTGCGGCGAGCAGGGCCGAGAAATACCAAAACCCTGAAGGTGTCTTCACGGAGACCAAGACGACGATGAGAAGTAGGCCGGCAATATGGAAGGGCAGCGCCTTCCTGATGGTGTTGCTCTGCCCAATGCGATCTGCCATGCGCGCCCAGCGTGGTCCAACAAACGACTGCGCAATCGAGTAGGCAGCAACGACCGCGCCGGCCGTTCCATACGAACCAGTTTTGGCGAAGATCAACAAGATGATGGCCAGACCCGTCATCGACATGGGCATGCGAGTAATGAGTCCAGCTAGCGAGAAAGCGAGCGAACCCGGGTAGGAGAAAATTTCCTTATAGGGCTTGAGTAACTTGGCTCGCATATCTCAAGGCTAGCGCGAGATAGAGTGGTGGTATGCCTGCGGCGGATATTTCGACGACTCTCCTCCAAGAGTTATCCGTGCTCGCCATTAATATTGCCCACGAGGCGGGCGCGCTTCTGATGGATCGCCCTCAAGACCTTGGAGCCACAACCAAAACATCGCCGACCGACACTGTCACGATCATGGATAAGCGTTCAGAAAAGATGATTATTGAATCGATTCTGCAGGCGCGACCTGACGATGGTTTCCTGGGTGAAGAAGGTGCCGAACGTGAAAGTAAGAGTGGTGTCCGCTGGATTGTTGATCCGCTCGATGGCACCACCAACTACCTCTATAACTTGCCTGGCTGGTGCGTGAGTATCGGCGTGCAGGCGCAAGATCGTTCTGGCGAGTGGTCAACTGTTGTAGGTGTGGTTTATTCGCCCACCACTCTTCGTCTCTACTCTGCTATTCGTGGAGCCGGCGCGCTACTCAATGGTGCGACCATTAAATGCAACGACCCAGTCACGCTTTCACAATCTCTCTTAGCGACTGGATTTGGGTATGAGTCAGCTCGGCGTGTACGCCAAGGTGAAGTACTCGCTGCTCTTGCTGGTGAGGTGCGCGATATTCGGAGAATGGGCGCAGCGGCACTTGATCTCTGCCATGTAGCTAGTGGTGGCGTCGATGCTTTCTTTGAGCGAGGTCTTGCACCGTGGGACCACACTGCAGGCGCCCTTATCGCTCGAGAAGCCGGAGCGATTGTTTCGGATCTTTATGGCGGCCCTGAGAGCGCCATCTTTACTTTTGCTGCAGGCCCTGCGCTCACCGCGCTCCTGCGACCCAAGCTGGAATCTCTCGCCGCTGACCGCTAGCGCCTCCTTGCGTGCGCAAGCTCCCCGAGGTACTCTTTCGAACAAATGTTCGATAGCGGGCTTTCCACCCACATGTACGCGGGTCTTCCTATCGGTCTCATATATGAGCGGGATCTGAGTACCTGCGCGCCTTGAGGAGGAAAGCCTCGAGGCGCGCTCCTCGCCGCTCACTAGAGCGAGCGGGGGTCAGATGTCAGGGCAGGGAGTAGAGCGCGGATTCCTGCTCGACGTCGTTGCTCCTGCGGGCGAACCCCTCTTCTTTACGTGGCGAGGTCGCGCCTACCGGGTTCACTCGGTGCTCTCTCGATGGTGTGAGTCGGGTGGCTGGTGGCAGCGAGCTTCAACTGAAGAGTTAGTTCACGAAAGCGCGATCGGTGAGATCAACGATGGCGCCCGCACATCATGGCGCGTAGAAGCAGCGCCCGAAGGTGCGCTCGCAGTCTATGACTTAGAAAGAGATGAAAGTTCGGGTCTCTGGCGGATTACTCATCATGGCTAAAGAAGAGAGTTTTATCCACCTCAACGTGGTGAGTGGTTACTCGTTTCAATATGGCACTGCGATGCCGCATCAATTAGTAGAACGCGCAGGAGAGTTCCACATGAGTGCGCTAGCGCTTACTGATCGCGATGGCTTCGCCGGGGGAGTGCGTTTCTTGCAGGCGTGCGCTCGTGAAGGTATCGCACCGATCGTTGGCAGCAATTTTGCATATAGCGCGGATGGAGTGCGGGAGCGCAGAAAAAGTCCGGCGCATGGTGGTGTGCGGGTAGATAGCGCGCTTCCGCGTATCACTTTGCTCGCAAGGAATTCCTGGAAGGGGCTGGCCCGACTGGTTTCTGCTATTCATGCGCAACAAGAACGTGGCGCACCGATTCTCACTCGAAATATTTTGCAAGAGGGATCGGATTTTTCTATTTTGCTTGGTACAGATTCTAACGTTGCACATGCATTGAGTAGGCGACGGCCTGATCTTGCTGCAGAGTATTTACGAGAGTGGCGCGAGATCGCAGGGGAACGCATTGTTATTGAATGTGTCTCGCACTTTCATCGCGAAGGCATCCAGTCAGTAGAAGGGGCTGCTCGCATGTTTAAGTTTGCGCGCGAGCATCAGATAAAGGCAGTTCTTACAAACCAAGTACGCATGCTTAATAAGGAAGACGCTCCAGTGGCCGACGTACTCGATGCGGCGCGCAAACTAGTGCCACTGCATCGCCGGCACGTAGAGCGCAGCAATAGCGAAGCGTATTTAAAGAGCCCTGCAGAGATGTATCGGATTGCTAATGAGGTCGCGCGCGCAGCAGGGGAAAGTGCTCGTGATTTATTGCATGGCACCATCGCTTGCGGAGAGGCCCACGTGCTCAATCCACACGATTATCTCGGAGGTATTTATCTTCCCGAACCGGAGGTGGTGGGCGGTCTCTCTCATGGTGAATTAATTGAAATTCTCACTCAGAGGTGTGAAGCCGGCCTTTCATGGCGCTATCAAAGTGAAGCGTTACGTCTTCGTGGTTTGTATCGGTTGCAAGAAGAGCTTTCAGTAATAAAGAGTTTGGGGTATGAGTCGTACTTCTTAACGGTGGCAGATATTGCAACGATGGCTCGAGAGCGCGGCATTCGGGTAGCGGCTCGAGGAAGCGGCGCTGGCAGTTTGGTCTGCTATCTCCTAGGCATCTCGGGTGTTGATCCAATCGATCACGGTCTGTTGATGGAGCGCTTCTGCTCTCCACTGAGGAGAGATCTTCCAGATATTGATATCGATGTGGAGTCTGCCAGGCGTCTAGAAATATATGACGCACTCTTCGCGCGTTATGCCCCTACCGGGACGTGGCCAGCTGGGCCGGCGCGTACTGCGGCGGTGTCGATGGTCGAGACGTATCGCGCGCGGCATGCAATCCGCGATGTAGGAGCTGCGCTCGGAGTGCCTCCGGCAGATATTGGCATGGTGGCAAAGTCTTTTCCGCACATTAGAGCAAGAAGTATCAAGAATGCTTTAGCGGAGTTGCCCGAACTTAGAAACGGGTCGCTACAGAACTCGATTGGTGAAGCAAAGTTAACGATGTGGCTCTCACTTGCCGAGAAGTTAGATGGCCTTCCGCGCCACCTTGCACTGCATCCGTGCGCTGTGGTTCTTTCCGATGCTTCACTCCTAGATCGCGCCCCTACAGAACTCAGCGCTCAGGGATACCCCATGGTGGCTTTCGATAAAGATGATGTTGAAGCTATGGGTTTGCTCAAGTTAGACATCCTCGGAGTGCGAATGCAGTCGGCGATGGCGTATGCAATTCAAGAGATCAAGCGCGAACAGAAAGAGGATGTAGATCTCGACTCCTTGGCGCTCGATGACAAAGAGACCTTTGATCTGATCAAGTCCACTAAGACTCTCGGCATCTTTCAAGTAGAAAGTCCTGGGCAACGAGAGTTGGTAGGCAAGTTCGGGCCGTCCAGTTTTAACGATCTGATGATAGATATCTCGCTCTTTCGTCCGGGTCCGGTGAAGAGCGACATGATCACTCCGTTCTTGAAGGCCAGGCATGGATGGAGTGAGGCAAAAATGATTCATCCAGATCTGACAGAGGTGCTTTACGAGACTGAGGGTGTGGTGGTCTTTCACGAGCAGGTGATTCGAATTATCTCCATCATTGCGGGCGTTTCATTAGCGCAGGCAGATGAGTACCGGCGCGCGCTAGGCCGCCGGGATGGTTTAACCGAATTTGGCGAGTGGTTTATTGCGCGCGCGCACGAGCGCGGTTATTCCCCCGAAGTGGTCAACGAACTCTGGGAAGTACTCTGTGCCTTTGGTTCCTTTGGTTTTTGTAAAGCTCATGCTGCGGCCTTCGCGTTGACTACTTATCAGTCGGCATGGCTAAAGCAACATTATCCTGCGCCGTTTATCGCGGGTTTACTTACTCATGATCCAGGTATGTATCCCAAGCGTCTTATTCTTGATGAAGCTCGACAACTTGGTGTTGCGCTACTCCCGGTAGAAGTAAATCACTCCGATATTACTTATCGGGTAGAAGAGTCCGACGGTCGCCTTGCGCTGCGCATGTCTCTTTGCGATGTTCACGGCATGAGCGAACACGAAGCGGCGACGATTGTTGCAAGTCGGCCCTTTCTTGATATCGGTGATTTCATGAAGCGCACTCGGGTCTCACAACCAACTGCCGAAAAATTAGTCACTATAGGAGCGTTCGACTCTCTTTATGGGATCACTTCGCAGCCGGGCCAGATTGGTCGCAGGCGCACACTCACGCGGCGAGATCTCTTCCTCTATGTCTCAGATGTGTCGAAGTGGGGTAATTCCCATGTGGATCAAATGGCGTTAGATCTACCTGCCCCGCAGGTGGTTATGAGCGGGTTGCCCGACATTACTTTGGCTGAGCGGGTACGTGATGAGTTAGAAATACTTGGCATGGATCTCTCCTGCCACGTTTTAGATTTCTACCAGAGCTTCCTTAATGAACTGGGAGTCGTGCCTTCTAGTGATTTGGTGAAACAACGATCAGGCGCGCTCGTCTTTGTGGCAGGAGTAAAAGTTGCATCCCAAACGCCGCCAGTACGTTCTGGCAAGCGAGTGGTCTTCCTTACTCTTGATGATGGCACTGGTTGTTCGGACTCCACTTTCTTTGATGATGCTCAAGAGAATTACTCTTATACGCTCTTCCATTCCTGGTTATTGCTGACCCAAGGTGTAGTGCGACGCACGGGTGAACGCGGTGTCTCATTGCGTGCTACGGGATGTTGGGAAATCACTGCGCTCTATCAACTCTGGTTGGCGGAAGGGATTGATGCGGTGCGGGAGTATGTAGCTGATCGCCCCGCAGCGAAGCGGGCGAGCCAACGCACCCTGATCCATCCCACCGGCTATCGCCAATCTCCCTATGCTGATATCAAGCCAACGGGTGAGAGTTTGCGAAAGCTCTGGCATACCAGCCCGGGTAGCGTTGGTTAAGAAGTGATGGAACTTTATAAAGGAGGTGGACGACGAGTGCGCGACGAAGCAACTATTTTGCATATCGATATGGATGCATTTTATGCGTCCGCATCCTTGATCGCTCGCCCGGAGTTACGCGGTAAGCCAGTAGTTATTGGTGCCGGGCCAAGAAGTGTGGTGCTCTCGGCAACGTATGAGGCGCGCGCGTTGGGAATTCATGCAGCAATGCCAGTTGGACGTGCGCGCAGACTCGCACCGCATGCGATCTTTATCGAACCTGACCATGAACTGTACGCAGATATATCTGCAAGCGTGATGGAAGTTTTCCGATCGTTTACGCCTTTGGTGGAGCCACTCTCGCTCGATGAAGCATTCTTAGATGTGGCGGGCGTACGTCGACTCATCGGAGACCCTATACATATTGCTGAAAGCATTCGTACTCGAATAGCTGATGAGCAGCAGATTACGTGCTCGGTAGGAATCGCAACTACAAAGTTCGTGGCGAAGATTGCTTCCCAGCATTGCAAGCCTGATGGGTTGCTCAAGATAGAGGGCGACGATGTTCTTACATTCTTACATCCGCTTCCAGTGAAAGCGCTTTGGGGAGTGGGCCCAAAGACCGAAGAAGTATTAAGCCGCTTAGGTTTGCGCACTATTGCAGATGTGGCGCATACGCCAAAGACGACATTAGAACGAGCACTTGGACAGAGCGCGGGGGAGCATCTTCATAACCTTGCGTGGGGGAGGGATGAAAGAGAGGTCTACCCCTGGGAGCCAGAGAAGAGTATTAGCGCTGCAGAAACTTTTGGTGAAGATCTTGATGATGAAGAAGCGATACTGCGCGAGCTACTCAGGCTGACTGAGCGAGTAACTCAACGATTACGTGAACGCGGATTCAAAGCTCGCACTATAGGAATTTCGGTACGTTTCGCAGATTTCTCTACGATCTCGCGATCGAAAACAGTTCGAGATGCAACAAGCGTGACGCACGATATTTTTGAAACAGCGCGATCGCTGTATCAAAACCTTCATTTAGATCGGGTTCGTGTGCGCCTAGTGAGTGTTCGCTTAGAAAATCTTGAGCAGGCAGGGGAGTCGGCTGAGCAGTTATTGCTCACGCAGGGCCCCAAGTGGGCCGAGAGCGACCAGGCTAGAGATCAGGCAAACCGACGTTTCGGCAGAGGTTCGGTTCGGCCAGCAAGACTCTTGCGTAGGCCCACTCGTGATGCGCAGGATGATTCAAAGTAGCGCTGACTCAGGTTGGAGTCGTATCCTTAGGGGAGAGTCTCAGTGAAAATGTCGGCGAGGAGGTAGAAGTGCCACTTTCAGAGCATGAAGAACGTCTCCTTGCGCAGATGGAAGAGGCGCTGAAGGCCGAAGACCCACGCCTAGTTTCCACGCTGACCGGGGAACGTCATTCGCGAGGCAGTCTCACTCTTCCGCTTCTCCTTATCTTGGTGGGCTTTGCCACCCTGATCGGTGGGCTCGTCTCCCAGGTTGCGGTGGTGGGCGTGATCGGTTTTGCTCTTGCCCTGGCTGGACTCACCTGGGCGCTTCGAGCTTTTCAAGGACCCAAGGCTGGCATGGCTTCCAGAAAGAGTGGAGGCAAGGGCGGTAAGAAAGAAGGTTTCAAGCGTTCCTTGATGGAGCGGATGGAAGAGCGCTGGGAGCGCCCCCAGGAGTAAGTCGAACACCCCCCTCGTCAGGTAAATAAGCCAGCACTACTCGTACTCGCACTCGTAATCGCACTCGTAATCGCACCGCGGAGATCTCTGGAGATCTCTCCGCGGTTTTTTTCTGCCCACATCCGGCCGCTAGGGGGAGAGCGAGGCCAGAAAAGGGGGAAAGGTGGTTGACAGGGGAGTGAAAGGGAGTAAAGTGGGGGAAACGCTCAGCTGGGGAAGGTTGAGCATGGTGGGAAGTGGGGGTCGGCATGTTTTTGGGCACGCATGAACCCAAACTCGATGAAAAAGGTCGATTGATCCTTCCTGCCAAATTCCGAGACGACTTAGCCGATGGCGTCGTGGTGACCAAGGGCCAGGAGCACTGTCTCTATCTCTTCCCACTCGATGAATTCACCACCATGACCGAGGCGATGAAAGCCGCCCCGGTGACTGCAAAAGGCGCTCGTGACTACATGCGTGTCATGTTCGCGGGCGCACATGACGAAGTTCCTGACAAGCAAGGTCGCATCACTATTCCGGCGCATCTTCGTGAGTACGCCTCGCTTGATCGCGCCTGCGTGGTCATCGGAGCAAATACCCGCGTAGAGATTTGGGACTCCCAAGCCTGGGCTACCTACCTCGCCGCACAAGAACAAGGTTTCGCGGATGTCTCCTCGGAGGTCTTCCCCGGAATCTTCTAACCACGAATGGCCGTTGCCCGCGTAGCGACGCCACTTCCCCGGCGCCGCTCCCGGGCAACGACCACTCGTGATGGCTAGCAATAGCAGATCAGTACCGGATTAGTACCAGAGCAAATATGAGCAGAGATAAGAGCAGTACGAAGAGGAAAAGGGGGAAGAGATGGAGTATCCGCACCAGCCGGTTCTCTTGCAACGCTGCCTCGACCTCTTTGCCCCTGCGCTCGATAGTGCGAACGCGGTCTGCGTAGATATGACTCTCGGCATGGGTGGCCATAGTGAAGCTCTCTTAAACCGTTTCCCAGAACTCACTCTGATCGGCATTGATCGCGATCCCAAGGCCCTTGAAATAGCCGGCGAACGCCTTGCTCGATTCTCGGATCGCACACATTTGGTGAGTGCCACGTATGACCAACTGACTGAAGTTTTGCGCGATCTTAATATTTCGAGGGTCCAGGGTGTACTCGGAGACCTTGGAGTGTCCTCGCTCCAACTCGACGAGGTCTCCCGCGGTTTTGCGTACTCCCGCGAAAGCGGCCTCGATATGCGCATGAATCCGCGTGAAGAGCTCACTGCAGAAGTGATTGTGAATGAGTATTCCGCACCTGAGATTGTGCGAATTCTGCGCGAGTATGGTGAAGAACGCTTTGCACCCCGTATTGCATCTGCAATTCTTCGCGAACGCGCTACTGGGCGACTCACTTCAAGTTCGCAATTAGTAGACATCGTCCGCGATGCAATTCCCGCGGCTACCCGCCGCACCGGTGGGAATCCTGCTAAGCGCACCTTTCAAGCATTGCGTATCGCAGTGAATGACGAATTAGGAATTCTTGAACGTGCAGTTCCACAATCGCTTCAGGTGCTCGAAGTCGGTGGCCGCGTTGTGATGATGGCGTATCACTCGCTGGAGGATCGCATCGTAAAGCGCTATTTCATGGCGGCCGTTGCTTCAGATACTCCTATTGATCTACCTGTAGATATGCCAAGTTTGGCTGCGAAGTTTCGGGCTGTTGCCAAAGGCGAGTCACCCTCTGAAAGTGAAATCTTGGAGAACCCAAGGGCTGCTTCGGCTCGACTCCGAGCAGTAGAGCGGGTGGCCGCGTAATGGCACTCGCAAATCCAGTTCGCGGCGCACAGGCATACGTATTCGTTCCTGCGCAGCGTGCCTTCTTACGCTTAGTACCAGACCTGAGAGTTCCGGCCGGTCAACAGATTCGACCTTTGGCATTTATCAAATTGATGGCGATCGTGCTGAGTATCGGAACGGCGCTTCTCCTCTTTATCAACATTATGCTTACACAGGATGCATTTACCTTGAGCCAGCTCGAACGCCAAGCCGCTGATGTTTCTGCGCAAGAAGAGGCCATCACTCAAGAGGCCGCACGAATTTCTTCTCCCACGATTTTGGCTCAGCGGGCAACGCAGTTGGGAATGAAAACCGGAGAGGCTCCAGCCTTTATCGATCTAGGAAGTGAGACGATTCTCGGCGCCCCTGACATGAACGTGAAGAAATGAAATCGAACAATCAGCGGGTGCGCGCCGTCTATCTGCTTTTCATCCTCGTCTTTGTCATCATTGCGGGCCGTCTTATTCAAGTTCAAGGCGTGAGTGCTGCTGCCTATGCTTCTCGCGCGAGTCGAGAGCTGTATCAAACGGCTCCGCTGGCCGCATCGCGGGGTGCAATTACCGATAAAGATGGCGTTCCCTTCGCGCGCAGTATTGCTTCGGTGAACATTACGGTTGATCAACAATTAGTTCTCGACCCCGCTCGTGCCGCAGAGATCGTAGCTCCGATAATTTCGCTTCCGGTCTCAACGGTACAAAGTAGATTGACCGGTGATCGACGATTTGCCTACGTCGCAAAAGACGTCACTCCCGCTGTGTGGAAATCTGTTAAGGAAGCGATCGCAGCGGAGAATACAAAGCGCTCCTATGGAAAATATATTTCTGGTTTTTACTCTGAAGATGCATTTCATCGTGATTACCCAGCAGGTGCATTGGGCGCTAGTTTCTTAGGATTTGTGAGCGCTTCCGGACATGGCGGGGGCGGTTTGGAATATGCCCTTGATCCCGTGTTGGCTGGAAAAGATGGCTCCTATACTTACGCCCAAAATGGGGGTGGACAGGTCATTCCCACGGCGCACGATGTGCTTACGCCGGCCTCTGCCGGTAAAGAGGTGCGGCTGACTATTGATCGAGATATCCAATGGGTAGCACAACAGTCCATCACTGCCGCTGTTAAAAAGGCGAATGCTCTCTCTGGAACGGTGATCGTAATGGAGCCGGCCACTGGCAAGATTCTGGCTATGGCCACTGCGCCCACCTTTGATCCGAATAACATTTCCAAAGCCACGCCAGATTTACTGGCGACTCCGGCAGTCTCAGACCCTTACGAACCCGGTTCAACAGGCAAAGTTATGACTATGGCAGCTGCTATCGAAGAGAAAGTGGTGACTCCCACAACTCTCTTTACCGTGCCAGATAAAATCAAGAGAGGAAATCGTTATTTTGGAGATCACGATAAGCACGCCACGTGGAAGCTGACGACCGCCGGCATCCTCGCGAAGTCAAGCAATACGGGAACCATCCAAATCGGCGAGAAGATGAAGCCTTCGACACTTCACTCCTACCTCACCAAATTTGGTATCGGCACGAAGACGGGCCTTGAATTAGCGGGGGAGAGCAGCGGCCTCTTATCTCCAGTAGATCGATGGTCAGGTACGACAGCTCCCACAGTTGCATTTGGACAGGGCTATTCGCTCACGACGATTCAGGCAACGAGTGTCTTCGCGACCCTGGCTAACGATGGTGTGCAAGTTAAGCCCACTCTCGTTTCTGGCTACGTAGACCAGGCTGGCCATTACTCACCGAAATCCGTATCAAAAGGCGTCCGCATCATTTCGAGTGAGACGGCTCAAAAGGTTCGCCTCATGATGGAAAGTGTTTTGAGCGATGAGGGGACGGCTCCAGGGGCGCGCATCCCTGGTTATCGAGTTGCTGGAAAAACCGGTACTGCCAATCGTATTGATGCTTCTGGTCAGTATCACGGTTACACCGCATCATTCATCGGATTTGCACCTGCGGAAAATCCAAAGTTCGTTATTAACGTCACCATTCAAGATCCACATGGTGTGCACTTCGGGAGTTTGCTTGGCGGTCCTGTATTCAAAGAGGTGATGTCCTTTGCATTGAAGAGCTACCACGTGCCACCCTCTTCGCAAACAGTTACTTTGCTGCCCATGAATGAGAAAGAAATGAAGGCCTTGGCCGCCAAGAAGTCACAGAGTGAGACAAAGACGGTGAGCAAGGCGTGAGTGCGAAGCTCGAAAGCTTGAGAAGCATTATCGGGTTTCTCGGTGTCTCGCCCGGTGGATTCTCTACTGCCGAACTCGATATCTCCGTAAGGGGAGTCTCGGTTGAATCATCAAAGATTTCGAATGGCGACATTTTCGTGGCGATGCCTGGTGCGCATACGCATGGTGCGCACTTCGCCGCCGATGCGATCAGCCGAGGAGCGGTAGCCCTTATTACCGACGCTGAAGGTGCGGGAATCGCGAACGCGGCCATTCCCGTCGTTCAGATCGAGAATATTCGAGCGAAAGTAGGAGAGCTGTCGGCTTTTGTTTACGGAAATCCGAGTTCGTCCATGTGTGTTGTGGCCGTCACTGGAACGAATGGGAAGACCACAACTACTTCGCTGCTTGAATACTTATGGAGTGGAAGCGGTCTCCCAGCTGGAGTGATTGGCACTCTCGGTGCGCGATATCACACTCAAGGTAAGACGGTATCCCTGCCTTCAGCGCGAACGACGCCCGAGGCGAGTGAACTGCAAAAGAACTTGGCCTTGATGAGGGATTCGGGTGTGCAGGTTGTTGCGATGGAAGTTTCTAGCCACGCCCTCTCCCTTCATAGGGTCGATGGAATTTATTTCGAACTTTCTCTATTCACGAATCTGACTCAAGATCACCTTGATTTCCACCACACGATGGAAGAGTACTTTCTGGCCAAGTCAGCGCTCTTTACTTCAAAGTTTTCTGCAGGTGCACTCGTTAACGCAGATGATTCTTTCGGGAAAAGGCTCCTGGCTCAATGTGAGATCCCTGCTATCTCGATTTCGACGGATAAGGGTGATTGGCAACTTTCGCTTACTGGCTTTCAATTGACTCGCCCAGGTGGAGCAATTCATATTATTGACTCGCCTCTTGTGGGTGACTTTAACCGCATGAACGCCGCAATGGCGCTCGTTGCATTTGTGCAGACTGGCGGCGATATCGAGGTGGGAATCGATTTACTACGAAGCTTCCCGGGTGTTCCAGGGCGCCTTGAGCAAGTAGGTAACGGATCGCCTTTAGTTTTGGTTGATTACGCGCACACTCCTGATGCAGTTACTCGAGTTCTTTCATCACTTCGGTCGCATACTCGTGGGCGCATCATTGCTGTACTTGGTTGCGGAGGTAATCGAGATCCGCTCAAACGCCCGGAGATGGGACGTGCCTTACAAGCTGGAGCCGATCTTGCAATCGCCACCAGCGATAATCCGAGATCAGAAGATCCAGCAGCAATTCTGGATTCGATGTGCGGAGAAGATTTCAAGGGAGTGCGTATTCTCGACCGACGAGAAGCTATCTCTCTCGCGATTAGTCAAGCAGCCGACGAGGATTTGGTTTTGATCGCCGGAAAAGGTCATGAGCAAGGCCAAGAGATAAATGGTGTCATCACTGCCTTCGACGATCGTCAAGTAGCGCTAGAGATGCTCGCAAAGCGTGGCCAGTCATGATCGCAATGCGAACGAGCGAGATTGCCGAGATAGTGGGAGGCAGCCTTCATGGGGATGACTTTGTATTCTCTGGGTCGGTAGTGATCGATAGCAGAGAGGCCGAAGCGGGTTCACTCTTTGTCGCCTTGCCGGGAGAGCATGCAGACGGTCACGACTTTGTGTCGGCCGCAGCGAAGAACGGTGCCGTCTTAACCCTGGTCGCTCGCGCAGTAGGTTCTGCTGGTATCGCGTCGATCGTGGTGCCTGATGTCGCTGCCGCGCTTATGTCTCTGGCTGCCGAAGTTCGCGCCCGATTATCACAGGTGACAGTCGTTGGAATTACTGGTTCGCAAGGCAAAACAACAACAAAAGACATGTTGCTCCAGGTGCTCAACCTCTTTGGTGAAACGATTGCTCCAAAGGAATCCTTCAATAATGAGATTGGACTTCCACTCACCATTCTTAAATGTTCAGAAGCGACAAAATTTCTGGTTCTCGAGTTTGGCGCCACGCACATTGGAGATATCGCGAAGCTTGCCTCATTTGCAAATATTGATGTTGCTGCAGTCTTGGTAGTAGGGACCGCCCATGTAGGCGAGTTTGGTTCTGTGGAAAATATTGCGACTGCAAAATTTGAACTAATCCAATCGCTTCCCAAGGGGGGAGTGGCAGTGCTTGGAACCTACGATCTGCACACGTCTGCAATGGCTACGAAAGCATCGGGTCAAGTGGTGACCTTTGGTCCTCATGGAACGGTCCGTGCGGAAGAGATGCGGTTACTTGATGGCGAACCTACATTCCGCTTCCGCGGGCATTCCATTCATCTTAACTTCACAGGCGGTCATCAGGTGGCGAACGCGGAGGCCGTCTTGGCTATCTGTGAATCGCTAAAACTTGATATGACACGAGCCGTCGCGGGTTTGAATGAGGCGCGGCCGCTGAGCAAATGGCGGATGGAGCGATCCCATACCCCTGTGGGCGCCCTACTCCTGAATGATTGTTATAACGCTAACCCGGCAAGTATGGCCGCGGCCCTGGAAACTCTGGCAGAAATCGGCAAGGCGCGAACGGGGCGATCGGTAGCCATCCTCGGCGAAATGCGAGAACTCGGCGAGTCCAGTCGGTCAGCGCATGAAAGTATCGGCAGGCTAGTGGCGCAGTTAGAGATTTCTCGGCTGGTAGGAATCGGTGAGGCTGGAGAGACCATGGTGAAGAGGGCTCTGGAAGAGGGGCACCGCGATGCCCACGCTTTTGGCGACCATGAAGCCGCCGTGCACTTTGTTGAGGCAGATCTGAGCTCAGACGATGTCATCCTCGTTAAAGCCTCTCGTGGAACTCATCTTGAAGGAATCGCTGCACGACTAGTAGGGGGTGTTTTGCAGTGAAGGGCGTACTCGCGGCTGCCGCACTTGGGTTCCTCTTCACCATGTTTGGCACTCCGCTCGCAATTCGACTTTTAGTGCGTCGTGGATACGGTCAATTTATTCGAGATGATGGTCCTTCGGCTCACCATACGAAGCGTGGAACTCCCACTATGGGTGGTGCCGTCATCATTGTGGCAACGCTGATTGCTTACTTTGGGTCTCACCTGCTTACTTCTCACCATTTCACAGCTTCAGGGATGTTAGTTCTTGCTTTGATGACCGGGCTGGGCTTTGTCGGTTTCATGGATGATTGGTTAAAAGTTTCGCGACAACGCTCTTTGGGATTACGGGCGCGTACCAAGATAGCTGGTCAATCATTAGTTGCAGTGGGCTTTGCGATTTTGGGCTTACGTTTTCCTGACGAACATGGTTTGACGCCGGTTTCACTACATTTCTCTGTGGTTCGAGACACTTCGATTTCGCTTCCTGTAGTTCTGGTTATTGTCTGGGTCTTTCTCATGATTGCTGCTACTAGTAACGGCGTGAACTTGACTGACGGTCTTGATGGTCTTGCGACCGGAACGAGCGTGATGACTTTTGCCGCCTACATCTTGATTGGCGTGTGGGAATTTGGGCAGGGTTGTTGGGTTAATCCCGGACCCAAGTGTTACGACGTCAGAGATCCCCTTGATCTTGCAGTAGTTGCTGCAGCACTGATGGGCGCTTGCTTTGGTTTCCTTTGGTGGAACGCAAGTCCGGCAAAGATCTTTATGGGAGATACCGGTTCACTCGCGTTGGGCGGAGCGCTCTCCGGGCTAGCGATCACGAGTCGCACACAAGGATTGCTCGCGCTTCTTGGCGGTCTCTTTGTGATCATCACACTTTCGGTCATTCTTCAGGTGGGGTACTTCAAATTGACCCGAGGTAAACGAATATTTCGTATGGCCCCGCTCCAACATCACTTTGAGTTGATTGGTTGGGGCGAGGTGACGATTGTTATTCGCTTCTGGATTATCGCTGGTCTCTGTGTAGCCAGTGGCTTGGGGCTCTTCTATGGCGCATGGGTGAGCGCATGAGCCGAGTGATTGTGGCCGGGGCTGGACGAACTGGATTGGCGTTGGCCAAGGCGGTCAAAGACCAAGGTCACGAAGTCACAGTGGTAGTAGACGCTCCGTTGCCCGCGCATGTTGCTTTGGAACTAACTCAAGATGGCATCGCTTCACTGTTGACCAAGGAAGCGTTGACGCAGATGTCAAAATTCGTGCGCATTTATGCCTCTCCGGGTTGGAGATTAGACCATCCGCTCTTCCTTGCAGGCGTTGAAGTTGTTGGTGAAGTTGATTTCGCTTGGGAGATTTCGCAAGCTCGCGCCGAACGCCTCGGGGAGTCGGCACCACTCTGGTTAGCGGTCACAGGTACGAATGGAAAAACGACCACGACCGAAATGTTGCAATCAATTTTGTCGGCCGACGGTCTTACTTCGGTGGCTTGCGGCAATGTGGGTTATCCATTGATCTCCGCGGTATTAGACGATGTGAAGTACGACGTTTTGGCAATCGAACTATCGTCATTTCAGATTTCTCGGATGAAGATTGCGCGCCCTCGAGCATCCGCGCTGCTTAACGTGGCAGAGGATCACATTGATTGGCATGGCACTCTTGAAGAGTATGCACAAACAAAGATCGCCCTACTCGCTGCGTCTGAGACTTCGATCTGCAATGGAGACGATCCACTTTTAAACTCAATGCTCACCCTCGCCACGTTTACCCCAGATGTCACATTTACTTTGGATTCCCCCAAGCGAGGAGAGCTCGGTGTCGTTGAGGAGCTATTAGTCGATCGTGCATTCGTGGAAGACCCAGATCATGCGGCGGTCTCACTCGCTGAGTTGGGGGACATTCGGCCCTTCGCGCCGCATAACGTTCAGAACGCGTTAGCTGCGAGTGCTCTTGCTAGGAGTATTGGAATTGCAGAAGGTTCGATCGCTGCTGGACTTCGTGCCTTCACCCCCGGATCTCATCGCATCGCCGAGATTTTGGACGAGGGTGGTGTGAAATGGATCAACGACTCCAAGGCAACCAACCCACATGCCGCAATCGCTTCCTTGAAAGCCTTTGAGAACGTTATATGGATAGCAGGTGGTCTTCTTAAGGGCGCCTCTGTTGAGCAACTCGTGGTTGAGTGCGGCAAGCGTGTCAAGGTTGCATTGCTGATTGGGCAGGATCGCGAGGAGATTGCTCAGCTCATAGCTCAGCATGCTCCTCATGTGGTTGTGGAAAGAGTGGACGTCCATATTGACCCGACTCCGCAAGAGCCAGGGCGACAGTTAATGCGCAATGTTGTTGCCCGAGCCCGCGAGTTGGCGGGCAGCGGAGATACCGTACTCCTGGCACCCGCTTGCGCCTCTATGGATCAATTCATTTCATATGCAGAACGAGGGAACTTCTTCACCGAAGCCGTCCGAGGCGGTGGCCATGTCTAAGTCAACGTCTAAGTCAAAGTTATCTAGTGATCGTCGCTACTTTCCTCTCCTATTAGGATCATCGATCGCTCTTTGTGTCATCGGAATCACGATGGTCTTATCCGCTTCTTCCGTGTCATCTATTCAGTCTTCAGGGTCAAGTTTTTCGATTGTGCTTAAACAGTTGCTCTTTCTGGGTATAGGTAGTGCGTTTGCATTTTTGGCGTTTAAGATTCCGACACCTATCTATCGCAAACTCGCCCCGCTCGCTGTCGTGGGATCTTGTGCCTTGCAACTCCTGATATTCACACCGCTAGGTGTGAATATCAATGGGAATCGAAATTGGCTGGAGTTTGGCCCCATACGCTTTCAGCCAAGTGAATTCGGCAAGCTCGCTCTGGTGCTTTGGGTGGCAGATGCATTGACCAGAAACGCGATTCCGCTCA
Source organism: uncultured Actinomycetes bacterium (assembly GCA_903863015.1). Taxonomy (GTDB): domain Bacteria; phylum Actinomycetota; class Actinomycetes; order Nanopelagicales; family Nanopelagicaceae. Next base: position 39,178 of record CAIPAI010000042.1, read on the forward strand.
TGGATCGATTGGTTCGTGCGCTTTTGGGTTCGGCCCCGATTCTTATACTTGTGCTCGCCGGCAAGGACTTGGGCACGGCAATCATCGTCTTTGTGACGCTCTTTGCGATTCTCTTTGCGGCGGGGATCTCTGGTCGCACTCTTTCTTTCTTTGGCGTACTTGTTATTTTGGGCACCGCAGCGCTTGTAGTGAGTCAATCTCATCGATTGAAGCGATTCACTGCGCTCCTCGATCCTTTCTCCGTAGCAAATTACCAATCAGCCGGTTGGCAACCTGCTCATGGAATTATGGCGTTGGCCACCGGAGGGCTCTTCGGGGTGGGATTAGGTGCAGGAAGTCAAAAGTGGGGCAATCTCGGTCCAGAGGCACATACGGATTTCATATTTGCGGTCATCGGTGAGGAGGTTGGCCTCTTCGGCACTCTTATGGTGGTGGCGATTTTCGGAGTCATTCTCTGGTGCGGTTGCTCACTGGCTTTGCGAGTTAAAGATAATTTCTCTCGTCTCATCGCGGTAGGAGTTACGGCATGGATCGTTTTTCAGGCCCTCACGAACATGGGTTCATCAATTGGAGTATTTCCAGTAATTGGAGTGCCGTTGCCATTCGTTTCCTACGGCGGTTCATCGCTGATTTCCACCTTAGCGGCGGTCGCAATTCTCTTAAGAATTGCTCATGATCGAGCCAACTCATGAAGGTGCTCTTTGCTGCAGGTGGAAGCGCTGGACACGTAGATCCAGCACTAGCGACCGCGGATGCGCTTAACGAATTATCTCCTGGTGTCACTATTGCTTTTATGGGAACCAAGGAGGGAATTGAGTCCAGGTTGGTGCCGTCGGAGAACTATCCGCTCATGACCATTGAAAAACTCCCATTCCCACGGCAAATATCATTTTCAGCTCTTCTGTGGCCTTTTCGCGCATTAGCTAACCTGCGCAGAGCCCGGCGCATTGTTCGGGAGTTCGATGTGGTTGTCGGCTTCGGGGGATACGTGTCCGCCTTTGGCATGTTCGCTGCTTTTCTTCAACATGTGCCGCGTATCGTCCATGAAGCCAATGCACTTCCCGGAATGGCTAATCGATTGTCGGCTCGTTTAGGTGCAGTAGCTGCTGTGAGTTACCCGCGCGCGAAGCAAATCATGAGAGGCGCCCACTTGATGGCTCTCCCACTACGTAAGAACTTGCAAACTACCCCGATGGATCGCTCGGCGGCTAAGGAATTCTTTGGAGCACCTGCAGATCTACCCACCGTGCTGGTTATCGGCGGATCGTTGGGAGCGCGCAAGCTCAACACCATTGTGAGCCATCTGGTTTCGCAAGGTCGAGAACTTCCTTATGCGATTATTCACTCCCTCGGCCATGGCGCAGAGCTGCCGCAACCTTCGGCTCGATACCGTCCGCTGTCATATATTGATCGGATGGATGTAGCGCTTGCGGCCGCGGACTTGGTGATTTCCAGAGCGGGAGCGGGGGCAGTTGCCCAAATTTCCCGCTTCGAAGTGCCGGCAATCTTCATTCCGCTCTGGCATGGCAATGGTGAGCAAGGGGCGAACGCCGCACCTGCCGTCGCGTTGGGCGCAGCGATCCTGCTCAACGAAGGTGAGGATCTGGAAGATCGCCTACTCATGGAGATGTCGCGCCTCATGGGTGACACCACTGAACTTTCCAAGATGAGATCTGCCTACGTTGGATTGCCTGAGTCACTTCGTTCAAGTCTTGGGGCAACAGAGATGGCGACTCAAATCATTGCGCAGGCCCGATGAAAGAAGCACTCGATTCATCTCTGGGACCGGTTCATCTTGTAGGAATCGGCGGTTCTGGAATGAGTGGAATCGCTCGCATCCTCCTTGCGCGCGGTTTTCAAGTAAGTGGCTCAGATTCGCGCGAAACTCAGGAAATTCATGCCTTGCGTGCATTGGGCGCGCGTATAGCGATTGGCCATGCTGCGGTGAATCTCTTGCAATTCGGTTCGCCGGCATCAGTGGTGGTTACTTCCACTGCCATTGCGCCAGATAACCCTGAAATTTCCGAGGCTCATACGATGCTCTGCCATGTCATGCATCGTTCAGAAGCCCTTGCGAGCCTCTTGGTAGGGCGTAAGAGCTTGGCGGTAGCGGGAACTCACGGAAAGACGACCACTACTTCAATGACCGCGGTAACTCTTCAATCCCTTGGACTTGATCCCTCCTATGCAATCGGTGCCGGATTGGGCGGCGCTGGAAGTAATGCTCATCACGGTAATGGCGATTTCTTCGTCATCGAGGCAGACGAATCTGATAAATCATTCCTTGCTTATTCCCCAGACTCTGCGATCATCACCAATATCGAAGCTGACCATATGGATCAGTTCACTTCGTTGCGTGAGATTGAAGAAACTTTTCTTGAATTTGCACAATCGGTTTCTGGACCACTGGTGCTCTGCGGGGATGATGAAGGTGTCCAGAGATTGGTCAAAAAGATGGATCGGGCAGTCGTTACCTATGGGCTCCTCAGCATAAATGATTTGATTATCTCCGACGTTCATCCGGTTAATGCCGGTTCCATATTCAGTGCCACACTTCGTGGGCGGAAATTGGGTTCCTTTAAGTTGCAAGTGCCGGGGCTTCACAATGTTCTGAATGCAGCTGCTGTCATTGCGATGACTGCCGAGTACGGACTATCACTCGAAGGCGTGCGTAAAGGGCTTGCCGAATTTACGGGTGCGCGGCGCCGTTTTGACATTCGAGGTGTGGTGTCGAACGTAACGGTTGTCGACGACTATGCGCATCATCCCACTGAAATCATTGCCACGTTGAAAGCCGCACGGGAGGTTTCTCCGCGAGGTCGAATCATTGCGATATTTCAGCCACATCGTTTTACGCGGCTACAAGCCTTCATGAGCGAATTTGCATCGGCTCTTGAATTGGCAGATGAAGTAGCCATCATGGATGTATATGGTGCGGGAGAGACCCCTCTTCCAGGCGTGAGCGGTATGCGTTTAGCCGCTCTCATTCCTCGCGCCACGTTCCTTCCTAGTTTCCTTGACGTGAGCGAATGGGCGGCGAAGATTGCCGAATCCGGAGATTATGTTTTCACCTTAGGTGCTGGAGATGTCACTTTGCTTGGCCCAGCCATTCTCGAACAACTCGCAGTGGTGGCTAAGAGTTGAGAAGGTTTCGCGTCCTCATTGCCGTGCTTGCCGCCTTCGTCCTCCTCGCTTGGGTACTCGGATGGTCTTCTCTGCTCACGGTGCGAACAATTCACGTGCAGGGAATTGCTTCCAATAGTTCGCTCAAGGCGAGCCAGCTGATTGCGGAATCGGGTCTACGGATTGGCGACAAGATGGCGAGAGCTCATGCCTCGAATCTTGAGCAAGTTAAACGGAAGTATCCCAAGATCGAATCAATTGATGTGAAGCGAAGTTGGCCTTCCACGATCACGATCGTTGTAAAAGAGAAGAATGCTATTGCCGCTGTCTATTTCAACGGTGCCTATCAACTGTATGGCGAAGATGGGTTGCCATTTGCTCACGTCACAACCCCGCCGAGCGATCTTCCTGTCATTACGGGTCGAGAAACTGCAGGCATCAAAGCGGCGGTTGCGATTTACCGTTCTTTACCGAGAGATTTGGCTAGTCAAGTCGTCACTCTCACTGCGCGAACCAATGACTTGATTGAATTCACCATTGGTAAGACACGCATCACGTGGGGAAGTAGCGACGAGAGTGCCACAAAGATCAAAGTCTTGCGCGTGCTGCTCAAAACTTCCGCGAAGAAGATCGATGTGAGTGCGCCGCTTTCGCCCACCACACGCTGAGAAATACCCCGTGGTTGCTTTTCCTCGCGACACGCCCGCACGGGTCATTGCGCCTCCGGCCACCTAGCCCTACGGTACGGATGAAATAGGACAAAAGGGTCATTCTCTACTAGAGGTTGAGCCTTGAGAGAAGTGCAGAGTTTGTGAGAAGTGCAGAGTTTGTGAGAAGTGCAGAGTTTGTGAGAAGTGCAGAGTTCGTCCGGTATTAACCATCAGCATGAGGAGTCGAAGTGGCCGCACCGCAGAATTATCTCGCCGTCATCAAAGTTGTCGGCATTGGCGGAGGTGGCGTTAACGCTGTCAATCGCATGATTGAAGCCGGCCTTAAGGGCGTTGAATTTATTGCTATTAATACCGACGCACAGCAACTCATCATGAGTGATGCCGACGTCAAGCTTGATATTGGTCGTGAGTTAACTCGTGGGCTTGGTGCTGGCGCGGCTCCCTCTGTAGGCGAGCAAGCAGCCAACGATCATGCCGAAGATATCGAAGAGGTTCTGCGCGGCGCCGACATGGTATTTGTAACGGCCGGTGAGGGTGGTGGTACTGGCACTGGCGGGGCACCTATCGTGGCGCGCATTGCTCGTGAACTTGGCGCACTGACCATTGGCGTTGTCACTAAGCCATTTAGCTTTGAGGCAAAGCGTCGTACCTCGCAAGCGGAAGAAGGTATTGAGAAGCTGCGTCGAGAAGTGGATACCTTGATTGTCATCCCTAACGATCGCCTGCTCTCCATATCTGATCGGGCGATCACTTTCCTTGATGCCTTTAAGAGCGCGGATCAAGTACTGCTCTCTGGCGTGCAAGGAATTACTGATTTGATTACCACACCGGGTCTGATCAACCTCGACTTTGCAGACGTCAAGAGCGTCATGCAAGGTGCTGGGTCGGCACTCATGGGAATTGGCTCAGCGCGCGGCGAAGGACGGGCGATCCGAGCGGCGGAGAGCGCCATCTCGAGCCCTCTTCTCGAAGCTTCTATCGATGGAGCTCATGGAGTCTTGCTCTCCATTGCCGGCGGTTCAGACCTAGGTCTCTTTGAAATTAATGAAGCTGCCGAATTGGTGGCAAAAGCGGCCCATATAGATGCCAACATTATCTTTGGTGCGGTTATCGACGACGTATTGGGCGATGAAGTACGCGTTACCGTCATCGCCGCAGGCTTTGATGGAGGCGAACCCACTCGCGTAGTGACTCCACCGGTGGTCACAGAAGCAGAGGAAGAGATCGCACCTGCCGCCGCAGCGACCCCTTCGGCTCCGATTGAATTTGATCTCGCTGAAGGATTGGGTGAAACTCCGGCTCCGATCTCTTCGCGTCGAACAATCATCTTTGAAGAATCATCTGATGATCTCGACGTGCCCGACTTTTTGAAGTGATGCACGGTTGATTCGAACCTTCACCTCCCGCACTTTTCTTGAAGGTATAAGTTCCACACCGTTTGCCTCTTTAAATCTTGCCTATCACGTGGGTGATGATAGCCACGCGGTATCCGTAAACCGTGATCGCCTCAGTGAGCACTTTGGCATGCCGATCCAGTACATGAATCAGGTGCACGGAGACGATGTGCAATTAATTGACGCCACCGTAACTGACCCCACGGCCGATGCCTTGATCACGATGGAGCCAGGTCTCGGGCTTGCTGTGATGGTGGCCGATTGCATTCCACTACTCATCTGGGATGAGGCGCAGAGTGTCGTAGCGGCAGTCCACGTAGGGCGACGCGGGGCAATCAACGGCATCGTGGCGAAGGTCGTCAATCAGATGCGCGCTTTAAGCACCTCACCACTCGTGGCTGTAATGGGCCCTCATATCTGTGCAGAGTGCTACGTCGTGGGGGAAGATATCGCGGCCGAGTTCGGCGATCACTTTCCATCCGCGGTGTTGAGGAAGAATGACGTGACATTGAATCTCAGTGGTGCTTTGAGCGGTGCTCTCGCTGAACTGAGGGTGTCTGTCAGTGAAGTGCACTCCTGCACCGTCGAGGATCCTCTCTTCTACTCCTATCGCCGAGATGGTGTTACTGGCCGTTTTGTCGGAGTGATTGCTCTGCCGGTGAAGCAACTGCCGGTGAAGCAAATACCGGAGAAGCAATAGAGTGTTTCTATGACAGATCGCCGCGAAGAATTAGCGAAACATCTCGATCAAGTGCGGGCCGAAATTGCCACAGCAGCACGAGCGGCTCATCGTCAACCTGAAGAGATATCTCTTGTCGTAGTGACGAAGAATTTCCCTGCAACTGATGTGGAACATTTGATAGCCCTCGGGGTAAGCGATGTGGGGGAGAATCGTGAGCAAGAGGGATCATCTAAATCAAGCGAGGTGCGCTCGTCGATCAATTGGCACTTCATTGGCCAGTTACAGCGGAATAAAGTGAAGTCGGTAATTGAGTGGGCCAATGTGATTCACTCCGTTGATCGCATCGAATTGGCGGAAGAAATTGTGAAGCGGGCAGTGGGGCGCAGTCAGATATTGCGAGTTCTTGTCCAAGTCTCCCTCGACAGCGCGCCGGGGCGTGCGGGAGCACCTAGATCTGAGCTCAACGAGATCGCCTCCTTATTAGCCACGTCGCCGATGGTTGAACTTTCTGGTCTGATGGCCGTGGCCCCGCTCGATGAGGATCCTCGGGCGGCCTTTCATCGCCTTCAAGCCATTCGGGCTGACTTCATCAGCGACTTTCCCGAGGCAGTGTGGTGCTCTGCCGGCATGAGCGGCGACTTTGCCGCAGCCATCGAATTTGGCGCGACACACGTCCGCATAGGCTCTTCAATACTCGGTTCACGTCCCACATTCGGGTAACGTCTCATTTCATGGCAAACAGTATGCGCAAAATGGCTAAGTACCTCGGTTTAGTTGATGCCGATGAGATGCTCGAAGGTGAAGCAGTCATTGAAGAGACGCAGGTAATGCGTCGTCCTGCTTTCGACATGTCACGAGTTCGCCGCGAAACCGCTCAACCTGTGGTCAGCGATGTGCGCACCGTTGCACCTATGGCAACATCCCACGTTGAGCCCATTGAGCGACCGCTTAACAAGATCGTCACCCTGCACCCGCGCAATTACAATGAGGCGAAGACGATCGGCGAGCATTATCGTCAAGGCGTTCCAGTCATCATGAATGTAACGGATATGACGGATGCAGACGCCAAGCGTCTCGTTGATTTTGGTGCCGGTCTAGCTTTCGGTCTCCATGGTTCCATTGAGCGAGTTACGCAGAAGGTTTTCCTGATCTCACCGGCAAATGTCAGCGTCTCGCTCGAAGAGAAGAGTGCGGCCGCCGAGGCATCCTTCTTCAATCAATCCTAAGGTTCGGGCCTCGTGCTCTTCGTCCTAAGTTTTGTTGATCTCGTCCTTCAGTTATTCCTTTACTTTTTATTAGCGCGCCTCATTCTTGAATACGTGCGCATGTTTGCTCGGTCTTGGCGACCTAAAGGGCTGATACTCGTGCTGATCACCGGCATCTATGTAGTCACCGATAAGCCGCTCAACCTCCTCCGGCGCCGAATACCTCCACTTCGCATGGGTGGCATCAGCCTTGATTTATCGTTCTTGGTGCTTTTCGTCATCGTGAGCGTTCTCAGATCAGGTGTGCGAATTCTCGCCCTTCTCTAATTGGCTTTGGTCACCGAAAAGCGCATTCCAATATCTTCGTTCTCATGGGGATGCTCACCCTCGTGGTGGTTCAATTCAAGAGCGAGCACCTCATTCATAATTTCGCCACCATGTCTCTCGATAACTTCATCGAGGGGACTCTCGCCGGACCAGCTCACCAAAATACGATCACTTACATCGAATCCAGAACTCTTCCGGGCGTCTTGGATACTGCGAATAATCTCTCGCATGATTCCGGCTGAACGTAATTCAGGCGTCATTGTGAGGTCGAGCGCTACGCTCTCGCCGGAATCAGAGGCGTAGGTCCAACCAGAACGTGGAGTTTCGGTAATGACGACATCTTCCAAGAAGATCTCGCGATCACCCACGAGCGTCTTGCCATTCTTTCGAAGAATCACGACCAAAGACGTGGCGTCGACTGCGGCCACCTCCGCAGCTACGGTGGCAGTTTCCTTTCCGAATCGTGTACCCAAAGTTCGGAAATTTGGTTTAAGAGAGAGGTCCACGACATCAACTTCGGAAATGTCGTCAAGATGAAGCACGTTGAGTTCTTCAGCAATCTCGTTACGGAGTTCCTCGCTCAGCGCCTGCCATCCCGGGGCGGAGATAAGGGCTCGACCTAATGGTTGTCGAATTTTGATATTGGACTCAGCGCGGGCAGCTCTGCCGAGTTCTACCAAACGGCGCACTTGGCCCACCTGACCAATCAAACTTTCATCGATAAGTTCTGGGTTCACCTTCGGAAAGTCGGCGAGGTGAACCGAAAGGGCAGCCTTTGAATCCGCTGGTCGTATGAGCTCTTGCCATACGTGTTCGGTGATGAAGGGAACCATAGGAGCCATCACGAGAGTGAGATCGCGCAGGCACTCAAAAAGAGTTGCCAATGCTGCCGGGTCACCATCCCAGAAGCGGCGACGAGAACGACGCACGTACCAGTTTGAGAGGTTGTCGATAAAGGATGCGATTGCTCTACCTGCTGCTTGCGAGTCGAAATCAGTCAATGAAGCATCAACCGTGTGGATCATTGAATTGAGTTCAGAAATGATCCAATGATCAAGGGTGGAGCGTTCTTCCAGAGGGACCACCTTTGTGGCATCGAAATCTGATGTTCGTGCGTAGAGACTGAGGAATGCGACCGTATTCCAGTATGTCAGGAGCGTTTTTCGGATCACCTCGGTAATTGCGTCATGGCCGACACGACGGGATTGCCACGGTGAACCTGCGGCCAACATGAACCAACGAACGGCATCAGCCCCGTGTTCATCCATGAGGGAGATTGGTTCCAAGACGTTTCCAAGATGCTTGCTCATCTTTCGACCATCTTTATCAAGAATATGACCTAGGCAGAGCACGGTTTTATAGGAACTCTCCTCGAACACCAAGGTTCCAATTGCCATGAGTGTGTAAAACCATCCGCGAGTTTGGTCGATGGCTTCACAGATGAAGTCAGCTGGATAAGCAGCGTTGAATTTTTCAACGCTACCTTCCTTATGCGGGTAGCCCCATTGTGCGAAGGGCATGGCGCCTGAGTCGTACCAACAGTCGATTACCTCAGGTACTCGATTCATTTCTCCAGCGCACTGCTCGCAAGGGAAAGTCACGTCGTCGACGAAGGGGCGATGGGGATCTAAAGAGGAGAGATTTTGACCTGCGCGACCGCCAAGTTCTGCCAAGGATCCGAAACACTCCATATGGCCTTCTTCACAACGCCAGATAGGAAGTGGTGTTCCCCAGTAACGATTTCTTGAAACTGCCCAATCGATGTTGTTGTTTAGCCAATCGCCGTAACGACCGCTACGAATCGTTTCGGGATGCCAGTCTGTCTTTTCGTTCTCCGAAATGAGCGCATCTTTGATTGCTGTAGTGCGGATGTACCAAGAAGGTTGTGCGTAATACATCAAAGGGGTGTGACATCTCCAGCAATGCGGATATGAATGTTCGTATTGCTGCTGACGGAAGAGAAGTCCTCGTGCTTTGAGGTCCTTCACCAGTGCCTTGTCGGCGGTTTTAAAGAATTCTCCACCCACCAAAGGAATCTCAGATTCGAAGGTGCCATCGGCTCTGACGGGATTGACCACAGGTAATCCGTATGAGCGGCACACTGCTAAGTCGTCTGCGCCAAAGGCGGGGGATTGGTGTACAAGGCCAGTGCCGTCTTCTGTCGTTACATACTCCGCAAGTACGACGTAGTGCGCATCTGGTATCTCTACCCAATCAAAAGGGCGCGAATATTTTGTGTGTTCAAGTGCGGAACCCTTGACAGATTCAAGAACTGTGACGCCATCACCAAGGACAGAAAGTAGTGGTTGCGCCACGATGAACTTCTCGCCGGACTCATCAGATGCCACGACATAAGTAACTTTAGGGTGCACAGCGATGGCAGTATTGCTCACTAATGTCCAGGGAGTAGTCGTCCAGACTAGAAGCGATATGCCTTCGTACTTACCTTCAGTGATAGGGAAGCGCACGAAGACTGAAGGATCGGTGATCGTTTCATAGCCTTGTGCTAATTCGTGGTCGGAGAGACCGGTTCCGCAGCGTGGGCAATAGGGCGCTACTCGGTGGTCTTGTACGAGCAAACCCTTATTCCAAATTTGCTGAAGTGACCACCAGACGCTCTCTACATATTCAGGAGACATCGTCCAATAAGCGGTATCGAAATCAACCCAGAAGCCCATGCGAGTAGTCATCTCTTCGAAGGCGCCCACATGTCGTTGCACGGATTCGCGACACTTATCGTTAAAGGGAGCTACTCCGTACTTTTCGATATCGCCTTTTCCGGTGAAGCCAAGTTCCTTTTCAACTGCAAGTTCCACTGGTAAACCGTGACAATCCCAACCTGCTTTGCGAATGACATGGCGACCCTTCATGGTGTGGAATCGCGGGAAGACGTCTTTAAAGACGCGCGCCTCTACGTGGTGTGTTCCAGGCATGCCATTCGCGGTGGGTGGGCCTTCGTAGAAGGTCCATGTGTCGGCGCCTTCACGTTCACTTACTGAACGCGCAAAGACGCTCTCGCGATCCCAAAAGGAGAGCACGCTTCGGTCGATCTCGGCCAAGTTGATCTGTGTGGGGAGTGACTTCCACGGTGACTTCTTCTCATGTGCGCTGCCCGTCATCTGCACTCCTCCGGTTAGTCGAACTCCATGAGTTCGATATATCTGAGTTCGATATATCAACAGAGGGACGACTTTCGCCGCGGTACCACCCACTTTGCGCCTCGCGACGCCACTCTTCTGTCGTACTTGTCACTCAGGGGGTGATTTTCACTTGCATGTGAACTTCGGGCTTACACCGTCCCCGAATCGCTCTTCTTCGTTTGCAAGTTACTCGTCCCCGTCACCGTGCATAGGTAGACCTGGAGGAGTTTACCGGTCGTAGGATCATCTTGTGAGCGAAGTGGAGTCGATCAGACTGGCTATCCGGGTTAAACCGGGGGCATCCAGAACTGCGGTCGGCGGCCTCGTGGGGGAGGAACTCGCGGTAGCCATCACCGCCCAAGCACATGATGGTGAGGCAAATAAGGCGGCGATCGCGGCTATAGCCAAGGCCTTGGGCGTGGGTAAATCCAGGGTAGAGATCGTGAAAGGGGCGACTTTTCGCTCGAAAGTGGTGGAGATCTCCCTTGACCCTGGAGCGCGTGCGGAGGTCGAACGGAAGATTTGGGCGATGCGAACCCTCCCCACGCACAAGTAATCGGCTACCCTTCCCCCAGTTAGACCAAGAATTCATCTAGGAATTCAGCTAGTAGCGGTGAAGGAGATTACGGTGCCCAGCAAGAAGCCTGTTGCCAAGGTAGCGAAGAAGGCCCCTGCGAAGCCACTGGTCAAGGCGCCTGCCAAGAAAGCCGCGTCCGTGAAGAAAGCTGCTCCGGTGAAGAAGGCTGCGCCTGCTAAGAAGGCTGCGCCTGCTAAGAAGGCTGCGCCTGCTAAGAAGGCTGCTCCGGTAAAGAAGGCTGCTCCGGCCAAGAAGGCTGCTCCTGCCAAGAAGGCTGCTCCGGTAAAGAAGGCTGCGCCTGCCAAGAAGGCTGCGCCTGCCAAGAAGGCTGCGCCGGTAAAGAAGGCTGCTCCTGCAAAGGAAGAAGCTCCAGCCAAGAAAGTCCTGACTGCCCCTGAAAAGGCCGCGGCCAAGAGCGAGAATGAACTCCCACATGGAATTGTTGCCCCACGCCTAGTCATGCTTCCCAGCGCAAAGCCGGCGAAGAAGAAAGGCGGAACCACTCTTAAGCCGCTCAAGGGAGCGCCCGAACCTTTAGTTGTTAAAGATGGCGAAGGTCCTTGGACAAAGAGTGAATTAAATGACATTAAGAAAGAGCTCGAAAGAGAGCTTGTACGCCTGAGAGCAGAATTGGCCGCCGCAGAGATCGAAATCAATGATCTCTTAAGAGATTCAGGCGATGGGGCTGGCGATGATCAAGCCGATGCCGGAACCAAAACTTTCGAGCGCGAACACGAGTTATCGCTTTTGAATAATAATCGTGACATGGTCGTTCAATGTGAGCGAGCATTGGCTCGTATTACCGACGGAACATACGGCGTTTGTGAGTTGTGCGGACATCCGATCGGAAAAGCGCGCCTTCAGGTATTTCCTCGAGCCACCATGTGTATGGTCTGCAAGCAACGCGAAGAGCGTCGTTAAGGCTTAGCGAAGCCGCTCTGCGAAAGGATGAGTTGTCCTTTCGAGGAGAGTAAGAACAAAATAAACGCATCTCTCGTTGACTTGTTTGCTTTGTTGCTCGGAAGCGGAGCGATGCTATAAACCGTCTTTAAATTTTTTGCCTCGGGTATCTCTATCGCTGTGAGTTTTGCGTTTGATAAAACATCGGTGCGATAGATAAGGCCGGCATCTACCTCGCCGAGTAATACCTTTGTTTCAACTGATTTAACGTTAAGTTCAAAAGTTGCAGGTTTCAAAACGACCTTTGCTGCCTTAGCTACACTTTGCGTGAGTGCCCCACAGGGAACTTCTGCCGCGCAGATGGCGATTGTGGCGCGAGACAAATCCGCAAGGGATGCAATGTGGGTGGGATTTTCTTTAAGCACTGCTATCACTAAAGAGTTTGAGGCAAAGTCCTTCGCGGAACCGGCAAGTGCACTCTCTTCAGCTGCTAATTTCATTGGTGCTGGTCCGGCGGAGAGAAAGAGATCGGCCGGAACTCCATTGATTGCTTGTTGCGCCAACGTGCCTGAACCACCAAACGAGAAGATGAGATCGCTCTGCGGATAAATCCCTTTGAAGGCTCGTTCCAGGGCGGGGGCTACATCAGTCAAGCTCGAAGCGGCTAGCGCCACCACAGTTCCGCGCAATGCGCTCACTTGCCACTTCTTTGCGACGCAGGTGTAGCGCACGCCATCTTTCACCGAGTTTCCACTCGTGCACTTTCCGGAGAGCGCTTGGGAGGGAGTCGTCGCAAGGGCAGCGCCAAGCACGAGGGTCATCGCAACCAATATGGTTCGCTTGATTGCGGTCATAATATTGAGAATATGCCGCTTATACGGGTATTACAACTCATCAGCGCCGAATTATCGGGCGGAGGTTTGCCGCACAGAGGAAGCCTGAGAGACTTACCCTATGTCCCGCAATCTCCCCGCTGCCCTCGCTCCTTTGCGCCGTGCGGGTTGGTTGATTGCCCTAGCCATACTTCTGCTCGACCAAGCGACCAAAATGTGGGCGGTCGCTGCCCTCTCCGATGGCCATCGCATGCAAGCCATTCCAGGTTTGCTCCACTTCACGTATGTGCGCAATTCAGGTGCGGCTTTCAGCATGGGTCTAGGAAGCACTCTCTACTTTGCACTCTTTTCACTCTTAGTCGGAATGGCTATCGCGCTCTTTGGCGGGCATCGAAAAGAACTCTGGCTCCCTATGTCTCTTATCCTCGGGGGCGTCTTTGGCAATCTCAGCGATCGCATCTTTCGATCGCCAGGAGGTATGAAAGGCCACGTCGTCGACTGGATCGAATTACCTCACTGGCCAATTTTTAACATCGCAGATTCAGCGGTCGTGCTCGCCGCCACCATCATCGTTATCACCGCACTCTTCCAACGAAAGCGAACAGATGCCTGATCAAAGACGGATAGTCATTCCTGCGGGCCTTGATGGCGAGCGGGTGGATTCAGGAATTTCGCGTTTGCTTGGACTCTCGCGCACGCGCGCTGCCGAACTGCTCGCCGAAGGTGGAATCACGCTGGCTCGCAATGGCGTTCGCCTCGGCAAATCAGATCGACTCGCTACCGACATGGTGATCGATGTGCTCATCCCGGAGCCCGTGCAGGAACTTGCAATCACTCCTCAAGCGATTCCAGACTTGGCCATTGTTTTTCAGGATGATCATTTTGTTGTCGTCGACAAGCCTTCAGGTGTGGCGGCTCATCCAAGTGTGGGCTGGAGCGGGGCTAACGTCCTAGGAGGATTAGCAGCGCTAGGCGTCTCGATTACAACCTCGGGCGCAGCTGAGCGCCGAGGGATCGTGCAACGCCTCGATGTAGGTACGAGCGGCCTGATGGTGGTGGCAAAATCTGAAATCGCTTACTCCCGCCTCAAAGATGCTTTCCGCCAGCGGACGGTTACCAAGATTTACCATGCGCTCGTCCAGGGCCACCCCGATCCCAGCCGAGGCACGGTTGATGCCCCCATCGGTCGCCATCCCAAAGACGATTGGCGTTTCACGGTGATGGAAGGTGGGCGCGAGAGCATTACGCATTACGAGACATTGGAAGCTTTCCCGGCTGCTTCTCTCCTTGAGATTCACTTAGAGACGGGGCGTACTCACCAGATTCGGGTTCATATGTCTGCACTGCGCCACCCCTGCGTGGGAGATATCACCTATGGGGCCGATCCCACCCTGGCGGACCGTTTGGGCCTCACCCGCCAATGGCTCCACGCCTGCGAATTGGAGTTCGAACACCCCCTGAGCGGCGAGTTAGTGCATTTCGTTTCCCCCTATCCGGCCGACCTCGAAGGGGGACTCGCGCGCCTGCGAAGTGAGCAGTAGCGAAGAGGACTACCCTGCCTAGTCGTGTCCTCTTTTGCTCACCTCCACGTCCACACCGAGTACTCCATGCTCGATGGGGCGGCCCGGCTGACCGAGCTCTTTGAGGCAAGTGCCCGCATGGGGATGCCAGCCCTGGCGATGACTGATCATGGAAATGTCTTCGGAGCATTCGACTTCTATAAGCAAGGTAAAGCAAGCGGTGTGAATCCCATTATTGGCATCGAGGCATATCTGGCGCCGGAGAGTCGCTTTGATCGCAAAAAAGTAAAGTGGGCACAAGGCGGGGAAGATGATGTTTCGGGCGGTGGGGCTTACACACACCTCACGATGCTCGCAGAAAATAACGAAGGCCTGCACAATCTCTTCAAACTCTCATCACTTGCTTCGCTTGAAGGCCAGTATTACAAGCCACGCATGGATCGAGAGTTGCTCTCTCGTTTCAGCAAAGGATTGATCGCCACCACGGGTTGCCCGGGCGGCGAAGTCCAAACGCGGCTTCGGATGGGGGATAAGGCCGGCGCCAAAAAAGCAGCTGCAGATTTTCGCGACATCTTCGGAGAAGGCAATTATTTCTGCGAAATCATGGATCACGGATTAGAGATCGAAAAACGCGTCAACGATGACCTTCTAGCGCTCGCGAAAGATCTTAAAATTCCGCTAGTTGCAACAAATGATTTGCATTACACGGCGCAAGAAGATTCCTACGCTCATGAGATTCTACTCTGCGTGCAATCAGGGTCGAACTTGGCAGATCCCAAACGATTCAAGTTCGAAGGCACCGAGTTCTATTTGAAATCGCCAGAAGAGATGCGCCACATCTTTCGTGATTTTCCCGAGGCTTGCGATGCAACCTTGGCTATCGCCGAAAGATGTTCTATTTCATTTACAGAAGGCGCCAATCTCATGCCTAACTTCCCAGTGCCCGAAGGGGAGTCGGAGGATTCCTGGCTGGAAAAGGAAGTTGCGCTGGGTCTTAAATATCGTTTTCCCAATGGAGCCCCGCAAGAGTACTTAGAGCGCGCCGCTTTCGAACTATCTGTTATCAAACAGATGGGTTTCCCTGGTTACTTCCTGGTTGTGGCTGATCTCATTTCACATGCTCGCAAGAATGGAATCCGCGTCGGCCCTGGTCGTGGTTCGGCTGCAGGTGCCGTAGTCGCCTGGGCGCTGCGCATTACCGAAATTGATCCCATTCCGTACGGCCTACTCTTTGAGCGATTCCTTAACCCGGAACGCGTATCTATGCCCGATATCGACATTGACTTCGATGAACGTCGCCGCAGCGAAATGATTCGTTACGCGACCGACCGTTATGGAAGCACTCACGTTGCTCAGATCATTACCTACGGCACTATCAAGGCGAAACAAGCGATTAAGGACTCCGCACGAGTTCTCGGGTATCCCTTTGCTATGGGCGATCGCGTTACGAAAGTCTTGCCGCCTTCGATTATGGGCAAGGACATTCCACTTAAGGGCATCTTTGATCCCGAGCACGAACGTTATTCAGAAGCGGGTGAATTCCGTGCAGTGTATGAGTCTGATCCAGATGTTCGTCGAGTAGTCGATACTGCTCGCGGTATCGAAGGGCTTAAGCGCCAATGGGGTGTTCACGCTGCCGGTGTGATTTTAAGTAAGACGCCTCTGATGGAAGTTATTCCAGTGCATCAACGTGAAGCTGACGGCGCGATCATTACCCAGTTCGATATGGGTGCCTGCGAAGCGCTTGGCTTGCTGAAGATGGATTTCTTGGGGCTTCGAAACCTCACAGTACTTGACGATTGTTTGCTCAATATCAAGGCCAACCGTGATGAAACTGTAGTTCTTGAAGAACTTCCGCTTACGGACTTGAACACGTATCAGTTGCTCTCGCGCGGAGACACACTCGGCGTCTTTCAACTCGATGGCGGGCCGATGAGGGCGCTGCTTCGATCGTTGGCGCCGGACTCCTTTGAAGACATCACCGCGGTACTTGCGCTCTACCGCCCGGGACCAATGGGGGCTAATGCCCACAACGATTACGCCGATCGGAAGAACAATCGAAAGCCCGTGCAGCCGCTTGTAGAAGAGGCTGCCGAGGCGCTCAACGAAGTGCTCGGAGATACCTACGGGCTCATCGTTTATCAAGAGCAGGTCATTCGATTGGCTCAGCGCCTGGCTGGTTACTCTCTCGGTGCGGCGGATTTGTTACGCAAGGCGATGGGTAAGAAGAAAGCCGAGATTCTCGATAAAGAGTACGTTCCATTCCGCGATGGCATGATCGCCAATAAGTATTCAGAGAAGACCATTAAAAAACTTTGGGACACACTCGTTCCCTTCGCCGACTATGCGTTCAACAAATCGCACGCGGCGGGTTATGGTCTCGTTTCATATTGGACCGCGTATCTCAAAGCTAACTACCCCTCCGAGTACATGGCGGCTTTGCTCACCAGCGTTCGTGATGACAAAGATAAGAGTGCGCTCTATCTCAACGAATGCCGCAGGATGGGTATTAAGGTCCTCCCACCAGATGTCAACGAATCAGATGCGGACTTCACGCCACGGGGTACTGATATTCGATTCGGTCTGGCCGCAGTGCGCAATGTAGGTGCTGGTGTGGTGGCCTCTATCGTGGGCGCACGTCTTGAAAAGGGACGGTTCGAAAGTTTCGGCGATTACCTTGCGAAGGCCGATGCGCAAGCCTGTAGTAAGAAGACCGTTGAATCACTCATCAAGGCGGGCGCTTTCGATTCGCTCGGTCATACCCGTCGAGGACTCATGGCCGTTCATATGGAAGCCATTGATTCTGTAATGGAGAACAAACGCGCTGAGGCAATTGGGCAATTCGACCTCTTTGGCGCAGCGGGTCCAGCTGGAAGTCACACAGTTGGTCTAGATATTGATGTTCCGATTGATGAATGGGAAAAGTCACTCCTTCTCGCCTACGAACGCGAGATGCTCGGCCTTTACGTGTCAGATCACCCATTGCTCGGGGTCGAGCATGTGTTGGCGCGTCAAGTTGATCGAAGCATTAGTTCTTTGGCCGGCGAGGATGTCGCGCACGAGCAGATCGTCTCGGTGGGTGGGCTCATCACAGGTATTCAACGCAAGGTCTCCCGCAAGGGTGATGCATGGGCGATTGTGACACTTGAAGATCTCGAAGGCGTTATCGATGTTAACTTCTTCTCGAATGCTTACAATGCGCACGCGAATTCTCTCGTAGAAGATTCAATCGTCATTATTCGAGGCAGAGTAGATAAGCGCGAGGAGCAAGCACGTCTCTTTGCTATGGAAATGACAGTTCCCGACATCTCGGTGGGTGCGCGAGGACCTCTCTGCGTCACCATGCCGGTGGCTTTATGCACACAGCCCAATGTTGAACGGCTGAAGGAAATCCTAAGAACTCATCCAGGGACAACCGACGTGCAGGTGCGTTTGGAAAGTGCTGGTCAAAGTACGCTCCTCAAAATTGAAGAGGGATTACGCGTTCGAGTGACACCATCTTTGAGTGCTGACCTGAAGGCGCTCTTTGGGGCAGGTTGTCTGGCGTGAGTCCGGCAACTTCGGCAACCAAACTCTTGAGCGAGCTCTCCATATCGTGGGTAGATCATTTTTATGACCACGATGCACGTGCAGAGTCCTTTGGTCTCGAGGCGGCGGCCGCGCTAGGAGTAGATCCAGCTCGAGTTTTCAAAACACTGATGGCAAACGTTGCGGACTCGGGTGAAAAATTAGTAGTGGGCGTCATCCCGGTGAGTGAGAAACTTGATCTTAAGAAATTGGCGATGTCCCTTGGTTTCAAAAGAGCAGAGATGGCGTTACCTCTCTCCGCAGAGCGGAGTTCTGGCTACGTTGTAGGCGGAATATCTCCAGTTGGTCAACGTAAGGCGTTGCCTACCTCAATAGATGAGACCGCACAACTCTTCGATACGATTTTTGTGAGCGGTGGCAAGCGGGGTTTCGATATTGAAATCTCGCCGGCAGATTTGCTCCGCGCCACCAATGCAACTTTTGCAGACATCTGTAGATCTTAGTTCGGGCAGACTTCGCTATCTGCGAGATCTGAAGCGGGAAGTGAAGGGATTGTCGAAATAATCCTGCGCTCCCTATCGAGTAGTTCACGAGATTTCTCAAGGCGTTCGTCGGTGGTATCGATGTCTAACAATTCTTGTTTTTCTCTGCTGTCGAAAAGTGCTGAAGATGCAACGATGTAAGAAATAAGATTTGGATCATCTGGCAACCCGTCGGGTGCATCTATGTGCGGTAATCCATTTGCGGAGAGAACGCGTGTGTATTGGTGGAAACTCTTCATCGTCGCACCTGCCAACCCCGAACTTTCCGTGGTGATGTCTTCTTCGAGCCACTCCACTCGCGCTTTGAAATATGTATCGCTGGGAAAAAGTTCCAATATCCGGAACCTGCGAGTGCCCACAGCGGAGATATTGCTTCGCCCGTCACCCAATTCGGTGATCTCATCAATGCGGGCAGCGGTGCCGGTTCGAACCATCGCTGCGATGCCATCGCGTGATACGTCGCCATCGCGACGGAGCGAAATGAGCCCAAACTCTCGTTTCTCTCCGGGGAGAGTCATGAGATCGCTCACCATCTGCCGGTAGCGCGGCTCAAAAATGTGAAGTGGCAGCACCAGTCCTGGCACCAGCAGGACTGAAAGCGGGAAGAGCGGGATCACATCCACGTTTATGAGCGTAGAGGAGAATTGCAATCCTGCATCCTGAGCTCTCATCTAGACTGGGATCCTTAGATATGCGAGAGAGCGCCCACACGCGAGAACCAGACAAGGGAGGTGGCCAGTTGGAGAGAGTTGATCTACGCATGGATCTGCGATCTGATCGCGGCCACCTGCGCTCACTCATGCCACGTGCTGGTGTCGACGTGGAGAGCGTCCTCTCTCGGGTCAAGCCGATCATCGAGCGAGTAGCCGCGGGTGGCGAAGTCGCACTTCTTGATCTCTGCGAGGAATTCGATGGCATACGGCCCACCTCTCTGCGCGTACCCCCAGAAGTTATCAATGCCTCGTTAGGAGCGCTCGCCCCCGACGTACGCTTAGCGCTTTTAGAGTCGATTCGCCGCGCTCGCATCGTTCATGAAGACCAACGTCGCCCTCCGCACACCACGGAAGTTGCACCGGGCGGTACGGTCACTGAGAAATGGATTCCTGTAGAGCGTGTGGGGCTCTATGTTCCTGGAGGCTTGGCCGTGTACCCGAGTAGCGTGGTCATGAATGTGGTGCCTGCTCAAATTGCCGGAGTTGCCAGCATCGCCGTCGCCTCGCCTCCACAAAAAGACCACGGTGGGTACCCGCACCCAACAATTCTTGCGGCCTGCGGCCTTCTTGGTATTACCGAAGTTTATGCAGTCGGTGGTGCTCAGGCGATTGCTATGTTCGCTTATGGGTATGCAGAAGGATGTGCCCCCGTTGATATTGTCACCGGGCCTGGAAATGTTTATGTCGCTGCCGCAAAGCGATATCTGCGTGGCGTAATCGGAATTGATTCAGAAGCCGGGCCCACGGAAATTGCTATCTTGGCTGATGATTCAGCGGATGCAGAACATGTGGCAGCCGATCTCATTAGTCAGGCGGAGCACGACACTCTGGCAGCCGCGGTACTAGTAACCACAAGCGATGCACTTGCCGATGCCGTTGATCTTGCTTTAGCGCAGCGAGTTTCTTTGACGAAGCATGGGGAGCGAATTGCCACCGCGTTAGCTGGGACCCAATCCAAAATCATCATGGTGCGAGATATCGAGCAAGGTCTCAATGTTGTAGATGCCTATGCGGCAGAACATCTAGAGATTCAGACGAAGGATGCCCGTAAAGTTGCCGAACAAGTCAAAAATGCTGGCGCAATTTTTGTGGGACCACATTCACCGGTCTCTTTAGGAGACTATTGCGCAGGCTCCAACCATGTTCTTCCTACTGGCGGTTGCGCCTGTCATTCAAGCGGACTATCTGTGCAAACTTTCTTGCGTGGGGTGCACTTGATTGAGTACAACAAGGCTGCACTCCAAGAAGTAGGGGAGTATGTCATTACTCTCGCTCGTGCTGAAGATCTGCCCGCGCACGGAGAAGCCATCACTGCTCGATTTGAAGAGAGCGAACAGTTACATGGGTGAGAGTAATTGGCCTCAGTGGCTTCCTGTTCGCGATGATCTCAGAGATCAGCATCCTTATGGCGCACCTCAACTTGATGTAACTGTTCGGCTTAATACGAATGAAAATCCCTACGCCCTTCCTGGCGCCGTCGTAGATGAAATCCAGCATGAAATGTCTCGCATCGCTATTGATCTCAATCGCTATCCGGATCGTGATGCCCTAGAGCTGCGTGCCTCGCTCGCCGCTTACCTCACATCTCAAGGAGCTCCTGCGCTGACCGTTGGGCAGGTCTGGGCAGCGAATGGAAGTAACGAGATTATCCAGCAGATCTTCATGGCTTTCGGCGGACGCGATCGATGTGCCATTGGATTCGTTCCAAGTTACTCGATGCATTCAAATATTGCGCGTAGCACCCAAACTACCTGGATCGATGGGGAGCGCGGTCCTGGATTCTCATTAAACGCTGAATTCATCGTGGCCCAGGCAACTCAGGCATCGGCGAATCTGGTCTTCCTCACTTCACCAAATAATCCAACTGGAACTTCTCTCGATCCCACCATTGTCTTGGCCGTTGCTACTGCGTTGCCATCGGCTCTCATTGTCGTTGATGAAGCGTACGGAGAATTCTTGCGAGACAGGTCGAAGAGTGCCCTTGGATTGGTTTCTCAAGTAAAGAACTTGGTGGTTTCAAGAACCATGAGCAAGGCATTCGGACTTGCTGGCGCTCGAGTGGGGTATCTCGTTGCCGACGAGGCGGTGGTGGACGCGATCCAATTAGTTCGATTGCCGTATCACTTGGGCGCGCATACGCAATCGATTGCCCTGGTGGCGCTTCGACATGCTCCGTTGCTTTTGGAAAATGTAGAGCGCATCAAGGAGCAGCGCGACCGTATAGTCGCTGAATTGACCGCCATGGGGTTGGCGCCAGAACCGTCAGATGCGAACTTCGTGCTCTTCGGCGGCCTGGCAGATGCAGCGAAGGTGTGGAGCGACTTGGTGGAGAGAGATGTACTCGTTCGAGACGTGGGACTCGCTGGAATGCTCCGGGTCACCGCTGGTACGCAAGAAGAGACTACGATTTTCCTAGATTCGTTGCGGGCGATCATCAATGACAAGAGCGCGAATTACACCAACAGTGAAAGTAAGGGGTAGGGATGGCTCGAGTAGCACGGGTTGAGCGCGTCACCAAAGAGTCAAGTGTGACAGTTGAATTAAATATCGATGGGACCGGAAATGTCACGGTAGATACCGGCGTGCCATTCTTTGATCACATGTTGGGACAGTTGGGCAAACATTCTGGATTTGATTTAACTGTGACCACCACTGGTGACACTCATGTAGATGCGCATCACACTGTTGAAGATACTTCGCTAGCAGTCGGACAAGCACTTCGCGAGGCGCTCGGAGATAAGGCCGGTATCCGCCGCTTTGGTGATGCCATGGTTCCGCTTGACGAATGCCTCGTACAAGCAGCGGTCGATCTCTCGGGTCGCCCTTACGTAGTTCACCGCGAGCCTGAAATCGTAGAATTGATCGGAACTTACGACACCACGTTAACGCGTCATATCTGGGAATCTTTTGTGGCTGAAGCGCGCATTTGCTTGCATGTTCGCGTACTTGAAGGACGAAATGCGCACCACGTCGTGGAGGCGCAATTTAAAGCTGTTGCGCGCGCTTTGCGTGACGCGGTTGCACTCGATGCCCGTGTAGTAGGCGTGCCATCTACCAAGGGATCCCTCTGAGCGTGCCGAAGGTCGCAATTCTTGACTATGGCTCAGGAAACATTCGATCTGCAGAGCGCGCTTTGATGGCGGCAGGTGCGGATGTATTAGTAACGTCCAACCACACCGACTTGCTCGGTGCGGATGGAGTCGTACTTCCAGGCGTAGGAGCTTTCGATGCCTGCGTTAAAGCCTTGCGTGCAGTAGGTGGCGATCAAGTAATCGATACGCGCCTGGCCGGTGGACTTCCAGTGTTGGCTATTTGTGTTGGAATGCAAATTCTTTTCAGTAGTGGAATTGAACATGGCATTACCTCTGAAGGATTGTCGCAATGGCCAGGGGAGGTGACCGAGCTCATCGCTCCTGTGGTTCCGCATATGGGTTGGAATACCGTGGAAACCTCACCGAACTCCCGCCTCTTTCAGGGCCTAGAAAATGAAAGATTCTATTTCGTGCACTCTTACGCGGCGAAGACATGGGAACTGCCGCCATCGGAACGGATGGCGCCTCCTATCCTCACATGGAGTCGCCACGGTGAGCGTTTCCTCTCGGCAGTAGAAAATGGTGCGCTCTCCTCGACTCAATTTCATCCAGAGAAATCTGGGCAGGCCGGCATCGCGCTTTTGCGTAATTGGATCGACACGTTTCCATCAAGGAATGAGCGATGAGTCGTGAGCGCGCGATGAGGCGCGAGGCACGAGAGCGCGAACGTTCAACTCGAATTTCGGCGGCTACTGCGCGAGAGCAAGCTCGACGTGAGAAAAGTGCACGCAAGGCGCGAATCAAAGATCGCTTTACACCGACTCAGCGACCAGGCGTTCTTGCCCGACGCAAGCGGCGGCGCGCGCTCTTGGTCACTTTTTTCCTCCTCATTATCAATCTCTTTGTTTGGCTCTTTATTCCAGAAGCCACCATTGGTGGAATTGTGTTGACGGTGCTCGTACTACCGCTTATTCGTACGTTCATTATTGATAGGCGGGATTAACCATGGGAAGTAAACTTATTCTTCTTCCTGCTATCGACGTTGTTGACGGTCAGGCAGTCAGGCTGACGCAAGGCGAGCTCTCCGAAAAAAGTGTCTACGGCGATCCACTTGATGCTGCAAAAGCATTTGCAGAAGCCGGAGCGGAGTGGATTCACTTTGTAGATCTCGATGCCGCCTTTGGTCGCGGATCAAATCGCGCAATGATGCATCGCGTCATTGGCGAAGTGGGCATCAAGGTTGAACTCACTGGTGGAATTCGAGATGACGCATCTTTGCGAGAAGCCCTTGGCTCCGGCTGTGCACGAGTCAATCTGGGAACAGCAGCTCTCGAAAATCCCGAATGGACTCGGCGGTGTATCGAGGAGTTTGGCGATCGAATTGCTGTGGGATTAGATGTGCGCGGACATACCCTTGCCACTCGTGGTTGGACCGAAGATGCTGGCAATCTCTTCGACGCCATAGCCAGACTTGATTCTCAGGGTTGCGCCAGATACGTAGTGACAGATGTTTCTAAGGACGGCACTCTTCAGGGACCCAACTTGCAATTACTCGGAGAGGTCATGAAAGTAACTTCACGACCCGTAGTCGCCAGTGGCGGAATTTCTTCTCTCTCCGATGTAGCGGCGTTACGTGCGTTAGTGGACGATGGACTCGAAGGAGCCATCATCGGCAAGGCGCTCTATGCGGGAGCTTTCACGCTTCAAGAGGCGCTAGAAGTCGCAGGTGCACGATGACTTTGGCTATCCGAGTTATTCCATGTCTCGATGTCGATAATGGTCGAGTTGTCAAAGGCGTCAATTTCGAAAATTTGCGAGATGCAGGCGATCCGGTCGAACTTGCGGCTCGTTACGACCTTGCCGGTGCTGATGAACTCACCTTTCTCGATATCACTGCAAGTAGTGGCAATCGAGGCACAGTCCTAGATGTCGTTCGCCGAACCGCTGAGTCACTTTTTATTCCGCTCACTGTAGGTGGCGGTATTCGCAGCGTTGACGATGTCGATGCCCTCCTCCGGGCTGGGGCTGACAAGATTTCAATCAACACCGCTGCCATCGCTCGGCCTTCTTTGATATCTGAGATATCTCAACGTTTTGGCAATCAGGTACTCGTCCTCTCGGTTGATGCGCGCAGAAAGAGTGATAGTCCCAGTGGTTTTGAGGTGACTACACATGGAGGCCGTGAGGGCGCTGGCATAGACGCGCTGGAGTGGGTAGCGCAGGCAGTGAAATTGGGGGTCGGAGAGATTCTGCTCAACTCCATGGATGCTGATGGC
This sequence comes from uncultured Actinomycetes bacterium, assembly GCA_903863015.1. GTDB lineage: Bacteria > Actinomycetota > Actinomycetes > Nanopelagicales > Nanopelagicaceae. Next base: position 63,641 of record CAIPAI010000042.1, read on the forward strand.
ACCAAGAGCGGATTTGATCTTGAGATGATCTCGCGAGTGCGCCAAGCCGTCTCTGTCCCCTTGATTGCTAGCGGGGGAGCAGGTACCGCGGAACACTTTGTTGACGCTGCTCGCGCTGGAGCAGATGCGCTCCTGGCGGCAAGTATTTTCCACTTTGGAGAAGTCAGCATCGGAGAAGTGAAAGACGCATTGCGCTCGGCGGGTATCACCACTCGCTGAAGTTGCCTTTCTCGTCTAACCTCGGAATATGTCCGAATCGCTAGCGCACACAGAGCGCCTTGGTCTCGTGGCACTCTTTCGCTCACTCGGCCCGAGCGCGCCCACTCTTTGCCAGGGATGGCGCACGGCGGATCTCTTGGCTCACCTCGTTCTTCGTGAACGAAAGCCGGTTGCTGCATTAGGAATTTTGGTGCCACCGCTAAGTGAGCGCACGGAGCGATTGACGCTCGAGTTAGCAAGTGATTTTGAAGCAAATATTCGCCTCTTTGAAAGTGGACCACCGGCATGGAATCCGATGCGCTACCTAGATGCCATGGTCAACGGCTCTGAAATGTTGATCCATCACGAAGATGTGTTGCGCGCGCAGCCGGGTTGGAGAGCTCGGGTGCTTTCGCCGCAAGCTCAACAGGAAACTCGCCGAATTCTTCGAGGAGCTGCGCAATTGATGACCCGGGGGGCGAAGGTGAAGGTGCGTCCCGATCCAGCCGGAACGCTCACGCCCGCCAGCGGCGAAGTGGTGATTCGTGGGGACGTAGTCGACATCTTGTTACGCGTTGCCGGCAGAACAGAGAATGTGCAGGTCACCATTGTGGGCGCGGAGCCCGATCTGGCGCTCTTCGAAAATTCCCGCCTCGGCATTTAATCTCGTACACGAGCCCTTCTTTTTTGAGAGGCTTCTACTATGGCTTTCGATCTCTCTTCCGCTGAAATCAAATGGAATGCTGATGGGCTGATTCCGGCAATTGTTCAGGATGCGGCATCTGGAGAAGTGCTCATGCTTGCGTGGGTAAATTCCGCAGCACTTGAATTGACGCAGTCGCAAGGATGGGCGACGTATTGGAGTCGAAGTCGAGCAGAACTGTGGACGAAGGGGGCAACCTCAGGGAATGTGCAGCGCGTGGTGCGTATCTCGCTCGATTGTGATGGGGACACGCTCCTTTACCAAGTGGAACAGGAGGGTGCGGCCTGTCACACAGGTGAGCGCACCTGCTTCGCCGGACGCAGCGACCGTCCATGATCTATCGGATAGGCCTGGGCGTGCTCTTGATGGTGGTGGGCGTCCGCATCTGGGGAACGAGCGGGGCGCTCCCGGTGGCCGCCCCCTTGCTGGGCGTAGGTCTCCTCTGGACTCTCTGGACACTCTGGTCACTTCGCCACCGGCCGACACGAGTGGCTGCGAGCCGATATGACTATCGCCGCGGTGATGCCTGGGCGCAATTAGACCAAGGCCAAGACCCGACGCTGGCCGTGCCTGCCGCGGGGGAAGAATTACCCAACTCTTAGTAGGATACTTTCACGCTCACTGTGAGAAGTTAAACGGAAGAAGAGGCAGAGATGAGTTCGGATCACGCAGATAATCACGGTCAAACTGTGGCCGCATGGACAGCTGTCATCATCATGCTGGTGGGAAGCACGATCTCGGCCATCGCCGTAGTGATCGCCTCGCCATTGATCTTCTGGGTAGGAATTGTGGTCTGTGTGTTGGGCGGAATCGCCGGTCTCGTGCTGCGCAGCATGGGCTATGGCCAAGAGCGCACCGCTTTACACGTCGGTGGCCGTTAACTTTCGCGCTCGAACTTTTTCGGGCACGGATGTCATAGCGCTACTCGCCCGACTCGTTCTTGGCGGAGCACTACTACTCGCTGGTGGTTTAAAGGCGCTTCATCCCTATCAAGCGGCAGCTGCCGTGCGAGCTTATGAAATCCTTCCTATCTCGCTGGCTAATCCTTTGGGTTATGCCCTTCCCTGGGTAGAGATTGGCGTGGGGCTCATCCTCGTCCTCGGACTTTTTATCCGCATAGGTGCACTCCTCGGGGCATTGATGATGTTGATCTTCATTATTGGAGTCGGCTCTGCGTGGGCTCGCGGGCTCAGCATTGATTGCGGGTGCTTTGGTGGCGGTGGCGCCGTGGATCCATCGAAGACTGCCTATGCGAGTGAGATCGTCAGAGACGCGATCTTCTTTGCCTGCGGGGCATTTTTACTATGGCGCCCAGGAACGCGATGGTCGATGGACGCCATGGGGAGTGGCAGAATAACTTCAGATCTTTACGAAGACGAGTTGGATGTAGAAGAGATGGAGGGCTAGAAGATGGCTGAAGAGTCGAAAGAGAGCCGATCGCAGGCTCGTTTAGCAGCAGCTGCTGAACGCAAAGCGCTCGCAGAGGCGGCCGCTAAGAAAGCTCGCAGAAGTCGGATGCTCGTCTCTCTTGCAGTTGTCGCTCCCATCTTGCTCGTCGTTATTGTCGGTGTCTCTATTTCGTTGGTAAAGACCAAAGTAGATAGCACTGTCACAGCGCCGTCGATTGCTTCGAAGGCCGATGGATACGGGTTGGTTTTCAATGCCAGCGCAAAGCCACAAATCGATGTCTGGGAAGACTTTCAATGTCCTGCTTGTAAGAATTTTGAAGATGCCAACGGCGCGACCGTTCACACTTTGGCGACGACTGGAAAAGCACGCGTTGTCTTCCACTCACTCTCATTCCTCGGTGCTGAATCCGTTATTTTGGCAAATGCCGGAGCTTGTGCTGCCGACGAAGGTAAGTTCTTACAATTTCATGACTACCTCTACAAGAACCAGAAGCCGGAGAATTCTGCTTATTGGGGCTTAAATAGGGTCACCGCGGCTGGTGTTGCGGCCGGGCTTCCGAAGAAGTCATTCACCGAGTGTGTGAAGTCCGGGAAGTTCGCGAAGTGGGTCGAAAATATTGCGGCTGATGGCGCAAAGGCCAATATCAATCAGACACCTACAGTTTTGATCAATGGAAAAGAAATTGATCGCAACTCCGGTGCTTACATTGATTCATCACTCTTCAACAAGGCACTGGCTGACGCTGGCGTGAAATGATTTCGGCGTTTCTTCCATCGCCAACGCTTTCTCTTATTTCACTAGGGCCGCTGAAGATTCATTTCTACGCACTCTGTATTCTGCTGGGGATCGTCGTTGCGCTGCGTCTTACTGAACGACGATGGATTGCGCGGGGCGGGGCACCAGGTTTCGTCAGTGATATTGCAGTAGTGGCGGTACCGAGCGGCATCATTGGCGGTCGCATTTACCATGTCGTTACCTCCCCAGATAATTACTTTGGGTCTGGCGGACACCCACTCGACATCATCAAAATTTGGGAAGGCGGGTTGGGTATTTGGGGCGCTATCGCCTTCGGGGCGCTCGGTGCCTGGATAGCTTTTCGTCGTAAGAATGCAGGCGAACTCACTTTTGCGCACTTTGCAGATGCCATCGCTCCCGGTTTGTTGCTAGCCCAGGCGCTGGGCCGTTGGGGAAATTGGTTCAACGTTGAACTCTTTGGCAGACCCTCGACGATGCCGTGGGCTCTTGAAGTTCCCGCAAATATGCGCCCAGCCGGCTTCGCGGAGTACCTCACTTTTCATCCCACCTTCCTCTATGAATCACTCTGGTGTGCAGCTCTGGCTGCCGTGCTTATCTGGCTCGACAAAGGTCGCAAGGTCACTTCGCCCGGCAAGTTATTCGCCCTCTACGTCGCGCTTTACTGCTTAGGGCGCATTTGGATCGAGGCTCTTCGTATTGACCAAGCCCACTACATTGCCGGGATTCGCCTCAACGATTGGGTGAGCGCTCTTGTCGGGGCTGGGGCGGTGGCGATCCTTATTCGACGTCGATCGCCGGTAGAAAGTGGAAATTCCAGCGAGATTTGATAGATTTCACCTGGGCCAGCGTTGTCCCAACTACCTTTCCATAAGGTCGAATCAAGGAGACGGCGCCGTGCCTACATTTATTTCTTCGCCCAGCGATGGCGTCTTCCTGCGTGATTTGCCGGCGTCTCAAGGCCTCTATCGTGCAGATTTTGAAAAGGATGCTTGCGGAGTTGCGTTTGTAGCCGCACTCAATGGCAAAGCCTCTCACTCCATCATTGCTGATGCGCTCACGGCCTTGCGCAATTTGGAGCATCGCGGTGCATCTGGCGCGGAACCGGATAGCGGGGATGGTGCCGGAATTTTGCTCTCGATCCCCGATGGGTACTTCCGTGACATTACCAATTTCGTGCTTCCTGCAGCGGGCGCGTATGCCACTGGAATTGCATTCATGCCGCAGGGGAGCGATTCCTCTGTCATTGAACTTATTGAGCGCGTGATCATCGAAGAAGGAATGGCGCTCTTGGGTTGGCATGAAGTACGTATCAATCCTGAAGGTCTCGGAACAACAGCGAAGTCAGTCATGCCAGACTTTAAGCAGATATTTATTGCCGGCAAAAATGGTGAGCATGGAATAGCACTCGACCGCCTTGCATTTATGGCGCGCAAGCGCATAGAACACGAACTCAAGGTCTATTTTCCTTCGCTCTCTGCGCGCACGATTGTCTACAAAGGAATGCTTACTACTGGGCAACTAGAAAGTTTCTTTCCCGAACTATCTGACTCTCGAATGGAATCACCATTAGCGCTTGTGCATTCTCGTTTCTCCACAAATACTTTTCCCTCGTGGCCGCTGGCTCACCCATACCGTTTCATTGCACATAACGGAGAGATCAATACCGTAAAAGGAAATAGAAATTGGATGCGCGCCCGTGAAGCGCTCCTTGCAAGCGACATTCTTCCTGGCGATATCAAGCGCGTCTTTCCTATTTGCGCCGACGGCGGAAGTGACTCAGCATCGTTTGATGAAGTCCTTGAACTCTTGCATCTGGGGGGACGCTCCCTTCCGCATTCAGTCCTCATGATGATCCCAGAGGCGTGGGAGAACAATCTGGCGATGTCGCAAAAGCAGCGTGACTTCTATGCGTTCCACGGAGCACTTATGGAGCCTTGGGATGGTCCTGCATGCGTCACCTTTACAGATGGCACACAGATCGGCGCTGTTTTGGACCGAAACGGTTTACGCCCAGCTCGTTACTGGATTACGCAGGATCGAGTGGTGCTTGCTAGCGAGGTCGGTGTATTGGATATCGCTCCTGAGGATGTCGTGCGTAAAGGTCGCTTACAACCCGGAAAGATGTTCCTTGTTGACACTGCAGCTGGTCGCATTGTTCCGGACGAGGATATTAAGGAGTCGTTGGCAACTTCTGCTCCGTATTCTGAG
>CAIPAI010000043.1 GCA_903863015.1 uncultured Actinomycetes bacterium
AGTTACGTTTGCCGTCGCCGTACTCGCTGATCCAAGGAGTCCACCGAGAGCAGCGCCTACTCCACAAATGGTGAATGCAATTAAGCGAATGAGTTTGGTATTGATTCCTGAATATCGAGCGGCCTCTGGATTGCCTCCCACCGCATACATTCGGCGGCCAAGTGGTGTCTGATCAAGCAAGAACCAGATGATTGCCGCGAAGATCAACATAATCCAAATCTTGTTGGAGAGTCCGATGGTTGAACCACGCGCAATGTCAACAAAGTTGTGTTCGACAAGGCCATAGACCGGTTTTCCGTCGGAGGCGTAGTACGCAAATGACGCGAAGACACCTGCCATACCTAATGTCGCAATAAAGGCGAGGACACCAACGTATGAAACAAGGAATCCAGAGATGACTCCACCGAGTAGACCCACTGCAAGGCCGAGCAAGACTGCGGGCAGTACTGCGCCGGGGGTATGTGGCGTTCCATCGAGACCCGCCGTGGTCAACATGCCTGCCGTAGTTGACGTTGCAAAGGCTGCCAACCCACCGACAGCCAAATCAAAGTCGCCGACCACCATGACGACTGTTTGAGCTGAGGCCACGATGCCCACAAAAGCGATCGATTCCAAAATGTTTGTGACCAAGTTAGTAGGACTAAGGAATGTGTCTGGATAGAGAGAACCAAAAATAGCAATGATGGCGAGGAGCGATACTGGGCCGAGAAAAGGTCGCAGGCGTGCGTACGTACTCTTCTTCATTTCATGTTGAGTAATACTCTGCTCAATGCTCATGCTGTTCTCCCATAACATGCGAGTAGGGCTTCTGCTTCGGTGGTCGTGGAACTTTCTAAGATAGAAATCTGCCGTCCTTCATGCATGACCAATACTCTGTGAGAAATCGCCAAGAGCTCGGTGAGTTCAGAGCTGACCACAATGATGCTCATCCCATTTGCGGCAAGCTCAGCGAGCAATCGATAAATCTCCGACCGCGTGGTGACATCGACACCCTTTGTGGGTTCATCAATAAGTAAAAGCGAAGGAGTGAGCGCCAAGAACTTAGCAAGTACGACCTTCTGCTGGTTACCCCCCGAGAGAGTGAAAATCTCCTGCGAGAGAGACTTCCCCCGAATATCGAACTTCTCCCAGGCTGCCTTCCCCATCTTGCGCTCCATGCTTGTCGAAGAGAAGAAGCCGAAGTTTGTGAGCTTTGAGAGAGTGGTGATAACGATGTTGCTCAGGATAGATCCAGGGACTAGGCCATCGCGGCGGCGCTCTTGCGGCACCAAAACAACTCGCTGGCCTTGAGCACTTCCAATCCCTTTGGGTTGGTAAGCGCTCCCATGAAGTTCGATCGTTCCCGCTGTACGACGTTGTGCACCTGCGAGCACTCGCAATATTTCGCTCCTACCAGAGCCTGCAAGGCCACCGATTCCGAAGGTCTCCCCGGCCTTCACCGTGAAATTAACTCCCTTGATCTTCTTCGCAGCGAGATCGTTTACGGAAAGGATCTCTTTACTTCCTGGGATCGTGCGATCAGGGAAGATAGATGAGACTTCGCGCCCCGCCATAGAATTAATAATTTGCGGAATATTTGTTTCAGAGACATTTCCTTCAGAGACCTTCGAGCCATTTCGAAGCACTGTGAAGGTATCTGCAATGACGAAGACTTCTTCGAGACGGTGTGAAACATAGATGATGCCCATACCGCGTTCACGGAGGCGCTTCACCGTAGCAAAGAGGAGATGCACCTCTGAATCGGTAAGTGCGGCCGTGGGTTCATCAAGAATAAGTATCTTGGCATCGAGACAGAGCGCACGTGCAATCGCTGTCATAGTCATTTCTACCGCGCTGAGTTCATCAACGGGGCGACGCACATCTATTGATTGACCGAGTTCAGCAAACCATTTCTCCGCCGTTCGGTTTAACTCGCCCCAAGCGATCTTTCCCAAACGGGTAGGAATCTTCGTTCCGAGAAGTACGTTCTCTGCGACGGAGAGTCCTGGAGAGATCATCAATTCCTGGTGGACCGTTGCGATACCAGCGATAACCGCATCGTGTGGGTTTCTGAAATGGCGTTCTTGCCCATCCAGTTGAACGCTTCCACTATCTTCATGATGAATGCCAGCAAGAATCTTGATAAGCGTGGATTTCCCAGCGCCGTTCTCCCCGAGTAACGCACGAACTTCCCCGCTCTTTACCGTGAGATCAACGTTGTTGAGCACCACAGTGCCACCAAAGGACTTGGTGAGGCCGTTGATTTCGAGCAGATCACTCATGTGTTCCCCTACGAACGAACCGCTCACTCTCAATCACTGCAGAATCTCCGGGAAAGTATGCGTAATCGAGGACTACCGGATGGCTATTCTCATCCTTAGTTACTCGCACCGAGAAGAGACCAACGGCGCCCGCCTCTTGTCCCAGATGTTCAGCTGCATACTCAGGCAAGGTGATTGCTCGGATCGTTTCACTAGCCCGGCTGATCGTGATTCCCGCTGCTTGTGTGAGCATGGAGTAGAGCGATTTCTCGCGTAACTCCGCCTGATCCAATTGGCTAAAGAGTTTCTTAGTGATAAAACTCCGCTGCAAGATCAACGGAACGCCATCGATACTACGCAAACGCCAAATACATACGTAGGGAGTGGCGGAATTAATGCCAAGTTGTTGGCTCACTTCAGGGTCGTTCTCTTGGACCGAAACAACCTGTAAAAGCTCAGTCGTGAGTTCTCGGTGCTGACTACTTACTTCATCAGCAAAGCTGGAGAGGAATTTAATTTGATACCGAAAAGCATCGGAGCTAATGAACGTGCCACTACCGCGTACTCCAGAAATTAATCCTTCGTTCTGCAACTCAGAGAGCGCCTGCTTGATAGTGAGCACCGCAACTCCGTACTCGCTGGCGAGATCCTTCTGGGTCGGCAACTTTCCCTCACCCGCAAACTCCCCGCCAAGGATGCGAGTGTGGATTTCGTCCGCGATGGTGAGGTACTTCGGCCGCGTCTTCATCGCGCCCGCCCGGTGTTGCGGTCAAAGATTCCAACGAGTGCCTTATACGTATCTACATAAATCGCATACTTCTCGTCGTAATAGGCTCGCTTCGAAGAATCGGGGGTAAAGGTCGACGAAACATGGATCATGGAGGCAGCCCACTCCTCAAGATCTGCACGGCCAGCACCACCGGCAACTAAGGCAATACCGCGAGCGCCCGTATCCAATTCCGCCAGCACTTCGATGGTGCGGTAATGAACATCTGCCTTGATTTGATTCCAATGCGCGCTCTTGCCTCCCCCACCGGAGAGGCGAATTACTTTGACCTCGCCGCCAGCCGCAGCCTCACAACCCTCACGAATTTGTCGAGCAGCAAAGGCCACGCCTTCGAGAACAGCTTGTGCCATCTCACCAAAACCACTCTCACGCGTCACACCAATGAAAACACCCTGCGCGTTGGGGTTCCAATGTGGTGCGCGCTCACCATCAAGATGTGGCAAGAAAATAATGCGAGAAGGATGAGACGCCTCTGCTGCAGCCAAAGTTTCATCAATGCTCTTGCCGTGCATTCCAGCAAACCAAGAGAGCGCATCAGCACCTGCTTGAGTAGGCCCAGCATGCAACGAGTGACTTCGGATAGCGGGAAAGGAAATAATTCCCGGAGTAGGAATCGACGTGTCACCCAGAATCGCGACGATTTCCGAAGTCCCGCTTACCTCCATCGCATGGGATGCATCGAGTAAACCAGAACCGTACACATTGCCCCATGCATCCATGGTCCCAACAGCTACTGGAATTCCGGCCGGAATTCCAAGCGCGCCATTAGTACTTCCTGCAATGGAATCAAATGCGTGCAGGGGTGCATTGAGGCGCGCTCCGCCATCTACAAGGGCCAGGACATCGGCGATGTACTTCCCGTCGCCACCCACAAGTCCGATCGCGCTAAGTGAATCAGCTACCTGGACTCCACACAGTGCGGCGATGACGTAATCCTTAGGCAACATCGCTGCAGCAGCCTTCGCGAACGCTTCAGGATCGTTACGGCGCCACCATTCGATACGACTGAGCGAAAAGGAAGAATCAACTTTAAATGGACCGCCCCAGAGCGCGATTCTCTTTTTGTCGGTGATTTTGGCATCGAGTTCACTTGCGATATCTGCGCAGCGTAAATCTTTCCAAGTAATAGCAGTAGTAAGAGCGACTGAATCTTTATCCACCAATAGATGAGTATTTACTTGCGAGCAAATTCCAATAGCAACAACTTCAGCATCGCCAGCCTTCGCCGCCAACTCTTTCCAGGCCTTAGAAACCGCGTCGGTCCAATCGCGGGGATCTTGCTCTGCCCAGCCCGCGTGTGGACGATGCGTCGGGTAGGGGTACCCAACGGAGGCGAGAGTGCTGCCATCGTCTGCAGAGATGAGCAACGCCTTGATTGAGGTGGTACCGATATCGATTCCCAGAAGCGCACGTGCCATTACTCCGCGGCCTCTTCGCCTGATGCTTTGAGCGCGCGGGAGATCATCTGGAGATTATTGCGTAATCCTTCGTTGCCGTTGGCAAAAAGCGCATCAATGCACGCAGTTCCTACGACTACACCATCGGCCCCAGACTTCATGATGCGGGTCGCCGACGGAGCATCACTGACACCAAAGCCAGCAACCACCGGAACGTTGGGATTAATGGCACGCATCTTCTCAACCAAGAAGCTGGGGTCCCCCGCTGCGGTACTTGAGCCAGTCTGGCCTGGGCGCGTGGGCACCATGATGTACCCAGTTGCTGCACGCGCCATCTTTTCATCTGCTTCGGTGTACTCCCAAGGTACAAATACCGTGAGCGCAACCCCGAGCGCAGCGAGACGTTGATCAAAACCTTCAGGATGATGGCCGAGCATCAGCACACCATCGATGACGTCGGCTGCTACCCACTTTTCCAAGTCGGTGAAATCTGCATCCGCGTAACACATCCAGAGCAGTGCTGGACGTCGCTTGGCAGTGGGGAGCCATTCAATAAGTACTTGTGCAATCATGTTGCCATCGGTGCCTGCAGCATGTGCGCGCTTCATCGAGGAGCCCATAGTGGCGCCATCCATATAGGGATCGCCAGAAGGTAAACCAATTTCTAAAATATCGGCGCCGCCCTCGAGGTAAGCATCGAGGATCACGCGGGAGAACTCTGGATCACCGGCGGGTACATAGGTGATCAATACGGGTCTACCCAAAGAAAAGGGGGCCAGCAATTTATTCATGCTGACCCCCTCTCCTCCTGGACAGAATTTACTTAGCGTTGTCCTTGTTGATAACCGTGCCTGGGACGTAAACAACCTTCTCCATTGGCGTGGTGCCAGCAAAGAAGTCCTGAATGATCTTTACTTCAGTAGTTGCAATGGTTGGCCAATCTTGCGCCATCGTGGCAACCCAGTTTCCGCCCTTAGCAACTTCTGCGCGAGCGAAATCTTGACCGTCAACACCAGTGATCTTCACTTCAGTGCGACCAGCTTCTTGCGTTGCTTGGTAAGCACCGAGAGCGCTGGCATCCCAACCGGCCCAAACGCCATCAATCTTGCCCTTGGGGTACTTGGTGAGGAAGTCCTTAACGGTCTTCTTCGCAAAGCCAGTGGAATCTGCTGGATCGCCTTGTACATATTCAACGATCTTGTAGCCAGCTGCTTCGAAAAGCTTCTTGGCTTCGGCGCCGCGAATTTGTACTGGTTGGAAAGCGTCGAAGACGATCATCGCGATGTTTCCTGGCTTGCCAATGGCATCCATCATCGCTTGAGCGCTTGCGCTACCCAGGAATCCGTTGTCCGTAGTGACGTTGACGAGGATTGGATCCTCAGTGCCACCGGTATCGAGACCGAAGACTGGAACGTTGGCTGCCTTTGCAGCGGCCAAACCTTCGCCGAACTCTTTAGGAGTTCCGAAGGCGAGCACGATGGCATCGACCTTCTGTGAAACAGCGGTAGTGATTTCGCCGTTTACCTTGGCGTTGTCGCTCTTGGTATCGGTGACTGAAGTCTTAAAGCCAGCCGCTTCGGCAGCCTTGACGAACTCGTCGATGGCGGTCTTAGCAGCAGGTTGTGCTGAATAGTCTGGCGAAATAATTGCAATGGTCTTTGCTGGGGCTGGGGCTGGGGCTGCCTCAGACGAACTAGATGAGCTACAAGCAGCGAGCGCAAAGAGCGCTGCCACAGTTGCTCCGATGATCCCTAACTTCTTCTGCATCCGTACTCCTCTGTGAAGGTCTGTCCGTAGTAGGTGCTTCTTCCCATCAGAATTGACAGTAAGAGCCTGGAGCCACGCCGTCAAGAGAAAACTAGTTTTTTCTTGTGTCGGAGGGGCAACAGCCCTAAGGTAGCGCCATGGCTAAGAGTCCCGCATCCCAATTAATTACCTCCTCAGAGGCGATCGATGGCCACTTCGGCCCCTACGGCGGTCGTTTCGTTCCAGAAGCCCTGATCACCGCTCTAGATGAACTGGAACGCACCTATAACGCCGCCAAGGTGGATCCGGCCTTTATCGCCGAATTAGCCGAATTAAATGCCACGTATATCGGTCGTCCCAGCATCCTCACAGAGGCGCATAATTTTTCGAAAGAGTGCGGTGGCGCTCGCATCCTTTTAAAGCGTGAAGATCTCAACCACACCGGCTCGCACAAAATCAACAATGTGATTGGCCAAGCGCTCATCACGAAGCGCATGGGCAAGAAGCGCATCATCGCTGAGACGGGTGCCGGACAGCATGGTGTGGCAGCTGCCACGGCCGCAGCTCTCATGGGCTTTGAATGTGTTGTGTATATGGGTGCGGAAGATATTCGCCGTCAATCCCTCAACGTAGCTCGCATGAAGCTACTCGGTGCCGAAGTTGTTCCAGTTACATCCGGATCACAAACCCTCAAAGATGCACTGAACGAAGCGATGCGCGATTGGGTTACGAATGTAGCGACTACGCATTACCTACTCGGGACTGTTGCCGGACCCCATCCTTTTCCTACGATGGTTCGCGACTTCCATAGCGTGATCGGTATTGAGGCACGTGAACAAGTTCTCGCACTCACTGGCAAACTTCCAGACGCAGTCTTGGCTTGCGTCGGTGGCGGCTCAAATGCCATCGGAATTTTCCACCGCTTCATCTCAGATCCTTCTGTACGACTCATTGGATTGGAAGCCGGCGGAGATGGCATCGACACTGGCCGTCACGCCTCAAGTATCTCTGGTGGTTCCAGCGGCGTGCTCCACGGGTCGCGCACATATGTATTGCAAGATGAAGATGGACAGACGATCGAATCGCACTCCATCTCGGCAGGTTTGGATTACCCAGGCGTGGGTCCAGAGCATGCCTACCTCAAAGACATGGGACGCGCGGAATATCGCTCGGTGACGGATGCGCAAGCAATGGAAGCATTCTCACTTCTTTCGCGCACCGAAGGAATCATCCCAGCAATCGAGACAGCCCACGCGCTCTACGGCGCTATGGTGCTCGGTCGCGAGCTCGGTCCAGATGCCACCATCTTGATTAACCTTTCTGGCCGCGGAGATAAAGATGTGCAGACCGCTGCTGCATGGTTTGGTATCGAACTCTGATGTCGCTCCTCTCCGAACTCTTCATCCGCACGCGCGCGGAGAACCGTGCCGCACTCATTGGCTACTTACCTGCAGGCTTTCCCACTCAGGAGATGTCGATCAAGGTAATCAAGGCAATGATCGAAGGCGGCGTCGATGCCGTTGAGATCGGATTCCCTTATAGCGACCCAGTCATGGATGGTCCGATCATCCAAGAAGCCGCTGAAACAGCTCGCGCGGCTGGTATCACGATGAAGAAGACTCTTGAGGTGGTACGCGAAGTTGCTACCACCGGTGCACCCACGTTGATGATGACCTACTGGAACCCGATCGATCGGTACGGCGTTGAGCGTTATGCCGAAGATTTCCACGCAGCCGGCATGGAGGGCGTCATTACACCTGACCTCACCTTCGAAGAGGCTGATGAATGGCTTGGACTAACTGACCGACTTGGCCTCCATCCTATTTTCGTAGTGGCGCCTAGTACCGCAGATGAACGACTGAAACTAGTCGCTTCAAAGTGCTCTGGCTTTATCTATGCAGCAAGCACCATGGGTGTGACTGGTGCACGAACTTCAGTCTCATCTGCAGCCAGCACACTTGTTGAGCGTCTCCGTGCAATTACCGATACGCCAGTCTGCGTAGGCCTTGGCGTTTCCAATGGCGAACAAGCGGCCGAGGTAGCCAAATATGCCGATGGTGTGATCGTGGGTTCGGCTTTCGTGAAAGCGGTACTTGCTCATCCTGAAGATCCGCTTCCTGGAGTGCGCGCAGTTGCTGAAGATCTAGCTCGCGGAGTGCGCAACCGCTAAGCGACTTCCTTAGCCAAAGCTCTTGAAAGTATCGGCACCGCATCAGCCCAAGTCATTCCAAAGGTTTCTGCGAACACCGTTTCAAAACTCTTTCCACCAGCAACGTCTTTGTACATTTGCATGATGACATCTGGACCTTTGATAGCCGCAAAGATTTCACTCACCAAAAAGCCTACGTCGTAAAGCCGCCATTGCGGATAAGTTTCCCATGGCGCCCAGGACGGGGATGTTGATGGTCCAAGATATGCGTTAAACCATGCTTCGTTATACGTAGCGTTATGGATGAGCTCACCAGTATCACGGAGACGCTCCGCCAAATACGCATCGTACGACGCATAATCAAGGGCAGCGGCTTGCGAGAACTCAGCCCCACCTTCCAATAACCATCGTGGAAGATCCCAATAGTGGTAGGGAGTGCCTCTCATCTGAGTTTGTTGAATAGTGTGACTGTATTCATGAGCTTCCAGAGTGCCGTTCGAATGATTGGGATCACTCTTCCCCCATGGACTCACAGCGCTCAGAATGATTCCATCGCCAGCAGTGTTCACCCAACTGCTGGCGCCCCAGCAGGTGCTTTCCGTTTGGCAATTATTTCTTGCCGCGCTATCCCCCGTCGCCAAACCTGTTTGCAGAGCTGCGTACTGCGCCTGTGCCCAATCAATGTCTTGATAGCCGTAATAGATCAGATAAAGATGCGCAACTTGATTGAAACCTGCGTAAAGGCGTGACGCCAAATCAATTCCCACCCTTGGATTGGAATTATCCAATGTTGAGTTGGGGCCAATGAGTGTTGTGACTACCCCTACCGTCGCAGTTGAGGTCTCCACCTTGGCTTTGCTCTTCGTCCATGCAGCTAATGTGACTGCTGCAGGGTTTGCATTGAGTGCGGCCTCAAGGGTTCCAAGCGAAGTAAGGCTCACTGGCGTCGGGGTGGGCATTGGTGCCGGAGCAGGTGTGGGTACGTCGAGTGCAATGCGAATTTCGTCATTTGCACCGTTACTCACCAAGGTTATTTTGAGCCCTGAGTAGGTCAAAGACTTCCCTGGAGTGTTGAGTAGGATCTGCTCCATAGAAATGCTGCCGCCGATAACAAGCGTGGGATACCAAGAATCTGCGGTTTTTCCATCCGGCCGTAAATACACGGCAAAGCGAGCAACATCATCACCGCGCCCCTCACCCGTTCGATCATTTTCAATACTTGTATCCACGAGGTATGCAGTCACGCCACCAAAGCTGTCATACCAACTTGGGCCCCATTTATCCTTGCGTCGAGATTCTATGACGAGCACCTGATGATCGTTGAGGGTGATCATCGCAGAACGCACACCCGCTTCTTCACGTTCCATGGGAACTAATTTGACGGTCGTAGAAGTGATGTGATCCTTCGAAATGCAATAAACATCTCCAGGATTGAGCCACCCCGAAATAAGCGCATCCCATGTCGATAACGTCGAAGATTTTCCGGATTGATTTCCCATGATGTTGAGGTCCACATAATCATGTGGAGCGTGGCCTTCAAGACCGTAGGAGTGCATGACCTCGTGCATCCACCACGACCAGATTGGAAGGTTATTTGCATAGATGTACGCTCCCGGGGCAAAGAAACTAAAGCGCTGAGCCCCTTGATTTGTTTGCCAGGTACGTCCCCGTAAAGTGAATTCAGTTTCTACGGCGCGCGTAGCAGAGGGTAGTAAGAAGAAGACGGCACCCACTCCAGTGAAGTCGTAATAATCCTTCGCAGCCGTGATGAGCTGATTGCCCATCTCTACATCAGTCTGTGCTTGCGGAGTGGTTTGCCCGGCATACCCTCCTGACGGTGGATGTGCCCAGTTATATTGTGTTGACGGTTTAGGTGCGCGAATCCACTCGTTATGCACTTGCCATTGAAATTTCAACTTATCGTTGGTGTAGTACTTGAGCCAAGCATTTACATTATCAATTTGTGACTGACCCACATCCAAAGGTTTGCCGGAACCTGGTACATCTGAGAAATCGATTGGGATGAAGGCCACCTTGGTAGTTCCGATTAACTGTAGATTCGGTTCTCGCGAGAAATCCGAAGCAGGGTATGCAACCGCCCCGGTCCAAGGTTGCGAACTCGTTGCACGATGATCCGTCAGCTGACATACCGAGAGTGGATCTCCCCCAGCAGTAGGTATCACTACGACTGGTGCTGGTGCTGGTGCGGGTGTCGGCACGGGAATTAAGGTTGGAGTAGGTGTTGGAGTAGGTGTTGGAGTAGGTGTTGAAGTAGGAGTCGGAACCGGCGTGGGTGCCGGCTCGATTGTGGACGTCTCTGCAGGTTTTGGCGGGGTAGCGCATCCGGCTGATGTTGTCGGGGATGTTGCTGTCGCGCAGAGCGTGGGAAGCGGTTTTGGCGTGGGAGTCGGTATTGGTTTTGGTGTGGGAGTCGTTATTGGTTTTGGTGTGGGAGTTGGTGTTGGCTTTGGCTTGGAGATCACAGGGCTCTTCACCACTTGCCAGAGCTTCTTCTTTCCCACCTGAGCACAGATGAGTTGTTGGCTCTTTAAAGTAGTTTTCTGCCCGATCTTGGTGCAGGTGGATCCGACCTTAACCGATGCGGCAGAGGCCGGGATTGAGAGCAACAGTGCGAGTGCCGCCGCCATGAGAACCCGCAGAGTACGCACTTGATCAAATTACCACTCAAATCAAAGTAACTGTGATCTACCCGTTGCAAAGAATCTTTGCGCTTCAAGCGCCCGTACTCCTCCTCTGTATATACAGACTCCCCTGTATATACGGACATTCCTTGCCCCTATCCCTTCACCACGCTTCGCCCATCGAGCAATTTCCCAATATGAAAGCGCGGCAACTTCTAAGAATCCTTCAACGGGATCCACTCAATTATGTAGAGGTTCACCAACGTAGGCGCGGATCTCATCGACTACTCAGAGCGACCGGAAGAAAAGACGTGGTGTTTCACGATCGCGTTACCGTACCTCCTAGATTTGTGAGGAATCTTCTAGTAACCGACATCTGTGTCTCCGAGAGAGAGGCAATTCAATTGTTAAGGAGGAACGTATGAATGAATCGAAGATAGAGAGCAATTACACGAGAACGTGCGCATTGCAACTGCAGACTGCTTTGGTGAGGAAGTCGAAATAGCCGAGGTCTTCGCGAATCACGCCCCAAAGAACCAATTAACTCACTAGATAAGCGAGGCGATTGCCTTCTCGATGATTTCCAGAGCTTCGCGGAGCAGGTGTTCAGGCATCACGAGTGGCGGCAGGAAGCGAAGAACGTTTCCATAAGTACCCGCTGAAAGAACGAGAACACCTTCTGCGGTGCAGTACTTCACAATCTGCGAAACCGCATCCGGATTTGGATCCTTGGTGCCTGGCTTCACTAATTCGATTGCCACCATAGCGCCGCGGCCGCGAACATCACCGATCACTGGATGTTTCGCTTGCATCTCAAGTAAGGATGAAGTCATGATCTCGCCGAGCACCTTCGCTTGGCTCACCAAATCTTGCTCTTCGATAGTTTCGATGGCACCTAACGCAGCGGCACACGCGATGGGTGAACCGCCGTAAGTCCCACCGAGACCGCCGACGTGCACGCTATCCATAATTTCGGCGCGCCCAGTAACAGCAGAGAGCGGCAGGCCACCGGCAATGCCCTTAGCAGTAGTGATGAGATCTGGAATGACACCTTCATCTTCGCAGGCAAACATTTGACCGGTACGCGCAAAACCGGTCTGTACTTCGTCTGCCACAAATACGATCCCGTGCTTCTTCGCGAAAGCTGCAAGCCCAGGTAGGAAACCCTTAGGCGGAACAATAAAGCCACCTTCGCCTTGAATAGGCTCGATTACGATAGCCGCGACATTCTCTGGACCGAGTTCCTTCTCCACCTTATGAATAAATTCCTCAAGGGCTTCGGCGGCGCAGTTCTCTTCGCCGGTAAGCCAACGGTATGGATAGGCCATCGGCATGCGATAAATCTCAGAAGCAAATGGACCAAAACCTTGCTTGTAAGGCATGTTCTTCGCGGTCATCGCCATAGTGAGATTAGTGCGACCGTGGTAACCATGCTCAAAAACAATCACTGCTTGGCGCTTCGTGTATACGCGCGCAATCTTGACTGCGTTCTCTAGCGCCTCTGCCCCCGAGTTGAAGAGCGCGCTCTTCTTCTCGTGATCGCCAGGCGTGAGGCGATTGAGGTGCTCACACACTTCGACGTAACCCATGTAAGGAGCAACCATGAAACATGTGTGAGTGAACGCGGCAACCTGTGCCTGAACATTTTCTACAACTTTATCTGCCGAGTTGCCTACGTTAACGACCGCAATTCCTGCGCCCATGTCGATGATGGAGTTACCGTCGACGTCTTGAATCACTCCGCCACCAGCAGCAGTAACGAATACTGGCATACCCACACCGAGGCCAGCGCTCACTGCGGCGCTACGGCGCTTGAGGAGTTCAGCGGACTTAGGTCCAGGAATAGAAGTTACAAGTTTGCGCTCTTGGGGCAATGATGGACCGCCGGACATGAAGACTCCTCACTAAGACTGTGGAGCCATCCTAACCCAGGTCAGGCAGCCAGCGCCTTTCGCTTGCGGGCGCCAACAATCTGGCCAATAACCACGATGGCCAGCGCGATCAGGAAGACTCCGGCGCCAATCACGTTCACTTGGGGTGGGATGCCTCGTTGAGCCGAGCCCCAGACAAACATCGGGAAAGTAACGGTGGAGCCGGAGTTGAAGTTAGTCACAATGAAGTCATCAAAAGAGAGCGAGAAAGAGAGCAACGCGGCACTTGCGATACCTGGCGCAAGGAGTGGCAAGGTGATGCGGCGGAAAGTCTGCCATTCGTTTGCGTAGAGATCCATGGCCGCTTGCTCTAGCCGTGGATCCATACCGGCCAGACGTGCCTTGACCGTAACTACTACGAACGAGAGGCAGAACATAATGTGCGCGATCAGAATGGTCCAGAATCCGAGCGGGAAGCTCGCCGAAACGAAGAGAGTGAGCAGCGATGAACCCATTACTACTTCTGGAGAGGCCATCGGCAAAAAGAGCAGCAGGTTCGCCACACCTTTACCGCGGAAGCGATAGCGCATCAGCGCGTAAGCCATCAAAGTTCCCAAGATGGTGGCGCCGATCGTGGAGAGTAAACCGATTTTGAGACTCACCATCACTGACGGGCACATCGCCTCCGCGCCAGAACAGGGATGCAGCCAGTTGTCGAGCGTAAATTTATCGAAGGTGTAAGTAAGTCGCGACTTTGGTTCGTTGAACGAAAGCGCAATAACCACGAATACTGGGATGAACATGTAGAACAACACCAACATTCCAACGATCATGATGATGTTCTTACGAATCCAATTCATCACTACACCAACTCTTCAGTGCCGGCGCGCTTCACATATGTGGCTACCAAAATAACAATGGCAGCCATAAGTACGAAGGAGAGCGCGGCCGCGGTGGGGTAAGCGCCGCGTTCTAAGAATGCGCGATCAATAACATTACCAATCATGGTGGTGTTCTTAATGCCACCAAGAAGTTGGGCATTGATGTAGTCACCCGACGCGGGGATAAAGGTAAGAAGTGTGCCAGCTACTACTCCTGGCATAGAAAGCGGCAGCACTACTCGACGAAAACCTGTGAAGGGCTTCGAGTAGAGATCGCCAGCAGCTTCGATTAGCCGCGGATCAACCTTTTCCAAACTAGTGAAGAGTGGAAGAGTCATAAACGGCAGGAAGTTATAGGTAAGACCCATCACCACCGCAAAAGGCGTAGCTAAAATACGTCCACCTTCAGGAAGAATGTGGATGTTCTGCAAGAAGTGCACAAAGCTTGAGTTATCGCCGAGAATCGCGGTCCAGGCAAGGGTGCGCAGCAAGAAAGATGTGAAGAAGGGTGCAATGACGAGTACTAAGAGGATGTTCTTCCACTTCCCAGATTTAAGCGCAATCGCGTAGGCAAGCGGGTAAGCGATAACGAGTGCGAGCACGGTTGCGATGGCCGCAAAAATAAAAGAGCGGAGGAATTGTGGCCAGTACTCACTCAATGCATCGACGTAGTTGCCTACGTGACCATTCATGACATAGCCAGTCTCGAGCGATCCGCTCGGATCGTAAAGACTGGTGGCACCCAGGTTGAACATCGGAGTTAAGAAGAAAATCGCCAACCAGAGCGCACCAGGAGCCAGGAGTAGGTAAGGCACCCACTTCTTATTGGTCACCGGATTTACTCTGTTTCGGCGAGGACATCGCCAGCATAGGCATCTTGCTTTGCATCAAGGGCAAAGGTGTGCGCCGGATCCCAAGAGATACGAACCCGATCCCCCGCCATCACTTCTGATGCATCCACGTTCTGTTCGAACACAATGATTTTTTCATCATCAAGAAATCCTGGAATCTCCACGATGAACTGAGTTGAAACGCCGATGTATGAACGTTCAAGAACCGTTCCCACTAGTTGGTTACCTAAGTGATCGTGCGCATGATTTGACTCCGCCGAGATGTAAATCTTTTCCGGACGGACGCCAACCCATACTTTGGAATTTGAGGTAGCAACGCGGCTTGCGGGAATCTTGATCTGGTTCCCCCACACCTTGACTCCCACGAAGTCACCTCGTTCTACCACTTCACCTGTGAGCAAATTCGATTGCCCAAGGAAGTTAGCCACGAATGTGGTCCTCGGGTTTTCATAGAGGTCCATCGGGCTACCGAGCTGCTCCACCTTGCCTTGATTCATGACCGCAATAGTGTCGGCCATAGTCATAGCTTCTTCTTGGTCATGAGTTACGTGCACGAAGGTGATGCCCACTTCAGTCTGGATGCGCTTGAGCTCTAATTGCATCTGGCGACGAAGTTTAAGATCGAGTGCACCCAGTGGCTCATCTAGTAGAAGCACCTCGGGGCGATTGATGAGTGCGCGCGCGAGTGCTACTCGTTGCTGTTGACCACCGGATAGTTGCGATGGCTTACGCCGCGCAAAGGCATCTAGTTCTACGAGTGAGAGCATGGCGTCAACTTGCGCCGACACATCTTTAATACCCCTGCGGCGTAATCCGAAAGCTACGTTCTCGTAGATGTCGAGGTGCGGAAAGAGTGCGTACGACTGAAAGACCGTATTAACCGGACGGTTGTACGGCTTGAGTGGGGCGATGTCATGATCGCCGATGAGGATCTGCCCAGCAGTGGGCAGTTCAAGACCAGCGACCATACGAAGCGTGGTGGTCTTTCCGCACCCTGATGGACCGAGAAGTGCGAAGAAAGAACCTTTTGGAATCAGGATGTCGATGTCATCGACTGCAACGAAATCACCAAACTCTTTGCGTAACGAGACAAGGCGAAGATCGCCGCCAATCTGATCCATCAGCCGCCCATCACCTTTGCATAAGCGTCTTGGCAAGACTTCTCGGTGGCTTCATCAAGACCGGCGAAGATATGAGCTTTAGCCAGAGTTGCCGCATCGGGGAAGATCAATGGATTACTAGCAAGAGCCGGATCAATCTTGGCGGCTTCCTCCTGCGCGCCATCTACCGGGCAGATGTAATTCACATAAGCAGCCACCTGCGCGGCAACCTTGGGATCGTAGTAATAGTTGATCCATGACTCGGCGTTCTTCTTATGCTTAGCACCATTGGGTACCTGCATGTTGTCTGACCAGAGCATGGCACCTGCATCAGGAATGACGTATTTGATCTTGTCGTTCTTCGCTTGGAGTTGAATAACATCACCAGACCAAGCAACACATGCTGCAATATTTCCCTTGGCAAGATCTGGTGCATACTCGTTTCCAGTGAACTTACGAATTTGGCCAGAATTAACTGCCTTCTGAATCTTTTCGATCGCTGCATCAAAATCGGCTTGATTAAAGACTGATGGATCCTTACCCATCGAAAGCAATACGAGGCCCATTGTGTCACGCATTTCAGAGAGGCAGGTTACTTTGCCTTTGAGATCAGGACGTGTGAAAAGTTCGTCGATAGTCATTACGGGCTTTGTAACTGCCCCGTTATAAGCGATGCCACCAAACCCTGATTGCCAAGGGGCTGAGTAATCGCGAGTGGCATCCCACGAAGGAGACTTGAGGGCTGCACGGAGATGCGCGTCAACGTTAGGGATGTTTGCCTTGTCGAGTTTTTGAACCCAACCCAGGCGAATCATCTTTGCTGCCATCCAGTCGGTGAGCACCATCAAATCACGACCCGTGTCTTGACCTGCGGCCAGTTGATTACGAACCTTGCCGAAGAAAACGTTGTTATCGCTGACATCTTCGGTGTATGCCACTTTGATCCCGGTGGCGGCGGTAAATGCGACAACTGATGGACGAATCGACTCATCATTTGCATCGACATCGATGTAGAGCGGCCAGTTCGACACATTCAATGACTTGTCGGCATCCGATTGATCTGCTGTAGCAGGCGATGCTGAACCTTTAGTTTCGGCAGTGCCTTTAGTACCGCACGCGGCAAGGAATGCAGCGAGACCGACAGCTCCAGCGCCGGTGATTACTCCACGGCGGGTGACCTGGCTTGAGACGATCTTGCGCATCTCGGGTGTCAGTGACGCAACAGGCGGCAAGTTCTTCTCTTCTGACATGTCTACTCCTCAGCTCATACCGGATCGATCAATCGTGATAGTACGGAGCCTAATCACTTAGAGCCCAGAATCCATCGATTCACTGGCCCTAATTCCGTCCGCGTAAGTGGGCGTAGAGAAATTACTTGCGTGCACTCGCCGCGTGTTTACGGGTAGTGCCGCCAGCAATCCAGAAGACCACTCCCACCAGCACAAAGAAGAGAACTGGCACTGCCTCGGTGAAGAGGAACTTCCAGCGCTCTGATTGCTCCCAGCCATCTGGTCGGAAGTCATCACCAAACCAATCCACTCCTAGTCCTGGCGCCACCAATTGGAGAGAGGCGAAGGCCACGATCAGCGTGAGCCAGACCGAGAGGAACTTGGCCCAAGGTGCGCGGTAAGGACGTGGATGATCGGGGTGAGTGACCCGCAAGCGCCAGAGCGCAGGGAAAATTGCTAAGTATGAGAGCAAGGTAGTGGAGACCGCAATGCCAAGAACTGCAGTGAAGTACTTCATGGCATTGCCTTCACTGATGGTGCGTGCCATCACAAGAACTGCAGTCGAGAGCAGACCACTCAAAATGTTGACTCGCACTGGGGTTCCGTACTTTGCCGAGATCACTCCCAGTGAGCGGGGGGCCGCGCCGTCATAGCCGGAAACGGCGAGCGAACGATCAGACCCCATAATCCAGGTAACTCCTGAAGAGAGCACGCAGATGATGAAGAGGAGCCCGCCAATTCCACCGAGGAAAGCGCCAAAGCCGGTGAGGACAACTCCGTCAGCCCCGGTTGATCCACCGTAGATGGTGAAAACAGCCTTGATCGCGTCGAGGAAACCACCGAGATTGGAGACATCTTGCGTGGGAAGCACCACGAGAATGCCAAGGATGGGCAGACCGTAAAGCAATACAGCTGCGATCGCGGCACGGAAGAGACCGTAGGGGATATCGCGACGCGGATCCTTCATCTCATCGCCGGCACTATTAGGAAGTTCGAATCCGACGTAATTAAAGAGCAGCACACCTGCGAGTGCAACCAGCCCAGCGAAGGAAATCCCGAAGTCGCCGACATGGACGCCATGAACGCCATTCTTAAATCCGTAGATGACTACCGATATGGAGAAGAAGCCAAGGAGGATGAACCGAGCGAAGGCTCCAAAGGTAGGAATCCACTTGCCCACCTTGAAAGAAAGAATGGCGCTCGTGACACCAATCCAGATAAAGGCGAGAGTAAAGATGTACCACCAAATATTTGACATCGGATGACCGTTGAGGAAGAAGGTCTCATACGCGGTCGCTCCAACAAGGGCGAGTGTGCCGCCGAGCCAGACTGGGTTCGTCACCCAGTAGAGCACATTGTTGATCGCGGCAGCGAGCCGACCGAAAGCTAAGCGCGCCCAGAGATATGAGCCACCCTCTTGTGGGAATGATGTACCGAGTTCAGCGAAGAGAAGTGCTTGTGGCACAAAGAAGACGATGGCGAAGATGATTAACCAGGTAAATGCCTGAGCACCCGATGCCGCAACTGTTCCGATCGTATCGATTCCCACCAAAGTGCAAATGGTGAAGAAGAGAATGTCGTATCTACCGAAGTGCTTTTGCAAATGCGCAGTTTCAGTGAGTGCATCGGACGTGAGATCAAGCTCTTTAGCCAAGCCGCTATCTATGGACATGCGCCAACCTCTTCTGGAGTAGTGATAGGAGGGTGTTACTCGCCGATATTGATCATGACGTGCTTGATGCGGGTGTAATCCTCGAAACCGTACATAGAGAGATCTTTCCCGTATCCAGAATGCTTGAAACCACCATGCGGCATTTCAGCCACAATCGGAATGTGCGTATTCACCCAAACAACGCCAAAATCGAGACCGCGAGACATGCGCATTGCGGTGCCATTGTCTTTAGTCCACACACTTGAAGCTAAGCCGTACTTCACATCATTGGAGAAGGTAAGCGCCTCCGCTTCATTTTGGAATTTTTGTACAGTGACCACAGGTCCAAAGATTTCGTCTTGGATCATCTCGTCCTTTTGTTGCAAATCTGCAACGACCGTAGCCTCATGGAAATAGCCAGCGCGATCTACTTGATGTCCGCCAGTAACGACATTGGCGTGTGCAGGTACACGCTCCAAGAATCCCTTAACGCGCGCTAATTGATTTGCATTATTGAGCGGTCCATAAAGAATCTCTTCATCAGGTGCGCCCGTCGTGGCGATTTCTTTGACCTTCTCTGCGAGCAGCGCTACGAAATCTTTATACGCCCCCGCTTCCACCATGACACGCGTGGCTGCGGTGCAATCTTGGCCAGCATTGAAGTAGCCGCCAATAGCAACACCTTCTGCGGCAGCTTCGAGATTAGCATCATCGAAAATGACAACCGGCGCTTTGCCTCCTAATTCGAGGTGGACGCGCTTCACATCTTTAGCAGCGGAGCCAGCAACTTCCATACCTGCGCGAACCGAGCCGGTAATGGAGACCATCTGCGGAATCTTGTGCTCCACCAGCGAGCGGCCGCTATCGCGGTCACCGCAAACTACGTTGAAGACACCAGGAGGCAAGAACTCCGCCATGATGTTTGCCATCCAGACGGTTGACGCTGGAGTGGTATCACTAGGCTTCAATACAACGGTGTTTCCGGCTGCAATTGCCGGCGCCCACTTCCATACGGCCATCATCATTGGGTAATTCCATGGCGTTACTTGCGCACACACACCAATGGGTTCGCGACGAATGATTGAAGTATGTCCGCGCATGTACTCACCTGCGCTACGACCTTCGAGAATGCGGGCAGCGCCAGCAAAGAAGCGGATCTGATCAAGCATTGCGGGCATCTCTTCTGACATGGTGATCGCCAGTGGCTTGCCGGTGTTCTCGCTCTCGATTGCAATCATTTCCTCGGCACGCGATTCAAATGCATCAGCAATCTTCAGAAGTGCCTTTTGGCGCTCAGCAGGAGTTGAATCGCGCCAGGACTCGAATGCGATCGACGCTGCGTTAATGGCATGGTCTACATCTGACGCGTTAGATATCGGCGCAGTGGCATAGGGCTTACCGGTGACCGGGCTGATGAGCTCGCTGACATTTCCAGACTTACTGTCTAAAGCGAGGCCGTTGACGAAATTCTGAAGCTTCTTCATGGATCTCCTTCTGAGTGCCTAGGCGTGAGAGTACGCGGAAATGGACCTTTTGGACACCACCCCAGGCGTAAAAGTAAGGAATCCGCAGATATTTGATCTTTTTGCTACGGATTCTTTTGCCTTTTGGCTCGAAGTCGGGCATTCTCGGGGCATGTCGGCATCTAGCGTCCCCCGCGGCCTCGCCTTTACTAAGGCTCGCCCCGCCCGGGTCGCCCTCGATGACACCTCTAAATCCATCATCGAAGAGCTCCAGAGCGATGGCCGTAAGTCCTACGCCGCTATCGGGCTGGCTGTTGGACTCTCTGAAGCGGCTGTGCGCCAGCGCGTGCAGCGCCTCATCGACTCAGGTGTGATGCAGATCGTCGCTGTTACTGATCCGCTCACCGTGGGCTTTAACCGCATGGCCATGATCGGCATCAAAGTGGAGGGCGACCTTCAAGATGTTGCAGACCAACTCGCAACTTTCCCGGAAGTTGACTACGTAGTCGTCACGGCCGGTTCATTCGATTTACTCGCTGAAGTTATTTGTGAAGACGACGATCATCTTCTCGAACTGCTTCAACGCTTTAGAACAATCAAAACGGTGCGCTCAACCGAGAGCTTCGTTTATTTGAAACTGCAGAAGCAGTTATATAACTGGGGGACAAGATGAGTATCTCACCACAGGATGTTGTCGAACATTTCGACGACAATCTTTCTAAACGCGCGACCGAACATATGTGGATGTACTTCTCTCGAATGGGCAGTTACCACGAGGGCGCTTCAGTTCCGATCATCGTGCGCGGTCAAGGTGCGTACATCTTTGATGATCGTGGCCGACGCTACCTCGATGGCCTCTCCGGACTCTTCACTGTGCAGATGGGACATGGCCGCGAGGAACTGGCCGACGCTGCCTACAAACAAATGATGAAGCTTGCCCACTTCCCTATTTGGGGCTACGGCAATCCCCCAGCCATAGAATTAGCTGAAAAGTTGGCAAGTTTGACTCCGCAAGGTTTGGATCGCGTCTTCTTCACTACCGCAGGTGGCGAAGCAGTTGAGAGTGCATTCAAATTAGTGAAGCAGTATTTCAAGATGACAGGTAAGCCACTCAAGCACAAAGTCATCTCACGCTCGATTGCCTACCATGGCACGACGCAGGGCGCGCTCTCTATCACTGGTATTCCGGCGGCCAAGCAATGGTTTGAGCCACTCATTCCAGGAGCGCATAAAGTTCCGAACACAAACTTCTACCGCGCGCCAGAACACCTACAGAATGACATCAATGCATTTAGCGAGTGGGCTTCATCGCGAATTGAAGAAGCCATCCTCATGGAAGGGCCCGATACAGTCGCGGCAGTGTTTGTTGAACCGGTGCAAAACTCCGGTGGATGCTTCCCGCCTCCCCCCGGCTATTTGCAGCGAGTTCGCGAAATTTGCGACAAATACGACGTCATCATGGTCTGCGACGAAGTCATCACCGCTTTCGGACGTATCGGTGATTGGTTTGCTAGCAATCGCTACGGCATCGTGCCCGACATCATCACTTGCGCCAAGGGAATGACCTCAGGTTATGCACCGATGGGAGCGATGATCGT
This sequence comes from uncultured Actinomycetes bacterium, assembly GCA_903863015.1. Classification (GTDB taxonomy): domain Bacteria; phylum Actinomycetota; class Actinomycetes; order Nanopelagicales; family Nanopelagicaceae. The sequence goes on from CAIPAI010000043.1 coordinate 21,606, forward strand.
CAACGAACGACTCTATGAACCATTTACCCAAGGCACCAATACCTTCCTTCATGGCTTCACTTGGGGCGGACACCCCATGGGTGCTGCCGTTGCGCTTGCGAATCTCGAGCTCATGGAGAAAGAGAAGATCAACGAACACGTTCGTAGTAACGAGGACGCGTTTAAGAAGACTCTCGAGAAGCTTTACGATCTCGACATCGTCGGCGAGGTGCGCGGCACCGGTTACTTCTACGGAATCGAATTGGTACGCGACAAGAAGACTCGCGAGACTTTCACGGCCGAAGAGAGCGAGCGCTTACTTCGCGGATTCCTCTCCACGGCGCTCTACGACGGTGGGCTCTATTGCCGCACCGATGATCGTGGAGACCCAGTGATTCAGCTCGCTCCCCCATTGATCTGCGACCAATCTCATTTTGATGAGATCGAGCAAATCTTGCGTGGCGCCCTCGTGGAAGCGATGAAGGTCGTTTGAGTAAGCGCACACAGGTTCGTCGACTTCCCAAGAAAGCAGTCAACGATCGCGAAGTCATGAATCAGATACTCGATGCCGCACTCGTTGCGCATGTGGCAATTGTCGATGACAAACAGCCATATGCGCTGCCGGTGGGCTTTGCTCGAGACGGAGATCGACTACTTCTTCATGGTTCGGCGGCGTCTCGTCTCTTCAAGAAACTTGCAGATGGAAAACCTTGCTGCGCCACTATCACCATCATGGATGGCCTAGTGATGGCTCGTTCTGCCTTTGAATCTTCGATGCATTACAGATGCGTCATGGTCCTGGGTGAAGCAGTGGAGTTGCACGGCGACGAGAAGGTGGCTGCTTTCGATCTGCTTGTGAAGGCTTTTATGCCAGGCAGAGAACTCGAAGTCCGCAAGAGCACAAAGAAAGAATTAAAGGCGACCACACTGGTCGCGCTCTCTCTCGATGAGGCGAGCGTCAAGGTTTCGAATTTCGAGCCAGGCGATCTTCCAGAAGATATGGACTCGCCACTGTGGGCCGGCATTATTCCCATTCAACACACCTTTGGAACCCCGCGCGATGCCGCAGATCTCAAGCCGGGAATTCCGGTACCTGGTTACATCGCAAAGTGGACCAACGGACGTACTTGATGAACCTCTGGCTCGAGACTCTTGATGCGCCGCTACAACATCGAGCTGGCATTATTGACGATCTCGATGTGGACATCGCGATCGTGGGTGGCGGATTCACTGGGCTCTGGGCCGCGCACTTTCTCCGCAAAGAGATGCCCGGCGCAAACATCGTTGTACTGGAAAAAGAGTTTGTAGGTTTTGGGGCCAGCGGCCGAAATGGTGGGTGGGCATCGGCGCTCTATCCCGTCGCCTTCGATCGTCTAGTCATCGAAGTGGGCCAGGAACGCGCTCGAAATGTGCGGGAAGTGTGGCGCCGAAGCGTTCCTGAATTGGGCGCAGAATTGGCCGGACTCAGCATCGATGCCGGATTCTCATACGGTGGAAACATCACAGTGGCGCGCACCCAAGTACAAATGAAGCGCGTTGATGCGCAATTCCTAGCGGCCACGCATGCTGGTGAAGGCGCTGTGCGACTTTCGAAAGATCAAATGCAAGAACGTATCAATGTGAAAGACGCCGTAGGTGGTCTCTTTATACGTGAGTGCGCCCGTATTCATCCAGCAAACGCGGTACGCGGTCTTGCTCATGCAGTCGAAAGGGCGGGCGTACGAATCTTTGAAGAGAGCGAAGTGCTCTCTTTGCGTCCGGGAACATCATCAGTAGCCAAAAAGGGAATCGTGAAAGTGCGACATCGCGGAACGATACGTCGCGTACATGCCACACATATCGTGGAAGCAACTGAAGGATTCCTTCCCTCCATTAATACACCAGCGCGCTCCAACCGCAGCGTTGTACCGGTCTACTCATTGATGACCGCTACGGAACCACTCTCTCCAGAAATCTGGAAGGAGATCGGGTGGAGTGGGAATGAAACGCTCGCGGAGGCAAGCCACCTCATTACATATGCTCAGCGCACGGCAGATAATCGCATCGCTATTGGCGGACGAGGCGCCCCTTACTTCTTCAATTCAAAGATCTCTCCAGAACAAGATCGAGATCCAGTTGTTCATGGACACTTACGGGAATTGGCGCGTTCGTGGTTTCCACTCTTGCGCGATGTCAATTTCACCCATGCCTGGGGAGGTCCTTTGGGAATTTCCCGCGATTGGCACCCCACCGTCTCTTTCGATGAGACCAGTGGTTATGCGCGAGCAGGTGGATATGTGGGCGACGGCGTCACGAGTTCATATGTAGCCGGGCGCACCCTCGCCGACCTTATTTCCGGGAAAGAGAGCGAATTCACTCATCTCCCCTGGGTCAACCATCAAAGCCCTCAATGGGAAGGCGAACCCGTTCGCTGGCTGGCGATTAATGCCGGCCTGAAAGTGATGACATGGGCTGATCGTGAGGAGCGTCTCACCCATAGGGAGAGCCTCATTGCGCGTGCGATGGCTCCCCTGCTCGGCCATTAGTAGACTCCACGTATGGATCCAAAGAGCGCCTTAGACCTCCTTTCAATCGATCATCTCCTCAGCGACGAAGAGCGCGATATCCGCGACACCGTGCGCAAAGTAGTAGATGACAAAGTCCGCCCTTATGTTGCGGACTGGTACGAGAAAGGCGATCTCCCAGCTCGCGAACTCGCAAGGGAATTTGGCAAGCTTGGCTTGCTAGGTATGCATCTTGAGGGTTACGGCTGCGCCGGCACTTCAGCAACCGCATATGGACTTGCCTGCATGGAATTAGAAGCCGGCGACTCAGGACTGCGATCGCTGGTCAGCGTGCAGGGTTCACTTGCCATGTTTGCCATCTGGAAGTTTGGTTCAGAAGAACAAAAGCAACAGTGGCTGCCCGGAATGGCAAGCGGCGAATTCATTGGCTGCTTTGGTCTCACCGAAGCCGACTACGGCTCCAATCCGTCCGGCATGATCACTCATGCAAAGCGCGATGGAAAAGATTGGGTGCTTAACGGTTCGAAGATGTGGATCACTAACGGTCCCATCGCAGATGTCGCAGTTGTGTGGGCACAGACCGAAGATGGTATTCGTGGTTTTGTTGTTCCCACCAAAACAAAGGGTTTCCAAGCCAACATCATTCATAAGAAACTCTCGCTCCGTGCTTCGATTACCGGCGAATTAGTCTTCACCGACCTGCGTCTTCCCGAAGATGCAGTGCTTCCTGGTGTTGTCGGGCTTAAGGGTCCAATGTCTTCGCTAAACGAAGCACGCTTCGGAATCCTCTACGGAACCGTGGGCGCCGCACGTGACTGCCTAGAAGTGGCTACCGATTATGCACTCTCCCGCATTCAATTCGATCGTCCGATCGCCGCCTTCCAACTCACGCAAGAGAAGTTGGCAAACATGGCACTCGAAGTACAAAAGGGTTTCTTGCTGGCAATGCATCTTGGTCGCTTGAAAGATGAAGAGAAATTACATCCCGATCAGATCAGCCTAGGCAAACTCAACAACGTTCGCATGGCTCTCGAAGTGGCTCGCATGTCACGCACCATCTTGGCTGCAAACGGCGTCACCCTCGAGTACCCGATCATGCGTCATGCCAACAACTTGGAATCGGTACTTACCTACGAAGGAACGAGCGAGATTCACCTTCTCACCATCGGACGCGCACTGACTGGCATTCAAGCCTTCAAGTAAACGGGGATATCCCGATCTGACAGCTCTCAACAAGGCGCATACCTACCGGTGGCAGGAGAAACCGCGGGGAAATCGGCTAACCTGCTCCCATGAAGAAGAGCGGAAAATTCCTCACCGGCATCGTCGCTGTTATTGCCCTGGTCGCGGCTGGAAGCGCGCGCGCCGAAGTAGTCGTCCCTGAAGATTTCGGCATGCAACCCATGTACGGAACCGTGGTCAGTGATGGCACGCTCTTCTCGAACCAATCCGTTTCCAGCGTCTCGGCACACACTCCGCCTGACCAAACGACCGGCAAAGGCGGTGGTAATTGGGTCTGCAAGAATTTCGATGACCCAAATTGCCAAACACAATCCTGGATGGACGGAACGATCATCCTCTCCCCATGCAGCAAGACCACGGAACCAGTTTGTATCGACTCACTCTCAATTGGCAGAGATGGCGAAAAACTCTCTCCCGCTACCTTGGCATTTGAAGCCGTCTCGCAGAAGATTCCTGCAAGTCCTGCATCAGGGGTCCCAGCCGGTGGAAGTGCGAGTCTCTGGAAGAGTTCAGGAGTACCCAACGCCTTCGGAAGCAATGACTACTTAGTAGTGGTCGCGATGACGTATTCCAAGAATAAAGGTACGGAGAAGGCAACACTGAACGGCTTCACTGCAAATGTACTTCCCGCTCAAGTAAGAACTGGTGATACCTACTACGCGGCTGAGAGCTTCACTGAAACCTCGAGCACCGGCATGCCGCAAGCAGGCGTGGGCTGGCGAGGTGCTCGCGGAATGATCAACCACAGCGAGTGCGAAATGACCACCGATGGATACTGCTTTATTCGTGAAGATTTCTCGGCGAATACCAAGGTGTCCATCAACTTACATTTGAATAACAGCCTCACCGGCTGGCTCTTTGGACGATTAAAGACTCCAACAATTTCCGTAAGCAAAATTTCTGACTCAATCAACCAACTCACCGTTGAGGCCCTGCCCACTGTTGTGCCTAACTTGGTGGGCGCAGTTTTGAAATCTGATCTCTCTAAGAATCCAAAGATTGACAACTATCTCAAAGGAAAGGGATACCCGGGCGAAATCGAGAACTACAACCGAATAGTCGGCACTAGTGGGTTTGATGGTTCCCTCGGAAGTGGCATGAATAACCTCGAGCGTTTCAGAGTTTTCGAGGAAGTACTGAAGGTCTACTCAGGCAATGATTCGAGATTCCAGAAATTTACTCGCTGGACTTTTGGATCTACCCAATATGACGCAAGTGGCGCCGGTAGCGCGTGCTTTTCTGATAAAACCAAGTTGGTAGGTATCGTTACAACTAATTCACCGTTTTATGAATCGGGCCCTCCTAAGTTCAAAGATGATTCGTTAAACTATGTCGTTGCTGGACCGCACTTTGACGTGGATGGCAAGACGCTCTTCTCCGGTGTCTATGACTTGAATATGCGCTCTGAAGCCGCCCGCTGTCTCTACGGTTTCTCGTCGGCGCCGCTTAAAGCAGTTGTTTCGGTAACGTCTGCAGATGGCTCAACCCAAGATGTGCAGACCGAAGCTTTAAGTGAGAAGGATGGTTGGCTCCACCTCGGGGCGTACAACTTCCATTTCTCCCAGCCCACCATCCGCATCAAACTTTCACAAGAGAAGACCGTGGTGCCAACTCCTGCCGCTACGCCTACTTCCACCCCGAACGCTCCTGCGGCCACGACTCCTGCACCCAAGGCAAATGCGCCAGCCGCTCCGGCAATACCAAATAAAGCAAAGACCATCATTATCACTTGCGTGAAGGGGAAGACGACCAAGAAAGTAGTGGGCACCAACCCCACGTGTCCCGCCGGATATAAGAAGAAGTAAAGTGATGAAGCAAGTCCGCTTGATCATGGCTGCGTTGCTTGCTATTGGATTGCTTGCTTGCACTTCACAGACTTCCACGGCAGCCACTGCGACCAGCAAACTGAAAATCGTTTTCCAAGAATCACCGGACTCGCCAAAAGAGACCTGGACCCTCAACTGCAAACCAAACAGTGGCACTTTCCCTGGCATTGCGATGGCCTGCAAGAAACTAGCTTCATTGAAGAATCCATTCGCTAAGCCTTCAGCAGATCAAATGTGCACAGAAATCTATGGCGGGGATCAAACCGCGATGATCACCGGAACCTGGCTGGGAAAGAAAGTAAGCCGTAAATATTCACGAATTAATGGCTGCGAAATTGACGCTTGGGAGAGCATCTATCCCGTACTCCCCCGCGTACAGGGTGTTACTCAGTAAGAAGTCCTCCGTGGATTGTGAGCACCTTCGCATCAAGCGCGCTGATCAATCGAAGATCATGTTCCGAAATAATGACGAGAGCGCCATCACGCGCCTTTGCGTTGAGTATGGACGCAGTATTCATAGAGAGTACTTCTTGAAAGCCCGGCACGCGCAGCGACCGCAGCGCGTCGTCGCTCGCGATGATCTGCAACGTTTGAAGCCTCAATCTTTAGCCTAAGGAAATTCGGCCACCTAATCCGCAGGAGCGCCTGTGATCGCGATTTCGCTAGCCGCAAGCTGACCGCACGCGCCATCAATGTCGCGACCACGCGTATCTCGCACGGTTACTGCGACTCCATACGCCTCGAGTAGGCGGACGAAGGTATCTTCATCCTCCTGGCGAGAAGCCGTCCACTTTGACCCGGGGGTGGGGTTGAGTGGAATGAGGTTTACGTGGGCGTTGCGATTCTTCAACAAGCGACCAAGGAGATCTGCGCGCCATGCCTGATCGTTGATGTCGCGGATGAGGGCGTACTCGATTGAGTAGCGACGACCGGTCTTATTCGAATAGGCATCGGCGGCTTCAAGAACTTCACTGACTTTCCAACGAGTATTGATGGGAACGAGTGTGTCGCGCAATTCGTCATCGGGCGCGTGGAGTGAAACGGCCAGAGTGACTGGGATGTCTTCATCGATCAACTTCATGATCGCAGGAACGAGGCCAACAGTTGAGAGCGTGACCGAACGCGCACCGATCGCTAAACCTTCTGGATGCGGGGAAGTAATGTTGCGAATCGATTGAATGACCGCGTTGTAATTGGCGAGTGGTTCTCCCATACCCATGAAAACCACATTCGAGAGGCGCATGGTGCCGCCAGGGATCTCGCCACTATCAAGAGCGCGAGCAGCCATCACGACTTGTTCAGTAATTTCACCTGCGGTGAGGTTACGAGTAAGGCCACTTTGACCGGTGGCGCAGAATGGACAATTCATTCCACACCCGGCTTGCGATGAAATACAGACCGTTGCGCGGTCGGAGTAACGCATGATGACGCTCTCGACGAGAACACCGTCGTGCATCTTCCAGAGGTCCTTGCGTGTTCGACCGCGATCGCATTCGAGCGAACGAACCGGAGAGAGAAGTTCTGGAAGGAGGAGGTCCTTCAATGTGCCCCGAAGGTCTACAGGAATATCGCTCCAGGTATCTGGATTGTTATTCAAATGTTCAAAGTAGTGCAGTGCTACTTGCTTGGCACGAAAACCAGGTAGCCCAAGGTCTTCGGCAAACTTCTTGCGATCCTTTGCTGGTACATCGCTGATGTGCTGAGGTGCTTTCTTGCCGCGCTTAGGCGCTGCGAAGACCAACTCTCCCGGCTTTAGCGCCATTAGAGCCCCACAAAATGCGAAATAAGTATGTACGCAAAAGGTGCGGTGAGCAGAAGCGAATCGAGACGATCCAAAATGCCGCCATGGCCGGGCAGAAGCGCACCCATATCTTTCACGCCTAGATCACGCTTGAGTGCACTCTCGATGAGATCTCCACACGTTGCGGTGATCACCGTGACAACTGCCAAAACCGCACCTTGCCAGAAGGGACGATCCAGCCAAATCATATAAAGCGTTCCAGCGCCGCCGATGGCAAGCACGAGTGAACCGACTACCCCTTCAAGCGATTTCTTTGGACTGATGGTCGGTGCGATGCGATGCTTTCCAAAGAGCACGCCCGCTATGAGGCCACCAGTGTCGCTTAATGCAACCGCCGCAATAAATGCCATCACACGAGCGCGACCGTTATCGGGATGTGCAAGAAGGATCGCGAAGCCCGCAGGAATAGGCAAGTAGAGCAAAGTAAAGAGCGTTGCTGTCACATCTTGCACAAATGAAGTAACACCAGAACGCAGTCGGATCACGAGAAGCACCGGAATGGAAATCCCTGCGGCAATCGCTAAACCAGAAAGGCCCCAGAACCAACTCGACATCACAATCGAGACGCTGGCAATCGCCGAAGTGTATGGATCAATCAAAATGCTCTTGAGGGCAAAAGCTCGCGAGAGTTCCCAGACCGCCGGGATCATCGCTATCGAAACGAGAATCGCAAAGAACATGCGGTTCCACGAAAGGGATGCGATCACAAGCCCTAAGAGTGAGAAGCCCACTGTGAGAGCGAGAGGAATGTTGCGCCCGGCCCGGGCATTAATGTCTGTCACGATTAAACTTCGAGAAGTTCGCTCTCTTTGTGTTTCAAGAGCTCATCGATCTTGTCAACGTGCGATGCGGTGACTTTGTCGAGCTCCTTTTCAGCGCGGCCGAGTTCGTCTTCACCAAAGCCACCATCTTTTGCTAACTTATCTAATCCTTCTTTGGCGTGGCGACGAATGTTGCGAAGTGAGACACGAGCCTCTTCTGCCTTGTGGCGAGCGACCTTGATGTACTCCTTGCGGCGTTCCTCGGTGAGTTGTGGGAAACCGACGCGAATGACTCCGCCATCGTTACCGGGATTAACGCCGAGATCGCTTTCACGGATCGCCTTTTCGATGGCGGCCATAGCGCTCTTATCGAATGGGCTAATAAGCGCCATGCGCGCTTCTGGAATTTGAATAGAAGCCAATTGGTTTAGCGCGGTGAAGGTGCCGTAGTAATCAACCATAATCTTATTGAACATGGCGGGATGCGCACGGCCGGTGCGGATTGAGCCGAAGTCTTCTTTCGCAACTTCTACGGCTTTGTCCATCTTCGCAAGAGCTTCTGCAAGTGTTGCGTCGATCATGGCTTCTCCTTCGTTGCGATCAATTAACAGTGGTCTGAGAATTACCTCAGTGAACTAAAGTGCCGATCTTCTCACCGCGAACAGCCTTGGCGATATTTCCATCTTCCATGAGGTTGAACACGATGATGGGAAGGTGGTTCTCACTACAGAGCGAGAATGCGGCTGCATCGGCGACCCCAAGCCCCTTGGTGATGACCTCGTTGTAAGAAATCGAGTCGTACTTCGTAGCGGAAGCATCTTTGCGCGGATCGGCAGAATAGACGCCGTCGACGCCGCTCTTAGCAAGAAGGAGCGCTTCGCAACCAATTTCAAGTGCGCGCTGCGCGGCCACAGTGTCAGTAGAGAAGTAAGGCATGCCTGCTCCTGCACCGAAGATCACCACGCGTCCCTTATCAAGGTGGCGCATAGCGCGACGTGGAATGTAAGGCTCGGCAACTTGGCCCATAGTGATCGCGGTTTGTACGCGAGTATCGATCTCTTGTTTCTCAAGGAAGTCTTGGAGGGCGAGGCAGTTCATTACCGTGCCCAGCATGCCCATGTAATCGGCGCGAGCGCGGTCCATGCCACGTTGTGAAAGTTCAGCCCCGCGGAAGTAATTGCCTCCACCGATAACGATGGCTACTTGAGTTCCGCTCCGTACCACATCTGCAATTTGCTTGGCGATGTCTTGTACAACATCTGGGTCGACGCCAATACCCTTCTCGCCGCCAAATACTTCACCCGAGAGCTTAAGAAGCACTCGACGGTACGCGGAGCGAGAAGGGCTCATGGCATCAGGCCTGTCCGACGCGGAATCGCGCAAAGCCAGTCACCGTAGTGCCAGCTTCTTTCAGGACTTGGTCAACACTCTTCTTGTTGTCTTTCGCATATGCTTGCTCGAGAAGTGAAACTTCCTTCACGAAACCGGTGACGCGACCTTCAACAATTTTGGCAAGTGCAGCTTCTGGCTTGCCTTCATTGCGAGCAGTCTCTTCGGCAATACGACGCTCGTTCTCGACAACATCTGCAGGAACATCTTCGCGCGCAACATATTGCGGTGAGAATGCTGCGATGTGCTGAGCTACGTCTTTGCCGATTGCATTATCGGTTGAAAGGGCCACCACGACGCCAACTTGCGGAGGCAAGTCTGGGCTTGTGCGGTGGAGGTACACAGCAGCTGGTGATCCGGCGAAAACAGCCACACGGCTGAGTTCAATCTTCTCACCAAGAGTTGCATTGCCTTCGTCGATATGTGCAGCCAGTGTCTTGCCGCCACCGAAATCGGAGGCGAGAAGAGCATCGAGATCTGAGATCTTGGTCTTTGCAACATGGCTGAGGATTTCCTCTGCGAGCGCTTGAAAGCGATCGCCCTTTGCTACGAAGTCCGTCTCGCAGTTGAGTTCGAGAATAACGCCGAGATCGCCTTCGACCTTTGCGGTCACGAGACCGTTAGATGCAGAGCGACCTTCGCGCTTTGTTACGCCCTTGAGCCCTTTGACGCGGATGATGTCGACTGCCTTGTCGAAGTCGCCATCGGCTTCTACGAGTGCGTTCTTGCAATCGAGCATTCCTGCTGCAGTGAGTTCACGCAGCTTTTTTACGTCTGCGGCGGTGTAGTTCGCCAAGATGTATCTCTCCTATCAGAATTTCGGGGTCAGGCTTGTGGGGCGGTTTCAGCGGCAACAGCCTCGGCTGGTGCAACTTCTGCAACAGGAGCGGCGGCATCGAGAATTTCTTGAGCGATTGCTTCGACCGCTGCTGGCTTGTTGGCCGTAGCAATCTCTGAGCGCTTCTTGAGACCTTCTGCAACTGCATCGGTGATGACGCGAGTCAAGAGTGTGACGGAACGAATAGCGTCGTCGTTACCTGGAATGCGGTAATCAACTTCGTCTGGATCGCAGTTGGTGTCGAGGATGCCGACGATGGTGATACCAAGCTTGCGAGCTTCCTTGATTGCAAGGTGCTCTTTCTTGGTGTCTACAACCCAGATGATGCTTGGGACCTTCACCATGTCGCGGATTCCACCGAGCACGCGGTCAAGCTTGACCTTCTCACGGTGAAGAACGAGGAGTTCTTTCTTCGTGAGGAGTTGGTCGTTTGATGCTTCGAGAGCTTCGAGTTCCTTGAGGCGAGCAATGCGCTTGCTGACGGTTCCGAAGTTAGTGAGCATTCCACCCAACCAACGCTCCGTGACGTATGGCATGCCTACGCGACGAGCTTGCTCAACGATGGGCTCTTGCGCCTGCTTCTTGGTTCCGACATAAAGAATGCTGCCACCGTGGGCAACGGTCTCTTTGACGAACTCATATGCGTTATCGATGAGTGCGAGTGATTGTTGAATATCGATGATGTAAATGCCGTTGCGTTCCGTGAAGATGAATCGCTTCATCTTTGGATTCCAACGACGTGTCTGGTGTCCGAAGTGAACACCTGCGTCGAGTAACTCGCGCATCGTGACGACCGCCATGGCCGCACACTCCTTTCGCATCCGGGCAAGCTGCGCCGGACGCACTCGGTTGATGGCAGGTACCGGTTGGTACTTGCCCCTGACATCCCACGCTTGACCCAAAGGACCGAGTGGAGTGTGGGCTACGTGGGAGCAAGCCCCCGGTAACCCACGGTGTGGGATGTGCGATGTCACCGCTTTCACGGTGCGGGCTAAGGGTATCGGAGCGGGCAGGCTGGGCGCGAACTCGGGTCGCGGCGCCCCTTCCACAGGAGTGGGCCCTCCCGGGAGAGCGTCCACAGCCACCCTCGAAGAAGCCCCGCGGGCGGGATTGACGCTCACCCTGGGGCGATGAGACACCTCCCCGCCCACTTAATGATCGCTGGCACCTTGACCCTGGCTCCCGCCGGTCTGGCGCTCGCCTCCGCCACCCCGTCGCCCAGCGCGCCCCACACCCTGCACACGTGGCGCCTGCCGCTGGCTACTACCCAACTCCTTCGCCCGTTTACCCCGCCGACCAGGCGTTATGGGCGCGGCCATCGAGGCGTGGATCTCACCGCCACGATCGGAAGCCCGGTCTGCGCCCCCGCCGATGGCACCCTCACCTTCGTCGGTCAGGTCAACCACGTGGCCACCGTGGTCCTCGCCCATGGCGCCGGATATCGCTCCACCTACCAATCCGTGACCTCGCGCTTGAAGGTGGGCACCACAATCACCGCTGGTGAAGCCTTCGGCATAGTGAGCGCTTCCGGACATCTCGCAGGACCCACCTGCCTTCACTGGGGATTACTTCAAGGGCCCACCTATCTCGACCCGCTCTCGCTGCTGCCGCACTTGCAGACCCATCTCCTACCCTCTTAGCCGCAAGATGCGGATCACATTCAGCGAGCATGCTCTTAAACGGATGGAGGAGCGAGATCTTTCTCCGCCAATCTTGGGTTCCAAGTTACGGTGAGTTAAAAGTCTGGGTCGATGCACTTCCGAATGAGCGAAATACGGTTACCGTAATCTCGAACTCTTCGCCCCTCTGAGCCAGGCTCAAACTTCCCGACTCGTTTCTGATCTCGAACTTTCACCAGAGGTCGCGCTGGAATTGCGAGCTCGCTGCCAAGGCGCTCCGTGAAGGCTCGGCGGATCGCCAGGGTCGGCATTAGGCTGGGTGCATGTCTGGAGCACCTCTCGATCCCGTTGAAACCGTTAAGAAATACTTCGGAATCGATGGGAGTGCCACGCAACTTAACGGCGAACGAGATCTCAATTACCGCATCACCACAGCAGTAGATGGCGCCACCCGAGACTATGTCTTAAAAATTCATCAACCTGGACATCGTGATTGGCTCTCGTTGCAAGATCGCGCGCTCACCGCACTCTCACATTTAGCGCCACACCTTCCCATCCCAGTGCGCGCACTAGGTGGCGAAATATCGGTCGATATCCCCGGTGGTCGCACCGCACGTTTACTCACTTGGGTAGCGGGCAGCGCCTGGGCGGAAACCGAAACCACGAGCACCGATCTGCGCGACCTCGGAACTATTTTGGGGCGTATTGATAAAGAACTCGCAAAGATGGAGATCACCGAACCCGTCGAAGAGATTCTGACTCGAGAATTTATGTGGAACATGATGCAGGCGGGTCGCCTCTCGCAACACGTGCATCGCATCACTGACGAAACGTTGCGAAATGTAGTCATCGAAGTACTTGAAGATTTCCGCGAAGAACAACTTCCAAAACTTGCGCTCTTACCGCGGCAGATGATTCATAACGATGCCAACGATTACAACATCTTTGTCAGCGAACGCGGCATCGGTGTGATCGACTTTGGCGACATCGTGCTTGGCGCCAAAATTATTGGCCTCGCAGTTGCAGCTTCGTACGCTGCCATCGGTCACGATGACCCAGTAAAAGCGCTTTTGCCACTTGTGCGCGGTTATCACATCACCTCACCGCTCTCCCCTAGTGAATTAGAGCTACTCCTGCCGCTCACTAAGGTGCGGCTGGCGATGAGCGTTGTGAACGCAGCCGTACAGAGTGCCGCAGACCCCACCAACGAATACTTAAACATCAGTCAGGGCGTTATCCCCGCGCTTCTCTTGCAATTGCATGCCACTGATTTCAATCATTCACTTTTCCGCTTCCGCGATGCGTGTGGTTACGAAGGAAATCCCAACTCACGCGCCGTGCGTCAATACCTATCGACAGTGGCAAGGCGCGCAGACGTGGTTTGTCCACCATTTAAGGACCATAAGTACATCTACTTAGATTGGTCAGTTGAGAATACTTCCATCCCGCGATGGAGCGAAGATATCGCCAATCTCATGGCATCCAAAGGTGCAGATGTTGCGATTGGTCATTACTGTGAAAACCGAAATGTTTACCAAGGCGATGCTTACAACACAGCAAGCCCCAGTGCACGCACGATTCACTTGGGCGTCGATCTCTTTCTCCCAGCAGGTTCGCCCGTTTATTCCGCGCTCGATGGTGTAGTCGATGCCTTTAACGACAACAACACCCCACTCGACTACGGCCCAGTCATTCTTCTGCGCCACGAAACCACCGAAGGCATTCCCTTCTGGACGCTCTATGGTCACCTCTCGCGCGAATCACTTCCTAAACTTTCAGTAGGAATGAAAGTCAACGCTGGCGATCAAATCGCCACCATCGGTCAAGAACACGAAAATGTTGGCTGGCCCCCACATACCCACTTCCAACTGCTGACAGATCTTTGTGGCATGGGACTTGATGTGTATGGCGTAGCACCGAAGGATGAGATCTCGCTCTGGCGCAGCATCTCACCGAATCCCAACTTGGCGCTCGGAATCGCCAGTGGAACCGACGCACACGCACACCTTGCAACCGACGTCATTCGTGAAGATCGAACGACGGTGCTCTCGCGAAATCTCAGTCTCAACTTCCGAACACCACTCGAGATAGTGCGCGGTGAAGGCGCATATCTCTACGACGTTAATGGGAAGGCCTATCTCGACCTGGTAAATAACGTGGCGCACGTCGGCCACGGACATCCCCGCGTGGTTGCCGCCGGGGCCGCGCAGATGGCCGCACTTAATACCAATACGCGCTACCTCCACCAAAATATTGTGGAATATGCCCGCGCACTTACCAGCACACTCCCGGATCCGCTGAGTGTGGTCTTCTTCGTGAACTCCGGAAGCGAAGCAAACGATCTAGCCATTCGCCTCGCTCGTGCACACACAAAAGCCCGCGGCTTCATCGCACTCAAGCATGCCTACCACGGTCATACCGCAAGTGTGGTCGACATCAGCCCTTACAAGTTCCTCGGCAAGGGTGGGCTAGGCGCGCCCGATCATGTGCGCGTAGCTAACCTTCCCGATCCTTATCGCGGGGTACACAAGGGCGAAGCGGCCGGCAGTCAATACGCCGCAGACTTTGCCGCCACACTCGCAGACCTCAATCAGCCACTCGCCGCGTTTATCTCAGAAGGCATCGTCAGCACTGCAGGACAAATCGTGCTCGCCGATGGATTCCTGAAGAACGCCTACGAACAAGTACGCGCCGTTGGCGGGCTTGCAATCGCAGATGAAGTGCAAATTGGTTTAGGTCGTGTGGGCAACAAATTCTGGGGATTTGAGTTGCACGATGTGGTGCCAGATATCGTCACCATGGGCAAGCCGCTCGGAAATGGTCACCCACTTGCCGCGGTTGTCACCACCCCCGAAGTAGCTGCTTCTTTCCATAACGGCATGGAGTACTTCAACACCTTTGGTGGCAATCCAGTGAGCGCAGCAATTGGTCTTGCGGTGCTAGAAGTTGTGCAAGATGGTCACCTCCAAGCCAATGCCATCAACATGGGTAAGTACCTCACTGATGGCGTGCGAGAGATGAGTAAGCGCCATTCAATGATTGGCGACGTGCGTGGATCCGGTCTCTTTATCGGCGTGGAATTAATGCGCGACGAAAAACCAGCCACCGAAGAGATGGGCGACCTCATCGAGTACGCCAAAGAACGCGGCGTCTTCCTTTCGTGTGATGGCCCTGATAACAACGTGCTGAAGATCAAACCGCCCATGGTGCTCACTACCAAGGATGTTGATCTCTTCTTGAATATCTTCGACGAGGGTTTAGGCGCAGTTAAACGCTAATTAGTTGGCCGCTAAGCCCGTGGATGAGCGTTCTTGAACGCTTCTTTGAGTCGATCAATAGATACGTGCGTGTAAATCTGCGTCGTTCCAAGTGAAGCGTGCCCCAAGATCTCCTGCACAGTTCTTAAATCCGCGCCGCCTTCAAGAAGGTGCGTGGCCGCAGAGTGGCGCAATCCGTGTGGACCCATATCGGGCGCACCCGGAGACGCCAACATCGCCTCATGGACGAGGGTGCGCACCGTACGTGGATCAATCCGCTTCCCCTTCACACCTACAAAGAGCGCGCGTGAACTCTCTTTGATCATGGAATCTCTGCCGCGACCGATCCAGGATTCAAGTGCTAGGCGCGCAGGATCGCCAAAAGGAACTGTGCGCTCTTTATTTCCTTTACCAATCACTTGAAGAGTACGTCGATCAAAATTGAGACTTTCTAGATTGAGGCCACAGAGTTCAGAGACCCGAATTCCGGTGGCGTAGAGCACTTCGACGATTGCGCGATCGCGAAGGGTGAGAGGCGTTTCATCTTCATTCGCTGCAGCATCTAATGCATCGAGAACTTCATCGGCCTGGCCACGATTAAGAACACCGGGCAGCGTGCGATGTGATTTAGGAGAGACCAACGTCGCCGCAAAATCACTTTCGATGAACCCGCGACGATGCGCCCACCCGGTAAAGACTCGAATCGAAGAGGCTCGACGGGCCATCGACGTGCGCGCAGCTCCCGAGAGTTGCATGGTTGCTAACCATGAACGGACTAACGAGAGCGAGAGAGCAGCCGGATCGCCCTTCGCTTCACGTCGGGCATAATCACCGAGCGTTTCAAGATCATTGAGATAGGCGCGCACCGTATTCTCCGAGAGGTTACGTTCATCGACGAGATAACTTCGGAAGCCATCGAGCGCCCGGGCGAATTCCGCGGTCACTTCTAGTTCAGGGCGTTCCATATTGACACGGTCGCGGAAAGTATTACGAAGGTCAAGCAGGCGCGAGTAGAAATGCGCCTCTACTATCGCGAACCACTGCGCCGAGCGCCATCAATTCTGCGAGGGCGGCGAAAGCTTGACTCACTTCGAGTGCACCTAAATGCGCCAACTCTTCGGCGGTGATGCCTTGCCGGCGTGAGAGCAATGCTAAAAGCGGATGATCTACCCGTGGAATTTCTAACGGTGAAATAAGTGCAATGACATCTTCTACCTGAGTAATGAGATTTGCCACGTTCTCAGAGATGAGACGGTGCACCCCCGCTGACATGGGCGAAGTGATCGCTCCTGGAACGCCCATGACATAGCGATGGAGTTCGGCTGCATCGAATGCGGTACGGAGGGAACCACTGCGCATCGCTGCTTCCACCACGATCGTTCCTTGCGAGAGCGCGGCTATCAGCCGATTACGCACCAGGAATCGAGATCGAAAGGCGAAGGCTTGCGGACGCACCTCCGAGATAAGTAGCCCGCCTTCGGCTATTTGTGCAAAGAGGCGAGAGTGCGCCACGGGATAACTACGACTCACGCCAGATGCAAGCACGGCGCAGGTGACACCGTTCGCGGCGAGCGCTCCACGGTGAGCGGCCGCATCGATACCAAAGGCGCCTCCACTGACGATCGCCAATCCGCGATCACATAATTGCGCCGCAAAATTTTCGGCGACCCGGACTCCGTAAGAGGTGGCCGTACGCGAACCTACGATCGCAACAGAAGAAGCGAGTGTGCCTATTTGCCCACCGCCCACGACCGAGAGCGCAATCGGTGGAACCTGGAGATCATTCAACGCTACTGGCCAGTGCGCATCCGATGGGATCAACAGATGCGCCCCAGACCGTCGCCACTCCTCTTCCAACTCGCTCTCATCTAAATCTTGGATAGCACGCGTTGCCACACTGGCCACTTCATGAAAGTGACCAGCACGTAATCGTTCTAGAGTCTCTGGCGCACCATGACGTTCGATGCTGGAGGCAATGTGGAGTAGACCTGGTTCGCAGATTGCCATCAAGATGCGCCGGGCATCGTGTTCACTTCTCATGCGGCACCGACCAGTTGTGAAATCCCGCTGCGCAAGAGGTAGGCCTCGGCGACATCTTCTCGACGAGGTCGATCATGGCCGGCAAGATCAGCGATACTCCACGCCACCCGCAGCACCTTATGTAGCCCCCTGGCGGTGACTCGATGGTGTTCAAGTTCGCGGTGAATAAGAGCCATGGCGTCATCGCTTGCCGCAAATTCGCGGCGCAACGCACTACCCGAAACATGCGCATTCGTAGCAAACCCACTTCCGGCTAAACGTGCTGACGTCCGCTCCCTCGCGATAAGCACCCGTTCACGCACCACCGCACTCGCCTCCCCCACATCACTAGCCGCCAACGCAACTCGGCTCACTGGTTCAACAAAGATTTGCAAGTCAACGCGATCGAGGAGTGGCCCTGAAAGTTTGGAGAGATAGCGACGAATAGCAAGAGGTGTGCAATTACATGCACGGCCATCTCCAGTAAATCGACCGCAGGGGCATGGGTTTGCGGCGAGCACTAAGAGAAAGCGGGCCGGAAAGAGCGCACTGCCGCCCGTGCGCGCAAGTGAAACCACTCCCGACTCGAGCGGTTCACGAAGTGCATCGAGTACCCCACTTATAAACTCGGGTGCTTCATCGAGAAAGAGCACACCACGGTGCGCCAAAGAGATCGCACCGGGTCTCGGTTGATTCATGCCACCGCCGATGATCGCTGAGCGCGTCGCAGTGTGATGCGGCGCCACAAAAGGTGGCGTGCGAATAAGTGGCGCACTTCCTTTAACTAGCCCGGCGATGGAGTGGATGGAAGTCACTTCGATAGCTGCATCTGTATCGAGCGGCGGCATGATCGACGGTAAACGTTCAGCGAGCATGGTCTTCCCGGCACCGGGAGTACCCATCATTAAGAGATGATGCTCGCCTACCGCCGCAATTTCGATCGCGCGGCGCGCTTCGTATTGTCCGAGTACATCAGCGAGATCGGGAGCAGCATGTGGACTTTCAATACTCTCGATCTCATCATCTTCTTGAAATTCCAGACCACGGAGAAATGCCACCACGTTTATTAATTGAGAAAATCCAAAGACTTCGATACCTGGAATGAGACTTGCCTCTGCCAGGTTTGCGCGAGGAACAATGGCGCGAGTGAAGCCAGCATCGCGCGCCACCACCATGGCAGGAAGCGCCCCGGCGATTGCGCGAACGCGTCCGTCGAGACTCAACTCCCCCAAGACCACCGTGTCGTGCAACCCTTCCGAAGAAATCTTCATTTCGCCGGCAAGGAGTGCCAGCGCTACTGAGAGATCGAAGCCACTTCCGCGTTTCGGGAGTGAGGCAGGGGAAAGTGCAACAGTGGTGCGCTTATTAGGCCACGCTTCTCCAGAATTGATCAATGCAGAGCGAACGCGATCTCTCGATTCGGAAAGTGCGGCATCAGGTAGCCCGAGCAAATTGAAAGCCGGAACTCCATCAGCGATATCTGCTTCGACTTCCACGATATGGCCAGCCACCCCCAGTAGAGCCACGGAGTACACCTTTGCGAGGGCCATTTAGATTCCCTTTCGATAGTCGATGAAAACTTTGGGTAGCAGAGTGATCGCTAAGCCGTCGACGCGGAGTCGGTCATAGCCGCGCAACTCCTTCTCATAGACCCACATGCGAAGAAGTAAGTGGAGTCGGTGCAGTTTGCGAGGAGTAATCGCTTCTAAGGGGTGTCCGGTGCGCCCGGTGGTGCGAGTCTTAACTTCGATGGCGGCTATCGTTGCGCCGTCGCGCACCAGGAGATCAATCTCGCCGGCGGCACAACGCCAATTACGATCTAGGATTTCTAATCCGGCTCTTTCTAGAAATGCCGCCGCCAAAACTTCTCCGCGTTTACCTGTCTCTTGATTCACCGAAGCAGAATGGCGAAAGTAGGCGGCTTTGCGCCGCGCTCCTTATTAACTGTGGAGGGATTACGCGAGCGCAGCAATATTTGCAAAGGAGAAGCGATGGATCTTTGACGGTCCGTGAGCGAGGAGCGCAGATTTGTGAGCAGCCGTGACGTACCCCTTATGTATCTCTAATCCATATTCGGGATATTCCACTGCCAACTCTCGCATGATCCGATCCCGGGTTACTTTCGCAAGAATCGAGGCCGCCCCGATCGTGCGCGAAACGCTATCGCCTTTCCAAACCGCCAGATTGGGAACGGTGAGCCCATCAATTGCATAACCATCGGTGAGCGCGTAATCAGCAGCAGGAGCGAGAGCAGATATTGCTCGGCGCATTCCCGCCAAGTTAGAGATGTGCAAACCCACTTCATCTATTTCGGAGGCGGGAACTTCAATAATTGAGTATGCGAGCGCGACCTCTTTCACACGTTCAAACCGGCGCTCGCGTTCTGCTTCGCTAATAGATTTTGAATCGACGCAAGCAGAGAGATCAACACCAGAATCAGAACGAGGAAGGATGACAGCGGCAATGATCAGCGGGCCGGCACACGCGCCGCGCCCTGCTTCATCTACCCCGGCGATGCGGGAGAACCCGATGCCCTCAAGGGAGATTTCTGGAGCGATCACGGCTTGATGCTAGTGAGAACTTCCGGACGTTGAAGCGTTTTAGCGTGAGCCACCGGCCACACAACTGCCACCGCGCGCCCAATCACGTCGTTAAGAGGAACCATTCCCTTGCGGGGATCTTCTTGGTGATAGCGCGAATCTTCACTCGCTCCTCGATGGTCACCCATCACCCAGATGCTGCCCTTTGGAACTTTTACTTCGAAAGCCAAGTCGCTTGGAGTATTCCCGGGATAGAGATATTTCTCGTCGATAGAAACGCCGTTCACGCTGAGGCGTCCTTGCGCGTCACAACACTTCACCGTATCGCCAGCAACTCCGATGGTTCGCTTGATGAGATCTTGATCAGCTGGATCGGGAAGCAAACCGATTGCTACAAAACCATTCTTGATGTGTTGACCAAAACTGACCTGGTCAGAGACATAGGGCTCCGGCAACCAACCGCCTGGATCTTTAAAAACTACTACGTCGCCTCGGCCAATATTTCCGAGATGCATACCAAGCTTGTTAACGATGACTCGATCATTGACTCGAAGTGTGTTCTCCATCGAACCCGAAGGGATGTAGAACGCTTGAATGAGAAAAGCTTTAAGAATGACCGAAATAACAATGGCCGTAACAATGAGAACCGGAATTTCTCGGAGGAGCGAACCTTTAGCGGGTACTTTGAAAGGTAGCTTCACGGGGAAGATACTAGTGCGCGCTGGCCGAGGAAATTCGAATTAATGCTGAGATTAAGCAGTGGGTTCTTCAGCAGCGGCGGCAGGTGCAGCAGCTTCTGCCACTGGTGCCTCAGTTGCTGGCGCTTCTGCAGGCACTGCTTCGTGCACGACAGGAGTCTCCACTACGGCCTCTTCCACTACAGCCACTTCCACTACCGGGGCGGCAACCACTGGTGTCTCGATCACGGTTTCTTCAATGAAGAGACCATCTTGACCACGACGTTCGCGGATCTTGGCAGCCTTGCCGCGAAGATCGCGGAGGTAGTAAAGCTTCGCGCGACGAACATCGCCACGACGAACAATTTCAAACTTCTCAATGACTGGGGTGTGCACTGGGAAAGTGCGCTCTACGCCCACGCCGTAAGAGACCTTGCGAATGGTGAAGGTTTCGCGAGCGCCAGAACCTGAGCGACGGATGATGACGCCTTGGAAGACCTGGATACGGCTCTTGCTACCTTCGATAACGCGCACGTGAACCTTGAGTTCATCGCCCGAGCGAAATGCCGGGATGCCAGAACGGAGGGTGGCGGAGTCAACCGCGTCGAGTACGTGCATGATCGGTCCTTACTTCGAAATGAGGCGCTCGGGACGATTCCCCCGGAGCCCGCTTAGTCTGCCACAGACCCTCGCGTACCCCACAATCGGGGTGTTTTACCCTCCCCGATCAGGGCCTAGGGAAGAAGTTCTGGCCGGACTGCCCGGGTGCGCTCGAGCGCCTGGGCGGCGCGCCACTGCGCGATCTTGCCGTGGTGGCCCTCTCGCAGCAGGGCAGGAACGTCCAGCCCCCGCCACGTCGCTGGCTTTGTATAGGACGGAGCTTCGAGCAGGCCGTTATCCCCATGGGACTCTTCGGCGAGGGAATCAGGGTTCCCAATGACCCCTGGAAGGAGACGGGCTACGGCTTCGATGATCGCCATGGCGGCCACTTCCCCACCGTTGAGCACATAATCCCCGAGGGAGAGCTCGAGAACTTCGGCAATCTCTGGACGGGTAGCGAAGTGCTCGCCTACCCGGGCATCGATTCCTTCGTATCGACCACAGGCGAAAATGAGCCACTCCGTTGATGCGAGCGCCTCTGCCCGGCGTTGATGGAAGAGCGCTCCAGCGGGGGTAGTGAAAATCAAGATGGCTCGGGCGCCCGCGCCACCACTTGCGAGGACGGCATCGATGGCCTCGCCCCACGGCTCGGCGAGCATCACCATGCCGGCGCCTCCGCCGTAAGGAGTGTCATCTACCGTGTGGTGGGCATCGTGCGTGTAATCGCGCAGGTTATGAATTCTGATGTCGAGCACGCTCTTACTTTGCGCTTTACCCAGCAAGGAGAGCGAAAGTGGTTCCAGGTATTCCGGAAAGATGGAGATAACGTCGATACGCATTACGCCTCCATCATTCCGACGGGCGGAGTGATCACTACTCGCCGCGCCTTCGTATCAACAACAGGAACTAATTCGCGAACAAAGGGAATGAGAAGTTCATCTAATCCCTCGCGCTTAATTGCCAACGTATCCTGCGCGGGCAGATGGAGCACTTCGCGGATAATTCCGACGTGGGTGCCGTCTTCAAGTTCTACACGAGCATCAATCAATTGGTAATCGTGAAAATCATCTTCATCTTCACCTGGCGCATCAATATCTACCTCAGCGAGCAGGAGCGTGTTACGTAAGCGCTCTACTTGCGTACGATCTTCGAAACCTTCGAATGTGAGCAACATGGTGCCGGAATGAAAGCGCGCTCGCGCAATCGTGACGAGACCTTGATCTGGCTCAGTAAAGAGTTTCGCACCGACGGCCAGACGTGAATCTGGATCATCGGTGCGTAGCTCTACTGTTGCTTCTCCTTTGAGACCGTGTGCGCGACCTACGCGCGCGACCACGAGGAGCATGGTGCTGGTGTTACTCAGGACGCGACTTGCCGCCGTCCACGTCGACTAAATCGACGCGAACGCTTTCACCGCCGAGTGCGACGATGACGGTGCGAAGGGCCTTAGCAGTACGACCATTTCGTCCAATTACTCGGCCGAGGTCTTCTGGATGCACGCGAACTTCAAGGGTGCGACCACGACGACCATTGCGATCAGTCACGGTTACATCGTCGGGGTTATCGACGATGCCCTTTACTAAGTGAGAGAGGGCTTCCTCAATCACTCAGCAGCACCTTCTTCGGCAACTGGAGCTGCAGGTGCAGCTTCGGCAACTGGAGCTGCAGGTGCAGCTTCGGCGACAGGAGCAGCTTCTACCTCTGGAGCATCAGCCACGGGTGCGTCAGCAACTGGTGCCTCGACAACCGCAACTTCTTCAACAGGTGCTTCTGCCTTCACGGCTTTTGCTTCAAGCTTCTTCTTTGCAGTGGTCGCGCCATCCTTAGGTGCGTTCTCTGCATCTTTTACGGCTGCTTCAAAAGCGGCGCGCTTGTTGGGCTTTGGTGGTGCAACGCGAAGCGTTCCCTCGGCACCAGGAAGACCCTTGAACTTTTGCCAGTCACCAGTGACCTTGAGGATCGCGATAACGGACTCAGTAGGTTGCGCACCTGTCTTGAGCCAATGTTGGACGCGCTCGGAGTTAACCTCAATGAGCGATGGCTCTTGAGTGGGCGCGTACTTGCCTACCTCTTCGATTGAGAGACCATTGCGAGCCTTGCGGGCGTCAGCAATAACGATGCGGTAGTACGGCGCGCGGATTTTTCCAAGACGCATGAGCTTGATCTTTACGGCCACGGGGCCTATCTCCTTGAAACTAGGGCGGCACTTGCTTCGCTTCGCCGTGGGGACAGCTCGCTTGCTTCGTACCTAAATGGACATCGCCGGCGAATTGGTGAGAGGGCCAACTCGAGCGCGTTCGCCCCGTAGTCTGCCATCCGGGCAGGCTCAGCGCGAAATCGCTCTCGGGTCGCCCAGGCGCGCACGCCTAAAAATCCCTTCAAAAAGGGTTAGCGCCCCTCTTCGAGCGCCCGTTTTGCCGGGTTTCCGCTCTTGGACTTCTTCTTCTGCGGGCTCTGCTTGCCGCCCCCAAAACCACCCCCAAAACCACCACCGAAACCGCCGCCGAAAGTACCTGCCCCCGTCGCCATCCCGGCACCACCCATGCCACCCATGCCACCCATGCCAGCCATGCCACCCATGCCAGCCATGCCACCCATACCCGGTGGCATCTTCATGCCGGGTGGCATCTGCGGCATGCCGCCCTTGGCCATTTGGCGCATCATCTTCTGCGCGCCAGTGAACCGCTCAATAAGCGAGTTCACTTCGCTCACCTTGCGACCCGAGCCCTGCGCGATGCGAGCCCGTCGTGAGCCATTGAGAATTTTGGGGTTCTCACGTTCCAGTGGAGTCATCGATTGAATGATGGCCTCAACGCGGACAATTTCGCCGTCATCAATATCGGCGATCTGCTTCTTCATCGCTGCGGCTCCAGGGAGCATGCCAAGGATCTTGCTCATTGAACCCATTTGCTTAAGGCCCTGCATTTGCTTGAGGAAGTCGGTGAGGGTGAAATCTTGACCCGATGCGAACTTCGCCTCCATCGCCTCAATTTCATCGCCACCGATGGCGCGCTTGGCTTGTTCTGCAAGAGAGGCGACATCGCCCATACCAAGAATTCGTTGCGCCATGCGCTCTGGATAGAAGAGATCAAAGTCGGAAAGCTTTTCACCGCTCGAGGCGAACATGATGGGCTTACCAATGACAGACGAAAGTGAAAGCGCTGCGCCACCACGCGCATCACCATCTAACTTGGTGAGCACTACGCCAGTGAAGCCGACACCATCACGGAATGCTTCTGCAGTAGTGAGCGCATCTTGGCCGATCATGGCATCTACTACGAAGAGAATTTCATCTGGATTAATGGCATCCCGGATCTTGCTCGCTTGATTCATCAATTCCGCATCAACACCAAGTCGACCGGCTGTATCAACAATGACAATGTCATGAAGTTTGGTGCGCGCATGTTCCACACCGTCACGAGCAACTTTGATCGGATCGCCCACACCGTTACCAGGCTCCGGACTGAAGATCGGAACCCCTACTTGCTTGGCAACTTGTGCCAGTTGTTCAACAGCATTCGGACGTTGCAAATCGCAAGCCACCAAAAGCGGAGTATGCCCTTCGCGCTTGAGCCACATCGCCAACTTTCCGGCGAGCGTAGTTTTACCGGCACCTTGCAAACCGGCAAGCATGATGACTGTGGGCGGACGTTTTGCCAGCGTGATGCGTCGCGCTGCGCCACCGAGTACATCTACTAATTCTTCGTAGATGATCGTAATGATTTGTTGGCTCGGGTTAAGACCGGGCGTTACCTGCACTCCAGCAGAACGTTCACGTACTTTCTCCACCACGGAGGTGACCACCGAGAGCGCTACGTCTGCTTCTAAGAGAGCTTCACGAATCTCTGTGCACGTCTGCTCAATATCTTTATCGCTGAGGCGTCCCTTGCCACGAAGGTTGGCAAAGGTCTGCGAGAGGCGATCTGAAAGTGAGTCGAACACGGGTGAAGGTTACTACCGATCGATGAGTGCCTGCTCGACCCGGCTGACCACCTCATCAGCATGACCCTCCGAGAGGGCGGAGCCGTCCACCTCACGCAGGTAGAGGATGTCGAATGCTTCCGCGCCCAAGGTAGAGACGATGGCCGCCCGGACATCAACCCCGCTCTCAGTGATCGCGCGTGCCACATCGTGGAGCAATCCCACACGATCATGGCTGCGCACTTCTAAAACAGTGGCATCGGTTGCCGCATCATGGAGAACGCGCACCACCGGGGCCGGCACATTAATCACGGCATATGCCGCAGCCTTCTTCTTCACTTGTGCCGCGATCTCCTGCGCATCCTCCAGTGCGCGCATGAGATCCATCCGAAGTCGCTCACCATCGGGAACTCCCCCACCTCGGCCAGGTGCAACTAGCCAATTCATCACCGCAGAATATCCATGAGTGATGGTGCGAGCAGAGCGCACGTCAAACTTTGCCAACGTCATAACTCCTGCTACGACAGCGAGCAACCCCGCGCTATCTGGCGCGATGACTTCAATATCGTAATTAGATTCATTTGCGCGTACGATCACCCGCACTTTTCCTGACGCTGCAGCGTTTACCTGATCCGGTGTTAATGGAGGTGGCGGAGGAAGTTCTACACCTGCAATGCGATCACGTACTCGGTCTACTAATGACTGAACGAGGCCAGCCTTCCATTTACTCCATCCGGCACTTCCTGTTGCCGTGCCATCGGCGATTGATAAGGCATGCAGCAGTTCAAGAAAAGCTGCTGCATCTTCTGGCAGTACATCCACGACC
This sequence comes from uncultured Actinomycetes bacterium, assembly GCA_903863015.1. Classification (GTDB taxonomy): domain Bacteria; phylum Actinomycetota; class Actinomycetes; order Nanopelagicales; family Nanopelagicaceae. Next base: position 47,405 of record CAIPAI010000043.1, read on the forward strand.
GAATCAGTAGTTGCTGGATCGTCTATATCTCTTCGCGTCGCAAGAATGGGGAGCAATAGATGATGAAGTACAAGTAACGTAATAATCTCAACATCGTGACCATGCCATCCTAAGTCAGTAACAATCTGGCCCACCATTTCGGCTCCCACGATTGAATGATCACCTTCAAGCCCTTTACCTAAATCGTGCAAAAGCGCTGCGACCAATAAGAGATCAGGGCGATGCACCATGCGCGTGAGGGCAGCGGCTTGAACTGCTGTTTCCACCATATGCCGATCAACAGTGTGACGGTGCAACGAGTTTCGCTGTGGCAAGTTACGCAGCCTTGTCCAACTCGGAATGTAGCGCTCAATTAATCCTGATTGTTCGAGAGCTTCCCAGACCCGCACCATCGCGGGCCCCGCCCCAAGAAAAGTAACGAGTAATTCGCGCGCCTCTCGCGGCCACGGTTGCGGCATCGGAGGAGCAAATTGAATCAAACGTTGACAAGCAAATGGAGAGAGTGGCAGACCTGATTGCGCCGCGTAAGCCGCAGCTCGAAGTCCTAGTAACGGATCAGAGTCGACAGGTGCGTCAAATTCGAGAACTACTTCACTTTGAAAGATCGCCACACCATCACCCACCGGTTCTGGTTTTATGGGACGAGTACGTGTGAGGAAAGTTCGCCGTTTAGTGTTGGCGCTCTGTTCTACTCGATGCCACGTCAACTCACTTGCGTAGTCAATGATTCGAGCACTCTGCGCTACACGCTTCATCAATTCATCAGCATCCGTAAACTTGAGTACTTCTGCCACTTGATCCTGCTCTTGCATTAATAGAACATCTTTGTCGCGACCTGAGGCAATGTGCAGAGCATCACGAGTATCGAGTAAGAATTCTTCGGCTTCTGCTAAATGCTCATGGGGCAAATCAGTGATCCACGTAGCTGCAATTGCACGCATGATCACGACATCTCGAAGACCACCACGCGCTTCCTTCAAGTCTGGTTCTAATAGAAAAGCCAGTTCACCGAATCGGGTAGCTCTCTCTTGATATGAACTGCGTAGTTCCCTGAGTCGCTCGGCTCCGGCGCCGCGCCACGACTCTTTGCTTCGAGAAGCAAGCTCGACCGTGAGCTCTTCATCACCAGCAACGTGACGAGCATCGAGTAAACCCAAGGCAACTTTGAGATCCTTCTTTGCCATCTGCAGAGATTCCTCGATAGTGCGCACCGAATGATCAACCACACTCTTTGAATCCCAAAGTGGGTAGAGAATTCCATCAACGAGTTTCTTGAGTTGATCTTCTCTCAGAGTTCCATCATGGAGGAGCACGAAATCCAGGTCGGAACCAGGCGAAAGAGTCGCTCGTCCGTAGCCGCCAACGGCGACGAGCGCGATCCCCGAAGAGGGTGAGTTCGCACTTTGTGAACTCACAAAGAGAGAGGTGAGTCGCTCATCTGCTTCGGATGCCCGAACCGCACGAGCGCTCGCTCCAATCTCTGCTCCCATATCGGCCAACGCTTAGAGCGCGTCAGATCCACGTTCTCCGGTGCGTACTCGGACTACCTGCGAGACGGGAACGCTCCACACTTTGCCATCACCGATCGCATTCGTGTGGGCTGCTTTGACGATGGCGTCGATGACCGACTCTTCATCAGCATCATCTACCAAGATCTCGATTCGCACTTTTGGCACTAGGTCGATCGTGTATTCAGCACCGCGGTAAACCTCGGTGTGGCCGCGTTGTCGTCCGTATCCACTTGCTTCCGAAACAGTGATTCCAGGAACTCCGATTGCCGTCAATGCATCACGGACATCATCTAAGCGAAAAGGCTTAATGATCGCGGTAACTAGTTTCATTACTCTCCTCCTTTAGCTGCAGCGGCTAGCCGCGTAGCGAACGAACCACCCGCACCGATCTGTCCGAACTCATAACCATGCTCCGAATGCTCTGAGATGTCGATACCTTCAACTTCATCACTTTCCTTGATGCGGAACCCGATCGTGTATTTGATCGCATAGCCAAGGATAAGGGTGATGATGAATGAGTAACCAGCAACGGCCACAACGCCAAGTGCCTGCTTACCCAGCAAAGAACTTCCACCACCGTAAAAGAGACCGTTAGCCCCCAACGAGTTAACCGCCGTTGAACCGAAGAATCCAACAGAGAGACAACCCACAATCCCACCAACTAAGTGAACACCCACTACGTCGAGTGAATCATCAAAACCGAGTTTGTATTTAAGTGCTACCGCCATTGAGCAGATAGCACCAGCAAGTAATCCGATAACGACAGCTGCCCAAGGAGCGACGTACGCACATGCTGGTGTGATGGCGACTAATCCGGCAATCGCACCAGATGCGGCTCCCAAACTCGTTGCATGGCCATCGCGAATACGTTCAACCAAGAGCCAACCAAGAAGTGCTGCCGCAGTGGCAACTTGCGTGTTCATTAAGGCAAGCGCTGCAGTGGCATTTGCACCCAGTGAAGAACCGGCGTTGAATCCGAACCAACCAAACCACAGTAGGCCTGCTCCGATAAGTACAAGCGGCAGGTTATGGGGCTTCATGGGCGTGCGGCCAAAACCTACGCGCTTGCCTAGAACAATTGCCAGCGCCAATCCCGCAGCACCGGCATTGATATGAACTGCGGTACCACCAGCAAAGTCGAGCACACCGCGAGCGGCTAGCCAGCCCGCTCCGGTAATCGATCCATCTGCGTGCTTGGTACCGAAATCGAACACCCAGTGAGCAACAGGGAAATAAACGATCGTGACCCAGATAGCGACAAAGACGCCCCAAGCAAAGAGTTTCGTGCGGTCTGCGATCGCTCCGCTGATGAGTGCAGGTGTAATAACAGCAAACATCAGCTGAAATGCAGAGAAGGAAAGCTCCGGAATCGGATACTCACCACCGTTGTTGGGCAATGAGTTCACCAGACTTCCCAAGTGCGACCAATCTAGGGCGCCAATGAGTCCACTTCCCGAATCACCAAAAGCGAGTCCATAACCAAAGATGGTCCAGAGGACGCTGACGATACCGATCGTGAAGAACGACATCATCAACATATTGAGCACGCTCTTTGATCGGACCATGCCACCGTAGAAGAAAGCCAATCCCGGCGTCATCAACAAGACCATGGCAGTGGCCGCTAAGACCCAAGCGGTATCACCCGGTTCTAAATGCATTGGTTCCCCTCTCGCACAATTCCCTGAATTCCTGGTCGCTTCAGTAAGCAGCACTCTCTACCGTGCGAGTTTCTACGAGGGGCACAAGGGATTTCCAGGAAGTCACAGATTGGGGTGTTGCGTTACAAGTGTGTGAACTAGGAGAGGATTCCTTCAACAAAAAGTTCAGCATCAAACGGTGCAAGGTCATCGATACTCTCACCGAGGCCTACAAATTTGACCGGGATTCCCAGTTCGCGCTGAATTGCGATGATGATTCCACCTCGTGCGCTGCCGTCGAGTTTCGTCAGGATGACGCCGGTGAGAGCTACCGCTTCGCCAAAGACTTTGGCCTGAGTAAGGCCGTTCTGGCCGGTGGTAGCGTCAAGCACCAAGAGAATTTCATCGACCTGCGCGCCCTTCTCGACTACTCGGCGCACTTTTCCTAATTCATTCATCAAATCGACTTTGGTATGTAGACGACCTGCGGTATCGACCAAGACCAAGTCGGCTCCGCTCTCCTTGGCAGATTTCACTGCGTCGAAGGCAATCGCTGCAGGATCCCCGCCAGCGCCACCAGTGACAATTTGCGCACCTGCGCGCTCTGCCCACGTTTCTACTTGTTCTGTAGCGGCGGCGCGGAAGGTATCGGCCGCGGCGATGACAACTCGAGCACCTTCTTCTACCGCCAAATGTGCGAGCTTGCCGACACTGGTGGTCTTACCCGCGCCGTTTACCCCGACTATAAGAAAGACACGCGGCGTGCCATCTTCGCGCTTTGTTATTTCGACATCTCGGCTCTGCTCGCAAGCTAGGGCATCAAGCAATGTGGCTCTTAGCGCCTCAACTGGTTCATCCTTGCGAGACATGCGCTCTCGCATCTCGGCCAGAATCGAACGAGTAGCACTCGTGCCCACATCTGCGCCAAGCAAGGTGGCTTCTAATTCATCCCACTCTGCTTGATCCAATTTCCCTGAGGTGAAGATGGCGCGCAGGCGACGACCGAACTTCTGCGAAGGCTCTAACTTCTCGCGACGGCGAAAGAGTCGACCAGAACCGTTAAACACTTTCTGATTCAACCTCGCGCAAACGCTGGGAAATAACTTCGGTAACGCCATCTCCGCGCATCGTCACACCGTAGAGCGCATCGGCAATCTCCATGGTGCGCTTCTGGTGCGTAATGATGATGAGTTGAGAAGAACTACGAAGTTCATCGAGAATGCCGATGAGACGACCAAGGTTGGTGTCATCGAGTGCGGCCTCTACTTCGTCGAGGACATAGAACGGACTAGGGCGCGCCTTGAAGATTGCGACCAAGAGCGCCACAGCAGTCAGCGAGCGCTCTCCACCAGAGAGCAGCGAGAGGCGCTTGATCTTCTTGCCGGGAGGACGAGCCTCTACTTCGATACCCGTGGTGAGCATGTCATCGGGGTTCGTGAGAACGAGACGACCTTCACCACCCGGGAAGAGACGAGCAAAAACACCTTCGAATTCGCGTGCCGTATCAATGAATGCTTCGCGGAAGACAATCTCTACGCGCTCATCAACTTCACGGATGATTTCTAGGAGATCGCGGCGGGTGTTCTTCAGATCCTCAAGTTGCTCGCCAAGGAATTGTGCACGCTCTTCGAGAGCTGCGAACTCTTCGAGAGCGAGTGGGTTAACGCGTCCCAGAAGTGCAAGTGACTTCTCCGTAGCACGTAAACGCTTCTCTTGCTCTTCACGTACGTAGGCGACCACGGGACCGGGAACGAAATCGCCCGCCTCATTCTCAACGAATGTGGGCACTTCCTTCTCTGGGCCGTACTCATTTAAAAGGGTTTCGGCATCGACGCCGAGCTCTTCGAGAACTTTGCCCTCGAGTGCTTCAATGCGCAGGCGGTACTCAGCACGCGCTACTTCGTCGCGGTGAACGCTGGAAGTGAGTTGCTCGAGTTCAGAGGTAAGTTCACGTGCACGCAAGCGGACGGCGAGCAATTCACCTTCGCGCTCAGTGCGTGATGCTTCTGCCTGACCGCGCTCACTCGCTGCCTGCGCAATTGAAATCTCAAGTGCCGACAGCGCCTCTTGGGCGAGCACAGTGACAGCACGCGCAGTAACCGCACCAATAGCACGGGCTTCGCGACGCTTTACCGCAGTGGCACGTGCATCGCGCTCTGCAGCAGCATTGCGTTCGAGTTGTTCGGCACGCTGTCCTGCAGAGTGTGCACGCTCCTCACCTGTGCGCAATGCAAGGCGAGCATCCATCTCACGCTGACGAGCAGCAGCTACCGCAGAACGGAAAGTTTCGAGAGTGGCCACGTCGGGTTCGTTATCTGTGGGCTCAGATTCAGCTTGGGAAAGTCGTGTTTCGAGTTCAGCAAGACCAGCAAGATCACGCTCACGAGCATTCAGCGCCTCGTTAATAGCTTGATCGATGCGAGTGGCTTCGGCATTGGCGCTACGTACTGCTTGGCCGGCGAGACTCATCTGCTCTGCGAGTGCAGCCATTCGGGCATCGGATTCGTGCAGACGAGCCATCGCAGCATCTGAAACTTCTTGCGCGCGAACTAATGATTCGCTGGCCCCGGCTAATTCGAAACGAATCCGGTCGGAGCGATGAATCGCCTCTTCAAGAAGAGCGGTGGTCTCATCGATAGCGGCTTTGACTTCGATGAGGCTAGCGCGCTTGCTCGAACCGCCTCGTGCGATGACCGGACCAATCACATCGCCTGTACGGGTGACCGCAATCAAGCGATCATCAGTGCGTCGTACTGCAGAAATGAGATCAAGACTCTCGACTAATACCGTGCGCTCCAGCAACGCTTCTAGTGTCGCCGAGATATCTGCCGACGAACGAATGACATCTACTGCATATACGGCACCTTGAGGAAGAGCTGGCCACGATGAACGAGGAGAAGAAGCGCGCCCACCGCCAACGATGAATGAAGCATTGCCGGCATCTGCATCTTTGAGGTGGCTGATTGCATTGCTGGCGGCATCGCTATCGCTTACCGCGATCGAATCGGCAGCATTTCCCAAAGCGGCAGAAACTGCGGCTTGCCAACCGGGCTCAACCACTACCAAGTTTGCAATTGAACCGAGCACTCCGCGAAGTTGTGCACCCAAAAGAACGGCGCTGCCATCTTTTTGCGTAGCGCTCATGCGAAGGGCTTCTAGTCTGGCCTCATGAGTTGAACGATCGCGATCTGCGCGACGCTCCTCTTCCTTTAGGTTGTCTACCTTGGCTTGCGCTTCGACTAATGCTGATTGGGCGGACTCGTACTCTGCATCCAGGCTCTCTTCACCTTGATCGATGCCAGCAACTTGAGACTCGAGCACAGAGAATTCTTGTTGAGCATTACGGGCTCGCGAAAGCGCCTCATCCTTTGTTGCAGTAAGGCGGGCCACTTCTTCTTCGCTTGCAGACGAACGCGTTTTAAGCGCGCCCACTTCACCTCGGAGGCGAGCAAGCCCCTCGCGGCGATCGGCGGCAGCGCGAACAGCGGCCGAAACCGTTGCTTCTTCGCGGCGCAATGCATCTTCACTTGATAAGCGAGCAGATTCGGCCTCGGCTAATTCATCGCTATGGGCCTGAGTAGTCGAAAGCAGATCTGCTTCTTCTGCACGCAGTTGTGCGGCTTCAGATTCCATCGCTTCTGGATCTCGCCCAGCAGCACGAGCTTCGTCGGCCTCTTCTGAAAGAAAGCGAGAACGTTCGGCAGCCAAATCTGCAGTGCCGCGAAAGCGCTCTTTCAAGCTTGTCAGTTTGTAATACGTCTCCTGCACGCGAGCGAGTAACGGTGCGTCGGCAGCGGCAGCGGTATCTAGTTCTGTTTCACGTTCGTGTGTTTGCGCAAGCGCACCTTCGACGTCTGCTCGACGTTGGCGAAGCGCTGTTTCGTCGGCAACTTCTGCCTGCAACGTGGATCGCATCTGGATGAGGTCGTCGGCAAAGAGTCGCAACCGTGCATCGCGAAGGTCTGCTTGAATTGTGGCGGCTTTACGGGCAACTTCAGCTTGCTTACCCAATGGCTTAAGTTGACGACGAAGTTCCGCTACTAAATCTTGGATGCGAGTGAGGTTTGCTTGCATAGCCTCAAGCTTGCGAAGCGCCTTTTCCTTGCGCTTGCGGTGTTTAAGAACGCCGGCAGCTTCTTCAATAAATCCGCGGCGATCTTCGGGAGTTGCAGAAAGCACAGAGTCGAGTTGTCCCTGGCCGACAATGACGTGCATCTCACGACCGATGCCGGAGTCGCTCAATAATTCTTGAATGTCGAGCAAACGTGAACTCTCGCCGTTGATCGCGTACTCACTTGCACCATTTCGGAAGAGTGTGCGAGTAATTGTTACTTCAGAGAATTCAATGGGGAGCGCGCCATCACTGTTGTCGATGGTGAGCGAGACTTCAGCGCGACCAAGCGGCGCGCGTCCTGACGTTCCAGCGAAGATAACGTCTTCCATCTTGCCGCCGCGCAAACTCTTCGCGCCTTGCTCGCCCATCACCCACGTAAGTGCGTCAACCACATTTGATTTACCGGAACCGTTTGGTCCGACAACAGCGGTGATACCTGGTTCAAAGCGAAGAGAGGTAGCCGAAGCGAAGGATTTGAACCCTTTGAGGGTCAAACTCTTCAGATACACAATGGCCCCCGGCTGTCATGCGGCAGGAACGGCCCTGCCTTGGCTCCTCAGAACCCTATCGTGAGCGCGGGGCACGCTGACACCGGGGGCAGAAGTGGCTCCCGCGGTTCATAAACTCCTCCCGCTTAAGGAGGGCGCCGCAACGGGGGCAGGGCTCCCCGTGACGCTGGTAGACCTGGAGAGCGCGATCAAAGTAGCCGCTCTCCCCGTTCACATTCACATAGAGGGCGTCAAAGGAGGTGCCGCCGGCCGCGAGCGCGGCTGACATCACCTCTCGGGCTTGCTCCAGCACGAGGCGAGCCTGCACCTGGGTCAGCGAGCTCGCCCATCGCCTGGGATGGATGCCGGCCAGGAAGAGCGCCTCATCAGCGTAGATATTGCCCACCCCGCTGACCACGCGCTGATCGAGCAGGATGCGCTTTACTTCAGAATTCTTCGATCTCAGTTGCGCGATGGCGCCATTCATATCAAAGGCTGGGTCAAAAGGATCAAGGCCAATATGCGAAATAGAGGTGGGAACGCGGTCCGGGCCCGCCCACTCATCAATATGAAAGCCACCAAAGGTGCGCTGATCAAGGAAGAGTAATTCTCCGTCGTCGAGAGTGAAGTGCACTCGTACATGAGGGTGGTGTAACTCCTCTTTTTCAACGCGAAATTGCCCGCTCATTCCAAGATGGGCGATGAGCGGAAAATCGGTGAGTTCAAACCAGAGATATTTTCCGCGGCGATGTACACCTTCTATGACTTGGTGCTTCAGGTGATCTTCGAAATCTCTTGCTCCGGGCTGATGGCGTCTTACTGCCCGCGGATGACGAACGTCAACATCAACAATCGTGCGCCCAAGGGTCCAATCAATTAATCCTTGGCGCACGGTCTCCACTTCTGGCAACTCCGGCATGAAGGAAAGTTACTTCGTCTCCTCGAGCGCCGCGAATGCAGCGGCGGCGGCCCGTTGCTCGGCTTCCTTCTTACTCTTTCCTTCGCCCGTGCCCAGCGCGTTCTTACCTATGGTGCACGTGGCAATGAAATGCTTGAGGTGATCAGGCCCGGATTCTTCTACTGAATACTCGGGCAGGCCGCGCCCCAATTGTGCTGCAAGTTCTTGCAACGAAGTCTTCCAATCAAGACCCGCGCCGAGATTCTCGGCGGCTTCAATAGTGGGGGCCATGATTCGGCGTACAAATGTGACCGTCTTATCGAAACCTTGGTCTACATAGATGGCACCGATGAGAGCCTCTACGGAATCAGCCAGCATGGAATTCTTTTCGCGCCCGCCAGTGACTTCTTCGCCTTTGCCAATCATGAGCGCTTCACCCAGGCCGAGGAAGCGACCGACTTCCGCGAGCGCCCGCATATTTACAGTTGCTGCACGTAATTTGGCCAAACGCCCTTCGGGAAATTCTGGGAAGCGGTTGTAGAGCTCTTCGGTGACGATGATGCCAAGGACGCTGTCACCAAGAAACTCAAGGCGCTCATTAGTGGGTACGCCACCGTTCTCATACGCAAAGGAACGATGCGTCAGGGCTAAATCAAGAATTGCAGAGGAGAGAGGTAAACCAATGTGTGCGAGGAGTTTCTCGCGGGGCGAGAGTGCCAAGCGACTTAGACGTCGAGTACTTGGCGACCGTTGTAGGTACCGCAAGTGCCACAGGCAACGTGCGGACGCTTCTTTTCACGGCAACGCTCGCAGAGCACAAGAGTAGTTGCGGTGGTCTTCCACTGGCTGCGGCGTGAGCGCGTATTAGAGCGCGACATCTTTCGCTTGGGAACCGGCACGACATACTCCTTCAGGCGGACGTTCTGGGTTCTACTAACCCGAAGAGGAAGTATCCCCCATCTCGGCGCTTCCCCCCAAATCGAGGCGGTTCTTCAGGTCAGCCCAACGGGGATCGATCACCTCGTGAGCGTGATCTGCCGGCAAATCCCGCCAAGGAAGGCCGCACTCCACGCAGAGGCCGGGACAGAGCGGATCGCAGAGCGGGGCAAACGGCAGCGCTAAGACAACTGCGTCGAGGAAGGGTGGCTCGAGGTCGAGGAGCTCACCGTCGAGCTTATAGAGCGCCTCGTCGGCCTCCATCTCCTCATCTTCTTCGCGATGCTTAGCGGCTTTCTTCGCCTTCTTGCCTCCCGAGGGGCGATCGTCATCGTCATAGAGGTAGAGCTCTTGGATGTAGAGATCGAGGTCCTCAACGACCGGATCCAGACAACGCGCACACTCACCTACTGCACTGGCTTCTACTGTTGCAGTGACGAGCACACCCTCGATGACCGATTCCAAACGAAGGTCAATAAAAAGTTCAGCCCCTGCTGGGATACCGATGACTTCGATACCAATCGGGTATGGCGTAACTATTTCAACCGTGGATTCGCGCATCTCACCTGGTCGTCTTATGAGTTCACGAGTATCAATTAGAAAAGGTGATGCTTTACTCATCGATGACAAGACCATCATTCTCTTTCTCACCAGCAAGGCGCGCACGCCCACGGGTAATGGCGTCCATCGTCTTTGTCAGGACAACTTCCAGAGTTGCTAATCGATTATCAACGTAAGTATCAGTTTCAAGTTTGATTGCTTCGGCATCTTCGTTTGCCATTTGAATAATTTCATCTGCTCGATCGCGAGCCGCGCTGACCACTGCAGTCTCTTCCACCATACGCGATGCTTCTTCGCGGGCATGAATGAGGAATTGTTCGGCTGAATAACGCCCTTCTTCAATAACAGCATCTTTTTGGGTGAGCACAGCCTTGGCTTGATCTAAGTCTTGTGGAAGTAGATCCCGGGCGGCAACTAAGAGATTGAGCAGATCGGCGCGATGCACGATTGCTGATGCAGAGAAAGGAACGCCTTTACCTTCTTGCACAAGAGCGATCGCTTCATCAATTGCAATCTGAACATCTACTACTTGAGGTGCTGCTTGAACTTCTCCGCCTTCGATCGACATCTTTAGGCCTTCACTTTCTTAAGAAGTTGAGTGAGAACCGAGGAGGGCACGTAAGCGGAAACGTCACCACCATACGTAGCAATTTCCTTCACGAGAGATGAAGAGAGGTATGAATACTGAGGCGACGTGGAGATGAAAACAGTTTCGACTCCGGCCAGTTGATGATTCATCTGGGACATCTGCAATTCGTATTCAAAGTCAGAGACGGCGCGTAAACCCTTAACAATCGCTGGAATCTCATTCTTCTTGCAGAAATCCACCAGGAGTCCGTGCCAAGAGTCGACTCGAACGTTAGGGAACTTCTTGCAGACGTCTTGGATGAGTTCAATTCTCTCTTCGACGGTGAAGAGCGACTTCTTAGAGTGGTTAATCATGACCGCCACCACGACTTCGTCGTAGAGGGAGCTAGCCCGCTCAATAATGTCGAGGTGACCGTTGGTGATGGGGTCGAAGGACCCTGGGCAGACTGCGCTTCGCTTCATAAGTGAGACGCTAGCAATCTTTGGAGGCGTAGCGCACTATCGCGAGCCCATAAGCGCGCTCGCGTTCTGCCAAATACCCCACTGGCCAGGCAAAAGATGGACTCTTCGACTCCCTTTCCACCGACACCAGCGCCCGGTCAGTTAAGAGCCCTTGGCTCAAAAGGAGCTCCAACACATGCTCTACTCGGTCGTTGGCGAGGGAATACGGCGGATCAATGAGCACGATGTCGTAAGGAGCAGGGGCCACTTCCTGGGTCAGCCACTTTTCAACGGCAAGAGCATGAACTTTGACTCCGGAAAGACCCACCTTCTCAATATTGGCCCGACAGACCGCCACTGCCTTGGCATCGTTTTCGATGAGATCCACTGACGTCGCCCCTCGAGATGCTGCCTCTAAACCCAGTGCACCGGTACCGGCATAGAGATCGAGGACTCGTAGATCGTGCAATTCGCCAAAGAGCGAACTAATGGTGGAGAAGACCCCTTCGCGCGCACGATCCGATGTAGGACGCGTAGCCCCTTGCGGTGCATCTAATTTTCTGCCGCGAGCAGATCCGGCGATGATGCGCATATTTATCCCTTCTCCATAAACGAGACATGCTCTTCTGTCTCAAGTGCTGAAAGCGCGGCGACCAGATCACTTTCGTTCTTTAGTTCCGGGTCTGCTTCTAAGAGAGAGATGGCGGCAGCACGAGCGCTTTCGATAAGTGACTCATCGCGCAACACCCTCAACAACCGCAAGTGTGATCTATTTCCACTCTGCGAAGTACCCAGCACATCACCTTCGCGGCGCTGTTCAAGGTCGATACGAGAGAGTTCAAAACCATCGAGAGTGGCAGCCACGGCGTCGAGACGTTCCCGTGAAGGCGTCCCCTCTTCAGCGTCTGAAATCAAAATACAAAGTCCAGGTGCACTTCCTCGACCGACGCGACCACGAAGTTGATGCAATTGAGAGACACCAAAACGTTCCGCATCGAGCACGATCATGGTGGTGGCATTTGGCACATCCACACCGACCTCGATCACCGTCGTGGCAATGAGGACATCGAGATCTCCGCGCGCAAAATCTGACATCACGCGATCTTTCTCTTCACTCGCTAATCGACCATGCAGAATGCCAACTCGCACAGCGGAGAGCGGGCCTTGCATGAGTTGAGGAGCGATCTCTAGGAGTGCGATGGGTCTGCGCTTGCTCTCTGATTCTTCGCCGTCCGAACTCTCCGCCAACTCTCCACTGGCCGCGTCATCGCTTGCTCCTTCGTCACCGATGCGTGGCACCACGACATACGCCTGGAAACCTTTTGCAACCTCTTCCACTACCCGCTGCCAGGCGCGTTCTACAAATGCCGGCTTTTCGAGTTGAGAGACCACGTGCGTAGTGATGGGCGAGCGACCTTTTGGCAACTCCGCAAGGATAGAGACATCAAGGTCTCCAAATACTGTCATTGCAACGGTGCGAGGAATCGGAGTTGCGGTCATCACGAGCAAATGAGGTTGTTCGCCTTTAGCCCGCAAGGCATCTCGTTGTTCAACGCCGAAGCGGTGTTGCTCGTCAACTACAACGAGCCCTAGCTCTGCGAAGGAAACATTCTCGGAAAGTAGTGCGTGCGTCCCAATAACAATGCCGGCTTCGCCACTAGCGATATCGAGCATGGTGGAACGCCTAGTCGCAGTATTCATCGATCCAGTTAACAAGACCACTTTGGTGGAGTGCGCAGCCCCGCCCAGCATATTCTTCATTGCTAAATCACCGAGCATGAGTGAGATCGACCTAAAGTGTTGTTGTGCCAAAACTTCGGTAGGCGCCAAGAGTGCACATTGGCCTCCCGCATCAATCACCGCAAGCATTGCTCGCAAGGCAACTACCGTTTTACCCGAACCCACTTCTCCTTGAAGGAGACGATGCATGGGATGCGACCTACAAAGATCAGTTTCAATCTCTGCACTCACTTCTCGCTGTCCTTTAGTGAGATCAAACGGTAAGCGGGCGTCAAACTCTTCAAGGAGCCCGCCACCTCGCAGCGCACGAGGTTGCGACACAAGCGCGCGCAGTTGTGCACGTCGCTTCCCGAGCAATACCTGAAGCGTAAATGCTTCTTCAAAGGCGAGAGCTTCACGCGCCTTGGCCGCTTCGGCGCGTGTCTCGGGTTGGTGCACGCCTCGAATAGCGGCTGGCGCCGAAGGAAAACCTAACTCTTTTCGCACTTTGACCGGAATGACGTCGGGAACTTCACCCAAAACTGTAAGTACCGTGTCTATGCACTGACCGATCTTCCATGATGGCAATTTTGCCGTTGCTGGATAGACCGGGACTAAAGCGCTTGCATATTCCCGAGCTTTGCTTTCAGCGGAATCAGAATCCGAAGCGTCTAAGAATTGATAATCTGGATGAGCAAGTTGTCGCTTACCTTTGTAAGTAGAGACCTTCCCAGCAAAGAGCGCTCGGCGCCCGACTCGAATCTCGCGTTCGCGCCACGCCTGATTGAAGAAGGTCATCGTGACCACCGATTGACCATCAGAGACGATGACTTCAAGCATGGAACCCTTTCGGGTTTTCCATTGTCGGTTCGTTACTTTAGATATTTCGCCAACAAGTGTGACTAACTCACCATCGACTAAACCATCGAGACTTGTGAGCTCACCGCGCTCGGCGTATCGGCGCGGGTAATGACGAATCAGATCCTCCACCGTGCGAAGGGCGAGCCCGCTCTCTAATACTTTCGCCGTTTTATCACCCAAATACTTCTTGAGCGGTGCCTGAAACTGGGCCGTAAGTTCTGTATTACTCACCTTTACTCAACTCCGAGCAAAAGCGGGTACCACGCCTGACCGCCATGAATGATAGATATGTCGATGCCAGGATTGATGGTTCGCGCCGAGTGGGCGACTGCATCTGCGAGCGCGCTATCACCGCCTTCGCCAATAACAATGGTGAGCAAGTCACCTCCGTCACGCAAAATGAGTGCAGCAGTATCACGTGCTGCTTGCTCGAGACTCTTGCCCACCACAGCAACATCACCGTTGATTAATCCGAGTACGTCACCGGCCGCACATTCGCCTGCGAAAGTAAGAAATGGTCGACGTGCCACTGCAAGCGTTGCATATTTCGCATGAGCGACCGCTTCGGTCATCTCCCCTAAGACCTCGTCGAAACTCTTGCTCTCGTCATGTAGCGCGATGGCTGCCAAAGATTGCACTGGAGAACGTGAGGGTAAGACCGCTGCGCGAGCGCCATCTTCTCGAATGACGATGAGAGCTTCATCTGCAGTCGACTTACCCGCCTTGTCGTGTGGAAGAAGCAGTACCTCATGGGCACCTTCGGCCGCGTCGATCCACTCATCAACGCCGACTCGACGAGATTCAAAAGCCGCGATGACCGTGACTCCTGATGCTTCAAGCACTTCTTGTAATCCCGCGCCGTTTGCCACGGTAATCACGCGCCGTGTTCCGCCTACGGCAGAAGATGCGAGTGTCGTGATGCGAACGCGGTGCACGGTTCCTGCCTTCATACCTGCGTCGACCGCAGCGCCCGCGTCGTCTGTATGTATGTGAACGTTCCAGGTAGGTGAATCACCCACCACTATCACGCTTGATCCGATCGCATCTAAATCGCTGCGCAACTTCGAAACTTTATGCACTTCTTCCGTCGAGAGTAGGTACATCACTTCGTATTCGCCATCAGGTTCGCCTTCGCAGGCTGTAACACTGGCGGGAGTGAAAGTAATCCCTTCGAGTGGGGCCGAAGCAGGATCAAGAACTTCCACTAGCGCTGCCAAGATTCGTTCCAATGCATGTGCGCCGGCATCGATAACACCAGCAGCTTCAGGAATAGGTGGGTTGAGTGCTGAATCAATCACCGCACGATGTGCACCGCTCCAGGCAGCCCGGGCAATCTCTATCGCACTTCCTGCTTCACAACGCTGGGCGAATTCTGTCGCCGATGTCATCGCCGTAAGGATCGTGCCCGGCAACGGTTTGGCAACCGCATCCCAAGCTCTTTGCTGAGCCGCCTCGAGAGCAGCAACCAGGCCGCCATCGAGCCCAGATGCTATGCCAGCAAAAATCTGACTGGTGATAACCCCGGAATTGCCCCGCGCCCCCACCAACGCGCCCTGCGCAAAGAGGGCCGGAGCCTGCCCTGTTGAGGGCCCTCCACCTAACGCGACGCGGCCTGCTTCCACTGTGGCCCAGACATTGGTCCCGGTATCGCCATCGGCCACGGGATAGACGTTTTCGCTGTTGAGCCCCTCGCGAGCTTGCCCCAGCAAGGTCGCGCTACGCTCAATCCAGGCACGAAACTCGACTGCACTCAACCCATCGGGGCGAGTTTCAGGCGCGCTGGGGGTGTTGGCCATAAGCGTCAGGCTAGCGCCGATTTCGCCCCAAGGCAGGCTCTCGGCTACTCTTCAACCGTAAGCAAGGCGCTTTTGCGCCTGATGAAAACCCCTATCAAGGAGTATGACGTGGCATCGGTATGCGAGATCTGTGGCAAGGGCCCATCGTGGGGCAACAGCATTTCCCATTCCCACGTACGTACTTCACGCCGCTGGAACCCCAACATTCAACGCGTCCGCGCGATCATCAAGGGCACCCCAAAGCGCGTCAACGTCTGCGTCTCTTGCCTGAAGGCCGGCAAAGTAACTCGCTAGTCCGCTTCATTAACGCGCACTTCAACTAATCTGCAGAGCCCTGGTTTCGCGATTCTCTAAGAGCGCGCCCACACATGTAAATGCTCCCGGACTCATCCGGTAGACCGCGTTCTGTCCGAACTGGCGAGCGAACTCCAAGACTGTCGCTTCGTCCAAACCCATTACTGCAAATCCCGGTTCTATCCAGGTTGAGGCTGGGTCATGGCCCACTGCATCGAAGAGAAAGGCTCCGGCACGTTCTAACCCGCGACGAAGTCCCGCATTCAGGGCAGCGTTCATCTGTGGGGTGAATTGATCGCTGCTCCATGGGTTGGCTGCCGTCATCACAAAGAATTCTTCCGCAGGAAAATTCCACTCACCGCTCGGCACGTCAGTAGCCATAAGGAGATGGGTGCGAGTGTGATCATCAGTGACACGTACGTGCGTCTCCATATAGAACTTCCAAAAATCGTTTGTCATCTCATCAACTCTTTCGACTTTGCCAACCATGATCTACCGGACCAATCCCTGAACCTAATGGAAAACCCAACATGATGGCACCAGTGATGTACTTCTTCGCTAGCTCCACCGATTCTGGAACAGAATTGCCAAGCGCTAGGTAACTTGCGATTGCCGAGGCAAGAGTGCAACCCGTTCCGTGAGTATGTCGATTCTCGTACCGCACGGATTCAAAGCGATGGCTCTCCTTTCCATTTGTTAGCAGATCAACTGCTGGTCCAGAGAGGTGGCCACCTTTGATCAACACCCACTCGGGACCGAAAGCCAGGAGCGCATCAGCCGCGTGAGTCATACCTTTCTCATCAGAAATAGTAATTCCAGTGAGCTGCGAAACTTCGTAAAGGTTTGGAGTAATCACCGTAGCTATCGGAATGAGTCGCTCGCGAAGGTTCGTCAGCGCATCAACGGCAAGAAGAGAATCACCATGCTTACTCACGCCCACAGGATCAACCACGATCGGCACGTCGGCGGGGAGTCGTTCTAAGAGCTGCGCAACTACCGCAACTAGTTGCGCATTTGCCAGCATCCCGGTCTTCACCGCATCGACACCAATATCGTCAACGACAGAGTGAAACTGCGCCTCAACCGCCTCTGAAGACATCTCCCAAACGCCTTGCACTCCCAACGAATTCTGCGCGGTGATCGCGGTAACCACGCTCATCCCGTGCACGCCACAGGCAAGCATTGTTTTGAGATCGGCCTGGATGCCGGCACCACCGCCGCTATCGGACCCTGCGATGGTGAGCACACGCTTCATATTCACACTCTAATTCATTAGTTAAGCGGAAAAGTGATCATGGCCAAGATGACCTAGTGCAATCCCTGCACTTACTACCGCACCCTCACCTCTTGGACACACGATGCCGATAGCACGTGCGCCTGCGGGTGGCACTGCTTGGGGCGGCAACGTGCCAGTGAACGCGTGATCTTCTCCACCACCCAGGGCCCACTCGAATGGATCTACTTCAAGTTCGTGGGCAGCAGCGAATAGCTCAGAAATATCTAAGGCATCAACATCGATATCAATAGTGACCCCACTGGCATCGGCAATATGACCCAAATCAGCAACAAGACCATCGCTCACATCACAGAGAGATGTGGCACCTAGCGCAGCGAATTCACGTGCACTTTCATACGGAGGCTTGGGAACTTTATGAAGAGCAATGAGACCAGGAGCAATGCCAAGTCCACGAGAAAGAATTTCAAGTCCAGCTGCCGACGCACCAGTTTGGCCGAGGAGATAAACGATGTCACCCACCTGAGCACCAGTGCGTGTGACTGGAGCAGAGATCGCAGGGCTTACTTCGCCAATTGCGGTAATCGAAATAGTGATGATTTCCCCGCGCACAGTATCTCCACCGACCACGCTGGCACCTTCCACCGCGCACTCGTCGTTAATACCTTGGGTTAGTTGCAAAGCCCACTCGGTAGAAAGCTGCGGCGGCGCGGCAAAAGCCACAACAAGGGCTCGAGTAACACCACCCATGGCAGCAATATCAGCCAAATTTGCCGCTGCACATTTGCGACCGATCTCGTACGCACTCGACCAATCAGTGCGAAAGTGCACACCCTCCACTGCCATATCAGTGGTGATAAGTACTTTCCCGGACGAGACCGCGACGAGGGCAGCATCATCACCAATTCCGATCTCCACTCCTGCGCCAACGCGCGTGGCGAGTGCGATTGCAGCAATCAGCCCGAACTCCCCCACCTCGCCGAGGCTACTCATAGCGCACTCCAGCCGTTACGCTCCTGGCAGAGGAGGCACCCCATCGTCTCCGAGTGAGAGGAGTGATCATGTCCACCGTGCACGCTTACATCTTGATTCAGACTGAGGTCGGTAAGTCCGCTGAAGTGGCCGATGCCATTCGACAACTCCCTGGCATCACTCTCGCCGAAGATGTCACCGGTCCATACGACGTCATCGTGCGCTCTGAAGCTACCGACATGAACGAGCTTGGCCGACAAGTGGTTGCGAAAGTACAGGCAGTGCCGGGAATTACTCGCACGCTTACTTGCCCCGTGGTGCATTTCTAACCGCTATCGCAAAATCGTGGTGGGGCGCGCGAGCGCTTCATCAAGCAAGATGGATATAAGTTCTGCGTAAGGCACGCCACTGGCATCCCACAAACGTGGATACATCGAAGTGGGCGTAAAGCCAGGCATGGTATTCACTTCGTTAATGAGTGGACCTTCGGCGGTCAAGAAGAAATCAACGCGCGCCAACCCCTCGCAACCAAGTGCGATAAAGGCCTCCTGCGCCATCGCTTGAATCTCTTTAACTAAAGGGCTGTCTAGTTCAGCCGGAATTGTAAGAGTGGTGCCGTCGTCAAAATACTTGGCAGCGAAATCATAAAATTCGTATTTACTGTCTACCAAAATTTCACCTGGAATCGAGACCATAATTTCGCCTTGAGCATTTTGAAGTACTGCACATTCAACTTCGCGACCAATGACGCCCTCTTCAACAATGATGCGTGCGTCGTGTTCGCCTGCAGCTGCAATCGCATCGCCAAGATCAGCCGCGCTCTTCACTTTTGTAATTCCTTGGCTCGATCCTGCGCGCGAAGGTTTGACGAATACTGGAAGTGGAAGGTGCTCGGTGATTTCACTTTCAATGCCGGCGGGATCGAGCACCCAGTCTGCAAAGCGGAATGAGACGTGGTCTGGTGTGGGAAGTTCAGCAGAAGTAAGCAGTTGCTTCATTGCTGACTTCTCCATAGATGCCGCCGATGCCAGCACGCCAGACCCGACATAGCGCATCTTGGCACTTTCCATTAATCCTTGAATGGCTCCATCTTCACCATAAGCACCGTGGAGCAGTGGGAAAACCACATCGAATCCGTCAAGAAGTGCCGGTCCAGCAAGTGCACTATGTGTGGCATCTGTGATCTCCGGCAATACGTCTCCACGAAGAACGAAATCAGGGCTTTCCATCACGCGCCAACCACCATCGCGAGTAATTCCAAGCACAGTCACGTCGAAGCGATCCTGGTCGATCGCAGCGAGCACGCTACCGGTAGAGACGCAGGAGATACCGTGCTCACTACTTTGCCCTCCACACAAGAGGGCTACACGTACTCGAGGCATGAGATGACAGTACCCGAACGAGCTGATAAGTCGCCCGATAGTGGATACTTACTCCATGAGTGATTCCGCCGACAAAGCCGTCCGTATCGAGACAACAGTGGTGCACGCCGGTCGGCCGCCGCGAATAGCTGGCGCGCCAGTCAACCCCACCATCTCACTCTCCTCCACCTACATTGCCGGTCCGGAAGATAATCCACCGCTCTACGCGTACGCCCGCGAACATCACGAAACTGGTCGCGCCTTTGAGGATGCACTTGGTGAATTAGAAGGTGGACTCGCCCTCGCTTATGGCTCTGGCATGGCAGCCACCACCACCGTCATGGGATTGGTGCCGATCGGTGGCATCGTCGTAGTTCCGCATGTCGCCTACACCGGTGCACTCAACGTTGCGCGCACCAAAGAAGAGCGCGGTGAAATCATCCGCCGCCCCATCGACACGAGCAATCTTGCAGAGATCGAGAAAGCGGTCCAAGGCGCGCACATGCTCTGGATTGAAACGCCAACCAACCCGACCCTTGCCATCACTGACATCACACGCGCTGCAGCGATTGCACATGCGGCCGGTGCGATGGTGGTGGTCGATTCCACTTTTGCTACGCCAATGCTCACAAATCCACTTTCGCTCGGTGCCGACATCGTGATCCACTCGGTTACGAAGTGGATCGCCGGTCACTCGGATCTACTTATGGGCGCAACCGTCGTAAAAGAAGAGGTGCTTTACGACAAACTCCAACTTGCAAGAGTCCTGAATGGTGCGGTTATCGCGCCTTTTGAGGCATGGCTCGCTCTTCGCGGAATGCGCACATTAGCCATTCGCGTAAAAGAAGCGTGTAGTAGCGCAGAACTCCTGGCAGCTCGTCTTTCCGAACATCCTGCAGTTTCTCGAGTTTCCTACCCTGGGCTACCTAGCCATCCACAACATGAATTAGCTAAGAATCAGATGAGTGGGCGCTTCGGCTCCATCATCGCCATTGAATTGCATGGTGGAAAGAATGCCGCAATCAAACTCTGTGACTCCACGAAGATCTGGATGCATGGAACGAGCATCGGCGGCGTGGAGTCCCTTCTGGAACGTCGCCGTCGCTGGAAATCTGAATCACCAGAAGTGGACGATTCACTTATTCGCCTCAGCGTGGGAATTGAAAACGTGGAAGATCTCTGGAGCGATTTAGAAAGCGCGCTCAACTCTCTTTAACTACTCAGCTCGCTTTTCACGTGACATCAATTTGCGGACCGCATCGGTTGGCGTAAGCGCGCCTTCGATCACGGCAACTACCGCTTCAGTAATAGGCATCGACTCGCCGTGGCGAATCGCCAGTTCCAGAAGTGGTCTCGCGCTCTTTACTGCTTCAGCAGTCGTTGAAGCAGCCTCAGTTGCTTCGGAGAGAGTGAGGCCCTTGCCTAGTCGCTCGCCGAAAGTGCGGTTACGTGAAAGTGGCGAGGAGCAAGTGGCAACCAAATCGCCGAGTCCGGCTAATCCAGAAAAAGTAGCGTCCTCCGCTCCCATGGCTACTCCCAGCCGGGTGATCTCGGCCAAACCTCGAGTAATCACCGTGGCTTGCGTGTTGTCACCCATGCCCAGTCCGACAGCCATACCCACCGTAAAAGCGATGACGTTCTTGCCGACACCTGCAATTTCGCAACCGACTACATCTGTTGATGTGTATGGACGAAAATACGGCGCACCTGAAAGAGATTGCAGGAGCAACGCGCTCTGTTCCGACGATGATGCGACAACGCCAGCAGCAGGTTGCCGCGCAATGATTTCGCCAGCCAAGTTAGGTCCAGTGACAAGCGCGAACCGATCCGCTTGGTGTCCCCACTCTTGCGCGACAATTTCACTTACCCGAAGCGAGGTAGTCATTTCCAAACCTTTAAGCAGACTCACAACTAGAGAGTCATCTGAAATATATGGTTTCCACGCCTGCAAGTTGCTACGCAATGCTTGAGTAGGCACAGCAAGTACCACTACATCAGCAGCGAGCGCTCGTGGGGCATCACTCGTTGCGGTTATCGATTCTGAAAGCGCGATTCCGGCATGGAACTTGGAGTTCATGTGACGTGAATTAATCTCTGCAATGACGGCTTCATCTCGACCCCAGAGGAGCACCTGATGACCAGCATCGGCCACCACTTGCGCAAAAGCAGTTCCCCAGGAACCAGCACCGAGAATAGAGATTGAGGTCATCGTTTCTTCTTCTTAAAGTTGCCGGTTCGCGGAAGGTCGGACTTGCGAAGGTCGAATCGCTCAGCGGGAGCTTTCTCTCCACGAATCTCTTCCAGCATTGACGTAATAGCGTCCATGACAAAATTTGTTACTTCAATGAGCACCTGTTGATTAATGGGTTTACCGAGCCACGGCGAGAGATCTAATGCAGGACCTGCATGTACGTGAACGAGAGTTCGTGGAAAGAGTTTGATTCGCTTTGCGTAAGTTCCGATGATTTCTTGGGCGCCCCACTGGGCAACTGGAATAACGGGCGCACCGGTTTCCAATGCAATGCGTGCGACTCCAGTTTTTCCAGTCATCGGCCAGTGGTGAGGATCTCTCGTCAAAGTAGCCTCGGGGTAGACGCCCAGAAGTTCTCCACCTTTCACAGCCTCTACCGCGGCCATATAGGCGGCGTGAGCGCCATCGCTTTCGCGAAAGACTGGAATCTGGCCGGCGCCACGAATAATGCGTCCCACAATGGGAACCGAGAAGAGACCGGACTTGGCCAGGAAACGTCCCGGCCGGCCATTGTCAAAGAGGTAGTGCGCAAAGACCAAGGGGTCGGCGTGCGAAATATGGTTCACCGCAACGATGACGCCGCCCTTTTTGGGGACATTCTCGAAGCCGCGCCAATCCCGCTTGGTGATCGCAAAGAGAAGGGGGCGAATAATCAATGCCGCAAAGCGATAGTAAGGACCCACCTTGACGCGTACAGCCATCCCCAGAGCCTAGCCATAGGATCACCTCTATGGCTTCCCCCTGGACAGCAATCGTGCCCTTCAAGGGCTCCGTCGCGGCCAAATCCAGACTCCACGCCCTGTATGGGGTAGATGGGGAAGATTGGGCCCGCGCCTTCCTTGCAGACATCATCGAATCTCTGCGTGCCACACCCGAGATCGGAAAAGTCATCTTGATCACCGGTGACTCAGAAATATCGGCTTGGCACCAAGACGCTGAAGTGTTGATGGATCAAGGCGAAGGTCTCAACGAAGCCATTTCCTTAGGAGCAGGGGCAACTTCTGGGCCCGCGATCGTGATCCCAGCAGATCTAGCAACCCTTACTCCTGCAGACCTTTCCGCCTTACTCGCAGAGGCTTCATCAATTCCTTTTGGTTTTGTACGTGATGCCGCCGGCGATGGCACCTCGCTGCTCTTTGCAAACTCTGCAGACCTACTTATGCCGCGCTTTGGAAGAGATTCTGCAACTGCTCACCTTGCAGGGGGCGCCGTAGAAGTTCTTGCGCCACTCACACTGCGACTGGATATCGACGACGCAATCTCTCTGGTGGCAGCTAGCGGCGGCCTTCGCGTGCATGCCAAACGCTTACTAGCGCTTGCGAAAAACTTCCCAAGCAACGAATAGTGAAGTGAGCAAATAGCAAAAGGGGCCGCGCATGATGCGCGACCCCTTCGCTAAAAGAGAGCGTGAATTAACGCTTCTTTGCAGCCTTCTTTACTGCCTTGCGAGGAGCAGCCTTCTTAGCAGCCTTGCGAGGAGCAGCCTTCTTTGCAGCCTTCTTAGGGGCGGCCTTCTTAGCAGCAGCCTTCTTAGCAGCAGGCTTCTTTGCGGCTGGCTTTACAGCAGCAGCAACCTTGCGCTTGCCTGAAACTTCTTCCTTGAATTGCATTGCTGGCTTGAACTTAGGAACTGCGGTTGCCTTCACCTTGACGGTGGCACCGGTCGCTGGGTTACGCGCCGTGCGGGCATTGCGGATTACCTTGTCGAAGTTACCGAAACCAGCAATGGCAACCTTTTCGCCAGCAACAACTGTGCGAACGATGGTGTCGATTACTGCTTCTACTGCCTTCGTTGCTTCCTTCTTACTTCCTTCGAAGTGAGCCGAAAGAGCATCAATGAGCTCTGCCTTATTCACGAATTCCCCTTAATTATTCTGTTTCCGGGTTCCCGGAACGCCCATAACATAAGGCTTTTTTACGTAAGTGTCCAAAACCGAAACACCGAAACCCCTTATTTTCTAAGGGTTTTCAAACTCTGAAGGATTACTCGAGAGTTTATATAAATGTGACGCCTTACACTTTTGCAGGCAAAGTGGCGGGCTTGTAAGCCGGCCGCGTCTTTTCAAAATCATCAATTGCATCAACGTGGCGCAGGGTCAGACCGATATCGTCGAGCCCTTCCATGAGGCGCCAACGCGTGTAATCGTCGATCTCAAATCCGACCGAAGTGGTGGCGTACCGCACTTGGCGCGCCTCAAGATCGACCGTGATTTCAGTCTTCGGGTCACTTTCAATCGCTGCCCAGATAGCTTCGACATCGCTCTGCGAGAGCACCACCGTAAGGAGACCGCCCTTGAGGGAGTTACCGCGGAAGATGTCGGCGAAGCGGCTAGATATGACGGCGCGAAAGCCGTAATTCTGCAACGCCCAGACCGCATGTTCGCGAGAAGAACCTGTTCCGAAATCCGCGCCGGCCACCAACACGGTGCCCTTGGCGAACTCTGGCTTATTGAGTACGAACTCCGGATCTTGGCGCCAGGCAGCGAAGAGACCCTCTTCGAAACCAGTGCGAGTGATCTTCTTGAGCCAGACAGCGGGAATGATTTGATCGGTATCAACATTGCTGCGACGGAGTGGGACACCGGTTCCGGTGTGGCTAATGAACTTCTCCATGGTTATGCGCCCACTTTCGCTGAATCTAGATCGGCCGGAGAGGAGAGGGTGCCACGCAGCGCAGTTGCTGCGGCGACGAGGGGACTGACCAGGTGGGTACGTCCACCCTTTCCTTGGCGTCCTTCGAAGTTGCGATTACTGGTGGAAGCGCTGCGCTCCCCCACTGCCAATTGATCAGGATTCATGCCCAAACACATTGAGCATCCGGCTTGTCGCCATTCGGCACCGGCATCAAGGAATACCTTGTCGAGACCTTCGGCTTCGGCTTGCAGGCGCACCTTGGCAGAGCCAGGAACAACGAGCATGCGAAGAGTCGAAGCAATCTTTTTGCCCTTAAGGATTTCGGCAGAGGCTCGCAAATCTTCGATACGACCATTGGTGCACGAACCCAGGAAGACAGTGTCGATTTTGATGTCACGAAGTGGCGTGCCTGCAGTGAGCCCCATGTATTCAAGGGCGCGAGATGCAGCATTGCGCTCTTCTGGATCGGAGTACTCATTTGGATTCGGAACATTTGCAGTGAGCGGAAGTCCTTGGCCGGGATTTGTTCCCCACGTGACGAAAGGAGCAAGCTCATCTGCGTTCAAGATAACTTCGGCGTCGAACTTGGCAGCTGGATCGCTCTGCAAAGTACTCCAGTAAGCCACCGCAGCATCCCAATCAGCACCTTGCGGGGCATGTGGGCGACCCTTGAGATATTCAAAAGTGGTTTCGTCTGGAGCAATCATGCCCGCGCGTGCACCAGCTTCGATGCTCATGTTGCAGACCGTCATGCGACCTTCCATAGAAAGTGCGCGAATGGCTTCGCCACGGTACTCAAGGACGTAACCCTGTCCACCGCCGGTACCAATCTTTGCGATGACCGCAAGAATGATGTCCTTTGAAGTAACGCCCGGCTTTAACTTGCCGTTCACCGTAATGGCCATCGTCTTAAATTTCTTGAGTGGCAGAGTTTGAGTTGCCATCACATGCTCAACTTCACTGGTGCCCATACCGAATGCCAGCGCACCGAAAGCACCGTGCGTAGAAGTGTGCGAGTCACCGCAAACAACCGTCATACCTGGTTGTGTAAGGCCGAGTTGTGGTCCAACAACGTGCACGATTCCCTGGTCAGCATCGCCGAGCGAGTGGAGACGAATACCAAACTCAACAGCGTTATTGCGGAGTGCATCGATTTGTGCGCGCGACACCAAGTCAGCGATCGGCTTATCAATATCGATTGTTGGGGTGTTGTGATCTTCCGTAGCGATCGTGAGATCGGGACGACGGACTTTGCGACCAGCAAGGCGCAAACCGTCAAAGGCCTGCGCGCTGGTAACTTCATGCAAAAGATGCAAATCGATGTAGAGCAGGTCGGGTTCGCCATCTGCGCTGCGCACTAAGTGATCGCGCCAGACTTTCTCTGCGAGGGTAAGAGCCATAGTGAGTCCCTTTCGCTGTCCACTTGCGTCTCAAATAGTGATACGCAAGTATTGGATCGTGGACAACATTAGTGGAGTCGGAGTTCTCGACAAAGTCGCGCAAGTCTTGAATGCGCTTGAGGCTGGACCGCAAAATCTAGCGGGCCTGGTCAGCGCCACTGGCATCTCCCGCCCGACCGCGCACCGCTTGGCTCTTGCCTTAGAAAACCACCGAATGGTGAGTCGTGATATCCAGGGACGCTTTGTTCTCGGACCGAGATTTATTGAACTGGCGGGTGCCGCCGGTGAAGATCGTCTCGTCGCGGTCGCCACGCCTGCGCTCGCACTCCTGCGCGACGCCACTGGCGAGAGCGCACAGCTCTATCGCCGTCAAGGTGAACATCGCATCTGTATTGCTGCAGCCGAACGCGTCAGTGGTCTGCGCGACTCAGTCCCGATTGGTTCGCTACTCACGATGCATGCCGGATCTGCTGCGCAAGTCTTACTCGCTTGGGAAGACGCCTCTCGTATTAATCAAGGAACAACTGGCGCTCGCTTCACGGCAGCTCGCTTAGAGGCCGTACGTCGTCAAGGATGGTCAGAGAGCGTAGGTGAACGCGAAGCTGGAGTTGCAAGTGTTTCTGCGCCAGTACGTGGTCCGCATAATCGCGTGATTGCAGCTGTAAGCGTGAGTGGACCACTTGAGCGACTCGGTCGCAGACCCGGTCGCCTTCATGCGGCTGCAGTGGTAGCAACTGCCGAACGAATTTCGGCTGCGCTTAAACAATCCCGCTAGTCATTACTTGAGCGAGAA